>NZ_BOMY01000023.1 GCF_016862435.1 Paractinoplanes tereljensis
AGTGCCACGGGAGCGGACCGGCGGCGTACGGAAGAGGATCTGTTCTTTCCGGGCAAAGCTGCCAGTTTCCGAAGCCGGCCCTCGCGGGGGAAGGCAGCTCCGGGGAAACAGGCGCGCCGATCGGTGCTGCGGGGCGTCGGGCCTCGAGCGCGAAAGGTGCCTAGACTCCGCCTGGTGATCGTGCGGAGGGCCGGCGTCGCGGATGCGGCGGCGCTCGCGGAGCTGCGGGGCATCGGGCCGGAACAACTCGCGGCGTATGCCGGCTGGGTGGCCGGCCATGCCGAGACGCACCTGCCGTTCGTCGCGGAGGCCGACGGGTACGTCGTCGGGTCGGCCTGGCTGCTCGTTGCCGAACGCGTGCCCGGCAACGGGTCGCTGGACCGGCGATACGGCGACGTCCAGTCGGTCATGGTCCGCGAGGAGTGGCGCAACCAGGGCATCGGTGCTGCCCTGATGGCCGCGATCCTGGCCGAGGCCCGCGCCCGGGGTCTGCTGCACGTAACCGTCCACTCCGGCCGCCGGGCGATCGACTTCTACCTGCGCAACGGCTTCAGCCACCACCGCCAGCTCCTGCTCTGGGAGCCGGCCGAGCCCTGATACGCCGCGGCCGGGATCAGGCGCGAGCGAGCCAGGAGTTTGGGTCCTGGCGGACCCGGTCTATCGCGCTCAGGGCGGCGCCGATCACCGCCGCGTCCGGGCCCAGCGGGGCCGGGCGGACCGACACCGGGGCCCAGCTCGCGGTCAGAACGCGCCGGTTCAGCTCGCGTTCGACGCCCTCGATCAGCCAGGAGGCCAGCAGCGAATAGCTGCCGCCCAGCAGGACGGTGTCCACGTCGATGATGTTGACCAGGGCCGAGAGGGCCACGCCCAGCGCCGTGCCGGCTCGCTCCAGGGCGGCGAGGGTCGCGGTGTCGCCCGAGGAGACCAGGGTGTCGATGGCCACGGCCGGTGCCAGCACCGGAACCGAGGCGGTTGCCGGGCCGCCCGCAGGCGCCGCAGAGGCGGGGGACGCGCCGAGGATCTGCTGTAGGCCGGCGTAGTGCTGCAGGCAGCCGGTGGCGCCGCAGGCGCACTCCGGGCCGTCGGCGGTCACCGCCACGTGCCCGAGTGAACCGCTCCAGCCGCGAGCGCCCCGCAGCAGTGAGCCTTCTAGAACTATCCCGGCGCCGATGTCGAACTCTCCGCTGACACATACAAAATTGCGCAGCGCGGGAGCACTCGCATACAGCTCGCCGAGCGCGGCCAGGCCGGCGTCGTGGTCCACCGTTACCTCGCCCAGCGCCGGCCGCAGCGCCGCGCCGGCGTCGACATCCCGCCAGCCCAGCACCGGTGCGAAGCGCACGACGCTGGCGTTCTCGACCGGGCCGGGGGCGGCTAACGTCGTACCCACGACGGTCAGATCTTCGGCGGCGGCCGCCGCCATCGCGGCCCGGCCCATCTCGGCCAGCCGGGCCAGCGCGTCGGCCGCGGCCGGCGGGCGTGCGGCGAAGGCCAGGTGCCGCACGGTTCCGGTCAGGTCGACCACGCAGGCCGACAGGGCGTCGACCCGAATGTCCAGGCCGAGCCCGGCCGGGCCGGTCGGGGCGAGGCTGAGGCCGACCCGGGGGCGGCCGCTGTTGCCGGAGCGGGACGGCGCGGCCTCGACGATCAGGCCGCCGGCCAGCAACTCGTCGACGATCCGGGTGATGGTCGGCCGGGTCAGGCCGGTCGCGACGGCCAGCTCGATCCGGGAGATCGGCGCCGGGGCGCCGACGATCTGCCGGAAGGTCAGGGAGAGGTTGTGGGCGCGCAGGCTTTCCTGCCGTACGGGGGTGTCGGTGGCCGGCGCCACCCGATGCACCGGCCTCGTCATGAAACCAACTGCCCGGCGTACGCGGCGGCGCGCGCCTCGGACAGCGAACCGTCCGCGACCACGGTGACCACCCGCCGGGTCAGCGACGCGCCGGCGCTCAGCACCAGCGGCGCGTCCCAGGCCAGCGCCGAGCCGACGCCCAGGTAGTCGCGGGTGCGCACGAACCAGCGGTCGTTCCGGGTGGCGGCGTCCCCGGCCACGAAGACCAGCGTCCACCCGGCCGACTCGACCGACATCCAAGGCGCGGAGCGGCCGTGCACGTCGCCGGAGACCCGGGACGGCCCGGCCGAGGGGGCCCGCCAGAAGAACCCGCCGTAGCCGGCGCCGGCCCTCCCGTGGGTGGCCGGGCTGCGGATCGGCAGGTCCCGTTCGGCGACGTTGGCCAGGGTGAAGGTGAAGTCGAGGGCCCAGGCGGTGTCGTCGAGCGGCCGGGCCGCGATGGTGCGCCGCTCGGCCAGCAGCGACGCCCCGTCGAAGGTGTCCCAGCGCAGCGCCTCGCGCAGATCGGCGTCGTCGCGCCGCAGCCAGCGCACGTGCCGCTGGGTCCCCTGGTTGTCGAGCCAGGCCGGTCCGTGTTCGGGGGTGAAGGTGCGGCCGCCCCAGAAGTTCCCGCCGTCGACCTCGGCGATCGCCACGCTGACGCCGAGGTGGTGGCGGTGCGACGGCGGCATCAGCTCGGTGACGACCTGCCCGCCGAGCGTGCGCACGGGATGCAGGTAGGGCCGCGGCGAGAGCCCGACGGGCAGGTCGGGCTGCCAGGCGTATTCGGCGACGGTCCGGTCGGCGACACGCAGGACTGCTGGGGCGTCACCGGTCACGCGTGCCTCCGGGCCAGGGAATCCGTACGCCAGCAGGATAGCCACCTACCGCAGGTAGGCCGCGGCGGTGAACGAACTTGCCTGCGCGGCGGTCAGTTGCGGCCGGTCGGGGCCGGTTCCGGCGCCGGGCCCGCGATTGCGGTACTCGGCGAACCGCCCCGGGCCGGCCCAGGGCGCGGCGGCGATCTGCGCGCCGAGCACCGAGTCGCGCACGACGATCTGGCCGGACTCGCCGAGGCGCACGGTTCCGGCCGGCGCGGCCCCGCCGAAGACGCACCGGGTGAACAGGAATCCGTACTTCTGCCGGTCCGGGGTGGCGGCCGAGGCGATCGTGCCGGGCGAGTCGGTCAGCACCGTGCACCGGTCGAAGACCGCTATGGCGGGACCGGCGGCCCGCCCGGCGAGGGTGCATTCGCGCAGGTGGGTGCGGCCGCCGTCGGCTTGGAAGCCGCCGTCGACGCGAACCCGGTCGAGCACGGCCCGGTCCCCGGCGACCCGCACCGCCACGCTGCCGGCGACGGTCAAGCCGCGGATCTTCACGAAGCCGCCGAGCAACCCGAGTGTCGCAGCGCCGTCGACTCCCCAGGTGCCGCCGTAGAACTTCACCCCGTCCGGCGCGAGGTCGTAGGTGAGCACCGTCTCCCCGGTGCCGGTCACGGTCACCGGCACTCGGGTCGGCCACGCTCGCACGATCTCCCGGAAGACGCCCGGCCCGACCGCGATGGTCACCGGACCGTCGGCGTCGCGCACGGCGCCGAGGGCCGCGAGCAGGCTGCCGTAGTCACCGGACCCGTCGAGGGCCACGGTGATCGTCCGGGGAGTGACCGCGGCCCGCCGATGCGGTCCGGCGAACTGCCGCGTGTTCCGCGCCGCGACCTCAGCCGGCTCCGACGCGTACGGGTAGAAGCTCGCCGGATCGAACGCGGCTCCCCGAGTGTCGATGCGACCGGAGGTCGCGCTGAAGCGATTGTGCCGCTCCACCAGTTCCGCCGTCGGCGACAGCACCACCAGCGGGTCGTTGACGTGCTCGAACGTGCTGTCCTCCACCACCACCCGGGCGTAGTTGCGGGCCATCGTCCCGTACTGAGCTACATCGCTCAGGTAATTGTTGTAGAGGTGTGCGGCCAGGGTGTTGTCGAGACTCCAGTTGCGCTGCACGGTGTTGCGGATCCAGTTGTGGTGCGCGGTGAGCCGGGTGACCACGTTGGCGGTCCAGCCGACGCCGAGCGCCTTGTTGATGTCGCTGATGATGTTCCAGGACAGCGTGATGTGGTCGGAGTCCTTGCGGATGTCGATGCCGCCGTCGCCGACCCGCTCGATCAGGTTGTGGTCGATCCAGACGTGGTCAGCGGTGTCGAGGCGAATGCCGTCGTTGTCGTTGTCCGCGTTCTTGCCGTCGAAGTCCCCAGGAATGTAGGAGTCCCGGATCGTCAGGTTCCGGATGATCACGTTATGCGACCCGGGCAGGAACAGCCCGCCGCCGACGAGTTCCGCGCCCGTCCCGTACCCGGCGATGGTCTTGTCCGACCCCACCCGGATCATGTCCCCGAACGGGTCCACCCGGATGCTCCCGGCGACCTGGATGGTCAGCGGTTCGGCGGCCGCCGCATAGTTCCGCAGCTCGGCCAGAGTGGTCGCCCGCACCACCGCTCCCCCGCTCCCGCCGGTGGTTCCGGCGGCGAAGCCAACGGGCTGGCCGGCCCAGACGTCAGAAGCCCGGACGTCAGAAGCCCGGACGCCGGCCGCCGGATGGTGGGCCGGCGCCACAAGACCGGACACGGCGAGGAGAACGGCTAGAAGTTTCATGAGCCCTCCCTGGAACTCAGCGGCAGGAGTTCTACATCGCTGATCCCACTGATGCAGAACGGTGAGAACTCGGCCTGCCCGCCACCGACCCCGGGCCGGGCGGTGGCGAACAGGCCGAGGGTGGCGCCGATCCATCCGCCCACGACGGCGGAGAAGGACGCCTGAACGGACGCGCCCAGCCCAGCGCGCCCGACACGTTCAGCCGGCCCGGCGCGATCAGCCGGCTCGGCAGGCTCAGCTGCGAAATGGGCGACCGCGTCGTCGGTGACGGTCACGGTGAGGCGGACCTCGGCGTCACCGGAGACGGCGACCGGCGGCACCAGGTCGCGTTCGGGCCCGTCGGGGGCGTCGGCAGTCCGGCAGACGAGGAAGGTTCCGCCGGTTTGGTGGTCGAGGCCGATCCAGGCGTAGGCCTTGCCGCGCACCACCACCCCGGCGCGTGAGCCGGCCGGCGCGTCCAGGCGCAGCGTGGTCTCGGCCCGGAAGCGCGGCCCCGGCAGCCGCTGCCCGAGCACGTTGGGCACGTCCCGCAGATCCCCCGACGGCCACGGCACGCAAGCCATCCGAAGCCCGCCGCCCCGCGGCAGCAGCCAGCCCGGCTGGGGGTTGGCCGGCCAGGTCCACTGCGGGCCGGGCACCCCGCCGGTAAACCGGTCGCCGCTCGGTGGGGCGCACACCGGGCCGCCCTGCAGCGGTTTGCGGTGGTGCAAAACTGGGGCACCCCGGTCCCCGATCACCGGCCAGCCGTCGTCGTCCGTGGTCACCGGTTGCAGGTGGACCACCCGGCCGTAGGCGCCTCGGTCCTGGAAGTGCACGAACCAGTCGTCCACCCACGCGCCCTGGTGCGGCCCGTTGATCTCGGTGGCGCCCTGGGCCAGCACGACCCGCGGCTCGTAGCGGCCGAGGACGCTGCGCGAGCGCATCGCGTACTGCCAGCCGTTCGCGACCCCGCCGGCCGGCGCGAAGATCCAGTACCAGCCGTCGCGCCGGTACCACTTCGGCCCTTCGAGGGTGTAGCAGCCGGGGATGGCTTCGCCATCCACCAGGACCATGCCGGTGTCCAGCGGGCGGGTCAGGTCCGGCGTCATCCGGTACGCGGTGAGCCGGTTGTTGAAACCACATCGGCTCTTCGCCCACGCGTGCACAAGGTAGGCGTTCCCGTCGTCGTCCCACAGCGGGCACGGGTCGATCAGTCCCCGCCCGGCCAGGACCAGCCGCGGCGGCGTCCACGGCCCGCGCGGATCGACCGCCGTGGTGACGTAGATGCCGTGATCCGGGTCGGGGTAGACGATCCAGAACCGCCCGGCGTGGTGCCGCAGCGCCGGCGCCCACACCCCGCACCCGTGCCGGGGCGTGGCATAAACGGCCTCCGGCACGAGCCGTTGCAGCGCGTGCCCGACGAGCCGCCAGTTCACCAGGTCGGTGGAGTGCAGAACCGGCAGCCCCGGCACCCGATTGAAGCTGGACGCGATCAGGTAGAAGTCCCGCCCGACCCGCACCACATCGGGGTCCGACCAGTCCCCGAACAACACCGGGTTGCGATAGCCGCCGTCCCCGGTGTCGGCGGTCCACACGCTGGTCACTGGGCGTCCGCCTCGGTGAGGATGCGGTCGGTGGGTGGGCCGTCGGCGACCAGGACGGACAGTCGCCGGGTGAGGACACCCCCTGCCGCGACCGTGACCGGGCGGTCCCAGGCGATCGCCGAGCACACCCCGGCGTAGTCGGAGGCCCGCACGAACCACGGGTCGGCGTGCGCGCCGGTCCGGAAGACCAGGGTCCACGCGGCGGATTCGGATTCCGGGCCGCTGCCGGTAAGTACCACCCACGGTTCGCGGCTGCCGTGCGGGTCGCCGGCCGCACCGTACGCCCGGACCTGCGTGAGGCCCGCCGGAGCGCGCCAGAAGAACCCGCCGTACCCCGCGCCGGCCCGGCCCCGGGCACCGGGGCTGTCGATCACCAGAGCCCGGCCGTCGATCCCGCTGAGTGCGTAGCCCACCCGCAGCAACCACGACGTGTCGCCGACCGCCCGCACCGACAGTGATCGCACCTCGCGGGCCAGTGGCGCACCGTCGCGGCCGACCCAGCAGATCTCCTGGACCAGGCGGTCCCCGGAGCGGTGCAGCCACTGCGCGTGCTGCTGGCGGCCGTGGTTGTCCAGGCGCATCGACCCCTGACCGGCCACATAGGTGCGCCCGCCCCAGAAGTTGGCCTGGTTGAGCACCGGGATCGCCACGCTCGCGCCGAGGTGGTGCTGGTGGTCGGCCGGCATGAAGCCGGTGACGGTGGTGCCGGCCAGGGTCGTCACCGGGTGCAGGTAGGGCCGCGGCGAGACGGCGGGCGGCAGGTCCGGATCCCACACGTAGCGGGCGACCACCCGCCCGGCGCAGGTCAGGTTCACGGACGACATGGTCGGTCAAGCTACCCGCGCCGAGAGAGTTACGTCAATGTCTGTAACAAATTAGCGTTACCTGAATACATCGAGGTGGGAGACCTGTTGACATGGACGGTACTCGATAGATAAAACACTGAAACAAATTGACGAAGGGATCCATCGTGAACACTGTGAACCGGCGCGGGGCGCTGAAGATCGCGGGCCTGGCCGGGCTGGCCGCCACCCTGCCCGCCTGCGGACGCGGGTTCGGCGGCGGCAGCGACAAGAAAGGCGACACGGTCGAGCTGAACATGGTCTGGTGGGGCGACTCGGCCCGGGCCGCGAAGACCCAGGCGGCCCTCGACCTGTTCCAGAGCGCCCACCCGGAGATCCACGTACGCACCGAGTACCAGGACTCGGCGCCGTACAAGGACAAGCTGGTCACCCGCTTCGCGGCCGGCGATCCGCCGGACCTGATGGCGATGCGCGTCGACAGCCTCCGCGAGTACGCGGGCCGCGGCGCACTTCTAGATCTCGCCCAGCAGGGCGGCAAGCTCGACCTGTCCGGCCTCACCGACGCGGCGCGAGCCCTCGGCGTGGTCGGGCAGCAGAACTTCGGGGTGCCCTCCGGGCTGAACACCGTCGGCTACGTCGTCGACAAGGCCCTCACCGACAAGTACGGCGTAAAGATCCCGGACGGTAACACCTGGTCGTGGCCCGACCTGGCCGCGTTCGCCACCCAGGTCACCACGGCCAGCGCCGGCAAGGTGTACGGGACGAACTTCGAGACGTGGACGATCGCCAACCTGATCGTCTTCACCCGCCAGCACGGCGAGGACTTCTACACCGCCGACGGCAAACTGGGCGTCACCGCGGCCACCGTCACCGAGTGGTTCGCGATGGTGCAGAAGATGCGGGCCGACAAGGGCTTCCCGCCGGCCGGGTTCATCGACCCGAACGGTGGCGCCTCCCCCGCCCAGTCCTACCTGGCCAAGAAGTCGATCGCGTCGCAGATCATCCCGACCAACAACTTCCTCAACTACAACAAGGTCTGCGGTGGTCAGCTGCAGCTGCTGCGGATGCCCGGCGAGACCCAGGGCACTCGGCGCGGCCAGTCGATCGACACCCCGGCGCTGTGGTCGGTGGCGGCCAAGTCGAAGCACCCGCAGGAGGCGCTGACCCTGCTGAACTTCCTGGTCAACGACGAGGCCGGGGCGAAGGCGGCGGGCACCACCCGGGGCGTGCCGGCGAGCCAGAAGGTGGCCGCCGCGATCGCGCCAGTTCTAGAACCCGACGACCAGCGAGCTACCACTTACCTGACCGAGTTGCAGAACGAGAAGCTGCCGGCGTCGTACTCGTATCCGATCGGGGCCAGCAAGCTCACCAACATTCTCAAGACGATAAGCACCGAGGTGGAGTTCGGCCGCAAGACCCCGGCCGCCGCCGCCACCCAGTTCGTCGGCGAGGCCACGAAGGCGCTCACGGCGTGACCGTCCTCCTGACCAAGCCACCAGCGCTGCGCACCGCCGTACCGAAAAAGCGGAAGAGGCGGCCGGACCGGGCCGCCTACCTTTTCCTGCTCCCCTGGCTGATCGGCATTGTCTTCACCGTCGGGCCGTTCGCGGTCTCGCTCTACCTCGCCTTCACCGATTACAACCTGCTCACCGCCCCGCGCTGGTCCGGCTGGGACAACATCCGGGAGATGATCGGCGACGCCACGCTGCATCAGTCGCTGCGGGTCACCGCGATCTACACGCTGGTCTCGGTGCCACTGTCGCTCGCTGCGGCCCTCGCGGTCGCGATGGTCCTGCAGCGGGGCGTACGGGGATTGTCCATCTACCGCAGCGTCTACTACCTGCCGTCGCTGCTGGGCAGCAGCGTCGCGATCGTCATGCTGTGGCGTTACCTGTTCGGCTATCAGGGTGTGGTCAACCGGTTCCTCGGCTGGTTCGGCATCCAGGGGCCGGGCTGGACGTCCGATCCGCACTTCGCGCTGAGCACCCTGATCCTGCTGCACGTGTGGACGTTCGGCGCCCCGATGGTGATCTTCCTGGCCGGGCTGAAGCAGATCCCGGTGATGTATTACGAGGCCGCCGCGATGGACGGCGCCTCGGCCTGGCGGCAGTTCCGCTCGGTCACGTTGCCGCTGCTCAGCCCGATCATCTTCTTCAACCTGGTGCAGTCGATGATCGCGTCGTTCCAGACGTTCACCCAGGGCTACGTGATGAGTGGCGGCACCGGCGGGCCGGCCGAATCGACGTTGTTCTCCAACCTCTACCTCTATCAAAAGGGGTTCGGAGAGCTGGACATGGGCTACGCGTCGTCGATGGCGTGGCTGCTGCTGGTGATCATCGGCGGATTCACCGCGGTCAACTTCCTGGCCGCCCGTTATTGGGTCTTCTATGAGAACTAGCCCCCGCTTCCTGCGGCACATCGGGCTGACCGCGATCGGCGCCCTGATGATGTACCCGCTGCTCTGGCTGGTCTCCAGCTCGCTGAAGCCGAGCGACACGGTCTTCACCGACGAGGGACTGTGGCCGCACGCCTGGGCCCTGGACAACTACGCCCGAGGCTGGGTCGCGCTGCCCGAGTCGTTCGAGATCTACCTGATGAACTCGGCGATCATCGTGACGCTGAGCATCCTCGGCAACCTGGTGTCCTGCTCGCTCGCGGCGTACGCCTTCGCCCGTCTTCGGTTTACCGGTCGCAAGCTGTTCTTCGCACTGATGCTCGGCACCATGATGCTGCCCGGCCACGTGCTGGTGATCCCCCGGTACGTGCTGTTCGACAAGCTGGGCTGGCTCAATACGTACTATCCGCTGCTGGTTCCGCACTTTCTGGCCACCAACGGGTTCTACATCTTTCTGATGGTGCAGTTCATGCGGTCGCTGCCGACCGAACTGGACGACGCGGCCCGGATCGACGGCTGCGGACCGTTCCGTACGTTCTGGAAAGTCATCATGCCGTTGTGTCTTCCGGCATTCGCCACCACGGCCATCTTCACTTTCATCGCGGTGTGGAACGAGTTCTTCGAACCGCTGCTCTACCTCACCGATCCGCAGCTCTACACGGTGCCGCTGGCCCTGCGGCAGTTCATGGATTCCGAGGGTCAGAGCCAATGGGGCGAGATGTTCGCGATGTCGTTCGTCTCCCTCGCCCCGGTGATCGGCTTCTTCATCGCCGGCCAGAAATACCTGGTGAAGGGCATCGCCACGACCGGACTCCGGTAACTCATGCGTCGGCCGCCTGCCACCGGGCGGCTCGAACGAAAGGACCCACTCATGGGAAGGAAAGGTCTGCTTCTGGCGATCCTGGCGCTGCTGATACCCAGCGCCGTGATCGCGCTGTCCTCCCCGGCAGCCGCCGCCCCAGCAACGGGTGTCGCCTATCAACTGAAGGTCACCAAGAGCGGTCTCTGCATCGACGTCCCCGGTGCCTCGACCGCCAACGGTGCTCTGCTGCAGCAATGGGGCTGCACCGACAACTCGAAATGGCAGCAGTTCACGCTGACCGCGAGCGGCTCGAACTACCTGCTGGTCAACGTCAACAGCGGTAAATGCGTCGACGTCCCCGACTGGTCCACAACTTCCGGTGCCCAACTGCAGCAGTACACCTGCGTCGCGTCGCAGGCCAACCAGAACTGGTCGCTGGTCGCCAGCGGCTCTGGCACGTACCAGATCGTCAACGTCAACAGCGGGTTGTGCATCTCCGACAAGGACGCTTCGACGTCCTCCGGAACAGCAATCATTCAGGAGACGTGTACGGCGAACTCGAACAAGCAGTGGGCGTTCGTCACCGGGCCGAGCGCGGCCGCGGTCGTCGCGTCCGACGGCACCGGGCAGTACACGACGGTTCAGGCCGCGATCGACGCCGTGCCCACCGGCAACACCACCCGGCGGGTCATCACGATCAAGGCCGGCACCTACCGGGAGATCGTGACGATCCCGTCCACCAAGCCGTACGTCACGCTGCAGGGCCTCGGCTCCTCGGCGTCGCAGACGGTGATCGTGAACAACCACAGCTCGGCCGGCGGTTACGGCACGTCCGGCAGCGCGACGGTCTTCGTCAACGGCCACGACTTCGCCGCCACCAACATCACCCTGTCCAACGACTACGGCGAAGGCAGCCAGGCGGTCGCGGTCAACGTCAACGCCGACAAGTCGGTGTTCAACAACGTCCGCTTCCTCGGCGCCCAGGACACCCTGCTGGTCAACGCCTACCGGTCCTACTACGTCAGCTCCTACGTCGAGGGCACCGTCGACTTCATCTTCGGCGGCGGCACCGCGGTCTTCAACGCTTCCTCGATCTACGAGAAGCGCTCGACCGGCGGCCCGATCACCGCGGCCAAGACGGACGCGGCGGTCACCTACGGCTTCCTGTTCTACAAGTGCACGATCACCGGCGCGACCAGCAACACCACCCAGTTGGGCCGGCCGTGGGGTGCCGACGCACAGGTGCTCTACCGGGAGTCGTCGCTGAGCGCGACGCTCGCGACCGCCCAGCCGTGGATCGACATGTCCAGCAACTCGTGGAAGAACGCCCGCTTCTTCGAATACAAGAACACCGGCTCGGGCGCGACCACCAACAGCAACCGGCCGCAGATGTCCGACTCGACCGCGGCCAGCTACACCCCGCAGAAATACCTCGCCGGCACGGATGGATGGAACCCGCTATGAGGAGACTTCTAGTACTCGTGCTGCTGGCAACCGCCACCCTGGTCGGGAGTTCTACAACTGCGTACGCCGCACCCGCCACCGGCGCGGCCTATCAACTGAAGGTCACCAAGAGCGGGATGTGCGTCGACGTCCCGAGCGCGTCGACCGCCAACGGCGCACTTCTACAACAGTGGGGCTGCACCGACGGTGCGAAGTGGCAGCAGTTCACGCTGACCGCGAGCGGCTCGAACTACCTGCTGGTCAACGTCAACAGTGGTAAATGCGTCGACGTGCCGGACTGGTCCACCACTTCCGGCACACAGTTGCAGCAGTACACCTGCGTCGCCTCGCAGGCCAACCAGAACTGGTCGCTGGTCGCCAGCGGTTCCGGCACCTACCAGATCGTCAACGTCAACAGCGGGCTGTGCATCTCCGACAAGGACGCTTCCACCGCCTCCGGCGCGGCGATCATTCAGGAGACCTGCACCGCCAACACCAACAAGCAGTGGGCATTCACCGCTATCGGCGGACGCACGTGGTCCAACACGGCCGACGGCTTCGCCGCCGGAACCACCGGTGGTGCGGGCGGCACGACGGTCACCGTCACCACTTATGCCGACCTGCTGAAATACGCAACAGCCAGTGCGGCGTACGTCGTGAAAGTCAGCGGAACCATCACCGTCCCGACCTACGGGTACGAAATCCCGGTCACGTCCAACAAAACCATCATCGGGGTCGGCACCACCGGCCGGATCAAGGCCGGCGGCTTCTTCCTGGGCGTGGGCGTCAAGAACGTCATCATCCGGAACCTGACCATCGGCGACACCGCGGTGGCCTCGGACGACCCCGACGACAAGGACTTCGACTACGACGGCATCCAGATGGACACCGCCGACCACGTGTGGATCGACCACAACACGTTCACCAACATCAACGACGGCTATATCGACAGCCGCAAGGACACCAATTACGTGACCGTGTCGTGGAACCAGATGGGCAACCACAACAAGACGTTCGGCATCGGCTGGACCGACAACGTGCTCGCCCGGATGACCATCCACCACAACTGGATCTACAACAGCAACCAGCGAAACCCAAGTGCTGACAATCTGTTGTACGCACATCTGTATAACAACTACTTGCAAAATGTCACGTCATACGGCAACTACTCACGTGGTGCCACCAAGATGGTGATCGAGAACAGCTACTTCGAGAACGTGGTGAACCCCTACTACCCCGACTCGACGGCCCAGCTCAAGCAGTCCGGCAGTGTGCTGGTGGGCTGCAGTGGCAAACAGGAGACGCTCGGTTCCGCGTTCACGCCGAGCAGCTTCTACGCGTACACGCTGGACGCTGCTTCCGCCGTACCGTCATTGGTCCGCACCTATGCCGGACCACAATCGAACATCTCCTGACACACGGACGCCGGCCGGAGCGAAGGCTCCGGCCGGCGTTCTAGAACTCAGCTCGCGCAGCTCTTGTCCAGGTCCTTGCTGAGGGTCTGGAAGTCCTTGGCCAGGAAGGTGTCCGGCTTGGTGGACTTGGCGCCCTCGGCCAGCTCGGCGGCGGTCTTCTCGACGGCCGCCTTCAGCTCCGGGTCGGCCACCTCGGACGCCTGCGCCTGCACCTTCTTGGCCATGTCGCCGAAGCTCGCGCGCAGGTGCTCGTTGACCTGTTTGGTGGTCCACCGCTCATCGATGGACTTCACCGCGTTGTCGGCGATCTGCACACTGCCGTCGATCACGATCTTCGTGACGTTGGTGCAGACCTCGTTCTTGGTCGGCCCGGCCGGCGTGGGCGACGCGGCCGGCGACGCTGCGTCGGCGGTGGCGGCACTGGTGGCCGGGGCGGCGGCCTCCGGCGTGCTCGACGGCTTGTCATTGCAGCCGGCGGCCAGCACGGTGACGGTCATCAAAGCAAGCGGCAGGATGCCGCGAAAACGACGAGACAACTAAACTCCCCCATGAATGGATCTTTCGGCGGGCAGCATAGCCGCACCCATCGATGTCTCGCCGCCCCACGGCCTTGACAGCAGGGCCTCGACGCGGTGACTATGCGTTCACTTGTGAGGAGGATCTCCATGGTCGCGGATCCGTCTACCGTCGTTGCCGGGCTTCACTTCGCCGAGGCCCCACGCTGGCACGAAGATCGTCTCTGGTTCTCCGATTTCTACGCCGGCCTGGTCCGGTCGATCCGCGCGGACGGCTCCGACCTGCGGGTCGAAGCCACCGTCCCGGAACAGCCGTCCGGCCTGGGCTGGCTGCCCGACGGCCGCCTGCTGGTGGTCTCGATGCGCGACCGGAAAATCCTCCGCCGGGAGCCCGACGGCTCCCTCGCGGTCCATGCCGACCTGGGCAACCATGCCACCGGCCACCTGAACGACATGGTGGTCGACGCGTCCGGCCGGGCGTTCGTCGGCAACTTCGGCTTCGACCTGATGGGCGGCGCGCCGCTGGCCGCGGCGTCCCTGCACCGGGTGGACCCGGACGGCACCGTCACCGAGGTAGCCACCGACCTGTGGTTCCCCAACGGCGTGGTCCGCACCGACGACAACGTCCTCCTGGTCAACGAGACCTTCGGCAACCGGGTGACCGCCTTCGACCTGACCCCGGCCGGCGAGCTGACCAACCGCCGGGTGTGGGCCGAGTTCGGCCCGGTGCCGACCGAGCGCGAGTTCGAAAAGGTCATGCCGCAACTGGTAGTGGCCCCCGACGGTTCCGCCCTGGACGCCGACGGCGGCCTGTGGATAGCCGACGCGATCGGCGCCCGCCTACTGCGCCTGGTCGACGGCAAAATCACCGACGAACTAAGCCCCGGAACGCCGGTCTACGCCTGCGCCGTAGGCGGCCCGGGTGGCAACACAGTCTTCGCCTGCGCCGCCCCCGACTTCTTCGAACACGCCCGCCGAGCCGCCACCGAGGGCAGCATCCTCGCCATCCCGGTCTAGGCACATTTCAGGATCAGGGTCCCGAGAAACAAACCCTTTGCCGGTACGGGCGACACCGTCGACAACCGCAATTACCCCCGATCGCCGCCACCGCGCAAGCAGCGTGCAACACCGGCACGTGCCGCGTCTCTCGCGCAACCGGGCACCCACCCCGCGGGGGCTTTGCTTTGCTCACCAATACGCGCTGCTCTGCGCACCTCCGGTAAGCGCGCGAGTTCAGGCCCGTTCCAGACCGGGCGGACCCCACGGGAACCGGGCGGCGGCGACGCCAACGCCGCCGCCGAAACCGGCGACTCCCGCATGACGGCCACCGCGTCAGATCCCCGGGCCGGCGTCCCGTATCGCGGGGGTCCGGTCCCGCCTTGTGGGCAGCGCCGCGAGAGCACGAGACGCGCCCCGCCGGAAAGCCGGACATGCCGGATATATCTACGGCTGCGAGCGAGAGTCGGCGCGATCTTGCAGGGCTCCTGTTGGGTCCCAGCGGTAAGTCTTCAAGGTCTGCGAGCCGGAGTGGGGCCGGGAGACCCGGATGCGGAACCGGCCCGCACGGAAGGGGCAAAACCCGCGAAACGCCCCTGCCGCCTGGAGTGGTCCGTCTGGCGCTTACCCGAGGTACGCAGAGCAGTGCGTATGGGTAAGCAGTGCAAACTGTCGAACAGGCTGGTTTTGTCCTGGCCGGCGGGGTGAGCCGGCGCCCGCCGGCGGAGCGGGTGGGGGTTGAGGTCTTGGGCCGGAACCGCCCGTAGCGGGCGCGCGGAGGGTGAGCTGCACCCGCCGGGACTGAGTGCCACGGGAGCGGTCCGGCGCGTACCGAAAAGGGATCTTTCTTTCCGGCCAGAACCACCGGTTCCGGCGCGAGCCGATCGGTGCGGCGAGTGCGGAACCAAACAAGCGCTGGGGTTCGGGCCCGGCCGCGCGACCGGGCCCGAACCGGTCAGCGGGACGTGCAGGTGATGGTGGGGGTGGTGGCGGTTCCGTTGGCCAGGAAGCCGAACTGGGCGGTGCCACCCGCGGCCAGGGCGCCGTTCCAAGAGACGTTGCGGACCGTTACCGCCGAGCCGGAGGTGGACAGTTCGCCGTTCCACGCCTGGGTGATGGTCTGGCCGCTGGCCAGCGTCCAGGTGGCGGTCCAGCCGGCGATCGCGCTGCTGCCGGCCTTGATCGTGACCTGGCCCTGGAAGCCGCCCGACCACGAACTGGTGGTCTGGTAGGTCGCGGCGCAACCGGCGCCGACCGGCGGGGTGGTCGGAGCGGTGGTCGGCGCCGTCGTCGGCGCGGTGGTGGGAGCGGTGGTCGGCGCCGTCGTCGGGGCCGTCGTCGGGGCCGTGGTGGGGGCCGTCGTGGGCGGGGTGGTGGTCGGCGGGTTCGGGGCTGAGCCGGCCAGGCTGTAGGCCAGGTTGGGCTGGAACGAACCGGCCGCGTAGGCGCAGCCGTCGGCCTCGCCCGGAGGCTTCACCCACAGGTACGCGTCGATGTTGGCGTCGTTGGTCGCGGTCGTCGGATAGGCGCCGATCCGGCGGTCGGTGTTGTCGTCGCCGCACCAGTCGCCGGCCGCGCCGCCGTTGCGGCTCGTGTCGATGACCTGGCGTTTGCCGGAGACGCCCTGGCCGGACAGGGACGACAGGATCGAGCGGCCGTAGTTGGCCTCGCTCGCGGTCGGCTGGAAGTTCGAGACGTTGGTGTAGAAGCCGTCCGCTACGGCCACGCCGGCCGCTACCAGCCGGCCGGCCTGGTCGGCGGCGGTGTTCCAGGCCGAGTGGCCGGCGTCCAGGTAGACCTTCGCGTTCGGGTTGGCGGCCTTGAGCGTCTGGGTGGCGGTGCGCAGTGCCGCGTCGCGGGCGGACTTCTCACTGCTGCTCAGACAGGTCTGCAACGCGATGGAGTCGGGTTCCAGAAGGATCAGCACGGTGGAACCGCCCAGGCCGCGGGCGATGTTGCCGATCCAGGTCTGGTAGGTGGCCAGGTCGGGAGCGCCGCCCGCGCTGGCGCCGCCGCAGTCCCGGTTGGGGATGCCGTAGAGGGTGAGCTGCGGGAGCTGGCCGACCGCGTTGGCCGCGCCGACGTAGCCCGCGACCTCCGCCTGGACGGTGCCGAGGTTGAAGTTCGACAGCCACCGCGAGGCCGGCTGGCTGGCGACCTTGTCGCGGATCACGGCCGTACGGGAGTCGTTGGGGTTGGCCGTCACCCAGCGGGCTACGGCGGTGTCGGGATCGCGGTAGAGGGCACCGCTGATGGTGCCGGCCGAGGCGGTGCCGCCGGCCAGGGCCCAGGCGCCGGCGGCTGCGGTGGCGCAGGCGGCGGCGAGTACGGCGGTGGTCAGCCGCCGTCGGGGGGATGTGGGGGACACGGAATTTCCTTCCGGGGAGAGGGAGAGAGACATCCGTCAATGGGAGCGCTCCCAGAAAGTAACCCGCCGAGAACCGGAGAGCAACACAGGTCCCGTAGGCGAGGGCCGATCGGCCCTAACCCGGCAACCCGCCCAGCGGAAGGCTGGACGTCGAGGAGGCCGAGAATGAAAGCGCTCGTCGTCTACGAATCCATGTTCGGCAACACCGAGAAGCTCGCCCGCGCGATCGCCGACGGGCTGGCCGAGACCGCCGAGGTCACCCTGGCCGAGGTCGCCACCAATCCCCCGGTGACGGGCTACGACCTGCTGATCGTGGGTTCGCCCACGCACGCTTTCGGGCTGAGCCGGCCTACCACCCGGCAGGAGGCCGAACGGCAGGGCGCCAAGCACGCCGACGCCGGTCTGCGCGAATATCTCGACCACTCGCCGCCGCTGCCCGGTCTCGCCGCGGCCGCGTTCTGCAGCCGGATGGACAAGACGATGTCCGGCTCGGCGGCGCGCAAGGCCGACAAGCGGCTGCGCCGGCTGGGCTGCCGCGTCGTCTCGACGCCGGCCGAGTTCCGGGTGGGCGGCATGACCGGCCCGCTGCTCGACGGCGAGCTCGACCGGGCCCGCACCTGGGCAACGTCCCTGCTGGCCACCTCGGCGAAGGACCGGTCATGAGCGTCATCGCCGCTACCGACGGGACCGAATCGGCCAACGTCGCGGTCGCCTGGGCCGCGCAGGAAGCCCGCCGCCGCCGGGCCAGCCTGCGGATCGTCTACGCCTACGACAGCGACTGGCTGGAGTCCCGCTTCGACATCGGCGCCGAATACCTCGACGTCGCCGAGTCCCTGGCCAAGGCCGTGGTCGCGGACGCCCGCGACCGGGCGATGGCTGCGGTGCCGGGCCTGCACATCGAGACCGACATCCTGCCGGGCCACGCCATCCCGCGCCTGCTCGAGGTGGCCGAGGGCGCCGACCTGCTGGTGCTCGGCAGCCGGGGCCGGGGTGGCTTCTCCGGTCTGGTGCTCGGGTCGGTCAGTCAGCGTCTGGCCACGCACGCGCCGTGCCCGGTGGCGGTGGTGCGCGACGAGGCGTCCGGCGACGGCCCGGTGGTGGCCGGGGTCGACGACACACCCTCGGCGGAGTTCGTGCTGCCGACCGCGTTCGCCGCGGCCGCGGAACGCGACACCACGCTGATCGTGATCCGGTCCTACCTGCCGGCGATCCCCCGCTGGCTGGCGACCGTGCCGATGCCGGCCGATCTGAGCAACCCGGCCGATGACCCGGGCGAGCGCGAGCGCCTCGAGGAGCAGCTCGCCCCGTGGCGGGACCGCTATCCGCAGGTGCGGGTGGAAACCGTGCTGACCCACGACGGCGCGGCCGCCGCCCTGGTCGGCGCCACCAAGCGGGCCGCGCTGACCGTCGTGGGCAGCCATGGCCACGGCACGCTGGCCGCGGCCCTACTCGGGTCGACCGTTCTGCAGTTGCTGCACCACGCCGACTGCCCGGTGATGGTCGTCCGTTGAGAGGTGGTGCAAGGCGTTCCGGGCGTTGATCTGCTGCGTCGTGGCGATCCGCTCGGAACGCCCTCGCCCTAGGAAGCTGACCGTCCAGTGCATCAGGGTGGTCACCTTGTTCTTGAACCCGATCAGATAAAAGAGGTGCACGCCGAGCCAGCCGAACCACCCGAGCAACCCGGACAGATGCAGCTTGCCCACGTTGGCGACCGCCGAGAAGCGCGAGATGGTCGCCATGTTGCCCTTGTCGAAGTACTTGAACGGCTTGGTCACCGGCTTGCCGGCCAGCCGCCCCTTGATCACCTGGGCGGCGTACCGGCCGCCCTGCATGGCGACCTGCGCGACGCCGGGCAGGTTCTGCGCGGCCATGTCGCCGACCACGAAGATCTCCGGGTGGCCGGGCACGGTGCAGTCGGGTTCGACGACGATCCGGCCGGCCCGGTCGGTGGGCGCGCCGGTCGCCTCGGCGAGACGCTGCGCCAGACCGGGAGCCATTACCCCGGCGGCCCAGATCTTGGTGTACGCCTCGACGCGCTCGCCACCCGCAACGGTGACTCCCTTGGCGTCGACATCCACGACACGCGTTCCCAGCCGTACGTCGACGTGCAGTTTCTTCAGGGTTTTCAAGGCACTCACCGACAGCGCCTCGTCGAACGCGGGCAGCACCCGGTCGACCGCGTCCATCAGCACGATGCGGGTCTGGGTCAGGTCGGCGTGGTGGTACTGGCCCTTGAGCGAGCGCTGCGCCAGCTCGGCGATCTGCCCGGCCAGTTCCACCCCGGTCGGCCCGGCACCGACGATCGCGAAGGTCAGCCACCGGCGCTGCTCGTCCGGGTCCTCGGCGAGTTCGGCCATCTCGAAGGCGTGGAAGATCCGGCTGCGGACCTCGAGCGCGTCGTCGATGTTCTTCAGCGAGGGCGCGTGCTCGGCGAACGCCTCGTTGCCGAAGTACGAGTTCTGCGCGCCGGCCGCCACGATCAGCGAGTCGTACGGCACCCGCCGCACCCGCCCGTCGGCACCGTCGACGACCACCTCGTGCGCCTCGACATCGACGTCGGAGACCCAGCCGAGCTGGATGTCGAGGTTACGGCGGCCCTTGAAGATCTCCCGGATCGGCGGCGCGACCTCGCCCTCGGAGAGGATGCCGGTGGCGACCTGGTAGAGCAGCGGCTCGAACAGGTGGTACGTGGTTCCGTTGATGAGGGTCACTTTGGCGGGCACGTGGCGCAGCGTCTTGGTGGCGAAGAGCCCACCGAAACCGGCGCCGACGACCACGACACGATGCTCAGTCATGCAATGAGGACAGGCCAGCCGGGCGGTTCGTGACAACTACGTCCCGACTTGTGACACAGCACTCAAGGTATTGCTTGTGGCCGCGCACCGACGCTGGTAGACATCCGATGTATGAGGCTCCCCCAGGCACTCGCGAAACAAAAAGCCGCGAAGAACAACAGAGACATCCGATCATGACCGGCTGGTCCCGCATCACGGCGGTCGACACCTACGACATCCGGTTCCCCACCTCGCAGCAGCTGGACGGGTCGGACGCGATGAACCCCGACCCGGACTACTCGGCCGCCTACCTGGTGATCCGCACCGACGACCCGGACGGTCACGAGGGGCACGGCTTCGCGTTCACCATCGGGCGCGGCAACGACGTGCAGACCGCCGCGATCGGAGCGCTTCGCCCGTACCTGATCGGCCGGCCGGTCTCGGCGACCCTCGCCGACCTGGGCGGCATGTGGCGCGAGCTGGTGCACGACTCGCAGCTGCGCTGGCTCGGGCCGGAAAAAGGCGTCATGCACATGGCGATCGGCGCGGTGATCAACGCGCTGTGGGACCTGGCGGCGAAACGGGCCGGCCTGCCGCTGTGGCGACTGCTGTCCCGGATGACCCCGGAGGAGCTGGTCGACCTGGTCGACTTCCGATACCTGACCGACGCGCTGACCCGCGACGAGGCCCTGGAGATCCTGCGGCGCGGCGCCGACGGGCGGGCGGAACGCGAGGCGGAGATCCTCCGCGGCGGCTACCCGGCCTACACCACCTCGCCGGGCTGGCTCGGTTACGACGACGACAAGCTGCGGCGGCTCTGCCGGGAGGCGGTCGACGACGGCTTCGACCTGATCAAACTGAAGGTCGGGGCCGACCTCGACGACGACCGGCGGCGGCTGCGGATCGCCCGCGAGGAGTGCGGCCCGGACATCCGCATCGCGATCGACGCCAACCAGCGGTGGGACGTGCCCGACGCGATCGAGTGGATCGGGGCGCTCAGCCCGTACCAGATCTGGTGGGTGGAGGAACCGACCAGCCCGGACGATGTCCTCGGGCATGCGGCGATCGCGAAAGCGATCGCGCCGATTCCGGTCGCCACCGGCGAACACGTGCAGAATCGCATCGTCTTCAAGCAACTTCTACAACTCGGTGGGCTCTCGTTCCTGCAGATCGACGCGGCGCGGGTGGCCGGGGTCAACGAGAACATCGCCATCCTGCTGCTGGCGGCGAAGTTCGGGGTGCCGGTCTGCCCGCACGCCGGCGGGGTCGGGCTGTGCGAGCTCGTCCAGCATCTGTCCATGTTCGACTTCGTCGCCATTTCCCAAACACAGCAGGACCGCACCATCGAGTACGTCGATCACCTGCACGAACATTTCGCCGATCCGGTGGTCGTCCGGGGCGGGCGGTACCAGGCGCCGACCGCTCCCGGGTTCAGCTCCACCATGCTGCCGGCGTCGCTGGCCGCCTACTCCCACATCGATCTGCCATGACGCTCGACTTCGGCCGGCTCGGACTCGGCTGCGCGCAGCTCGGCAACCTCTACCAGGCCATCGATGACGATGGGGCCGCCGCGACGGTCGAGGCCGCCTGGGCGGCCGGGGTCCGATACTTCGACACCGCGCCGCACTACGGCCTCGGGCTCTCCGAGCGGCGGCTGGGCGCAGCCCTTCACAAACATCACCGCGACGAGTACGTCGTAAGCACCAAGGTGGGCCGCCTGCTGGTGCCGAACCCCTCCCCCACCGGGCACGACGAGGAGCTCTTCGACGTGCCGGACACCTACCGGCGGGTGTGGGACTTCAGCGCCGACGGGGTGCGCCGGTCACTCGCCGACAGCCTGGAGCGGCTCGGCCTGGACCGGGTCGACCTGGTGCTGATCCACGATCCGGAGGGGCGCGCGGACGAGGCGCTGGACACCGGCTATCCGGCGCTGGAACAGCTGCGGGCCGAGGGGGTGGTGCGGGCGATCGGGGTCGGCTCGATGGATGCCGACGTGCTGACCCGGTTCGCCACCGGCACCGACGTCGACGTGATCATGACGGCGGGCCGGTACACCCTTCTGGAACAGCCGGCCCTCGATAGCCTGCTACCACTGTGTTCGCGGCGCGGCATCACCGTGCTGAACGCGGCGGTGTTCAACGGCGGACTGCTCGCCGAGGACCGCCCGCATAGAAGTCTTCTCTACAACTATCGGAACTCTCCGGACGCAGTTCTAGAACTCGCGTCGGCGATAGCTGCCCTCTGCGAGCGGCACGGCACCACTCTGCCGGCCGCCGCTCTACATTTCGCCGGCGGTCATCCGGTCATCAGCGCGGTCGTAGCCGGCGCCCAGGGTGCCGAGCAGTCGAGCCGGAACGCCGCCCTGGCCTTCGGCCCGCCACCGCCGGCCGCCCTCTGGGCCGACCTGAAGGACAACGGCCTGCTGCGCCCGGACGCCCCGACCCCGGGCGACGCCGCGTGAGCGGGCCGGTCATCGACGCCCATCAGCACCTGTGGCGGGTGGAGGACGGGTACACCTGGCTCGACGATCCGGCCCTAAAACCGATCCGGCGCACCTTCACGCCGGCCGACCTGCGCGCGCAGCTGGCGGCCAACGGCGTCGACCGGTCGATCCTGGTCGAGGGCGGCCGCTGCGACCCGGACGAGGCGGCCGTGCTGCTGGGTTACGCCGCCGCGACACCGGAGATCGCCGGGGTGGTGGCCTGGGCCGATCCCGAGGATCCCGGGCTGGCCGAGACCATCGCGGGTTATCGGCGGCTGCCGGGCGGGCACCGGCTGGTCGGGATCCGCTCCCAGGTCCAGGCCGAGCCGGATCCGTTCTATCTGGACCGGGCGTCGGTGCGGGAGGGCCTGCGGGTCATCGGGTCGCTCGGGCTGGCCTTCGACCTGGTCATCCGGGCCGATCAGTTGCCGGCCGCGGCCCGCTGCGCGCGGGCGCTGCCGTCGGTCCGGTTCGCGCTCGATCACCTGGGCAAGCCGCCGATCCGGGCCGGCGAGATCGAGCAGTGGGCGGCCGACCTGGCCGGGCTGGCGGCCTGCGACAACGTGACCGCCAAGCTGTCCGGGCTGGTCACCGAGGCCGACTGGGAGTCGTGGACGGCCGGCGTGCTCACGCCGTACATCAGCACGGCCGTTGATCTTTTTGGGGTTGATCGGTTGATGTTCGGGTCGGACTGGCCGGTCTGCGAGCTGGCCGGCGGCTACCGGCGGTGGGTGACCGCGCTGCGCGAGGTGCTGCCGGAGCGGGCGGTGTTCGGGCCGGTGGCGGCTCGCACCTACGATCTGGGCCGGGAGTAGGGAGACCGCGTGGCCGTCACCGACGAGGCGATCGAGAAGATCAAGGCGATGATCGTCGCGGGTGAGCTGCGGCCCGGCGACCGCCTTCCGCGCGAGGCCGACCTGGCCGAACGCCTCGGACTCTCCCGTAACTCACTGCGCGAGGCGGTGAAGGCGCTGTCGCTGATCAGAGTTCTAGATGTCCGGCAGGGCGATGGCACCTTCGTGACCAGCCTCGCGCCACAACTGTTGCTGGACGCGCTGAACTTCATCGTCGACTTCCACCGCGACGACACCGTGCTGGAGTTCTTCGAGGTCCGCCGCATTCTGGAACCGGCCGCGACCGCGCTGGCCGCCGAGCGCATGCCCGACGACCAGATCGAGGAACTGCGCAAGGTCCTGACCAGCCTGCCCGCCGACGCCACCATCGACGAGCTGGTCGCCAACGACCTGGAGTTCCACCACCGCATCGCCGACGGCGCCGGCAACGGCCTGCTGTGCTCCCTGATCGACAGTCTCTCCGGCCCGACCACCCGGGCCCGCATCTGGCGCGGCCTGACCCAGTCCGGCGCGGTCGAGAAAACCCGCGAACAGCACGCCGCCATCCTCGACGCGATCGCCACCCGCCGCCCGGACCTGGCCCGCTCCTGGGCAACCGTGCACATCGCCGGCGTCGAGGACTGGCTGCGCCTGGCACTGCACGAGCTCTGAATCGCCGGGGTGGGATGATGCGGGCCACCTGATGGAGGAGGGGAACGAGGGTGCCGCCGTCGCTGTATGTGGCCCACGACGACAAGCTGGTCATCGTGTCCCGGCTTCCGCTCAAGGTGATCGGCGGGCGGGGGCTCTCGTTCCGCTGGGGCAGCGTCCTCGAGGTCACCCCGGCGGAACGGCCCGCCGGTCCATCGCCGCTGGCCGGTGTGCTCTACGGCCTCGGGTTCATGTTCGGCCTGGTCGGTGTGCTGGGGGTGTCGGGCGGTGCGCCCTGGGGCGGCCTGCTCGTCCTGGCCGGGGTGGCCACCGCGGGTTGGCCGGCGCTGCACCGCTGGCGACAGCGGCCGGGCGTGGTCTCGGCGCCGCGCCTGTCCAGCGACCGCGAGCAGCACCACGTGCTCGTCAAGAAGCGCGACCGGAAGGCCTTCTCCGACGCCATCGACGTGTGCCAGCGAGCGTCGGAGACGTGGCCGTCACTCGGAGCCCTCATCGACGTCCCGCGCGCCGAGCGACAGCTGGCGCAGGCCCTGTTCGACCTGGCCGGAGCCCTGGAGCGGCGGCAGGAGCTACGGGAGCTGCACGCCGAGCTGACCGAGCACGACGGCGCGTTCGAACTGGCGGCGCAGACGACGCGGGCCACCGTGGCGCTGTCCGAGCTGGACGACGAGGTGACCACCCGCCTGGCGGCGCTGGAGGCGGTGGCGGTGGCCGGCGAGGAACTGATCCGCAATCAGCAGATCACCGAGCTGGCCCGGGAAGCCGACGAGACCCTGGCCCGGCTGACCTCGACCGGCCCGGCGATCGAGACCGACGCCGGGTCCGAGCTCGCCGAGCGCACCGAGGCCGTGCTGCGGGCCTACCGCGAGCTGACCTGATCGGCGCCTAGGCTCGGCGGATGGCGCTGCGACTGGTTCAGGTGAATTTCAAGGCTCGGGACGACGAGGCGCTCGGCCGGTTCTGGGCGAAGGCGCTCGGCTGGGATATTTCGAGCGAAGGGCCCGGGGTGACCAACGTCGAGCCCGCGGGTCCCGCTGACATCGGCATCGACGTGGTCATCGTTCCGGACCCGGAAACGGTGAAGTACCGGGTGCACCTCGACCTCGCCACCACCTCGCTTGCCCACCAGGCGGAGCTGGTCGCACGCCTGCGCGAACTCGGGGCGACCCCGGCCGACGTGGGCCAGGGTGACGGCGTCCCATGGACGGTCCTGGCCGACCCGGAGGGCAACGTGTTCTGCGTGCTGGAGCCGAGGGAGGTCTACCGGGACACCGGGCCGATCGCCGGAGTGGTGGTCGACTGCGCGGATCCGCGGGCGCTGGCCCGGTTCTGGTCCGAGGCGACGGACTGGAAACTGCTGGAAGTGACCGACGACTACGCGCGGCTGCGGTCGGCCGGACCTTTTCTGGAGTTCCTCCGCGCCCCCGACGAGCGGCGCTGGTGGAGCCGGGTCCACCTCGACGTGGCGCCGTACCCCGACGACGATCAGGACGCCGAGGTGAGCCGGCTGCTGGCGCTGGGCGCGACCACCGCCGATGTCGGCCAGGGCGACGCTGCTTGGAAGGTCCTGGCCGACCCGGAGGGCAACGAGTTCTGCGTCCTCACCCGACGCTGACCGGATCTCCAGATCCTCGAGACGAGCGGCCCATGGTAGGGCAGAAGACACCGTCGGTAGCGTGAGGCAGTTTCGTGCCCGCACTTCGAGGAGCAGACGGTGGAAAACGAGATCCAGCTGATCAGTGACGGCGATGGTCTGGCGGTCATCGGGCATCCGGCGGCTGTCGATCGTTTCCTCACCTCCGAGCGACTCCCGTCGAAAGACCTCGGACTGAAGCGGCTCAGCTCAAACCTCCGCACCGGCTCTACGATCGCCAAGGCCGGCTCCGAGATCGCCGAACACTCCGGTCGCTGGGTCCAGTTGACCGCAGAGTCCGCCCAGGCGATGAAGAAGTACAACCTGATGAAAGGCTCGGAGAGCGGTGTCAGCCGGGCGGTGCTGACCGATCACGGCAAGATCACCGGCCTGCTGGAAGTGGTGCGGACGCCCAGCGCGCTGCTGACCAACCCGGCGATCCTGACCGGCGCCGCCGGTCTCATGGCGCAGCTCGCGATGCAACAGACGATGGACGAGATCACCGACTACCTCGCCGTGATCGACGCGAAGGTCGACGCTGTGCTCCGCGCCCAGACCGACGCCGTGGTAGCCGACATGATCGGGGTAGAGCTCGTCATCGAGGAGGCCCTGACGATCCGGGCGCAGGTGGGCCGGGTCTCCGAGGTCACCTGGTCGAAGGTGCAGGGAACGCCGGTGTCACTGGCCCGCACCCAGGCGTATGCGCTACGACAGCTCGACGCCATCGCCGAGCGGCTGGAGACCCAGACCAAGGTCGCTGACCTGGCCAAGACTTCCAAGGAAGCCGAGGTCAAGGTTCAGGAGTGGCTCGCCGTCCTGGCCCGCTGCTTCCAACTCCAGGACGCGGTCGCCGTACTCGAACTCGACCGGGTGCTGGACGCGTCTCCGGACGAGCTGGAGGAACACCGCGTCGCCATCCGGATCTCCCGGCAGAACCGGCTCGAACTCATCTCCCGCAGCACCGAGCACCTGTTGGCCCGCATGGACGCGGCCGCCGGCACAGCCAACGCGAAGGTGCTGCTGAACCCGACCACCTCTCGCGCCGTGGTGCACTCGACCAACCACGTGGCGATCACCGTCGTTGATTTCCACGGCCGGCTTGGCATCGAGCGCGCTGGCCAGTCGCGGGATGCCAGACGATGGCTGGACGCGGCCGTGGAAGTGCGGGACAAGGTCCTCGACACCGGAACCGGGGTGAAGGACAAAGTTCTGGAGACCGGGGCGGAGGGCGTCGGTGCCGCCAGCCGTTTCGGCGTGGGAGCCTTCGGCCGGGCGAAGTCGATGATGGGCAAGGTCTCCGGCGAGGTCACCGAGCGGGCCCAGCGTCAGCTCGGAAGCAAAGAGGAATCCTGATCAAACGGCCTGCGTCGTCAGACGACCGGAACGGGAGCGGGGTCGAGGAGGGTGCGGTCGCCGTCGGCGCCGTGGGTCAGGGCGGCTGCCACGTCCTCGTGTGGGGTGCCCAGCTGGGGCGCGCTTACCTCGGCCAGGTGGCGGTAGTGCTGCTCGCTGAGTTCCAGGTCCAGCGACCTCAGGTATTCGGCCAGCTGGGCCGGGGTGCGGGGGCCGACGATCGGGACCAGGGCGGTGGGGGCCAGGGCGGCTCGGTGCCGCAGCCAGGCCAGGGAGACCTGGACCGCGCTGACGCCCAGCTCGCCGGCGACGGCCAGGACGGCGTCGACGACGGCGGTGCGCTGGGTGGTGCCCTCGATCGCGTCGCCTCGGGCGGTCAGGCGGCCCGGTTCGCCCTGCCGATATTTGCCGGTCAGCAGGCCCCCGGCCAGCGGCGAATACAGGACCACGCCCAGGCCGTGGGCCTGCGCCATCGGCAGTAACTCCCGCTCGGCGGATCGCTCGGCCAGGCTGTACTCGGTCTGGATGCCGGCCAGCGGGGCCAGACCGCGCAGGTCGGCCCGGACCGCCGCGCCGGCGACCCGCCAGGCCGGGAAGTTGGACAGGCCGGCGTGCAGCACCTTGCCGGCGCGGATCAGGTCGTCGAAGCCGGCCAGGATCTCCTCGATCGGCGTGATGCCGTCCGGGAAGTGCGGCATGAAGACGTCGACGTAGTCGGTGTTCAGGCGGCGCAGGCTCGCCTCCAGGGAGCGAACCATGATCTTGCGGCCGTTGCCGGTGGTGCCGGGGCGGGGCTGGGCCTGCCTGGTCCCGCTGTACTTGGTGATGACCACGAAGTCGTCCCGCTGCGACCCGAGCAGCCCGCCGAGGACGGTTTCGGCCTGGCCGTCCTGGTAGAGGTTGGACGTGTCGAACGTGGTGCCACCGGCGGCGACGAAGGCCTCGAAGATCTCCCGGGCGGCATCCGTGTTCGCGGTGTTGAAGCTGGCCGTGCCGAGCGCGTACTCCGACACCCGCAGTCCGGTCCGGCGACCGAAGGTCTGGTAGCGCATGGCAGCTCCTCAAGATCGGGGTAGGCTGCCGACAGTAACACGCAAAAGGAGAGGTCACTCTTTTATGCCGAGGGTCAGCCAAGCCCATCTCGACGCTCGCCGGCAGCAGATCGTGGACGCCGCCCGCGCCCGGTTCGCCAGCCACGGCTTCGCGCACACGTCGATGGCCGACATCATCACCGAGTCCGGGCTCTCCAACGGAGCGATCTACCGGTACTTCACCAGCAAGGAAGACATCGTCATCGCCGTCTGCGAGCAGGGCACCGAAGCCCTGCCCCGGGCGCTCACCGCCGAGGCGGTGGCGGGCTTCCTCGACCACGTGCGGGCCCGGGCCCGGGACACCAACCACGCCCAGCTGGTCGCCCAGATCTACGCCGAGGCGGCGGTGTCCCCCCGGCTGGCGGCGGTGGTGCAGCGACAACTCGCCGCCATGCGGGCCGCGATCGCCGAGCTGGTGCCCGACTCCCGGCGCCCGCAGGCCGGATCGATCGCCGAGGCGTTCGTGGCGCTCTGCGCCAGCTACAACCAGCAGCTGGCGATCCGCGGCGACCTGGACCCCGCACCCTTCACCGCCGCACTGATGGCGATCATCAAAGAGCAATCCCTCTCTTAGGTACGGCGTGACGGCACCCGGCAGTCCACGGCGGAGCGCTGGGGTAAATTAGCTCGGCCGATGCCGCCGTCCGACCGGGGAGTATTCACGGATGTCAGGTTCCGTCCGTGATCGAGCCGTCCGGTTCGACATTCAGGCGTTGCGGGCGTTCGCCGTGGTCGCGGTGGTCATCGCGCACCTGTGGCCGCACGGATGGGTGCCGGGCGGGTACGTCGGGGTCGACATCTTCTTCGCCATCTCCGGGTTCCTGATCACCTCGCACCTGATGGAGCGGGTCCGGCCGAACTTCCGCGGGGTGCTGGACTTCTGGGCCCGGCGGGTGCGCCGGCTACTGCCGGCGTCGCTGGCCGTGCTGGCGGTCACCGCGGTGGCGGGGTGGTTCTGGCTCCCGGAATCGCAGTGGGCGCAGGCCGCCCGGCAGATCCGGGCGGCGGCCACCTACTGGATCAACTGGCAGCTCGCCGGTGACTCGGTCGACTATTTCGCCACCGGCACCGCCGAGTCCCCGGTGGAGCATTACTGGTCGCTCGCCGTGGAGGAGCAGTTCTACCTGGTGTGGCCGCTGTTTCTGCTCGCGCTGACCGGGCTCGGGTGGCGGCTGCGGGACCGGCGATGGCTCTACTTCGGCGGCCTTTTCGTGGTGGCCGGCGCCTCGCTGTGGTGGTCGATCCAGTACACCAGCACCACTCCGGCGGCGGCCTACTTCGTGTCCACCACCCGGATCTGGGAGCTGGCCGCCGGCAGTCTGCTGGCCGTCGCCTATCCGGAGCTGGTGCGGGCCCGGGCACGATCGCGGACCAGGGGCAAGAGGATCAGAATCTGCACGGCGTACGCCGGCTGGGTGTTGATGCTTTTCTCGGTCTTGCTCTTCACCGTCGACACCCCGATCCCTGGTTGGCACGCGCTCCTCCCGGTCGTCGGCGCGTTGCTGGTGATCGGGACGAACGCGCACCTCGCCTGGTATCCCGCCCGGGTGCTGCAATGGCTCGGCGACCACTCGTACTCGATCTATCTCTGGCACTGGCCGTTGCTGCTGATCGAGCCGGCCGCCTTCGACACGTCGCGGGGATGGCTGGACAACGCGGGGATCATCGTGGTCACGCTGGGACTGGCGGCCCTGACCAAGCGCTACCTCGAAGATCCGGTGCGGACGCTCGCGTGGTGGCGCCCGCTGGTCCGGACGTACGCGCTGGGCGCGGCCGGGATGGTGATCGTGATCGCGCTCGCCGCCACCTGGAGCAGCGCGGAAAGCCGCCGGCAGGACGTCTACCAGCGACACCTCACCGAGGCGGTGGCCCGCGGGGACCGCTGCTTCGGGGCCGGCGCGCTCGATCCCGGGGTGGACTGCGGACGGTCCCTCAAGGGTGCGTTCTACCCGCAGACCTCCACCTGGCAGGTCGGCGCCATCTACTCCGATCAACCGGGGCTCGACAGCCAGAAGTGCAACAGCATCGGCGACCAGTGGCCGGTCACCCGCTGCGACGCCGGCGATCAGTCGTCACCGACGAAGGTCGTGCTGGCCGGCAATTCGCACGCGTTTCAATGGCTCGAAGCGCTGGCCGATCTGGCCGAGACCGAGCACTGGCACCTGATCACCTATTACGCCAGCGGCTGCCCGCTCACCGACATTCCCCGGGAGTTGTTCCAGCCGGCCACGGTCCACTGCGCAGACTGGCAGCAGAACGTGCTGAACACCATCATCCAACTGAAGCCGACCCTGATGGTCACCTCCAACCTCAGCTACGAGAACCGGTACGCCAGCTGGTTCACCACCAGCCTCGGCCGCCCGCAGCTGGCCGACGCCTACACCAGCGCTTACCAGCGGTTGCGCGACGCCGGCATCCGGACCGTCGTCATCAACGACACCCCCTCGCCGTCCGGCGGGAACAAGCTCCAACCCTCCGATTATCCGAACGCCGACCCGATCGGCTGCCTCAACGACAACCCCGACAACTACCAGGTGTGCTCGGCGCCGCGGTCCGATTGGGAGTACCACGACCCCGCCCTGGACGCGGTGAGCCGGATCGGCTCCCCGCTGATCACGTCGGTGGACCTCAATAACCACATCTGCGGCCCCGAGGTGTGCGACGCCGTGGTGGGCGGGGTCCGGGTGCGCCAGGACGAGTCACATCTGACCGCGACGTACGTGCACACCCTGATCCCGTACCTGCGCCCGGCGCTGATGGCCGCGATAGCCGGCCAGTGACCTCAGGCCGGGGCGGCGACCCGGTCTCAGGCCGGGGCGGCGACCCGGTCGAACAGCGGGCTTCTCGCCCAGCCGGACAACGCCTCGGGGTCCGGGCCGTCCGGGGCGAAGTCCGGCCAGAACTCGCCGAACCAGCGCTTCTCGGCGTCGTACAGGTTGTCCCAGTGCTCCCGGATCAGCGTGGTCACCGACTCACGCCGCCCGGGAACCGCGAGATGCCGGCCCAGATAACAGACGATCGGCAGGACCTCGGACTGCAGCGCCAAGGTCTTCCACTGCAGGCCGAACGGCGGGACGGGAACCTGCTCGGCGATCGCCGTGCGGAGAATCTCCAGCGCCTCGGCCCAGGAACCGTCGTCGCCGACGACCGCCAGGCCGAACATCGCGTACTTCCGCACCGCCGGGTCGCGGTCGGCGAGACAGCGGTGCAGGAGCCCGGACGCGGCCGGCCCGGTCCGCTTCGTGACGGCGACGATCGCGGCGCAGCGCCGGTCGGCCGGTGCGCCCCGATCGCTCGCCACCGCCTGCAGCAGCCGGACCCCGAAATCGCCGGCCGGGCTCTCGCCGAGCCCGGCCACGATTTCGTGCTTGTCGGACTCCGAGACCAGGTCGAACAGCCGGCGCAGGTCGTCCTCGCCGGCCGCGCCGTTGCCCGCCATACGCGCGAGGGCAGCCCGCAGGTCACTGTCCGATGCGGTCATCGCCACCTCGCAATGGAGTCAATAAAGCATATTGTCGAGGTCATCGTACACGTAGGCGATATTCACGCCGGTGCCCCGCAGATAGGCATCCTTCTTTGCCTGGACTTTCTTCTGACCTTCCTTGCCGGATTTCACTTCGACATAACCGAGAAGGTTGTGGTTCTTGTCGTAGACGACCATATCGAGAATGCGATCGCCATCCGGGGTCGCCAGGGTGAGCAGCTTCCGGTTCTGCGCATCGGTAACTACAATTCGGCCCTTTTGCCGCAGGAAGTCCGCGATATGGTCCCGATAGGCGTTGCCGACCACTTCATTGATGGCCCGCTGCTCGGCCTTGGTGATTTTCAAGCCCTTCGCCAGCTTCGCGAAGATCTTGCCGACCGGCAGCACCGAGGCGGCGCTCAAGGCGGCGCCGACCGGATGGCCGTTGTCCAGATCGTCCTTGACCAGGTAGGCGGTGGCCGGAACGCCGACGTACGGGAACCAGCTCAGGTCCTCGGCGAGATGTCGCTGGTCGGCTTCCGCGCAGAGGTCGACCAGAATCGGGTTCGAGCACATCTCGTAGCCGCGCCGCGCGTAGTCCTGCATGTACTCCGGTTCGTCGCCCCAGGTGGTCGGCTCCGGGGTGGGCTGCGCCTCGGGCGAGGAGCTGGTGGAGCCGCCGCGGGGCGGGGAAGGATTGGGGCTCGGGCTGACGCTCGGCTTGCTCTTCTGGTATTCGGCGTAGTAGTCGGCGGCGTTCTTCTCGATTTTCGCGGCACCGACCGGGCCGTAGTACTGGTCGTCGGTGCGCAGGCCGGTGGGATCCTTGAAGGTGACGGGATTGCCACCGGCGTACGCGTAGGCGTTCCACTGTTGTGGATCGGCCAGGTCGTGAACGGGGTCCGCCGAGATGAAGCGGCCCACGGAAGCGTCGTACTCGCGGGCGCCCAGATGGGTCAGGCCGGTGTTGTCGACGGTGCCACCGACGAAACCCTTGGTGTTCGGCCAGGTGACGCCGGTGCCGCGGGAACCGCCGAACGGGGTCTGCCGACGGACGGTCGAGGCCTGGGTGTCCCGGTCGACGGCCACCGTGGCGGTGCCCTGATAGTCGCTGGACAGCCAGGTCACGCCGGCCGCGGTGCGGGAGGCGATCATGGCGTTGTCGAAGCTGTAGAAGCGGGTGCAGGTCGTCGTGGCGGTCGCGGTGGTGTAGCGGACCTCCTGGCCCGGCAGGTAGAGGGTGGAGCCGGTCGGGTCGCGGCGGATCAGCCGGTTGCCATCGGCGTCGTACAGGTAACTGGTGGTTCCGGTGTTGTCCGCGCTGGTCGCCAGGTGACCCTCCGCGTCCCAGGTCATGGTCTGGGTGCTGCCGGAGGCGGTGGGGCGGGTCAGCATGTTGCCGGTGGTGTCGTAGGTGTACGCGCCGGTCACGGTCGTCCCGCCGGTCACGGCCGTGGTGCCGGTCAGGGCGTGCGGGCGGGCGGAACCGGCCGCCGGGTAGGCGTACGACGTGGTGGTGTTGGTGGTGGCGTGGTCGACCTGGCCCGACCGGTTGCCGGTGACGTCGTAGGTCCACGACTGCCAGTACGGCGCGGGACCGCCCAGCCCGGAGGTGGTCGGAGCGGCACCGCAGTCACCGCTGGACGGGGACCACGCCTGGCTGAGCCGGCGCTGGTAGTCGTACTGATAGCACTGGTTGTCGCCGGTGGCCGCGTCGGCGGCCTTGGTGATGTTGCCCGCGTTGTCGTAGGTGTAGGTGGTGTTGGACAGCGTGTACGGCGCGACCGAGTCGCGGTCGGTACGCACACTGCTGACCCGGCCGGTCTCCAGCTCGTAGTTGTAGGTCTGATAGACCCGCTTGCCGAGACCGTCGTAGAGACCCGGGTAGAGCAGCCGCTCACTGGTCCGGCCGAGCGCGTCGTAGGTGGTGCGGGCGACGTAGCTGATCGCCCGCCCGTTGTACGAACTGCCCGAGGTGGCGGCCAGCCCGGTCGTGGCGTCGTACTTGTAGGAGACGGACTCGAGCGGCAGGTCCCCGGCGGCCGGGTAGTCGAGCGTGTTGATACTGCCGTCGGCGTTGTAGTAGGTGCTGATGGCGTACGTGCCGGCCAGGCCGGTCTCCGTCGACGGGATGATGAACGCCTGGCTGGTGGGCCGGTAGGCGTCGTCGTACGCGGAGACCCGGTAGGTGTAGTTGGCGCTGTTGACCCCGAATCGGACGGCCTGGTAGAGGTAGCCCTTGGCGACGGTGTCGTAGGTCCATCGGGCCCGGGTGCCGGCCCCGGTCTCGAGTAAGGCGGTGCGCCGATCCAGGGCGTCGTAGGTGTACTGCAGTTTGACGCCGCGCACGTCGAGGTCCGAGGTGACCCGGCCGTCGAGGTCGTACGTGCTGGTAGTGGTGCCCTTGTCCGGGTCGGCGGCGGTGAGCTGGCGACCGCGCAGGTCGTAGGTGTAGTCCCAGTGGTTGCCGGCCGCGTCAGTGACCGTGGTCAGCTGACCCTTGCGGTCGTAGGTGTAGGCGGCCGAGTCGTAGGCGCCGGTGGGCGTCGCGGCCTGGTACTGGCGAACGGCGGTGGTCCGGCCGAGCGCGTCGGTCACCGTGGCGGACGCGGTGCCACCGGCCGGCGGCGTCACATCGACCCGATCCCCGCCGTACGCCGTGGTGGTCCGCGACCGCTCGGTGGTGTACGGCTGGAAGATCGCCGCGGTGACCCGCCCGGCACCGTCGTAGACCGTACGGGTCTGGTTGGGCACGTCCTGCCGGTCGGTGGCGGTGGTCAGGGTCGAGCTCGGCGCCCCGGCGGCGTAGTAGGAGCCGTGGTCGCGCACCTTCCGGCCGGCGGTGTCGTAGAAGGCCTCGGTGAGCAGCCGGCCACCGGACGGTGACGGCGACTGGGACTGCCGTTCGCGGCTCAACCCGTCGTACAGGGTGTACTTCGTGTCGTAGCCGCCGACGGCGTTCAGCGTGGCGGTGCCGATCGCGCTGGGCACGGTGTTGCTGACCAGGTAGCTGAAGGTGCTGCCGGCGCTCTGGCTGCTGCGGTCCCGGCCCGGCTGCCACACCCCGGTCAGCCGGCCCAGCCCGTCGTACGCGGACTCGGTCTTCTTGCCGTTCGGGTCGAGCACCGTCGTGGGCAAGCCCCACGACGGGTCGAACGTCGTGGTGGTGGCATGGCCGAGCGCGTTGGTCACCACGGTCTGGGTGATCAGCCCGCCGGCGGCCGGCGTGTACGCGGTGGTGGTCTGATGATCCAGGGCGTCCCACAGGCTCGTCGCCCGCCCGGTCGTGTCGTACGCGGCCCGGGAGACCTGGTCGTAGGTGGGACTGCCGGCGTTCCAGGCGCTGGCCTGCTCGGTCCGGGTGTTCAGGCCGCGCGTCGGAGCGGTGCCGAAGGTGGTGGCGCCGTCGAAGAAGGTCCGGGTGTCGGACACGATGTCGGCGTCGGTGAGCGCGGCCGGATTCGCCCCGGACGCGCAGGGAACCGCGAGCACCAGCGTGCGGTGCGTGGCGGTGAGCAGCCAGTTGGTGGTGTTGCGCGGCTCGTACGTGCTCTTGGTGCAGCTCTCGTCGCCGCTGACGGCGGTGTCACCGCTGTCGTCGACCGCGACCGACATGCCGTACGCGTCGAAGGTGTTACGCACCGAGCGGACCCGCTCGGCGCGACCGCCGTCGCGAACCGTCCGGTCGTGGGTGGCCGCCACCCGGGTGTAGCGGGCCGGCACCGTGTCGCCGTTGATCGTCCGGCTGGCGGTCGCCGCGGACTGCCAGGGCTCAGCGACCTGGCGGGACACGACGGCCCCGCCGGGCCCGTTGTAGACGGTGGTCTCGCGGGTCATCCCGGCGTACGCGTCCTCGTCGTTGACCGTCGGCACGCCGGTGCCGGTCACCGTGACCGTGCGGGTGCCGGAGGAGGCCTTGTCCCCGTGCATGCCGCGGAAGTATTTGGTCTCGGTGTACGTCTGCTCGCCGGTGTCGCCGACGGTGACCCCCACCCGAGCGTAGCCGCGCCACCCCGACCAGGTCTTGTCCTTGGCCTCGATCAGGCCGTCGTCATCGCTGTAATGCCAGGCCGGCCCATCGAGGTAGCTGTACTTGTAGACCACCCGCGGGCTGCCCTTCGGGGCGATGCCGCCGGTGTTGTCCGCCTCGTAGACGGTGGTGACGACGTACTTGTGGAAGTAGTCGGTGACCGGATCGGTGTATCCCTCGGGGGTCCACCGCACCGGGTAGCACCGCTTGGTGTTGTTGGCCGCGTCGGTCGGCACGTTGGTCTTGGCGACGCACTCCGGGTCGGAGTACAGGACGCTGACGGTGCCACCGGTCTCGTAGCGGATCTGCGAGATCCGCCACCAGTTCATCGCGGCAGCGAAGTCGATGGTGTCCACCCGGTTGCTCAGCTGAACGCCAGTGAACTCGACGTCGGGCACGCTGACCGTGCTGCCGGCCAGGCCGGCGTGGGACACCTTGGACAGCCACAGGCCGGCCCGGGTGCCGTCGCCCGGGTCCGGGAAGGTGTGGTTCAGCGTCCACCGGTCCACGCTGACGTACGCCGTCCCGCTCCACTTCTTGGTGGTGATCGTGGACAGCCGGGTGCTGGACCAGAACGACGGGTTGTACGTCTCGCAAGTCGTCCCGGTGCACTCCTGGTCCCAGGGGGTGTCCGGCCAGTGCGGCTCGTCGTGGGTGCCACAGCTGGACAGGCAGCGGTCGGTGACACCGAAGTCGACCCGGGCCGGGGCGCTGGCGCTGAACCGGCTGTCGGCGTCGTTGTCCCGCCGGGTGCCGTACTCGATGTGGTCCAGGTGCCCGTCCCGGACGTAGCTGACCACGTTGGAGCTGGTCACGTTGCGGGCGTACTTGTTGGTGTCGGTGGCGTACCAGTAGGAGGCCGAGTTGCCGTTCAGGTCGACGACGTAGTCGAGGTTCCACCGCCACGCCTGGGTGCAGCTGGAGTCGGCGAAGGCGGTGGCGTGGCAGGGCTCGCCGGTGTTGTTGCCGTAGACCGGCACGGTCCAGGTGGAGTTGGTGACCGAACCGCCGGTGGTCCAGCCGGGCAGGCGGTGCGCGCCGAACCAGTACTGGATGCCGTCGGTGGCGGTGACCACCCAGTACTCGCCGTTGTTGTCACCGTTGCTCGCGCCGGTCTTGCGCTCGACCCGGGAACCGTCGTCGTTGCGCAGGTGCCAGCGTCCCTCGGCCGCGTTGTAGATCAGCTCGCCGGAGTGGCCGGCCAGCGACAGGACGGCGTTGTCGGTGGCCCAGCACAGGTCGCCGGTCTTCTCCGAGTTGTTGCCGCCATCCATGTCGTCGGCACACTGCTGGTAGCGCCGCTCGACGAACCCGCCCACGGTGCCGTCGAAACCCTCGCCGACCCAGGACGGCTGATTGTTGGACGCCGCCTGCATGCCGTCGACCGACTGCGCCGAGTACGCCAGGTTCAGCGCGGGCGCCACCGCACCGCTCGCCGGCGGCACCCGCATCGGGTACGCCCAGGAGAAGTCGCCCGAGTTCCCGCCGGCCGACCAGGTCGACGACGGCTGCAGCTTGGTGGCCTCGAAGCTGCCCGCCTCGCCGGAGCTGGCCGCGGCCACCGCCACCAGCGTGCCGGCCCCAGCCGTGGCGGCATCGGCCGTTGCGGCACCGGGGACGTCCACCGTGGCGGTCACGGTCGACGCCTTCGGATCGTTGCGGGACCGCAGCGGGGTTCCCGCGCAGTCGCTGCGGTCCGGGGTGGTCAGCGCGCAGGCGGGCAGGGCGACCAGGCGCAGCCGGGAGGCCCAGTCACCGCCGAAGGCCGTGCGGAAGGAGCCGTAGTCGACGGTCAGGTCGACCGCGCCCGCGTCCCGGACCTGGTCGGTGCGACCCACCCGCAGCAGCATCCCGCGCACGCCGGCCCGGTCGGTGGTGGCCCGGTCGAGCACGCTGACCCCGACCCGGGCCGGCGCCTGCTTCCGGGTGGCCGGCCTCGCCACCCGGATCGGCAGGTCGCCGGCCTTGGCGGCCACGGTGGCCGGTACCGCGACCTCACCGGTACCGGCCTTCGGCCAGGACGGCGCGGCCTTCCTCGTGCCGTCCGGCATGGCCGGGCTCTTCGTCGCCGCGGCCGGTGCGACCGCGGTGACCGGCACCTTCTCGACGTTCGGGGTGGCCGGCGGCGTGAACGGTTTGGCCGGCTGCGCCCAGGCGGGCGCCGGCAGCAGGCTCCCGGCCACGGCCGCCGCGGCCAGCACGGCGACCATCCGGCGGGCGCGGCCAGGACGGGTACGGCGAGTCAACGTTGAGATGAGGGCGCGTTGATCCTTCACCGGATCTCCTTCGTCGGAAAGCGGCGGGCGGGAAGCAGAGGTCACTGCGGGGCGTCGAAGCGCAGGCCGATACCCGGCCGGAGAACCGGTTGGCGGTACGTGTACTGCAGCGCCCAGGTGCCGTCGGCGTTCTCGATGCCGATGGTGGCGCCGCCGCCCTTGGTCAGGAACGTGCCGTCGATGGCGGGGTAGGCGAACGAGTAGCCGCCGGCCTCGTCGAAGATGACCTGGAACGTGCTGCGGGTGGTCGGATCCTCGTAGGAGGAGACGTTGCGCCACTCGACCACGTACTGCCGGTTCGGGGCGGTGCCGCGGGTCGTGGTGCGGACGCTGGCGCTGCTGTCGACCACCCAGTCGTGCCAGAACGGGTAGACCGCGGCGTTGGGTTCCTCCGGGAAGCGCGGCGACGGGATCGGCCACGCATCCGAGTTGGGTGTACCCGGGTCCTCGAAGGTGACCAGGCCGTTGCTGTCGACGTACCCGACGTTGTAGGTCTGGCCGTAGAGGGTGACCGGGAACGGCAGGGTGACCGGTTTGTACGACTCGTCACCGGTGACCGGCAGAACCGTGGTGTCGGCCGGGGTGTAGGTGACCGGTTGCTCGGTCAGCCGGTAGCCGGCCCCGGCCGGGGTGGTGACCCCGGCGAAGTCAGCGGTCACGACCGTCCCGGTCCCGACCGTCACGTCATCCACCGTGGAACCGACACAGGTGCCGTCCCGGGTCGCGATCACCGCGTAGGTGCCGGCCGGGACGTTGTCGACCCGGTACGTCCCGTCCGCGCCGGAGACCGTGCTCTGACCGGCCACCGCCACCGTGGCCCCGGACACCGTCACGCCCTGACACGACACCGTGCCGGTGATGCTGCCCGCACCCGGCGGGGACGGCGTGAACGTCACACCCTTACCGGTCTCCAGCAGCGCCTCGTCGTACAGGTACTGGAAACCGATCGTGCCGGACGCGTTCTCGATACCGACCGTGGCACTGGACCCCCGCGCCGGCAGGCTCGCGGACGGGATCGACCCGTACGCGAAGGTGATCGTGCCGTCCTCGGCGAAAATAGTCTCGAAGGTCGCCCGGGTGGCGGTGTCCCCGGAGCGGTAGACGTTGCGCCACTCGACGACCCACTTGCGGTTCGGTGCGGTGCCGGTCGTCGTGGTGGCGATGTGTGAGCTGCTGTCGAGGGCCCAGTCGTACCAGTGCGGGTAGACCGCGGCGTCCGGCTGGCCCTCGGCCGTCGGGGTGGGCAGCTCGTTGTTGTTCGGGCTGATCCACCCGAAGTACATCGGGTCCTTGAACGCGAGCAGGCCGTTGGAGTTGATCCACGCCGACGTGTACGCCTCGCCGTACAGCTTGATCGGGAAGGGTGGGTTCTTCTGCCAGGTCGCCTCGTCGCCGGTCCAGTCCTCGGTGACCGTGCCCGGGACGAACGTCGTGGTGCCGGCGGTGCAGTTGTAGCCGAACTCGTCACCGGCCGTCATCACCGACAGGTCCACGTCCATGGTGCTGCCCGGGAAGTTGACGATCTGCTTGGCGTAGCGCCCGGGACAACTGCTGCTGCCGGTGGCGACCTGCACCGTATACTCGCCGATCGGCACGCCGGTGAACGCGTAGTTGCCACTCGAGTCGGTCACCGTGGTGCGGCCGCCCGGATTGAGGGTGACCGTCAGCCCCGCCGCTGCGGCCCCGGTGACCGCCACACTGCTGCTGCCACTGATCGTGCCGGCCGCGCGCGGGGTGAAGGTGATCGTGCCGGCCGAGTTGACCCGCGCCTCCTGGAAGGAGAACAACGTGGCCACCGTGCCGGACGCGTTCTCGATGCCGATCGTCGCGCCCGCGCCCTGCTGCAGCGTGGTGCTCAGGGTGCCGTAGTTGAAGGCGATCTGGTTGGTCGTCTCGCTGAACACCGCCTCGAACGTGATCCGGTCCGGGCCGCTCGGGCGGAACAGGGCGTTGCGCCACTCGATGATGTATTTGCGGTTGGGTGCGGCGCCGATGGTGTCGGTCCGCACGCTCGCCGAGGCGTCGATCTGCAGGTCGTCCCAGAACGGCGCGACCACCGCGTTGGGTGCGGCCGCCGTCGGCATCGCCGGGTTGACGTAGTTGTCGGTGCCCAGCGCGGTGCCGAAGGTAAGGAAGCCGTTGGTGCTGACCGTGGCCGAGGTGTACGCCTGGCCGTGGAACTGGAACGCGAACGGGAAGGTGACCCCGGCCGTGGCCTCGTCGCCGGTCAGCGCCAGCACGTTGGCGGCCGCCGTGAAGGTGCCAGTGACCTGGGCACAGGCGTACCCCATGCCGCCGTAGTCCAAGCCCCGCTGGAGATTGCGCACCGTGTCCGCGGTCAGTTCGACGATCTCCTGCGCCACCTGCGGGCACTTCTGGTTCTGCGCCGAGTAGACCGTGTACGTGTCGGCCACCAGCCCGTCGAAGCGGTAGGTGCCGTCGGACGACGTGGTGGCCGTCAACGTGCCCGGGTCCAGCGTCACCTTGGCCCCGGAGATGCCGTTGCCCGACGTGTCGAGGACCTTGCCGGACAGCGAGTGCACCTCCAGCGCACCGCTGCCCTCCGGGTAGGTGAAGACGACCGCCTGCCCGTTGGCCAGCGAAGCCGTGTTGCGTGAGTAGGTCAGGCCGACCTCGGCGGCCGGGGCGGCGATGCCGACCGCGGCCGCGGCGCCCTTCTCCGCGGTGGTGTCCAGCCCGGAGTAGTTGGTGGTCACCGTGCCGTCCGCGGTGAACACGGCCGAGAACGTCACCCGCTGCGAGGTGTCCGCCTTGCGCTGCACGTTGCGCCACTCGATCGCGAACGTCGCGGTGCTGCCGCTGCCGGCCGAGGCGGTCCGGACGCTGGCCGACGAGTCGACCACCAGGTTGTCCCAGTACGGCGCGACCATCGCGTTCGGGTTGGTGGCCGACGGCAGGGTGGTGCCGTCGTAGGCGTGCGAGCCGCCCGGATCGGTGAACGAGACGATGCCGTTGGTGTCCACCCAGGCCGACCGGTACGCCTGCCCGTAGAACGGGAACGCGAACGGCAGCGTCACCGTGGCCACCGCGTCATCGCCGGTCAGCGCCACCACACTCTGGTCGGCCGGGCTGAACGTCTGCGCCGCGGTGCCACAGGTGTAGCCGAGTCCGTCGGCGACCGGCGTCAGCACCAGGTCGAGGTAGGAGTCGCCGACGATCTCCTGGTTCCCGGCGACCGACGTCAGTCCGCACGGCCCGCCGTACGTTCCGGTGACGGTGTACGTGCCGGAAGCGAACCCGGCCACCGTGTACGCCCCGTCGGCATTCGTCGTCGTGCTCGCGCCGCCGGGGGTAAGGGTGACGACCGCCCCGGACAGCGGGGTGAAGTCGGCGTCCGTCACGTAACCGGTGAGCGTGGCCGGCTGCGTCACCGACAGCTGGACCTGGCCCTTCTCCGGCGAGACCCGGCCGGCCGAGTCGACCGCGACCGCGTACACGGTGACCGTGCCGGCCGTGGCGGTGTTCAGCGTGATGGTGACCGAGCCACCGGCCGCCGATGGGGTCGCGGTCAGGTTCAGCGCGACCGAGTTGACGCTGTACTTGTAGGACACGACGTTGGTGTCGCTACCGGAGCCGATCACCGCGGTGGCGGCCGCGCCGACCAGCACCGAGCCGCCACCCGGCAGGGTCACCAGGGGCGTCACCGGCGTCGCCAGCGCGGTGAACTCGGCGGCGGCCGGGACGAAGCTGTAGAACCGGACGTCGTCCACCGCGCCGTTGAGGAAACCGTCGTCCACGCCGTTCCAGCGCCGCTTGCCCACCGCGAAGCCGGTGGTCGCGTTGAAGCCGCCGGTCAGCGTGGCGGTGGCGGTCTGGGCCACACCGTCGACGTACAGCGTCAGCTTCTTGGTGGCGGCGTCGTAGACGCCGGCCAGCGACGTCCATTTGCCGGCCGTCGGCGCGGAGTTGGACAGCACCGCGTAGGCCGTCGGGTTGTCGGCGTCGGAGCCGGCCATCGCGAACCGCCACTTGTTGTCGGTGGCGGAGTAGCCCAGCGTGTAGGCGCTGCTGCGGGTGCCGAAGGCGGACACCGCGGTGGGCACGCCGGAACCGCCGGTCGCGGTGAGCCGAACCCGGGCCGAGACGGTGAAGCTGGTGGTGGTGTTCACCGGGGTGGCGACGCCGGTGGTCGGGTGCGGGGCGGTGAGCGCACCGCTCAGCGTGGCGGCCCCCGACGAGCCGTTGAGGGCAAGCGCCGAGCCGGTTCCGCCGCGGCCGGTGGTCCGGGTGGCGCCGGTCGAGAGAGTGAGCGTGTTGCTGTGGCCGGAGTCGTCGGCACTGGTGCTGCCGGTGTCGTCGAACGCCCACTGCGCGGCCGGGCCGGTGCCGCCCTTCACCGTGAAGGAGTACGAGGACGGGGCCGCGGAGTACCAGCCCGCCTTGTCCTTGGTCCACACCCGCATCGTGTAGACGCCGTCCCGCAGCGGGACGTACGGAACACTCACGCTCTGCCCGGGGCTCGCGGCGACCTGGGTGGCGGCCGAACCCTGCAGGCCCCCGTCCAGGGTCCAGGCGTAACCGGCCAGGTCGGCGGCGCCGCTCGACGGCGGTACGAAGGTGAACTGGCCGGACAGACCGACCCCGCCGGACGGGGTGGCCGCCGGGTAGTCGGTGGAGGTCACCGATGGGGCGGTGGGCGCGGTCACGTCGACGGTGAACTCACACGACGCGGAGAACGCGCCGGTGGCGTGTGCGTCGTTGGTGCGCGCCTGCCACCCGTACGTCTTGCCGTCGGTCAGCTTGCCAGCCGGAACGGGCTTGGACACGATGGTCTTGTTGCCGGCCGACTGGGACACCTTGTTCGATTCGCTGCGCGCACCGCCCGACTCCCACCAGTAGAACGAGGTGGTCAGGCCCTGGTCGTTGTCCGGGTCGGTCTGCTTGGCAGCCAGCGTCGGGGTCAGCGTCCGCACGTACGGCCGGGCGGAGTTGATCGCGCACCCCTTGGCGTCGGAGTTCCGCTCGCTCGGCGCCGACGGCGCGGTGTTGTAGGTGATGGCCAGCTTCGGCGACGCGTGGTTGAACCGCTTCCACTGGTTCTTCGTGCTCTCGTCGATCGCCCGCAGCCCCAGGGTGAGCGAGGACCAGTTGCTGGCCGCCGCGTGCGCCACCATCGCGGTCGCGTTGAACTCGATCGTGCCGGTACCGGCACACCCGTGGACCGCGCCGATCTTGCGGTTGGCCGCGGTCTGCGCCGTGTACCCGCTGTACCAGGTCGGCTGGTTGTTCCACGTCACGCTGGCCGAGATGCCGCTGGTCATCCAGATCTTGGCGTTGGACTTCGGGCTGCACGTCCAGGCATGCCGCTGCTCGATCCGGAACGTCGCGGAGAGAATCTGCTTGGACTTGACCTTGCTGACGTCCATCGAGAAGAACGATCGGATGATGTAGTCCGAGCAACCCGAGCAGTCCTCGGTGCGGCCCGCACCGGCCGACCCGTAGGTCGATCCGTTGTTCAGCGCCGACGCGTTCTTCCAGAACGAGCTGGTCTTGTACTTGCTCCAGACGGTCGTCCAGGCGCCGCCGGAGATCGCGCCGGTGACCGACGGGTCGATGTAGACCGGGAACTTGGTGCCCGGGTCGGCCAGCAGCTTGGCGTCCGGGCGCAGGCTCAGGGTGCCGTTGGCGACGGTCACCGGCATGACCGAGCGCTTGCCGGTCGCCGCGACCGCGTCGGTCGTCTTCGACGGCTTCGCCTTCTTCGCCGGCGCCGGGGTGGCCTTGCCGTCGTCGCCGTTGTCCTCCAGCGAGGCGTCCCACATCAGTGGTGCGGCCGAGGTGAACACCGGCTTGCCGGCCCGGTCCCGGGCGATCAGGCCGCCCTGGGCGGTGGCCTTGACGGTCACGCCCTTGGTCGCGAGGCCGAACTTCACCGTCTTGAGCCGGGGATCGGCGGCCGCGGTGCGGTCGCGCACGATGAGCAGCTCGGAGAAGCCGAGCGAGTCGGCGGTCACCTGCAGGTCCACGCCCGGGTACACGTCCTGGTAGAGCGCGATGCTGCCGCGCAGCACCGGCTTCGGCAGGGTGCCCGGCCAGGAGAAGCTGATCTCGTTGGAGCCGTCCCGCAACCGGGCCAGCGGACCGGCGCCACCGGCCGAGAGGGTCATCGGCAGCGCCGAGGCCCGCGGTTCGATCCCGGCCGCGCTCTTCGTCAGGGTGGTGTCGATCGGCACCCAGCCGGCGCCATGCTTGACCCGGACCGGCTCGATCGACTGCTCGACGGTGCGGGTGCCGTCCGGGTTGACGTAGGTCTCGGAGACCTCCGACCGTTCGGCGAGGTTCTCCACCCGCGCCCCGCAGGTCCGGGTCATCGCCGTCGCGGCGGCCTCGTTGGACTGCTCGGCGACGCAGGCGGGTTTGGCGGGCGGTGCCGCCGCGGCCGGGCCGGACGGCAGACCGACCAATGTGGACAGTAGAAGGAGCGCAGGCAGCAGCGCACGACGGTAAGCAGACATCACATTCTCCCCGTGTAACTACATGTGACGGCCAAATCACATCGAACGGAGAGGCGCTTGTCAATATCGATGCTTGCTTATGCAGGTGCCGGCGGCATTCGGACCGTACGGGCGCTCAGCGGTTGACGGTGAACGACAGCCAGGCGCCGTCGGCGGCCGTGTTCGTGCTGTCGGCGATGAACGACGCCCGGATCCGGTTCGTCCCGGCCGGGCCGGTGACCGTGGTGCCGGCCTGGCTGTTGCCGTCGAGCCGCACCGTGCGGGTCGCGACCGTGTTCCACTTTCCGCGCACCAGGGCCTGCGTGGTGAACTGCACCTTCGCGCCGGGCCGGTAGGGCTGGACGACGACCGTGAACGTGCGCCCCCGCAACGACTCCTGCAGCTGCGCGGAGGTGGTGACCGACACCCGCGTCGACGCCGGGGCGTAGGTGCCGTTGCCGGCGAACGACGCGGTGAAGATCGTGTTCTGCTCCATCGGGTCGTACGTCAGGTGGGCGACCCCGGCCCTGTTCGTCTCGGTGCAGGTGGACTGGCCGAGGTTGCCGGCCAGGCAGACCGTGCCCGAGGTGTGCTCCACCCGGATGGTCGCCCGGGCGGTGTCACCGTAGGCGTAGTTCTTTCGGTCCAGATCCAGCCGTACGGCGGTGGACTTGCGGGAGACCACCACGGTCGCGCCGGCCCGGGCCAGGCCGGAGGTGAACCGTGTAGGCGTGCGAGAGGTGCGAGACGGCGTACGCCGTGGTGCCGTCCCCGCTGACCGCGACACCCCGGAAGTCGATGGTCTCACCGGCCGGCAGCGGGTGGTTGCGCAACGCCGAGCCGTAGGCCGCGTCGACCCAGACGGTCGGCGCGTAGTTGGTGGTGGTCGCGACCGCCACGGTCGAGCCTTCGGCACTGCCCGCGATGCCGACCGGCGGCTGGTCGTTCGAGCCGAACGTGCCGGTGACGCTGAGGTCGGTCGCCGACAGCGCGAGGCCGTGGTTGGGCGCCTGGCAGGCGGCGAGGATCCGGCCGCTGTTGAAGGCCAGCGTGCTCGGCGCGGTGCACGGCGAGGCCGAGGTGAGCAGGACCGGCACCACCAGCCAGGCCGCGCCCGCGACCCCGGCGACACCCGCCAGAATGAACCTGTTTCGTACGCGCGCTGAAGGTTCCTCCCCGTTGAGGCCCCCGGTGCTCGTACGGGGTAATCGCCGCGGCCATCGGCCGGATGACCGACCCCCGGTCAGTCGGCAGGAGTCTCGGCAGTGGGCACTATGGTGACTCGGGCCAGGGTGTGGCCGGTCATCGTGAAATCGAGGAAGGCCGGGGTGCCCTCGGCCGGCACGCCGATGTCCTCGACGTCGAGGGCGTACACGGTGATGAAATAGCGGTGCCGGCCGTGGCCGGCCGGCGGGGCCGCGCCGATGTACTGCGGCAGGCGGGCGTCGTTCGGCAGCTGGATCGCTCCGGCCGGCAGCCCGGATCCGGATCCGGCCCCCGCGGGCAGCCCGGTCGCGGTGGCCGGGATGTTGGCGACGGCCCAGTGCCAGAAGCCCGACATCGTCGGCGCGTCGGCGTCGAAGACGGTCACCGCGAAGCTCTTGGTGCCCTCCGGCGCGCCGGACCAGGTCAGATCCGGGGAGACGTCCTGGCCACCCGGGATCCCGAAGGCCCCGGACATCTGGGCCAGGGGCAGCGGCTCGCCGTCGGCGGCCGCGGCACTGGTGACCTGGAAGCTGTTGTCGTTGTCAGTCATGGTGACAACCCTGCGACCTACGGCAACGGGCAGGGAGATCCTCGGCATCCTGGGGCCCGCAGTACCACCCTCAGCCGTCGACGCACCGCCCTGCGCCGGAGCAGACTGGGGTAGTGCCAGCGCCCCGAGCCACCAACCGGCCCGAGCTGTCCGCGTTCCTGCGTGCGATGCGGGCCCGCGTGCAGCCGGACGACGTCGGCCTGCCCGAGATGAGCCGGCGCCGGACCCCGGGCCTGCGGCGCCAGGAGGTCGCGCAACTCGCCGCGGTCAGCATCGACTGGTACATCCGGCTGGAGCAGGGCCGGGTCGGCGTACCGGGGGCGGCCGTTCTTGATTCGGTGGCCGAGGCCTTGAAGCTGACCGAGGCGGAGCGCCACCACCTGCACCTGATCGCCCGGGGCGAGGCCCCGCCGCGCCAGCACGTGCCGGCGCCGGCCAGCCCATCCTTGCGCACCCTGCTGCACAGCATGCCGACAACGCCGGCTTGGATCCTGGACTTCCGGTTCGACGTCCTCGCGCACAACGCGGCCGCGGTGGCCCTGTTCGGCCCCGGCTTCGCGATCGGGACAAACACCGCGGAACCGCTGTTCCTCGATCCCGGCGCCCGCGCGTTTCAGCTGGACTGGACCAGGATCGCCCGCGAGCACGTCGGCAACCTGCGCGCCAACCTGACCCGGCACCCCGACGATCCCCGCCTGAAAACCTTGATCGCCGGCCTGCGCCGGCAGAGCACCGACTTCGCCGCCTGGTGGGACGACCAAACCGTGCAGGAGCGTACGAACGGAACCAAGCGCCTCCTGCACCCGACCGCCGGAGTGCTGACCCTGCGTTACGACGTGCTGGCCGTGCAGGACGGCTCCGAACAGCGCCTCTCGGTGATCACCCCGGCCGGCGCCGACACTGAGAACGCACTGCGCTCGCTCGTCTTCCCGCCGCTCGGGCTGCGCGCGGTGAACTGAGATGCGGCATTACACGGCAGATCTGTGGTCCCCGTCGGGCGCCCGCGGCTCGGTGGCCGTCTACGGGCACTACGGGCGCCCGGTTCTGGTGTTCCCCACCGAAGGCGGTTACCCGGGCGAGTTCGCCGACCAGGGCATGGTGGCCGCCGTTGCCGACCTGATCGAGGCCGGCCAGGTCAAGCTCTACTGCGCCGACTCGTTCGACGCCGGGACCTGGTCGGCCGCCGACCTTCCCCTCGAGGAACGCGCGCTCCGGCACGGGGCGTACGAGTCGTGGATCCTCGACGCCGTGGTCCCGCACGTCCGCGAGGACAGCGGCGGCACCGCCGAGATCGCGACCGCCGGCTGCTCAATGGGCGCGTTCCACGCCCTCAACTTCGCCTTCAAACGGGCCGACATCTTCCCGCTGGCACTGTGCTTCTCCGGCAACTACGACCCCACCACCTGGCGCGGCTGGGGCGAACAGGGCAACAATCTTTACTTCAACAACCCCATGGCGTACGTCGGAAACCTGCACGGCGATCACCTGGACTGGCTGCGGTCCCGGCTGTCGTTGCTGCTCGTCTGCGGGCAGGGTCAGTGGGAGGACACCACCGGTTCCCTGGCCTCGACCCGCCGGATGGCGGACCTCCTGGCCGCCAAGGACATCCGCCACGAACTAGATCTCTGGGGCCACGACGTCCCGCACGATTGGCCGTCCTGGCAGGCCCAGTTCGCCCACCACCTGCCGCGCTTCTGCTAACGGAGGGCCGGCAGCACCTTGGCGCCGAAGGTCTCGATGAACGGCATCAGATCCTGCCCGACGTGATGCAGATAGATCCGGTCGAAACCGAGCGACGCATACCCCCGCAGCCACTCGGTGTGCGCCTCGAGGTCGGCCGAAACGTTGACCACCTTGCGCACCTGGTCGACCGTCACGTCCTCGCTGATGACGTCGAACTGCTCCACCGTCTCCAGGTCCCAGCAGACCGGCGGCCGGAAGACGTTGCTGCGCCACTGGTCGTGGGCGATCGCCGCGGCCCCGTCCTCGGTCGGCGCCCAGCTCAGATGCACCTGCAGGCAGACCGGCCCCCGGCCACCCGCGTCCCGGTAGGAAGCGATCATCGCCCGCAACTGCTCGGTCGGCGCGTTGACGGTGACCAGCCCATCGGCCCACCCCGCACACCAGGCCGCGGTCTTGGTGCTGACCGCCGCCCCGATCAGCGGCGGCGGCTCAGCCGGCCGGGTCCACAACCGGGCCCGATCCACCGTGACCAGCCCGTCCCGGGTGACCTCGTCACCGGCCAGCAGCGCCCGGATCACCTCCACCGACTCGAGCAGCCGCGCCTCCCGCACCTCCTTGCGCGGCCACGGTCCCCCGGTGATGTGCTCGTTGCTGTATTCGCCGCTGCCCAGCGCCGCCCAGAACCGCCCCGGGAACATGGCACCGAGGGTCCCGATCGCCTGCGCGACGATCGCCGGGTGGTAGCGCTGCCCCGGAGCGTTGACCACCCCGAACGAGAGGTTGGTGGCCTGCAGCGCCGCCCCCAGCCAGGACCAGGCAAACGCGGACTCCCCCTGCCGGCTGCTCCACGGCGAGAAGTGGTCCGAACACATGGCCGCCTCAAAGCCATGCCGTTCAGCCGCAACCACCGCGGCAAGAAGGTCGGCGGGCGGGATCTGCTCGTGCGAGGCATGGATTCCGTACTCCGTCATACGGAAAGCGTTACCCCGGGTTCAAGCGCCGCAACCACCGGGCCGGGCATGATGACGGCTATGCCGACGCCCGAACGCAGCGTGATCGAAGGCTTCGACGAGGCGCTTCGGGCCGGCGCCGCAGGCGACGAGGAACGCCGGTGGGAGCTGATCTCGCACCTGCACGTCCACGGCGGGCAGGAGGCTCTCGAGGTGGCCGCCCGGTGGTCCGATCACCCCGAGCCCGCACGCCGCAGACTGGCCGCCGACGTGGTCAGCCAGCTCGGGGCCGCACCGGGCCAGGTCGCGGCCGCCGGTCCGTACCGGGAGGGCTCCCTGGCCCTGCTCCTCACCATGGTGCGGGAAGAATCCCATCCGGACGTGCTCTACTCGATCACCACCGGCTTCGGACACATCGGCGATGAGCGCAGCCTCGCACCTCTGGTCAGCCTGCGTGCCCACCCCGACGCCGAGGTTCGGTACGGCGTGGCGTTCGCCCTGCTCGGCCGCCCGGAAGCAGCCGCCCTCGACACCCTCATCACGCTCTCCGCCGACCAGGACGCCCAGGTCCGCGACTGGGCCACGTTCGGCCTCGCACGCCAGACCGACGAGGACTCCCCCCGGCTGCGCGACGCGCTCGCCGACCGGCTCAACGACGACGACGTCGACACCCGCGTCGAGGCCATCCACGGGCTGGCCACCCGCGGTGACGAACGGGTGGTGCAGCCACTGCTCGACATCCTGGAGTCACCGCCGGAATCGGCCGACTCCGGGCTGATCGCCGAGGCGCTGTGCGCTCTCGCGACCGCGGATCCTCGCCTGCTCCCCCATCTGCCGGCCGCGATCAGTTCGCGAGGCGCCGAAGAGCGCTGACGTAACGGTCGGTCGCGTACTGCTGGATCATGCGGCTGACCGGTCCGCCGAGCCGCGCCAGCAGCGACGCGGGGCGGCTGAACGCCCGGATCTGGATTCGCACGTCGCCCGTGTCGCTCTTCACGACCACAAAGGCTTCCTCGCCCCGTTCCGGGTGGCCGGGCAGGGTCCCGTAGGCGAATCCGCGCCGATCCGGCTCGTCGACGGTGTAGACCACCCGGCACGGGATGGTGAGATGCACGGGACCCAAGCCGGCCCGAAGGACCACGACGATCCCCGGTGCAGCCTTCCCGCCGGACCTGACCACGGTGAGCCCGGCCTCCTGGTGCATGCGCCAGTCGAACAGCGCGGCGACCGCACGCTCGAAGACGTCCAGCCCGGTTCCCAGGCTGACGTCACGGTGCACGTGGCCGTAGCCCGCGGGCAACGACTCGGCACGGGTGGCGCCCACCTCCGCGTATGTCAGGCGGGAGGCGTTCGTGGCATCAGGCCGCATCAGATCACGGTAGCCAGGCACCCACCTGGCCGACCGGCAGAGGCTGCGGCCACGTCGCGTCGGTTAGCCTGCCGGGATGGGGAGCGCTGAGCTGGATGAGTTGATCGTCGCGGACGCCGAGGCGCTGCGCGCGTGGTTGTCGGACAACCACACCACGTCACCCGGCGTCTGGCTGGCCCTGACCAGGAAAGGCGGCACCGTCACCACGCTGACCTGGCAGCAGGCGGTCGACGAGGCTCTGTGCTGCGGCTGGATCGACGGGCAGGCCCGGAAGCGGGATCTGGAGAGCTCGTGGATCCGGTTCACCCCGCGCCGAGCCCGCAGCAGCTGGTCACAACGCAACATCGGCCACGTGGCCCGGCTGGAAACCGAGGGCCGGATGCAGCCCATGGGCCGCGCCGCAGTGGACGCCGCCAAAGCGGACGGGCGGTGGGCTGCCGCGTACGCCCCGTCGTCCGAGGCCGAGGCACCGGCCGACCTGCTCGCCGCGATCGCCGCCGTCCCGGCCGCCCAGGCCATGTTCGACGTCCTCACCAAGGCCAACCTGTTCTCGCTCATCGTCCGGGTAAACGGCGTCAAACGAGCGGAGACCCGAGAACGAAAAATCACCGAGTTCGTCGCCATGCTGGCCCGCCACGAGACGATCCACCCGCAGAAGGCCAAGCCGTAGACGTGGGTATCTCCGCACACTTGGCTCGGCTGCGGGCTTTGATCGGGCACGAGTTGATCCAACTACCGTCCGTCTCGGTGGTCGTGGTCGACGATCGCGCGCGGCTGCTGCTGGTGCGTCACGTCGGGGACCAGGATGAGTGGGCGGTGCCCGGCGGCGCGGTCGACCTCGGGGAATCCCCGGCTCAGGCGGCCGTGCGGGAGATCCGGGAGGAGACCGGCCTCCACATCGGCCGGCTGCGGCTGCTTGACGTGCTCGGCGGCGCCGACTACGAGGTGACCTACCCCAACGGCGACCGGGTCGCCTATGTCACCGCCGTCTACCAGGCCGTTGTCCTCGGCGGATCGCCGCGCCCGGACCTGACGGAGATCGGCGAACTGGGCTGGTTCACCCGGCCGGAACTGCCCACTGCCGGTCTCAACCGGTTCACCCGGGCGCTGCTGCGGGCCACCGGACAGCTCTCCTAGCGCGTGTACTGGTTCTTTGGTCCCCCGGCACCCGCAGCGTCAGGAAGCCGGTGCCACGCAGCCGGTCGACCACGTCGTGCGGCCGCTCGGCCGCGGACTCGCGCTCGGCGGAGCCGGCCTCCAGCTCGCTCAGCACATCAGTCAGGTCGGTCTGCTGAGTCACGTCACTCCCCTTCAAGCAGTCATTTGCGTGGTGCAAATGAAAGCTACCAGCATTTCCTACAAGTTCAATAGGCGGGCTAGGTTGGATTTCCGGTTGGCCTCCCGGTCGGGCACGATGGGGGCATGGGAACCTCGCCGTCGGTCGACTCCGAGCTCGCCCGCATCCAGGAGTCGATCGCCTGGCTCATCCGGCTCGGCGAGTTCCACCGCTTCCACCGCGGCGAGGCCGGCGACGGCCCGATGCTCGACCGCACGGCCTTCCTGCTCCTGTCCCGCCTGTCCGACGGCACCCCGCTGACGATGGGCGAGATAGCCGAACAGCTGGACATCACGCCGTCCACCGCCACCCGCCGGGTAGCCCCGCTGGCCGACGCCGGCCTGGTACGCCGAGACCGCCACCCCGACGAACACCGCACCGTGCACATCACCATCACCGACGCCGGCCGCACCCGGGTGGAGGCCGTCCGCCAGGCCCGGGTCGAAACCCTGCGCCAGACCTTCCGCGACTGGTCACCGCAGGACCTGAGCACCCTCGCGACCACCATCGACCGGCTCACCCGGACTCTCTCGGTGGAGCTCACCCAGGACGACGACTTCGCGGGCCGCCACCTGCGTCAGAGCTGAGGAGCCCGGCCGGTCTACTGTCGGCCGGTGACCGACAACATGGATCGCGGGAAGCAGGTCAGGCAGCTCCGGCTCGTTGTCGAGGCGGAGGACTTCGCCGAGGCGGTGGCGTTCTATCGAGATGTGCTCGGGCTCCCCGAACAGGCCGCTTTCGCGGGCGACGGCGACGCGGAAGTCGTGATCCTCGACGCCGGACGCGCGACTCTGGAGATCGCCAACCCGGCGCAGAAGCGGATGATCGACGAGGTGGAAGTCGGCCGCCAGGTGGCACCGCGGATCCGTGTCGCGTTCGAGGTCGACGACGCCGTCGCGCGTACCGCGGAGGCCACGGCAGCCGGCGCCGCGCAGCTGGCGCCCCCGACCCGCACGCCATGGGGCTCGCTCAACGCCCGGCTGGAGGCACCCGCCGGGCTTCAGATCACGTTGTTCCAGGAGCCGCCGCCGTCCGCATAGCCGCCGCCCGGCGGTGCCGGAAATACGTTTCTCCGATGGCGTGCGCTCCCTAGGATCTTCGGTGATCAAGGGGGATGACACGGTGGGCGATTTCGAGAAGTTCGTGGCGGACGTGACTACCCGTCTGTCCGCGATGTCCAAGGGCGAGTTGTTCGTCGTCGGCGACGGTCTCGACCGGGATTCACTCTGGCTCACCTTTCTCGATTCCTTTCCGGCCGGCACCAATCTCCGGTTCCGTGAGCGGTCCGAGTACGACTGCTCGACCTGCCGCGTGTTCATCAAGCACTTCGGTAACGTCGTCGAGATTCACAACGCTCAGATCCGTACGCTCTGGTCCGGGGTTTCGGCCTCTGACCCGGTCTTTTCCGTTGTCGCCGCCGCGATGGACGAATTCGTCGGCACGCTGCCGCTGTCCGGCATCTTCCGGTCCGCCGAGGCGCAGTACGGGGCGAAGACGACCCGCGCACTGCGTGACGGCCAGGTCGAGGTGTGGAACCACCTGTACGGCCGGGTGGAGAAGCAGCATCGCAGCACGGACGCCGGTGCGGCCCGGGGCACCTTCGACGCCGCGGTGCAGGTGTTCCAGCGTGGCCTGGCCGAGCTGAGCCGGCCCGCTCTGGACACCGTCGCCGACCTCATCGACGACAACGCCCTCTACCGCGGCGCAGAGCACAGCCGGGCGGTGACCGAGTTCCGGTCGCTGCAGAACCGGTGGACGCAGGCGACCGACGGACGGGCCTTCGTGTTCGCCAACGCGATGAACCCGGCGGCCCGGCTCCGTAACACGGTGATCGGCACCCTCGTCCAGGATCTCTCCGCGGGCGTCGATCTGGAGCAGGCGGTCCGGTCGTTCGAGACGAAGGTGGCACCGCAGAACTACCAGCGCCCCACCGCGCTGATCACCCCGGCCATGGTCAAGGCCGCCATGAAGACCATCGACGAGCTGGGCATCGAGGAGTCGCTGCAGCGACGGTTCGCCCGGCTGTCCGACGTGTCGGTCAACAACGTGCTGTGGGTCGACAACGACACCCAGTCGCGGATGAAGGACGGCATCGAGGGGCTGCTCATGCAGGCGGCGAGTGCGCGCCTTCCTGACCCGAAGCCGCAGGAGATCCCCGTGGTCGCCTTCTTGAAAGACATCCTGCCCGGCGCCGAGAGCATCGACCTGTGGGTCGCCAACCGCCACGAACCGCACTTCGTCAGCCTCACCACCGGCCGGCACCCGGCCGCACCGCGGCTGTTCACCTGGGACAACGATTTCGCCTGGTCGTACGGCGGCAACGTCACCGACTCGATCAAGGAGAGGGTCAAGCGGGCCGGCGGCAACGTTACCGGCAAGCTGCGGGTGAGCCTGTCCTGGTTCAACCACGACGACCTCGACCTGCACGTGTTCGAACCCAACGGCGACCACATCTGGTACCGGGACAAGCGCAACAAGCTGGACGTCGACATGAACGCGAGCGGGCCGTTCTCCCGCGAGCCGGTGGAGAACGTCACCTGGACCCGCAACATCGCCGACGGCGAGTACCGGATCGAGGTGAACCAGTACCACAAGCGGGACAGCAGCCCGGTCGGCTTCGTGATCGAGACCGAGAGCGACGGGAAGATCGAGCATTACAGCCACGAGCGGGCGGTCGGCCACAAGGAGACCGTCGAGGTGGGCCGGATGACGATCGCCGGCGAGGTGATCACCGCTTTCCGGCCCGGTAAGGACATGCAGGCGGGCAGCGCCGGCAAGGACCTGTGGGGCATCACCACCGAACAGTTCGTGCCGGTGTCCACCGTCATGTACTCGCCGAGCTACTTCGACGACAGCGAGGTCGGCAACCGCCACTACTTCTTCATGCTGAAGGGGTGCGTGAACGACCAGCCGGCCCGGGGGATCTACAACGAGTTCCTCCGCCGCGACCTGCAACCGCATCGCAAGGTGTTCGAGGTCCTCGGCGACCGCACCAAGTGCGAGCCGTCCCCGGATCAGCTGTCCGGCCTCGGCTTCAGCTCCACGGTCCGCAGCTCGGTGGTCGCCAAGGTGACCATGACCGGCGGCCGGCGCCGCCTGCTCAGCATCCAGTTCTGATGTCCCGACCCAGATCCCAGATACCCGAGAGAGGCCACCGTGACCATTTTTGAAACGGCCACGCGGGAGAAGTTCCGCTACCCGTCGACCAAGGGCCAGCTGACCACGGAACAGCTGTGGGAGCTTCCGCTGACCGCCAAGTCCGGCTTCAGCCTCGATGACGTGGCCAAGGCCGTCAACGCCGAGCTCAAGGCCATCGACACCGAGTCGTTCGTGGCCACCGAGACCAACCCGGCCAAGGCAACCTTGGAGACCAAGCTGGAGGTCGTCAAGCACGTCATCGCCATCCGCCTCGCGGAGGACCAGGCGGCGAAGGCAGTGGCGGCCAAGAAGCTGGAGAAGGAAAAGCTGATCGCGGTCCTGGGCCGTAAGCAGGACGCGGTCCTGGAAAACCTGACCGAGGCAGAGCTGCTGGCCCGGATCAACAACCTGTAGCCCGCCGTCGCACTCTCCTGCTGGCCAGGGCGGTGGCCAGCAGGAGGGCGGCGGCGATGGCCAGGCTTGCCCGCGCGCCGGGCAGGAAGGCCGGCGAACCGGCGATCAAGGAACCGAAGACGGCGATCGCGACCGCCCCACCGACCTGGCGGAACGTGTTGAAAACAGCGCTGGCCGTGCCGGCCTGATCCGGGTCGACGCCGTCGAGGACCACTCCGGTGACGGCGGGCATGGCCAGTGAACCGCCGGCCCCGATCGGGATGACGCACAGCACGACGAGCGGCACCGACCTCAGGTGGATGGTCGCGACGAGGGTGGCCAGGCCGATCACCATCATCTGCTGGCCGGCGACGATCGGCAGCCGGGGACCGAACCGGTTGGTGAGCGGGCCGCTGACGAGGTTGCCGGTGATGGCGAAGAGCGCCGACGGGATGTAGACGAGCCCGGCGTGCAGCGGGGACAGGCCGAGGTATTGCTGCAGGAAGAGGCTGGTGACGAAGACGTTGCCGTAGTTGCCGACCATGAAGGCGAACCCGACGCCGAGCGCGAGCCGGAAGCCCGCCGACCGGAACAGGCGCAGCGGCATCATCGGGTGGGCGACGCGGGCCTGGACGGCGACGAACGCGACGATCGCGGCGGCGGCGATGACCAGGGTGGCGGCGACAGCGGGCGAGGTGAAGCCGAGGTGGCCGCCCTCGATCAGGCCGTAGACGAGTCCGGCCAGGGCGACGACGGCGAGGATCTGCCCGGCCCAGTCGAAGCGGGCCGGGCGGACCGGCGAACGGGCCACGGTGAGCAGGAACAGCGTCATGCCGATGCCGACCGGCAGGTTGATGACGAACACGAGCCGCCAGTCGAGAGTGGTGAGCAGTCCACCCAGGGGTTGGCCGACCAGCGCGGCGACCGCGCCGCCGACGGCCCACACGCCGAGCGCCCGCGCGCGGCGGCCGCTGTCCGGGAAGGCTTCGCGGATCAGTGCCATCGAGGCGGGCAGCATGACCGCGGCGCCGGCCCCCTGGACGCACCGGGCCGCGACGAGCGCGCCGATGCCCGGGGCGGCCGCGCACGCGGCCGATGCCAGGGTGAACACGGCGATGCCCAGGATCAGGGCTTTTTTCGCACCGACCCGATCGGCGAGATTGCCGGCGAACAGCAGCAGCGAGGCGAACAGCAGGGTGTAGCCGTCGATGGTCCACTGCTGGCCGGAGACGCCGCCACCAAGGTCCCGGGTGATGTTGGGCAGCGCGACGTTGACGATAGAGATGTCGAGCGTGATGAGAAAAAACCCCAAAGACCCAACCGCCAGCACGGTACGGGTCGTCTTCATGAGCACCATGCAACACGGCCGCAGGTGAACGCGGCAGGGTGAGCTTTCGGGGGTACTGACTCAACCCCTCACCGAACCCGGGCACTCACGTAGCGTCGACCGTATGGACAACCGAGCCGAGATCCGCGAGTTTCTCGCCACGCGGCGCGCCAAGATCACGCCGGACCAGGTGGGCCTGCCCGCCGGCACCGGCCTGCGCCGGGTCCCGGGGTTGCGGCGCGAGGAGGTCGCCGTACTCGCCGGGGTCTCCACCGACTGGTATGTCCGCCTGGAGAAAGGCCACATCGACGGCGTCTCCGACGACGTCCTCGACGCGGTCGCCCGGGCCCTGCAGCTTGACGACGCCGAGCGGCTGCACCTGTTCAACCTCGCCCGGACCGCGAAACCCCAGCGCACGGCCCGGCGCCGCAAGACGCAGCCGGCGGTACGCGACAGCGTGCGCCGAGTCGTCGACTCGATGAGCACCCCGGCGTTCGTACGCAACGGACGCCTGGACGTTTTGGCCATCAACGCGCTCGGCCGGGCGCTCTACGCACCCGCTTTCGAGGACCCCGGCCAGCCGGTGAACATGGCCCGGTTCTGCTTCCTCGACCCGGCCTCCCAGGTGTTCTATCCCGACTGGGAACAGGTCGCCCGCGCCACCGTCGCCGTGCTGCGCAGCACCGCCGGCCGCGACCCGCACGACCGGGAGCTCACCGACCTGGTCGGCGAGCTGGCCACCCGCAACGACTTCTTCCGCACCGAGTGGGCGTCCCACAACGTCACCCTGCACCAGCACGGCAGCAAACACTTCCAGCACCCGCTGGTCGGACTCATCGACGTCACCTTCGACTCGATGGAACTACCCGCCGACCCCGGCCTGACGCTCACCGCCTACAGCACCGAACCCGGCTCACCGTCCGAGGACGCGCTCAAGCTGCTCGCCAGCTGGACCGCCGCCCCGGCCTCGGCCCCGGCCTCGGCCCCGGTCGAGAAGCACTGAAGGAGACCACCCATGCAGAAACGCGTTCTCGGCCGCAGCGGCCTCGAAGTGTCCGCCCTCGGCCTCGGCTGCATGACGATGACCGGCGGCTACAGCGGAACCCCCGACCGCAAAGACATGATCACCCTGCTGCGCCAGGCCGTCGACCTCGGCGTCACCCTCTTCGACACCGCCGAGATCTACGGGCCGCACGCCAACGAGGAACTCGTCGGCGAAGCCCTGGCGCCGTACGCCGACCGGGTCGTCATTGCCACCAAGTTCGCCCAGGACATCGACCCGCAGACCCGTACGCCGCGCGACCGCATGCTGGGCCCGCAGGACCTCCCGGCCGCCGTCGACGGATCGCTCCGGCGCCTAGGGCTCGACGTGATCGACCTGTACTACCAGCATCGGGTAAACCCGGACGTGCCGATCGAGGAGATGGCCGGCGCGGTGCGCGACCTGATCGCGGCGGGCAAGGTCAAGCACTACGGCATGTCCGAAGCATCCGAGGAGACCATCCGCCGCGCCCACGCCGTGCAGCCGGTGACCGCGATCCAGAGCGAATACAACCTGTGGTGGCGCCGCCCCGAACAGGGTGTGCTCAGCGCCTGCGCCGAACTCGGCATCGGCTTCGTGCCGTTCAGTCCGCTCGGCAAGGGCTTCCTCACCGGCACCGTCGACACCTCGACCACCTTCGCCGCCAACGACCTGCGCGCCCAGATCCCCCGTTTCGCCGGCGAAGCGCTGAAGCACAACCTGGCGCTGGTCGACGCGGTCAAGGCCATCGCCGCGGACATGGGCGTCACGCCCGGCCAGATCGCCCTGGCCTGGCTGCTCGCGCAACAGCCATGGATCGTCCCGATCCCCGGCACCACCAAACCGCACCGCCTCGAGGAAAACCTCGCCGCCACCGACATCACCCTCACCCCAGCCGAACTCACCCGGCTGGACGGCCTGTCGGCCCAATTCGAGATCAAAGGCGGCCGGTACCCGGACTTCCTAGAATCCCAAACCAACCTCTGAGTACGGCGGCCTCAGAGCTGGTTGATCGTCAACGCGAGCAGGCCCTGATCGAGGCCGACCACGAGATGGTCGTGGATCCAACGGCATGTCCGGGCGCGGTGGTGCACGTGGATGGTGCGCAACGGGCGGCCGGTGCGAGGGTCCCACAGCCGGACAGTCCGGTCGGCACTCGCCGACGCGAGCACCGGGCGGTCACCGACCCGGCCCGCGTCGACCGCGGTGACCTCGCCGGTGTGGCCGGAGAACACCCGGCCGGGCCGGCCGTCGTCCGGATCCCAGAGCCGGATCGTCCGGTCGGCTCCGGCGGAGACCAGCCGAAGCCGGCCCTCGACGGTGACCACCCCCAGTCCGTTCACCGCGCCCTGGTGGCCGACCCGCTCCCAGCGCAGCGCACCGCCGTCGGCGGACCACAGCCGGATCACCCCGTTCTTGTCGGCCGAGGCCAGTGCCTCGCCGACCACGGCCAGGGAGGTGACCCAGGCCCGGTGGCCGATGAGGCGGTCGCGTACCTCGGCGCTGTGCGGACGCCACAACCGTACGGTCTCGTCGTCACCGGCCGAGGCCACCACCGGGCCGCGTGCCGTGCGCAGGACGGCGACCGCGTTGACCGGTTCCTGGTGTTCGCGGAAGTCCTGGACCGGTACCTGATCGCCGATCTCCCAGACCTGCACGACCGAGTCCGCGCCGGCTGCGGCGAGCAGCACCGGTTCCTCGTCCTCGACGACGCAGATCGCGTTGACGGGGCTGGCATTGGCACGCAGTTCGGAGCGGGCCCGGCCGGTGGCCAGTTCCCACAGGCGTACCGCACCATCGCTGCCGCCGGTCGCGACCAGCGGCCCGGACTCCGACGGGACAGCGCAGACGGTGCCCACCGAGCCGGGCAAGACGCTCTCGGCGAACGCCTGCGGTCGCTCCCCCGCCGGATCCCAGAGGCGTACGGTGCCGTCGTCTCCGGCGGTGGCCAGCATGTGCCGGTCGGGCAGCGGCAGCTCGCACACGGCCCGGATCCAGCTGGCCTGGCCCCGCAGCACCTGCCGCTCGGCGCCGGTCGCGGTGTCCCACAGGTGAATCGTGCCGTCCTCGCCCGTCGATGCCAGCATCTCGCCGTCGGCCGTCCGGATCGTGCACAGGTCGGTAATTGGGCCGCCGCCGGTGTCCAGGCAGCTGACCGCCTCGCCGGTGGCCGGATCCCACAGCCGTACGGTGCCGTCGTAGCCGCCGGAGGCGAGCAGAACCCGGTCGCCGGAGCGCATCGCGTACAGGGTGGTGACCCACCCTGAGTGGCCACGCAGCACCCCCTGCCGAGTGCCGGCGACCGGATCCCACAGCCGTACGTATCCGTCGAAGCCGGTCGAAGCGACCAGCCCGTACGGCTCGATCGGGACGTGGGTGACCGCGGTGACCCAGCCGGAATGGCCGGCGAGTGTGTGCAGCAGCGTGCCACCGGCGACGTCCCAGATCCGTACGGTCCGATCGTCGCCGGCCGACGCGAGCAACTCGTCGCCGGGGCCGATCGGGACAGCGCAGATGTTGCGCACCCAGTCGCCATGGCCGGTGAAGCTGTGCAGCCGCAGGCCGGATCGCGGATCCCAGATGCCGATGGTGCCGTCGTGGCTGGCCGTGGCGAGCAATGAACGGCCACCGGCGAGCACCGCGCAGACGCTGCGGACGCAGTCGTCGTGGCAGCTGAACACCCGTACGGTCTGGTTCGTGAGTGGATCCCAGAGCCGCACCGTGCCGTCCTCGCCGGCTGAGGCGAGCAGGTTGCGCCCGTCGACGGCGATCGGACAGACGTCGAAGACCCCGAGCGCGTGGCCTTCGAGGACGGTGCGTTCAAGCCGTGGCGGAGTGTGTGCCCACCGCGCCCGGAACGGCGCCGACGCGGCGTCGACCCCGGCCCCCAGGTCGTCGATCAGGTCGACCACCGAGAAGAGGGCGGCCCGCTCGGCCGGGGCGGCGCCGACCGCGCGGGTGGTGCGCTGCAGCAGCAGTTTGCGGGCGCGGCCGGTCTTGGTCCGGGCCGCCTCGGCAACCGGCAGGAGCCGGTCGAGGTGGGCGTGCAACAGGTAGCCGTCGTCGTTGAGCAGGTCGTCGACCGCGCCGACCCGGGCAGCGTGCTGTGGCAACGAGCGCAGCAGGTAGTCGGGCGCCGCCGCCCAGCCGATGCTGCGGCCGTGGTGGCTCCAGACCGAGACGAGCACTCGCTCGTCCGCCTCGCGGCGGCCGATCTCCTGCCGGAATGCCAGCAGGGCGTCGTTGAGCGCCTGGTGGAAGAGGCGGTACGTCGGATTGGCCGGATCACCGGTCTCCACCAGGAAGTTCGCGGCTGAGGAACGAGCGAACTGGTCGAGCTGATCGCCGCTGACCGGAGACCCGAAGGCGAGCACCGCGGCCCGCCAGAGTGGGATGGACAGGCCGGGTGTTTCGGCGTAGGCGAGGGCGGTGAGCACCAGCCGTGCGGGCGCGTCCCCGGCGTGTGGCAGGTGTTCCAGATAGTCGCCGAGGGCGTCGCCGATGGTGGGCGTGAACGAGACAAGCCGGGGATCGATCGGATGCAGGTCGCGCAGGGCCCGGACCCGGGCGACCAGGCCCGCGATCAGGAAGTTCTGCCCGGCGAGGGCGGCGATGCTCGCGGCCACCGGCGCGGCCCGGGCCGGATCCGCGTACGCCTCGCCGAGTTGGAGTGTCGCCTGCGCGTAGTCGGCCAGGTCTTCCGGCGAGAAGAACTCCGGTGCGTCCAGGTCGATCGTGTCGGCGTCCGAGCCGAAGGTGCCGAGCAGATCGCCCAGGTCATCGGCGCGGCGGGTGCCGACGACGACCTGCACGCCGAGCGCGGCACAGGTGCGGGCGAGTGGGACGAGGACGTCGTCTATCAGGGCGCGGGTCTGCTCTGGTCCAGCGGCCTCATCCAGCGCATCGACCACCAGGTTGAACCGGGCCGGCCGGAGTTGCAGCCGGTCTCGCAGCGCGGGCATCAGGTCGACGGTGGCCTTGGGCAGGCCAACCCCGGCGCCGCGGGCGATCTCGGTGGCCACCTCGAGCGCGGTCTTTCCCTTGACGTGTACGGCACAGGCAACCGAGCCGACGGTGGCCCGCTCGGCGATGTCGTCCGAGTTCAGCGACGCGCTGATCTCCGGGTCGGCGGTGGTCACGATCCGGCCCAGCACCGCCGACTTGCCGACGCCCGGCGAGCCGGTGACGATCATCGGACGACCGGTCGGTTCGGCCTGGTCGAGGAATCGCCGGAGCCGGCGCAGCGCGGCCACCCGGCCCCGGAATCGGGAGCCGGTCTCGGTGCTGGAGGCGACCCCGCGGGCGCGGGGCAGCCAGTGCCGGCGAGCCTCACCGTCGGTGGTGAGGGTCCAGCCCCAGGCAGCCTGAGTCAGTTCGTCAGTGTCGCCCACCCGCCAGGTGTCGAGGGTGGAGAGCTTCATTTCGGGCAGGTGCTCGTCGGCGTACGCCAGGGTGAGGGCGTTTCCCGAACCGGTATCCGGTTCGGCCGAGATGATGATCCCGACCACCGCGTCATAGTCGGGTGACCAGAGCGCGGCCCCACTGAAGCCCTGGGTGACTCCGTCGCGGACCTCGGCGGCCAGCCGGACCCGGCCATAGCCGCCCTCGCCGCCGACGATCCCGGCGGCCGCGCGGCCGCCGTCGCTGCGCTGCGGGAACCCGTAAGCACGCCAGGGCAGGCCGTTCAGATCACCGCCGGCGGGGCGCCGGAGGCGGGCCGGCGTCACGCCACGTGGCACGGCCTCGGCCATTTCCAGCAGAACCAGGTCGAGTTTCCGTTCGGCACGGCCGTTCGAGCGGCAGACCCGCACCCGGCGGCGCTCGCCCGGTGGCACATCGAAGGCCCGAGGAAAGGCAACCCAGAGCTCCCGCAGGCGGCCGTTATGGAAGGCCACGTGCTCACAGGCCAGCACGAGGGTGTCGGCGACGATCACGCCCGCACCCAGGGGCTGCTCGTCGTCGGGGCCGGCGTGCAGGGCGACGGCCCAGGAATCCGGCGATGCGACGTTCACGCCGGCGGCGGTGCGATGTCCGGCTGCCAGGTCAAGGTGATCTCGAAGTTCGCCTCGGCGGCGGATTTGGCCACGATCCAGTTGGCACTGCCGGTGACCTTGAGCCCGAACTTTACCTGAACGCTATCGGGGGCCAGCCGCTTCACATCGTCGAGGACAGCGCGGGCGGCCTCGATCGATGGCGCGGCGGCGTCGCGCACCCAGCCGGCGACGTCATCACCGATGCCGGCCGGCCGGAAGCCGGGCGGCGGATCGAACTCGAACGTCGCCACGGTCTTCTCGTCCACCTGGTAGCGCACGACCTCGGACGGCACCGTCATCAACCCCCATCGAGCCCGGTCCCACCAGGGACGCACGCCGGACATGTTTCCGGGCAGTCGGGTGATTCGCAATGGCCCATCGGCTGATCAATTCGAGACAGCCGGCGCGTCCTCGATTGGATGCAATCCGACCTGCGTTTTCGAAGATCAGGACTACGCTTTGTCGGATTTTTGCGCGAACTCACCCACCCTTGCGCCCCTCCGGCAGCCTCGGCAGAATCGGGCCGGGTATCTGCAGTTCAATGATCAAATCTCGGAAAGAGGCACCGCCATGGCACTCACCGTCGCGCAGCGTGCGACACTGCTGGCCCTGATGATCAAGGCTGGCCCGGTGCCGCTGGCGTTCCTGACCAATACCGTGAAGATCAGTCTGGACAAGCCCAAGCGCGAAGATCTGGTCGGCCAGAAACTGATCACGGTGACCGGAAAGCCGATGGTTCTCGAACTCACCGATAAGGGCTGGGCCACCGCCATCCAGGAGTTCGAGGCCGAACTGCCGCCACGGGCCGGCGCCCTCGGCGGCACCCTTTATCTACTGCTCGGTTTCCTTAATGAATACCTCGAAAATAACCAGTTGTCGGCCGGTCAGTTCTTCGCTTCGATAGCCCCGAAATACCCCATTCCAGCCACCGACCTGGAAGATCAAATTCGGAAGGCGTACGACGAGTTGGTCGCCGTTCCCGGGGCCTACCTGATGCTGGAGGACCTGCGCGGCGCGCTTCCCGGCGCCGATCGCGCAAGTGTGGACGCCGCCCTGCTGCGGCTCGACCGCGCCAAGGCGATCATCCTGATCCCCGAGTCCAACCAGAAGGTCCTGACTGCCGGCCAGAGCGCCGCGGCGGTCCGGATCGGTAACCAGGCCATGCATCTGATCGCCGTCACGTCCGGATGAACGACGACGAACGGCGCGCCCTCGCCGCGCTGCGCTTCAACTGGGCACCCACGCCGGACGACGTCTGGCGGCCGGCCCCGTTCCACGTGCCCGGACTGCACCACACCGTGGTGCGGACCGTGCTCGACGGAGTCCGGGACGCGAAGGACAGCACCGACTCCAGCCCGATCGGGGTGGCCATCCTCGGCCAGCGTGGCACCGGCAAGACCCATCTGCTCGGTGCGGTCCGCGAGCAGGTGCAGGCCGAGGACGGTTACTTCTTCCTGGTCAGCCTGCTGGAGACAAGCGCCTTCTGGCGCAGCACGGCACTGTCCGTCCTGGATGGCCTGGCCCGGCCGTCCACCGGCGGCGGCACTCAGCTCACCACCTTCCTGCGCCGGCTCGGCGACCTGGTCAAGGCACCCCGGACAGTACGGCGGGCGATCGCCGGCGAGAGCGAGTTGACCCGCCCCGCGATCGACGCGTTCATCGACCTGATCCGCAAGCACGACCGGCAGGTCGGCACCGAGTCGCAGGACACCGCACGGGCCCTCGCCCTGTACGCCGCCGACCAGCCACGAATCCAGGACATCGGGTACCAGTTCCTCTGCTCCAACGATGAGGAGGAGCCCGGCGACCGGGCCGCCTGGGGCATGCGCCGCGGCAAGCGGTCCGCTCAGGAGGTGGTTCGGGACATCTCCCGGCTGCTCGCCCTGACCGGTCCCACGCTGATCGCCGTCGATCAGATCGACCTGCTGATCGCGCAGTCGGCCAAGGCCTCCGATCGCCGGGGCGCGGAGACCGACTGGCAGCAGGCGCTGTTGCTGGAGCAGATCGCCGGCGGGCTCATGGCGTTGCGGGAGACCACCCGCCGGGCGCTGTCGGTGGTGACCTGCCTGCCGAAGACGTGGACGGACATCTCCACCGAGGCGACCGACACGGTGCCCGACCGGTTCACCACCGCGGAGCATCTGCGCCGTTTACCCTCGGCCGCGATCGGCCGGGAACTGGTCGAGCGCCGGTTCGCATCGCTGTTCGCGGACGATTTCACACCGCCCTACCCGAGCTGGCCGGTCCGGCCGGCGGCGTTCGAGCAGGCGGTCAACTTCACCCCCCGCGAATTACTCCGGGTCATCGACAACCACGTGCGGGCCTGTCTGGCCGCCGACCGCGTCACCGAACTCTCGCATCTGGACCCGGAGTCGGTCCGGCCGGCCGGGCCGGCGGCGGGCCGCCCGGGCGCGGCCGACGAGAAACTCCGGGAGATCGACGACCGGCACGCCGCGCTGCTGCGCGACGCCAACCCGGCCACCGCGCTCGACAACGGGCGGGAGGACACCGAGGTGCCCGGGCTGCTCACCGCCGGGCTCACCGCATGGATCGCCGAGCAGGACGCCGCCGGCGAGGCATTTAGTATCGATCCGCAGGCGGGCGGGAAACCCGCGCTGCACGCCCGGCTGCGGCGCAGCCTGGGCTCCGAGGACGCCGATGACGTACGCGGTGAGGACGAGGAGCACTGGGCGTTCCGGGCGATCGGTGCCGCCCACCACATCGCCGTACTGAACCGCATCCGCAACGCGGTGACCACCGCCGGTCTGACCAAAGGCATCGCGAAGCGACGGCTGTTCCTGCTCCGCGACGTCAAGACCAATCCGTGGTCCAAGGGCACCCGCACCCAGGAGGTGATCCGCGACTTCACCGACGCGGGCGGCGAGACCCTGTCCTTCACCGACAACGACATCCGGCAGCTGACCGCTCTGGCCGGGCTCATTTCCGCGTACGGCACGGAACCGCTGCTCGAATGGTTCCGATCCCGGCGCCCGGCCGCCTCGATCGAACTCCTGCAGTACGCGCTGCGTGGCGCCGCAACGACTCAGCCGACGGCAACGACGCCGCCGCCGGCCGATGCCACGGTGCCGCTCGGGACCGCGTTCGACGGCAGCGGCACGGTGACCATCGAGCTGGAGGCGTTGCGGCGGCACACCGCGATCTTCGCCGGTTCGGGGTCCGGCAAGACCGTACTCATCCGGCGCCTGGTCGAGGAGTGCGCATTGCGTGGCGTCTCCGCCATCGTCCTCGACCCCAACAACGACCTGGCCCGGCTCGGCGACCCCTGGCCGGAAACACCGGAAGCCTGGGTCGGCGACGACGCGGCCCGGGCCGCCGAATACCTGCGCACGACCGAGGTCGTCGTCTGGACGCCCAACCGGGACAGCGGCCGGCCGCTGAGTTTCCAGCCGATCCCCGACTTCGCCGCGATCCTCGACGACCCGGACGCCTTCACTGCCGGCATCGACGCCGCGGTGGCGGCTCTGGCTCCCCACGCCAAGGCCGACGGCAAGACCGACAAGGCCGTACTCGGCCGCGCGGTCCTGCGGGAGGCGATGCTCAGCTTCGCCCGGGCCGGTGGCAACGATCTTCGCGGCTTCGTCAACCTGCTCAACGCACTGCCCGAGGGCGTCAGCCGGCTCGACGACGCCACCAAACTCGCGACCAGCATGGCTCAGCTGCTGAAGGCCGCCATGGTCAACGATCCGATGTTCGGGGGCAACGGCGCCCCGGTCGATCCGGGCGAGCTGCTCACCCCGGCACCCGGCTACCGGGCGCGGGTGTCGGTGATCAGTTTCGTCGGCCTGCCCGATGACCAGCAGCGGCAGAACTTCGTCAACCAGGTGCAGATCGCGCTGTTCGCCTGGATCAAACGAAACCCGGCCGGTGATAGGCCGCTCGGCGGACTGTTCGTGATGGACGAGGCACAGACGCTCGCCCCGTCCGGCGCGATGACCGCGTGCACGCACAGCACGCTCGCGCTCGCCTCACAGGCCCGGAAGTACGGTCTTGGCCTGGTCTTCGCCACCCAGGCGCCGAAAGGCTTGCACAACCGGATCCCGGGCAACGCCGCCACCCAGATGTTCGGCTTGCTGAACGTGCCGGTTCAGATCGCCGCGGCGCAGGAGATGGCGCGGGCCAAGGGCAGCGGGATCGAAGACGTGGGCCGGCTTCGCACCGGTCAGTTCTACGCGACAGTCGAGGGCGGACCATTCGTAAAGCTGCAAGCCCCGCTCTGCCTGACCCATCACCCACGAAGCCCGCTGTCCACCGAGGAAGTGCTGGAACGGGCCGCACGCCAGAGCGAACACCTCTGACGTGCGGCCACGGTGATCAGCTGTTCCAGACCTGAAAGGCGGAGACCTGGCCGGCCGGCCAGCCCCGCCGCACCAGGCAGTCGCTCGACCTCAGGAGTAGAAGCCCGTCCAGTACGACTCATGGCTGACGGTGAAATCGTCCGGCTGGTTCTCGCGTAGCCACCGGTAGCGCTCGGCAAACTCTTCGAGGGCCGGAGGGATGCCACATCCACGGGCGCTTCGGATGACCTGCAAACCAGGGATAATCCGATGTTGGACGATGTGCTCGTCGACCTCAGGCCAAGCCTCCACCCTGACAATCGTGCCAGAACACCCGGCACCAGTTCCGTGCGGCATACGCGAACCAGATGGTCAGAAGGCGTAGAAGCTGTAGTGATAGGGGCGGCCTCGGTCGTAGATGACACGCAATCGAGGCTGCCTGACCTCGGGTAACCGGGCCAGGACGCTCAGGAAGATCTGTCCGTCCGGCTCGAAGCGGTGGCCCGGCAGCAACGCCGGCAGGGCCTCCGCCGGGATCGGGACCGACCGGCCGACCGGCTTCGGGAGCCGATGGAACGCGAGGTGCCGCCACACGTCCCAGGCCAGCGGGACAGGTTGCAACGGCGAAGCCATCGGCCACGGCTCACCGGTCTGCGGATGTTCCGGGATGAGGGCGAAGTCGCCGGCGGCATCCGCGAGGCCGGGCCCCGCCAGGACCAGGGTGCGCTCCGCGACGGTGCCGACGAGGCGGTCGAGAACAGGCTGGAAGACTTCGGCGACCTGGCGATCCGGGATCATCACCGGCTCACCGCCCGAAGCGGCCAGCAGGTGCGCCAGCGCCGAGGCCACGGCGGCCGCCCACATCGGGTGCCAGCCGCCACCCGGTTCGGACGGCGGGACATCGGGCCGCTGGTCGATCAGATCTGTCCAGTCGAGCACCGGGTGCGGGCCCGGGCCGTCGTCGATCACGCGTGTGCTTCGCGGGTCAAGCCAGGTCGCCTGCCGCAGGCCACAGTCGTCGATCCGGGTGGCCACCGGCGTGCCGCAGGTAACGCAGACCATGTTGGGCTCACCACCGCCCAGGCCACAGCAGGCGGCTTCGCCGACCAGCGCCGGGTCGATGACAGCGCCGCGTACGTCCCCGGGGGTGAGTAGCACCCGGCCGACCGGCCCGACGGAAACGCTGAACCTGGGCGCATACCAGCCGAGCGCCTCGATCGCAGCGGCGTCGAGTTCCTCCCACCGGCGCCATGGCGAACCGGACGGCAGCGGATCCACTGCGAAGGTGCCAGGCTCCAAAGCCGGAGGCAGCGAACCCGGCCCGTTCCCGTACTTCTGGTCCGCATGGATAGGCAGCGCCACCCTGGAAACCGGAACCGTCAGAGTGGCTTCGCAGCCCCGGCAGCCGAAGACCGTCATGCATCCCCCGACCGTCGACTGAGGCAAATCCAGTTCATTACCGTAGGCCGAGCTGCGAGGCGCTCGCGCGGAATTTCTGTACTGGTAGCGCTGGACGCCCGCCTTTGCCGCAGCGAGCGCAAGGCCAGGGTGCGAAGCGCAATGCCCGCGCGGTGCGTGATGCCGCGGGCAGCGCTCGGGGTGCCGATCAATACTCGGTGCGTCCCGGCGATTAAGGCTGCCGGCGGTCTTGGTCGTTGCCGCGCTCGAGGTGGATGTAGCCCGGGGGAATCATTTTGAGAGCTGCGGCGCAGCCTGCGACGAACAGGACCGGGACCGCGGACCAGAGCAGGATGAAGTTTTCCCGCCCGTCGTTGGCCAGGGCCAGGCCTAGGGTGACGGCGGCGAGGATCAGGCCCGCGGACCAAGAGGCGTAGAAGCTCCGGGCGTACGGCCGAGGGGTTGGCTTGTCGGTGGTGGTGACGCCGGGGTTCAGGTTCATCCATTGCTGGGCGACCGTGATCGGCAGGTTGGGGATGCGCAGGTTGCCGTGCTGGTCCCGGCTCGGGGTCTGCGGAGGCAGTTGACCGCCGAGGGATGGCCGGGACAACACTCCGATGGGAACGAAGACGGCGACCATGGCCGCGTCACTGATGGTGTGTCCGGACCGGTCGTCGACGACCGCCAGGACGAGAAATATGACCAGGCTGATCGGTAGCCGCCAGGGCGCGAGTTGCACGTAGCGGCGAGCCCGGCGCGCGCTTCGCGGGTCCAGCGGAAGGCGCTGCGCGGGACGGCGCAGGAATGCCCACCCACTGATGGGCACGTCGACCCACGCGTTGTCTGGTTGCCCGGTCGTGATGGCCAGGGCCGGTATCCGCAGGCCGGCGACGAGATGCGCTGGAACGACGAGATCGATTCGTCCCATGATCGCGTGTCTCGCCTCTCCCGTCGAAGTTGATCAACAACGTATGCTGGCGCGCGTCGCGGACACATCGGCCATGCGCCCGACAACCAATGGCCGTTCGGATCCGCTCACAGCACCGCGTGGGGTCGCCACCTTCATGATCGACTTGTCGGCGCAGGAACTAAACTCCCTGCGTGGCAGGTGAACGGAAACCGCACGTCGCACCTTGGCGCCCGGTCGCCGGGCTGGCGGTGGGACTCGGGATGGTTGTCGGCTGGTGGTTCTTCGAGCCGGATGACGTCGGCTGGAAGTTCGTGGTCTCGATCCTCCTTCTGATGGCCGGGACAGGACTCGTCGTCGACAGCCTTCGTCATCTGCGACGACCACGAGAACACGTCGAACATTAGGGTGCGAGCGCCTCGTCCAAGGCTGTTGGTCAGGGATACCGACCTCCTCGCCTACATCGTCAAACAGCTAACCCAGGCGTTCCGGTGAGCAGGAGATTCTGGTGGACATTTGCGCAGGTCGTCGTGTTGTCTGCGGCCGCGTTGCTGCTCAGGAACTGGTGGAGCGTGATCTTCGCCGGCCTGGCCGGCGGCGCGATCGTCAGAGCCACCTGTCCCTCCCCGGTCTCGCAGGTGGTCAAGGATGCCGAACGGCTCGAACCCATCGGCTTCCAGCCCGGCGAGGGCCAATGGCAGGTCCGGCTGCACGAGCGCGGCCCGGCAGTCTTCATGCTGGTGCTCAGCCGTTCCTTCGGCATCGAAAAGCTGGAAGCCCTCCGCATGACCGGAGATCTGCCCGCCGTGCTGGTCAGCGACGCGACGCAGGAGCACGCTGAGGAACTCGTCGACCGTCTCCGGCAGATCGGGGCGATTGCTGAGCCGGTGCCACCGAGCGCTTGGACATAGGCGCGCAAGGTCGAGAGCGTGACAGTGTCCAGCTCACCGCGTAGCCCACGCATCTCCCATGGCAGCAGCATCCCGGACGTCACCGCCGCCAGAGAGCCGATAGCTGAATCGGGGCGGCGGGACCGCACTCATTCGCCGCCGATGAAGCGCGGAGAACCGCGCTCAGGATCGCGCTGTGGCCTGCGCGGTCAGCGTTCTTCCGGGCTTGGGTCCTGCTGTTGGTTCAGCAGCAGGAAGACGTCGTTCAAGAGCTGCGTCAGGTCAGGCCGGCGATTTCCTCTGCGGATGGCCATGGTTTCTGGCGACGGCATGGGCGGGTCGGGTAGCCGGGGCGCAATTGGCAGTTTGAGGTGTTCGCCAGCTAGGTCGATGAGGGCCTGGAGGTCGTCGCGAGCCTGCCGTCTTGGTGGCGTGTCGGTGTTGCTGGCGAAGCCGGGATGGTCGCGGGTTCCCGAGACGCGGAGCTTCCCGCGATGGCGGCGGAACCTGGTGGGTGCTTCGTGTTCAGGGTGGCCGAAGGTGAAGTGCATGCGGAACTCGAGGGCGTCGAGGCCGCTGCCGCGCCACCACGCCCGCCACTGCTCGGATCTGCCGGCCAGCTCGGCCAGGTCGACCTGAGTGATGTAGTACTCGTCGTCCGCGTCGGTCTGCGGCCGCAGACCCTCGATGTCGCTGAGCCCGACCTCCAGCCAGACCGGCTCCCGGTCGGCGTAGGTTCGCACGACAACGGCGGGTATGCGGTCCGTCGGGGCAACTTCTGCACGGTCGTTCTCGGCAACGGGTTCGCCACGAGTTGCCGGGTCGTCCAGATCGACGGCGAGCAGGCCCTGACTGTCACGCCAGATCTCGTGCTTGCCGACGCCTGCGGAGAGCCCCTCGTACGGCACCATCTCCACCCGGCGTTTGCCGCGCCAGCGCAGCGTACGTGCACTGCGGGCGAACCCGGCCGAAGTGCTGAAAGCCAGCGCCGGCACAGACACTACGACGAGATCGCCGTCGTCACGGCGCCGGACGTGGATGGTGGCCCGGCCGTAGCCGTCGTCGTGCAGCACGAAGACCGGGTGCGCGGTAAGCGTACGGTCCGGGCTGATCTTCGCCGGGCCTTCCCACCGGAACCGTAACCGGCGGTCGAGGACGTGCCGCCGGGCGCCGTCGAGCGCGCCCTGGTCCCAGCCGCGCTCGATGCCCAGCCGGCTTGCGGCGGCGTGCACGATTTCCAGGGCCAGTGCGGCCCGCGCGAGTTCCGGGAGGGCGGCTATTCCGGGCGGCAGGGTGATCGTCCCGGCCTCGAATCCCGCTGCGACGTCGGTGTCCATTTCCAGAAGTACGTCGTCACGGTCGTCCTCGTGCCAGCAGAACAGGCGTAGCTCCGAATGCCGCGCGGGAAGGCCGGCGTCCCGGACTGCCTCCGTGTACAGCTCGCACACGCTGCGGCTACTGCGAACGAACGCGTCTTCGTCGGGGTGGTCGAGCCACGGCTGATCCGGGTGGCCGGTCGAGGGCCAGACGTTGATCCAGCTCAGCCTCGACACCATCTCGTCCCCTCCGCGGCAGCTGGCTTGATCGCAAAGGCCACAGGTGTCGCCAATGAAGCGAGCCGAGCGGTTAGCCGAGCAACTCGTTGAAATTGATGACCGTTGAGGCCGGAGGGGCTTTCAGGTCGGCGAAGGCCGCCCCGAAGTCACTGAAGGTGAGACTGCCGGCGGCCTCGGTCGGGCCTTGGAGCCGAAGCGGGTACGCCGGGCCGTCCACGGCGACGTACAGCGTGCTGTGCCGGGAGTCGACCTGGCTGACCATCAGGGCCCGGTTGGCGCCGACCTTCGTGACGTATTGCTTGATCCAGCCTCCGCTACCGTCCAACAACTTGTTGACGTCGGCGACGCCGAGCATTCCGGCGAAGTTCTTGTCCGTTGGCGACACTTGAATCCAACGGCCTTTGACCTTCGCAACAGAGGCCTTCGCCAGGCTCGCATCGCCGAGGCTCGCCTTCCAGAATGCATAGTCGGGGCGGATGTAGGCGTTCTTGCCGACCGTCAGCATCTCGACTTTCGTCTTGTTCCTCGTCAGGATGCCTCGTACGTCGGAGCCTCGAACCTCGAGGTCCATACCGGTCACCGTGCCGTCCGCGGTGACGAAACCCTTGAGTCGAAACGTCTTGGCCTCCGTCAACGCCGCCTTCGCCCGGTCGAAGATCGCTGCGGGCTCAAGAGCGGCGACGCCGTTGTCCGCAGGCGTGGAGGGGGTAGCCGACGCAGGCACCACCGGCGCACTCGCGGCGCCGCTCGCGCACCCGCCCAGGAACAAGGCGGCAACAGCGACTACGCCGGCCACGCAACGCCAACCCGTTGTGTTCATCGACTTCCCGTTCCCCGTCGTCCGTCACCGCGAAGCTCGATCGTGCCGTGGTGATCGGCGGCATACGATATCTCCCTCGCGACCGCCGAGCTGCGGGCTCCTGCCGCTGGAAATCGGAGGCGACGCCGATCTTGGCTGGCCATACTGTTCCCATGAAACTTGCCGAGGCACTCGCGCTGCGCGCAGATGCGTCGCGCCGGGCCGAACAGCTCCGCTCTCGCATCACCAGCAGCGCGCGCTTCCAGGAAGGTGAGACCCCGGCCGAGGACGCAGCGTCCTTGCTCGCCGAGGCGAGCGAAGTGCTCACCGAGCTTGAGTCACTGATCAGGCGGATCAACCGCACCAATGCCGCCACGCAGGTCGAGGGCGACACACTGACTGACGCGCTCGCTCGGCGAGACGTCCTGCGCCTACGCCACAGCATGGTCACGTCCGCGGCTGACGCCGCAGCCGGTGAGGGCCAGCGCGGATACCGGCAGCTGCGGTCCGAGCTGAAGATGATCCCGGCGCTGCCGGTCGCTGACTTGCGCCGCCAGGCTGACGATCTTGCTCGGCAGGTTCGTGTGGTTGACACGCTGATTCAGCGGGTCAACTGGGAGGTCGATCTGCTCGACTGACGGGCGCGGAGCAGGTAGCCGACGTGGAGGCGTGCGCAAACCCGGGAGCCGGCGGGTAATTCGGCTCACTTCCTGGCGCGTCGGGGGCAGGCGCGGGGGTTCGATTCCCTGACACACATCGCATGCCCAGCACACGGCACAGGTGACGGCGCACAGGGCACAGCACACCACCGAGCGTGGATCCACGACGGCGAGGGCGGGATTGGGGAACTCCGCGCCGCTCATGAACGGAACCCTGGGCCTGCCCCGTATTGACGGAGCAGGCCCAGGTTGGGATTCAGCTGTTCCAGACCTGGAAGGCGGAGATCTGGCCGGCCGGCCAGCCCGTGTTCGCGGTGATGTTCAGGCGGAAGTAGCGCTGCGTCGTCGCGGTGAAGGTGATCGTCACCGCGTTGCTTGCGGACGGGGTGAAGTTGTAGTCGGCCGACGCCTTCACCGTCGTCCAGGTTGAGCCGTCGGTGCTGGCCAGCAGGGATAGCGTCTCGGTTCGGGCGCCCCACGCCGTGGGGATCTGCAGGACCGCTCGGCTTGCGCTCTGCGCCGAGCCCAAGTCGACCTGCACCCACTGCGGGAAGGCGTTGTTCGCGCTCTCCCAGTAGGTGTTCTGGTCGTTATCCGTGACGTTGCCCGAGCCGTAGACGTCGGCGTGGCTGGACTCGCTGGTCGGCTTGCCGGCGGCCAGGTTGGTGCTGGTGGTGCCGGCGCCGGTGCCGGTAAGCGCTACCGAAACGCCGCCGATGGTCAGGGTGCCGGTTCGGTTCCCGGAGGCGGTCGGGCGGAAGGTCACCGTGACCGTGCAGGACGCGCCGGCCGCCAGCGACGTGCCGCAGTTGTTCGACTGGGCGTAGTCACCGGTCACCGCGGCGGCCAGTGATGTCGCGGCGGCGGTGCCACTGTTGGTCACCGTTACCGCCTGGCCGGTGCTCGTCGTGTTCAGCGCCTGAGTGCCGAAGGTGAGCGTGGACGGCGTCGCCGACAAGGCCGGACCACTGCTGCCGCCACCCGGGTAGACCTCGAACTCCGCGATCTGGCCGGCCGGCCAGCCCGAGTTGGCGGTGATGTTGACCCGGACGTAGCGGGCGTTGGTGCCGGGGACGGTGATCGACGCCGCGTTGCCGGAGGCCGGGTTGAACGTGTAGCTCGCCGAGGCGACCGCGGTGCTGAAGGTGGAGCCGTCGGTGCTGGTCTGCACGGACAGGGTCTGGGTGCGGGTGGCCCAGGCGGTCGCCGGCGGCAGCTTCAGGGTCACCTTGCCGACGCTGTACGCGGCACCCAGGTCAACCTGCAACCACTGCGGGAAGGCGCTGTTGTTGCTCTCCCAGTAGGTGTTCGCGTCGCCGTCAGTGGAGACCGAAGCGGCCTGGGTGGCGTTTACCTGGCTGCTCGCGGTGGCCGGGCGGCCGGCCGCGATGTTGGTGGTCGAGCCGATGCCGCTGCCGGCGAGCGCGACCGCAAGGCTGCCGACGGTCAGGGTGCCGGTTCGCGACCCGGATGTGGTCGGGCGGAAGGTCACCGTGGCCGTGCAGGACACACCCACCGCGATCGAGGAGCCGCAGGTGTTGGTCTGCGCGAAGTCACCACTTGCGGTGACACCCGAGATGGTCGCGGCCGTGGTTCCGGAGTTCGTGACGGTGACGGTCTGCGCGGCCGAGGTGGCGCCGACGATGGTGCCGGCAAAGGAGAGCGACGACGGCGACGCGGTCAGGATCGGGCCGGGGGCCACGCCGGTGCCGGACAGCGGGATCGTGTTGGTGATGCCGGAGGCGGTGACCGTCAGGTTTCCGGTGCGGGAGCCGGCCACGGTGGGTGCGAAGCGGACGCTCACCGTGCACGAGCCGCCGGCCGCGATCGACGAACCGCACGTGTTGGTCTGCGTGAAGTCGCCCGTGACCGAAACTCCGGACACCGGGGCGGCGGCCGAGCCCGAGTTGGTCACGGTCACCGTCTGGGCCGCACTGGTGGAGCCGGTGGCAACCGTGCCGAAGCCCAGAGTGGACGGGCTGATCGAGATCAGCGAGCCGTTGTCCGGGAGATACGGCGGGAATGCCGGATTTGTCACCTGAGTACAAGCGGTAGACCCAAAAATCCCGGAATTGCCGCCACCATCGGTCAGCGTGAAGCCGACGCCACAGTTGTAGACCGCGGCCGGGCCCAACGTACCGGTAGCAGTGCTGTTGGAGATCGTGGCGGAACCGCCGACCTGCTCCTGCACCACATAGGACCCAGTGTTCTGGATCGTGGCGTTATTAATGCGCACGTTCGAAATCTGCGAACCCGACACGAACTGGATCGCCTCGAACGGGCTCTGCTGGATCAGGATGTTGTCGACGTTGGTGAGGCCGGTCATCGCGCCGTCGCGAGCGTCGAACCAGAGCGCCCCGACGCCGAACTGCCAGTTCGGGTCGAGCCCACCGGACCGGATGATCGTGTTCCGCAGAACGTCGGTGCGGCCAAGCGTGGTGGAGGCGAAGCGCTGCGCTACGTGGATGCCGCCACCCTGGGTGAGGCCGGAGTCGACCACCCGGTTGTCGGTGACGAAGTTGTCGTGACCGCCGTAGATGGCGATGCCGTTGGCCAGGATCGGATATTGCACGGTGTTGTGGTCGAACGAGTTGTTCGCGTCAGCCACCGACTCGGCCCAGGTCGCCAGGCCGTCGTCGCCGGTGTTGCGGATGTCCGAGTTGGTGACCTTGGAGTTGGTCACGCCCTTGTGGAAGTTCACGCCGTCGGCGGTGACGTTGCGGATCCGCAGGCCGGAGAAGACCAGGTTGTCCATCGGCCCGTCCATCCACGCGCCGACCTTGAGGTGCTCGATCCACAGCCGGTCGACGGTCGAGTTACTCATCGCCCCGCCGACCGCGTTGACCTGGGCGGAGTCGTCGCGACCCTGCACGTCACCGAAGATCGCGAAGTCGGCCAGGTGCACGTTGGTGCTCGGGTTGGGCGCGTCGTTGCCGTAGAAGCCGGGCGCCGCCCCGACCACCGTGGAGTACCAGGTGCCGGCCCCCTTGATGGTCACGTTGTTGACCGCGATGTGCCCCGGGATCTTGAAGGTCCCGGCCGGAATCCACACCGTGCCACCGGCGCCGGCCGCCTGAATGGCCGAGTTGAACGCCGCCGTCGAGTCGGCCGCGCCGGTCGCGTCGGCGCCGCGCGAGGTCACCGACACCGAACCGGCCGGCTGCGAAAGAGCGCCGGCGACAGATTCAAAATCCGCGAAATCGATGGTGTACGACGAGGCAGAGTTACCCGCGTCGACCTGCAGCCGGAACTTGGTGCCGGCCGGGTAGGTCGTCGGGAACTGCCGATGCACTTCATCGTAGAAGTGGTGGGCGTTGCCGCCGGGCGAGTTCGTGAACGGATAGCTGCCGTAGAACCAGCTGTACGCGTTGGTCAGGCTGAAGTCGGTGGACTTCGTGCCGTCGACGTAGAAGCTCAGCGGCGCCGTGTAGACCGAACCACCCCCGGTGTCCGGAATGCTGTAGCGGAACACGATCGAGTTGGTGGCGACCGGGGTGGTGAACTCGACGTACTTCCCGGCGCCCTGGAGAGTAACCGCTTTGCGGTAGGACGCCTCGGCCGCGAGCGTGTTGTAGGCCGCGGACGGACCGATCAGCGTGCCGTTAGTTGTAGAACTCTCGGCCTGCACTTCTACATAGGGCAGGGTGGCGCCGCTGCCACCGGTGGCGGCGGCCTGTGCGGGGGCGGCGTAGAAGAGCGTGGTGCCGACCAGGGCGGCGCCGATGAGTGCGGCGCCGAGCCTTCTTCTGGACATGTGCGTGCTCGCTTTCGACAAAACGCCGGGGGATAAAGCGATGAGGGGGAGCTACCGGCAACGTAACCTCTGCGACACGAGCACGCAATATTGAGACAGAACTTTGCAAGACTCGAATCAGGGACGGGAAGAGCCCGCGTCCCGGGTTCGGACGCTGTTGAGGACACTCTGGCCCTGTTGATCGACCAGGCGGGTGAACAGCTGCTGGGCGTACCCGAAAACCAGGGCCCAGGCCAGGATCTGCGCGCTGGTGTCGAGCGCGCTCAGGCCCGGCACGAACTGCCCGCGCATCAGCAGCAGCCCGAGGAACGCGGTGAGCGCCCCGGTCGGCAGCTTCAACGCGGCCAACGCGACCGGCAGGCCGTACCGTTCGGATGAGCCTTTGATTCTTCGGATCGCGGCCGCCGCGGCGATGGCCGCGGCCGTCAGTCCCACCAGCTCCACCACCAGCAGGTCCATCCGGGTGGCGGTCTCGGCGACGACCGCGTCGATGTCGCGAATCTCGGCGGCCGGCGGCGACGAGGCGGCGGCAACGCCGTCCTGCGACGGCGTGAACCGGTCGGACTGCGCGGCCGGGCACACCACCACGGCCGTGCCGGATTCGACCGGCGCGAAACAGAGCGGAATGAGCGTGCGGCCGAAGAAGCCGAGCAGTGCCACCCCGAGCGCGATAAACGTCATCACCACCGCGGTCGCCACCACCACGTTGCGGAAACTGCGCAGCTGAATGTGCTCCCGCAGCGCCGCCGAACTGGCCGCCCGCACAGTGGTAACGATCTTCCCGCGCTCCCGCGCAACAATGTCTTCGACGGAGACGGCATCCGACGAGGCCGGCCGATCACCTGGCTCCCCCACGCCGACGCTGCGGGCGATCCGCTCGAACTCCATCCGCCCGGGATCGGTCGCAACGAGATGGCAGCGCACGTGCCGCAACAAGCAGGGCAGCTGCCCCAGCACATACGACGGCGGCGCGATGTTGAGAATGTGCGCCTCGGCCGCGTCCAGGTTGCTGGATGCCCGTTCCATCAACGGCCCGTTCCGGAAGAACCGCCACCGCCGGTGCGGATTCAACTTCTTGACCGTCGCCGCGTCCCTGGCCGCCTCCAGATGCCGATGGATCGCACCGTCCAGGATGGAGTCCGCGCTGTCCGGCTGCTTGCGCCGCACCCACGCGGCCAGTGCCTCCAACTCGGTGGCGCGGGTCAGCGTCCCCTCCCGCCAGGCAACCCACACCGGACCACCGATCGGACCGATCTCACTGATGACGTCCATGGCAAACCTCCCCGAACAGAAGAGCCAGCTCGGGGAGGTCTGGATACAACTAGCTACTGGATACGACCAGCTATCGGAATCAGGCCAGCGGCAAACTCACCGTCGACTGCCCCGGGCGAACGCCGACAACCGTCCCGGCCGGATAACGCAGGGTGTGATCCCGGTCGGTCGAGATGATCACCAGCCCGATCCGGTGCCCGGCCGCGAACACGTGATCCTCCGGCTGCAGGCTCCACCGGAAGGTGTACGGCTGACCGGCTTTGATCGGCTTCGTAACCGCCGGCGAGAAGCGGTTGCGCACATCCAGCCACCCCCGCGTCACGATCTCAAACGGGGTCGACGCGATCACATGCTCCCGCCGGGCGAAACACCCCGGATCCCCGGTGATGCCGGGACCGACGCACTCCAGCTGGTCCGGGAAGCTGCGGGTGCCGGCCCATCGATCGGCGGTGCCGTAGTCGACAAGCATCGCGGTCAGATACGGCGAGCTACCGGCCAGGTCGGCCCGCAGGGAAACCTTCACGGTGCCGGAAAGACGCGTTTCACGCGTAAGGGCAGGTCCGAGATAGATCAGCCGATTGGGATCGGTCGCGGTCTCGTTGGCGGCCAGCGCTTCGGGCGTACGGGCGGGAGCGTCCACAAAACTCTGCCGAGCCCCGTTACCGAGCGTCGTGGTAACGGTGTGCGCGGCCCGAATCGGCCAGGCCGACGCCGTACGCCATTGGTTGGGTGCGGTTTCGACGTCGGCAACCGGATCACGCATGATGCCGTTGTCGATCCGGTAGAGCCAGAAATCGAACCACCGGTGCAACGTCTCCAGCCACACGTCCCGCCGAATGTTGAACGGGTCGGCGTGCGCGGCCTGGTGCAGCCAGATCTTCTTCGGCACCCGCAGCGCGTTCCACCACTGCCCGAACTGCTGAGTGCGCACGTTGTCGTCGTGCAGCCCGTGCACCACGAACACACTGGCCCGCACCTTCCCAGCGTCCGGCACGTAGTTCCGCTCGGCCCAGAAGGCGTTGTAGTCCCCGGTTTCCCGGTCCTGATCCTTCTCCAACTGAGCCATCACGTCAGCACAAACTGACGGATCAGCGCGGGTCAGCACCGCCTTGGCCAGCACATCGGTGTCCTCCCCCTGGAAGCCACCCGGCGCCACGACACCCCCGTTGGCCCGGTAGTAGTCGTACCAGCTGGAGATAGCCGCGATCGGCACGATCGTCTCCAGCCCACGCACGCCGGTGGCGGCAACCGCGTTAGGCAGCGTCCCGTTGTAGGAGACCCCGATCATCCCGGTACGCCCGGTCGACCACCCGGCACTGACCGCCGCACCCGATTCGTCGAACCCGGGCGCCCGCCCGTTGAGCCAGTCGACGACGGCCTTCATGCCAAGCGTCTCGTTCCGCCCACCCGAGGTAGGGCAGCCGTCCGACCCACCGGTGCCAAGACTGTCGGCGAAGACGACGGCGTAGCCACGCGGCACGAAGTAGTTGTCCAGATACCCGCTGAACGTGATGGTCTCGGCCGCCCGGGACAGCCCGGCGAGGTCCCGGTCGACGTCATCGTGGTTGGGCACGTCGTTGAGGCCGGCGTAATACGGGCTGGCCTGAAAGATCACCGGCACCCGTTTGGCGGTGGCCGGCCGGATGATGCGGACCGCGACCCGATCGGGTTTCCCGTCGGCGTCGCTGTCCACCGAGGTCTGCACCCAGACGCGTTCACGAACGGCCTGGGTGTAGTCGTACTCGGGTTGGGTCGGCCCCGGAGCGGCCGCGGTGGCGGGAGCGGCGGCCAACGCGGATGCGGTGAGGGCACACAGGGTGACGGCCATCAGCCGTTTCAGTCGCATCGCCCGACAATATCGGCGTACGTCGATGATCGTGATCCCGTCGACCGCCCCGCAACCCAGGTCAGGCAGAATCCCCGATCATGAATGCAGTCGGCCAGGTAGCCGCCGCCCTAGCGGCACTGATCCACGTGTACATCTTCGTCCTGGAAGCGGTGCTGTTCCCCCGCCCGGCCGGCTACAAGACCTTCGGCGTCCCCGAGTCGGACGTCCCCGCGGTCCGCCCATGGGCCTTCAACCAGGGCTTCTACAACCTGTTCCTGGCCATCATCACCGCCGTAGGCCTGATTCTGCTGCACACCGACACCACCCAGGGCGGCCGCGCCCTGATCGTCGCCGGTTGCGGCAGCATGATCGCCGCCGCCGCAGTCCTACTGGCCACCAACCGCCGCATGCTCCGCGCCGCCACAGTCCAGGGCCTGGCCCCCCTGCTAGCGATCATCCTGCTCATCGTCGCCTGACAAACACCAGCCAGGCGTTGCTTCGAGGCTCCGCGAGGTGATCTCCAGGTCGCGCGTCCCGCACGCTTTCTTTTAAATACGGCGTAGGAACAGCTCGCCTGATCCACAGTTTCGCTGAGCGAAGCTCACCCTCCGCGCGCCCGCGCCGGGCGGGCCCGACCCAATTCGCCGACCACCCGCCGCCCACCCCCGTGCCGCGACGCACGCTCAGCGACCCAGCCGAAAGGCGCCCGATTTCACCCGGGGTTACCGGTGGGCGGCGGCTACGTCCTCGGGGCGGTAGCCCAGGCGGAGCTTGTCGGCGATCTCGTCGCGGGTGCGCAGGGCGGCGCGCCAGCCGACCACCTCGGTCGTCACCAGGCCGCCCTGCGGGCCGGTCGCCTCCACGAGCCAGGGCCGGCGGAAGAGCACCCGGCCGACCACGCCGGCGATCACCAGCAGCACCACGATCATGACGTCCAGGATCAGCAGGAGCAGAGGCAGCAGGAGCCACCAGAAGAGGAGGCCGAAGACGATCATCCCGATGATGATGGCGATGCCGACCACCAGGTCGTCGGCGAGGTCGTCGAAGAACCCGCCGCCGGAGTGGTGTCCACCGCTCGGCAGATCCAGACCAGGGTCGGGGAAATCTGGTCCGCCGTCGCGATCCTTGCGCTTACGCCGCCAGCCACCGAAGCGACGCGCGAGCGCCCGCCACCGCGGTTCCCAGACGACCCGAACCCGCCAGGCGGCCCCATCCAAAGCCTGCACAGTCACGGTACGCACAGCCCGCAGTCTAGAAACATCGCGCCAGCCTGCGGCCGCCGCCGGATGCAGGACGAACGTCACCTCCGGTTCACGCTAGGCCCGCCGAACCGGGGTAAGGATCTTGGTCATGGTGGAATCGGAGAAGACCCCGGCCAACAGCGGCGCCCAGCGCAAAACCGTCGACGTGCCGCCGACCCGGACGGAACAGCCGTCGGGCCTGCTGCCGCGCGACAGCGCCGACCCAAACCTGACCGACGAGGAGCGGCACGCCCGGCTCGGCTCAGCCGGCGGCGGCCCATATAGCCCCGGCGCACCCGGCCACGACACGGAGTCGGACTGACCCGATCCAGCCTAGTTCTTCCAGACTTTGACGTGAGCCTTCAATGCGACCTTCTCGGGCTGCTGATCACTTGAGGTGATCATTTCCGGGAGGTCGTCAATGCGGAAGAACGCAGTCCATGGGCCGGTCTTGATGCAATAGGTGAACCCCTTGTGGATCTCCCTCGAAGCACCGTCACCGGCATGACAAGCCGCTGGGTCGTCGACGTGGTCACCGTCAACCACGGCTCCCGTCGCACCGTTTCCCTCGATGGGATCGATCCAGAAAGCAGGAGCTTGGCCCCGGGTGCAGCCGTCATTGCGGTGACCTTGCTGTCGACATTCGAAGGTTACCGCGTAGGGGTCCTTCTCCCGGGCGATGTCCCCGGTCAGTGGATCGAGGTTGCTTTGCGGAGGGTCAGCCTTCCGCATCGCGATCAGAACGTCGTACTCGCGCAATAGCTTGACGGGCCCGCTGCGCGGCACGGCCGATGCGCTCACGGTTGGTCCGGCCTTGACTGGGCCTGATGTCGGCCCGGTAGGGCCAGGCCCGACCGCCTCGGCCTGCTCATTCTTGTCGCAAGTCGAAAGGGAATAACCTGAGCGACAAAGAATATCGTCGCCGAAAAGGAAGACAATGACCGCAAGGAAGAGCCCCAGCACCCCGAGGAGGACTACGAACCGGGGCCGATCAAAGAATCGACGCCCCTGACCAGGCGGACCGGAACTCATGAGACACCCCAAGCGACAGATGGTCCATCGCCAGTTACCAACGACACCGACCCTCGTATCGCTCAATAAGGAACTGTCACCTTACTGACACACGACGCTATCTATATTCGGGTGGGGGCCGCCCGGCCGGGGGTCGGGACGGCCTTTATTGCTACGGCCTGGCCGCCTCGGCGGGCGGGGTGGATTTGGCGGGCGGTGGCGCCCGTATCTTTCTAGGGCTTTGGTTTTTGGGCTTCGGCCAGGAGTTGCACCAAGTGGACGCCGGGGGTGTCGGCCAGATCGGCCGCCTGGGTTCGGCAGGAGAAACCGTCGGCCAGGAGGATGTCGCCTGGTTCGGCCTTGTCCAAGGCCGGCAGCAACTGCTGTTCGGCTACCTTTACCGACACCTCGTAGTGGCCCTGCTCCACGCCGAAGTTGCCGGCCAGGCCGCAGCAACCGCCCAGGCGTTTCACCGTGGCGCCGGCCGTTTTCAGCAGCTTGGCGTCCGCCTCCCAGCCCATCACGGCGTGGTGGTGGCAGTGCGGCTGGGCGATCACCCGGACGCCCTCCAGGGACGGCGGGGCGTAATCCGGGGTTCGGGCCAGCAACTCGGCGACCGTTACCGTTGCGGCGCTCACCTTGCGGGCTGTGTCGTTGTCCAGCAGCTCGTTGATGTCGCTGCGGAGGACTCCGGTGCAGGATGGCTCCAGGCCTACCACCGGCATGCCCTGGTCTACCGCGGCGGCCAGCTGGTCGGCGGTTTTGCCGAGGATGCGGCGGGCGGCGTCGAGCTGGCCGGTGGAGATCCAGGTCAGGCCGCAGCACGCCTCCTTCGTCGTGATCGATGGGGCATAACCGGCGGCGGTCAGCACCTCGACCGCGGCCTTGCCGACCTCGGGTGAGAAGTGGTCGGTGAAGCTGTCGATGAACAGCAGGACCGGTTTTCCATCCGGGCGCTTTTGTGAAGCGAACCACTGGCGGAACGTCTGCGGGGCGAAAGCGGGGATGGAACGGCGGGAATCGACGCCGGCCAGGCGCAGGGCCAGGCCGCGGATGCCCGGGAGCGTGGTCATCCGGTTGGCCAGGCGCGGCATGTGGGCAGCCAGCCGGGACCAGCGAGGCAGCCAGCCGAGCGAATAGTGCGAGCGCGGGCGCAGGCGGCGCTTATAACTCTGGTGCAGGACTTCTGACTTGTAGGCGGCCATGTCGATGCCGGTCGGGCAGTCCGATGCACAACCCTTGCAGGAGAGACATAGATCTAGGGCCTCGTGAACTGTAGAACTGCGCCAGGAAGGTGCTAGATCTCCGTCGAGCATTTCCTGCAACACTCGGGCGCGACCTCTAGTTGAGTCCTTCTCGTCGCGGGTCGCCAGGTAGGACGGGCACATCACGCCGCCGAGGACCGTGGTGTCGGCGCGGCACTTGCCGACGCCGGTGCAGCGGTGCACGGCCTGGTTGAAGTCGCCGTGATCGGAGTGGTAGGCCAGCGCGAGTTTGGTACGGACCGGACGGGCCTGGGCCACCCGGATGTTGGCGTCGACCGGATCGGGGTCGACCAGGTTGCCGGGGTTCAGCAGGTTGTTCGGGTCGAAGATCTGCTTGATCTGGCCGAACAGGGTCATCGCGGCCGGCGAGTACATCCGGGCCAGCAATTCGCTGCGTGCTCGGCCATCGCCGTGCTCCCCGGAGAGCGAACCGCCGTAGCTGACGACCAGGTCGGCGGCGTCCTCCAGGAACGCCCGGAACTTGGCTGGGCCGCCGGAAGAGGCCAACGGGAAATCCAGGCGTACGTGGACGCAGCCGTCGCCGAGATGCCCGTACGGCATGTTGCTGAGGCCGTGCTGGTCGCAGAGCGCGTCGAAGTCCCGCAGGTAGGCGCCGATCTTCGCCGGTGGCACCGCCGAGTCCTCCCAGCCGGCGTGGGCCGGCTTGCCGGAGGGCGCGCGGCCGGCCAGGCCCGCGCCGTCCTCCCGGATGCGCCATAGCGGGGCGGCCGCGACCGGGTCCTCGACCACCAGCGAGTCGACCGCCTCAGACGCCTTGACCAGCCCGGCGACCCGGTCGCGCACCTCGCCGAGGTCGTCGCCGGCGATCTCCACCATGAGCCACGCGGTGCCGCCCGGCAGGGGTGGCACGGCATCCGGGCCACGCCGCGAGCGGACCACGTCGCAGATGCGCGAGTCGATGCCCTCGCAGGCGGTCGGCTTGAACTCAAGGATCGCCGGGATGATGTCGCCGGCGGTGCCGAAGTCGGGGTAGCCGAGCACTACCAGCACCCGATAGGTCGGATCCGCCACCAGCTTGACGGTGGCTTCGGTGACCACCGCGAGGGTGCCTTCGCTGCCGACCAGGAACTCGGTGAGGTTGAAGCCGTGCTCGGGGAGCAGGTGCTCGACGGCGTAACCGGAGACCTGCCGGCCGAAGGTGCCGAACTCGGTGCGGGCCACGGCCAGATTGGCGCCGATCAGCGTCTGCAGCGCGGCGGGCTGGGGCGCGTCGTCGAACAGCGACCGGCCGTCGATCGTCAGCGCGCGCAGGCCGACCACGTTGTCCGAGGTGCGGCCGTAGCCGAGGGTGCGGGCACCGCAGGAGTTGTTGCCGATCATGCCGCCGATGGTGCAGCGGGTGTGCGTGGACGGGTCGGGGCCGAACCGCAGGCCGTGCGGTTTCGCGGCGGCCTGCAGCACCGACTGCACGGTGCCGGCCTGGACCGTGGCGGTGCGGGCGGCGGCGTCCACGTCGAGGATCTTGTTCATGTGCCGGCTGAAGTCGAGGATCACGCCGGGACCGATGGCGTTGCCGGCCACCGAGGTGCCGGCGCCCCGCGCGGTGAGCGGAACGCCCAGGTCACGGCACACGCTCAAAACCGTGAGGACCTCGTCCTCGGCGCGCGGGCGGACCACGGCTTGCGGGACCACGCGATAGAGAGAAGCGTCAGACGCGTACATTGCCCGGTTTGTCGCGTCATCGAACACTTCAGCCACCCCGACCCGGCGCAGCCGATCTCCCACTTCGCTCATACGCCGGATTTTTCCAGGCAGCGGCGCCGGGGAACGCGGCGGGCCGGGCCTGTCCCGCTAGGCGGCCCTGAGGTGGGCGAGCTCGATCCGGGTCCGGCGGGCAAGATCCTCCAGGATCGCCTCGGTCGCGGACGAGCCGAACCGGGTGACGCCGACCGCCGCCATCGCCACCAGCTGGTCCAGCGAGCGCACCCCGCCGGACGCCTTGACCCGCACCTTGGCCGACACCGCCGACCGCATCAGCGCGAGGTCGTCGATGGTCGCGCCGGTCGGCGCGAAGCCGGTCGACGACTTCACGAACGCCGCGCCGGCCCGCTCGGCGGCCCAGCAGGCGGCCAGCTTCTGCTCGTTGGTCAGGTAGGCGTTCTCCAGGATCACCTTGACCGGCGCGCCCTTCGCCGCCTCGATCACCGCGACGATCTCCCGCTCCACCGCGTCGATGTGCCCGGAGCGCAGCCAGCCGACGTTGAGCACCATGTCGATCTCGGTGGCGCCCTGGTAGATGGCCAGCTCGGTCTCGGCCACCTTGATCGCGGTGTGGGTGTCACCGTGCGGGAAGCCGATCACCGTGCCGACCTCGACGCTGCTGGCGCGCAGCAACTGCACCGCGAGCGGCACGTCGCACGGCCGCACGCAGACCGACGCGACCTCGTACTTCGCGGCGATCGCGCAGCCCTTGCGGACGTCTTCGGCGGTGAACTCCGGCCGGAGGATGGAGTGATCGATCATCTTTGCGATCTGCGCCACGGTGAAGTCCATGGGACCGCACGGTAGCTGTCTATACAGGCAACTGTCTAGACAGGTTAGGGTGTGATCCATGCCCGAGCCGCACTACTTCCGCATCGAGCAGGCGCTGCGAGCCCGGATCGCCCGGTCCCGTCCGCACGACCCGCTGCCCTCCGAGCCCGAACTGGCCCGCGAGCACGGCGTCAGCCGGATGACCGCCCGCGCCGCGGTCACCCAGCTGGTCAACGACGGCCTGGTCTACCGGGCGCCCGGCCGGGGCACGTTCGTGGCGATGCCGACCGGCCCGCGCCGGGCCGACAACCTGGTCCGGCTCAGCGAGGAGATCCGCAAGCAGGGCCGCCGGCCGTCGTCCCGGGTGGTTCTCGCGCATCTGCGCCCGCCGACGAAACAGGAGGCGACTCGCCTGCGCCTGCGGCGCGGCGACGTGGTGGCCATCCATCGGGTGCGTCTGGCCGATTCCGAGCCGATCGCGTACGAACGAGCGCTGTACCCAGGAACGATGTCCGCCCTGCTGAAGGCGGATCTAGCCGGTTCCGTGCACGAGGCGCTGGCCGAGCTCGGGCGGGTGCCCACACGCGGGACCGCCACCCTGACCGCACAGCAGGCCACCGCCGAGGACGCCCGCGAACTGCTCGTGCCGGAGGGCTCGGCCCTTCTGGTCGAGGAACGGCTGATCCTCGACGACCGGGATGTGCCCTTGGAGCTGAGCGAGTCCCGCTACCCCGGCAACCGGTACCGGCTCGACGTGGCGTTCGGTGTAGAGCCGCTCTGAGAATATGTAAACAAGACTGTTACATCGACAACTGTCTCCACATAGAAGGATCTACATCAATTGATGTGTTTCCTGATTCGTGGGAGGAAGCTGTTGAGAACCGCAATCGCGCTGGCCGCCACCATCGCGCTGGCTGCTGGAGGGGTGACGACGACCGCGGACCGCGCGTCGGCCGCCCCGGTCACGCCCAGTCCGATCGCCGAGGCCGGTACCGCGGCCGTCAAGGGATCGGCCAAGGACGCCTACCAGGTGTACAGCCGCAACGGTGAAGCCGTCCGTTATACCCGCACGTACGACGGGCTCCGCGTTTACGGCGGCGACCTGATCGTCCGCCTCAAGAACGGCAAGGTGACCGGAACGTCGGTCGGCCTCAAGGCGCCGCTGGCCCTCACCACCAAGCCGTCGGTGACCGCCACGGCCGCCCGCTCGGCCGCCGGAAAAGCCTTCATCGGCACGGCCCTGGAAACCGGAAAGCCCGAACTGTTCGTCGACGCGAGCAGCGGCACCGGCAAACTGGCCTGGGAAACCGTGGTGAAGGGCTGGCTGCCGGACGGACAGACCCCGTCCCGCCTGCACGTCATCGTCGACGCGGTTTCCGGCGCTACGGTCGGCTCGTTCGACGAGATCGAAAGCGTGACCGGCACCGGCAACAGCATCTACTCCGGACCGGTCGCCGTCGACACGACGGCCGGCGCCACCAACTTCAGCCTCACCGACCCGGTGCGCGGCGGCGGCTACACCTGCGACATGGGCAACCGCACCAGCGGAACCTGCGCGGTCTTCACCGACGACGACAACACCTGGGGCACCGGCACCAACGCCGACCGGGCCTCCGCCGCCATTGACGCCCACTTCGGCGCGGCCACCACGTTCGACTACTTCACGAACGTGCACGGCCGCAACGGCATCTTCGGCAACGGCACCGGCGTACCGTCGCGGGTCCACTACGGCAGCGCCTACGTCAACGCGTTCTGGGACGGCGCGCAGATGACCTACGGCGACGGCTCCGGCAACGCGAAGCCCCTGGTCGCGCTGGACGTGGCCGGCCACGAGATGTCGCACGGCGTCACCGAGAACGTGGTGCCGGGCGGCCTGACCTACGCCGGCGAGCCGGGCGGCCTGAACGAGGCCACGAGCGACATCTTCGGCAGCATGGTCGAGTTCTACGCGAACAGCACCACCGACCCGGGTGACTACGACATCGGCGAGAAGATCGACATCCGGGGTACCGGCGCCCCGCTGCGCTACATGTACAACCCGACCCTCGACGGCTCCTCGCACGGTTGCTGGTCGACCACCACCAAGAACGTCGACGTGCACTATTCGTCCGGCGTGGCCAACCACTTCTTCTTCGACCTGGCCGAGGGTTCCGGCGCCACCGCGTACGGCACCTCGCCGCTGTGCGGCTCGGCCGCTCCGGTGACCGGCATCGGCCGCGACAAGGCCGCGGCGATCTGGTTCCGGGCCTTGGACAACTACTTCATTTCCAGTACGACCTACGCACAGGCCCGTGCCTACACCCTGTCGGCAGCCACCGATCTGTACGGCTTCTGCGGCACCGAGTACAAGGCAGTGCAGGCGTCGTGGACCGCGGTGAACGTGGCCGGCGACGACTTCTGCTCGGCCGGCAACGACTTCACGCTCGCCCTGAGCTCGGCGTCGCTGGCCCTGGACCCGGGCACGTCCGGCACGATCGCGGTGACCACCACGGCGATCAACGGCGACCCCGAGGCGATCACCTTCTCGACCGGCGCAACCCCGGCCGGCGTGACGCTGTCGTTCGACCCGCCGGTGGTGACGGCCGGCGAGCCGACCACGATTACGGTGACGGCGGCCGAGGGTACGTCCCGCTCCAGCGCCCCGATCACCATCGTCGCCACCGCCGAGTCGGTAACCCGAGCGGCGGCCCTGACGGTAAGCGTGAACAGCGCGGCGGGTTGCACCGCCACGAACGACACGGACGTGGCCATCCCCGACAACACCACGGTGACCAGCACCCTGACCCTGTCCGACTGCCCGACGGTGACCCCGTCGACAACCAGCGCGGTTGAGGTGCACATCGTCCACACCTACATCGGCGACCTGGTGGTTACCCTCCTGGCCCCGGACGGCACGGCCTACGTGCTGCACAACCGGGCAGGCGGAAGCACCGACAACATCAACCAGACCTACGCGGTCAACCTCTCCACCGAGCCCCCGAACGGCACCTGGACCCTGCGAGTCCAGGACGCCGCCAGCGCCGACATCGGCAAGATCGACAGCTGGTCCCTCTCCCTCTAACACCGCATGAGGCGGCCGCCCCTTCCACCCAAGGGGCGGCCGCACCCCACCCTCCCCAAGCCTCAGCCGCCGCAGGCGACAGGCCCACCCGGCCCCCGTTGCCCGGAGCCCTACCTACGCGGAGTTCCCACCCGCCCCGCCCAGCTCCAGCCCGCGTTCCAGCTCCGGCCCGGATTTCGACAGTCCGGCGCCACTCCCCGCCCGCGCCCGTCCGCGCCGCGGCATCAGCGGGCGCAGCCCGACTTATCCGAAAATCACCTGCCAGCCATGCCTCGTTGGGCATGCCCGTGCCGCCGCGGCCGATCTTGCGGATCTGCTGTTAGCTCCTGACAGCAGATCCGCACTCTTGCGGCAGACCGCGCGGACACGACGGGCCTGGCGGGCGCGGGCGCCCAGCGGCAACATCACTCTGCGCCAGGCCACAACCGGCGGCCGCGCGCGGCCGACCGACGCGAGCAGCACTCAGCGCCAGGCCACAGGGAGCCCGAACGCCCGGCCGTGCAAGGACGAGTGGGGGTGGTCAGAGGGGGGCGGGGGCTGGGGTTGGGGGTGTGGTCAGGCGGCGCAGGGAGCGCACCACCGGGATCGTCGCCAGTAGGCCTAGGACCGGGATCAGGAAGGCTATGCGCAGGCCGATCGGCTCGGACAAGGCGCCCAGCAGGACCGCTCCTACCAACGCGCCGCCGTAGTTGAACAGGTTCACCCGGGCGATTACCTCGTCGCTGTGGCCGGGGGCGGCCTCGCCGGCCGCGCTGAAGGCCAGCGGGACCAGGACGCCTACGCCGATGCCGGTCAGGGCGAAACCGGCGATGGCCGCGGGGATCGACGGCAGGGCCACCACCGCGGCGCAGCCGACCGCGCAGATCAGCAGGCAACCCGTGGCCGCGGGGATGCGGCCGATGCGGGGCACCACGTGGTCGCCGGCCAGCCGGGCCAGCAGGACCGCGGCCTGGTAGGCGGCGTAACCCAGCGGGACCACGGCGGCCGTTGCCTTCAGGGAGTCGTCCAGGTAGACCGAGCTCCACGTGCTCACCGCCGAGTCGGCCAGGAACGCCGTGAAGATGAACGCGCCGCACACCCAGACCACGTGCCGCGTACCGTCATGGCGTTTGTCGCCGACCAACTCTGGCATCGCCGTACGCCCGGGTTCGAAGGAATTGAATCCTCCGGCCACCACCAGCGCGGCGACCAACGCGGCGGCACCGACCGCCAGGGCGGCGCCTCCGCCGGAGGCGGCGAAGCCGGACATCAGCAGGGCCGCGAGAATCGCGGCCGCCGTATAGGCGGCGAACAGCCGGCTCATCACGCTGCGGCCGATCCGGGCCTGGACCAGAACACCCTGCATGCTCAGGCTGGCGTCGACGGCGCCGAGTCCGATGCCGTACGCGATGAGGATCGCGGTGAACAGCGCGGTCGGGGTGTGGAACGTGGTCAGTCCCAGGCCCAGTGCTACCGCCAGCAGGCCGCCGCTCAGCGCGAAGCGGCTCCCCCAGCGGGCCGCCACCTTGTCGGCGATGACCGAGCCGCCGGCCGCGGCCACGCAGACCAGCAGCAGGATGATCGATACGAACCCGTCGTCGATACCCTGGCGGTCCTTGAAGGTCGGTAGCGCCGTAACCACCGCTGCGTAACCAAATCCCTGCGCGGCGTAACCGGCGCCGATCCACGTGACGCGCCGAGCGGCGGACGTATGCGAGGAATCCTCATGCGGCATCAGCGCATCATCGTCGGCGCCGTCCGTTTGGGAAAGACCTCGCGGGCATAAGTTACCGGTACGTACCGATCGGGATTCAAGTTCGGCGGCGGTGGGCGGTTAGGCTCCTGGCAAAGATTCTTGCGAGGCAGGGGCTCGAACCGGTGTTCAGACGTATCGCCATCGTCAATCGTGGTGAGGCCGCCATGCGGCTCATCCACGCCGTCCGTGAGCTGGCCGCGGAGACCGGGACACCGATCGAGACCGTCGCCTTCTTCACCGATGTCGACCGCACCGCCACCTTCGTGCGCGAGGCCGACCTCACCTACGACCTGGGCGCCGCCGCGTCCCGGCCCTACCTCGACCTCAAGACGCTCGAGCGCGCCCTCATCGACTCCGGGGCCGACGCGGCCTGGGTCGGCTGGGGCTTCGTGGCCGAGGACCCGGCCTTCGCCGAGCTGTGCGAGCGGGTCGGCGTCACGTTCATCGGCCCCAGCGCGGAAGCCATGCGCAAGCTCGGCGACAAGATCGGCTCGAAGCTGATCGCCGAGGAGGTCGGCGTGCCGATCGCGCCGTGGAGCCGCGGCCCGGTGGAGACCCTCGAGGCCGCCCTCACCGCCGCCTCGAACATCGGCTATCCGCTGATGCTCAAGGCCACCGCCGGTGGCGGCGGGCGCGGCATCCGGGTGGTGCGCGACCCGTCGGCCCTGGAAGACGCCTACGAGCGCACCAGCCAGGAAGCCGCCCGCGCGTTCGGCAGCGGCATCGTGTTCCTGGAGCGCCTGGTCACCGGCGCCCGGCACGTCGAGGTGCAGGTCATCGCGGACGGCCAGGGCACCGCGTGGGCGCTCGGCGTGCGCGACTGCTCGGTGCAGCGGCGCAACCAGAAGGTCATCGAGGAGTCGGCGTCGCCGGTGCTGCCGCCGGCCCGGGTCACCGAGCTCAAGGAATCGGCCGAGCGGCTCGCCGTCGCGGTCGGCTACCGCGGTGCCGCCACCGTCGAGTTCCTTTACCACCCCGGCGACGACTTGCTGGCGTTCCTCGAGGTCAACACCCGGCTGCAGGTCGAGCACCCGATCACCGAGTCGACCACCGGCTTCGACCTGGTCAAGGCCCAGCTGCACGTCGCCTCGGGCGGCCGGCTGGAGGGCACCCCGCCGGTCGAGCGCGGCCACGCCATCGAGGCCCGGCTCAACGCGGAAGACCCGGACCGCGACTTCGCCCCCTCCCCCGGCCGCATCGCCTACCTCGACCTGCCGGCCGGCCCGGGCATCCGGGTCGACACCGGGGTCAGCGAGGGCGACTCGATCCCCGGTGACTTCGACTCGATGATCGCCAAGATCATCGCGTACGGCAAAGACCGCGACGAGGCGCTGGGCCGGCTGCGCCGGGCCATGGCCGACACCATCGTGATCATCGAGGGCGGCGTCACCAACAAGAGCTTCGTGCTCGACCTGCTCGACCAGCCCGAGGTGATCGACGGCAGCGCCGACACCGGCTGGATCGACCGGGTCCGCGAGCAAGGGCGCCTGGTCTCGCACCGGCACAGCGCGGTCGCGCTGGCCGCCGCCGCCATCGAGGCTTACGAGGAGGAGGAGATCGCCGAGCGTCAGCGGTTGCTCTCCACCGCGTTCGGCGGCCGCCCCCAGGTGCAGCACCACAGCGGCACCCCGCTCGACCTGAAGCTGCGCGGCGCCACCTACAAGGTGCGGGTCGCCCGGGTCGGCGCCCACCGGTTCCGGGTCGGCGTGGAGGCCGGCGACGACGTGCGCACCGCCGACGTCGAGCTGGAGCGCTACGACAAGCACGCCGGCCGGATCACCGTCAACGGCGAGCGGCACCGGCTGCTCACCGGCAGCCACGGCGTGATCCACCTGGTCGAGGTCGACGGCGTCACCCACCGGATCAGCCGGGACGAGGGTGGCGTGCTGCGCTCCCCGATGCCGGCCCTGGTCGTGGCCACCCCGCTGCAGGCCGGCGCCGAGGTCGAGGCGGGCGCGCCGGTGCTGGTGCTGGAAGCCATGAAGATGGAGGCCGTGCTCCGGTCGCCGTTCAAGGCACGCGTCAAGGAAGTGCTGGTCACCGTCGGCAGCAAGGTGGAATCCGGGGCGGCTCTGCTGCGCCTGGAACCCATCGGCGACGGGTCGGCGGCGGCCGAAGCCACCGTCAGCGCGGTTGAGATCGACCTGCCCACCGAAAGCACCGAGGTGTCCGTCCGGGTGCGCCAGGAAGACCTGCGCAGCCTGCTGCTCGGCTTCGACGCCGACCCGCACGACAACCGCCGGGTCCTGGCCGACTACCTGACCGCCCGCCGCGCCGCCGCCGAGGAGGGCCGCCGGCCGCTCGCCGGCGAGGTCGATCTGATCGAGGTCTTCGCCGACCTGGCCGAGCTCAGCCGCAACCGGCCGGCCGGCGAGGAGGGCGGCAAGGACACCCACGTGCACAGCGCGCGGGAGTACTTCCACACCTACCTGCAGAGCCTCGACGTCGAACGAGCCGGGCTGCCCGAGTCGTTCCAGGCCAAGCTGAAGAAGTCGCTCGGCCACTACGGCGTCACCGACGTCGAGCGCACGCCCGCGCTCGAGGCCGCCGTCTTCCGCATCTTCCTGGCCCAGCAGCGGGCGGCCGCCGACGCCACCCTGATCGCGACCCTGCTGCGGTCCTGGCTGGGCGAGCCGCCGCCGGACGAGACGCTCCGCGAGCCCACCGGTCTCGCCCTGGAACGCCTGGTCGCGGCGACCCAGGTCCGCTTTCCGGCGGTCGCCGACCTGGCCCGCGGCGTGGTGTTCGCCTGGTTCGGGCAGCCGCTGCTGCGCCGCAACCGGGCGCTCGTCTATGCCGGCGTCCGCCAGCACCTGCGCTACCTCGACGCCAACCCGCAGTCGCCGGACCGCGCCGAGCGCATCGCCGAGATGGTGCGCAGCACCGAACCCCTCGTGCGGCTCCTCGGGCAGCGCCTGATGCGCGACAACCTCGACAACTCGGTGATGCTGGAGGTGCTGACCCGCCGCTACTACGGCAACAAGGGCCTCACCGGCGTAAGCACCGTGGACGCCGACGGCTGCTCGTTCCTGGTCGCCGAGAAGGCCGGGGCGAAGCTGGTCTCGGCCGCCGAGAAGTTCGACAAGCTCGGCAGCGTGCTCGACGGGCTGGCCACCCTGGCCGGCGGCGACCTGGCCATCGACGCCGACATCTACCTGTCCTGGGAGGGGCAGCCGACCTCCTCCGACGCGATGGCCGGCGAGCTGCACGAGATCATCTGCCGGCACCCGCTGCCCGACCGGATCCGCCGGGTCACCGTCGCGGTCGCCGGCCGGGGCGGCGCCGTCGTGCACAACCACTTCACGTTCCGCCCGGCCACCACCGGGATGATGGAGGAACGGCTGATCCGGGGCCTGCACCCGTACATCGCGCAGCGCATGCAGATGGAACGCCTGCGCAAGTTCGACCTCACCCGGGTGCCCTCCTCGGACGAGGAGATCTACCTGTTCCGGGCGGTAGCCCGGGAAAACCCGGCCGATGACCGCCTGGTGGCGTTCGCCCAGGTGCGCGACCTGACCGAGCTGCGCGAGCACGACGGCCGGCTGGTCGCCCTGCCGACCGCCGAGGACACCATCGCCACCTGCCTCGACTCGCTGCGCCGGGCGCAGCAGCAGCGGCCCAGCGACAAGCGGTTCAACACCAACCGGATCGTCGTCTACGTGTGGCCACCGTTCGCGGTCACCCGCGACGAGATCGAGACGATCGCCCGCCGGGTCACTCCGACCGCGGTCGGGGCCGGCCTCGAGGAGATCCTGTTCATCGCCCGGCAGAACCGGGACGGCCGCTTGCAGAAGGTCGCGGTACGCATCGCGCTGGACGCGACCGGCGAGACCGCGCTGACCATCGGCGAGCCGTCCACCGACCCGGTCGAGCCGCTCGACGGCTACCGGCAGAAGGTCCTAAGAGCCGCAACCCGCAACACCGTTTACCCGTACGAATTGACGGGTCTGCTTGGCGATTTTGTCGAGTACGACCTGGTCGGCACCGCGCTGACGCCGGTCGAGAGGCCGAAGGGCAAGAACACCGCGGCGCTGGTCGCCGGCGTGGTCACCACGACCACCCCGCTCTATCCCGAGGGCGTCACCCGGGTGGTGCTGCTCGGCGACCCGACCAAGTCGCTGGGCGCGCTGTCCGAGCCCGAATGCCGCCGGGTCATCGCCGCCCTCGACCTGGCCACCGAGCTGCGGGTGCCGCTGGAGTGGTACGCGTTGTCCTCCGGCGCCCGGATCTCGATGGAGTCCGGCACCGAGAACATGGACTGGGTCGCCGAGGCGCTCAAGCGGATCGTCGAGTTCACCCAGGCCGGCGGCGAGATCAACATCGTCGTCGCGGGCATCAACGTCGGCGCCCAGCCGTACTGGAACGCCGAAGCCACCATGCTCATGCACACCAAGGGCATCCTGGTCATGACGCCCGACTCGGCCATGGTGCTGACCGGCAAGCAGGCCCTGGACTTCTCCGGCGGCGTGTCGGCCGAGGACAACTTCGGCATCGGCGGTTACGACCGGGTGATGGGCCCCAACGGCCAGGCCCAATATTGGGCACCGAACCTGACCGCGGCCCGCGACGTGCTGATGTCGCACTACGACCACACGTACATCGCCCCCGGCGAGAGCGGCCCGCGCCGCGCGGTCACCACCGACCCGGTCGACCGCGACGTCTCCAGCTTCCCGCACCAGATCGACGGCAGCGACTTCACCACGGTCGGCGAGATCTTCTCCTCGGCCGCCAACCCCGACCGCAAGAAGCCGTTCGACATCCGTACGGTCATGCGCGCGGTGTCCGACCAGGATCACCCGGTCCTGGAGCGCTGGGCCGGCATGGCCGACGCCGAGACCGCGGTGGTCCAGGACGTCCACCTCGGTGGCGTGCCGGTCTGCCTGCTCGGCATCGAGTCGCGTTCGGTGCCCAGGCGCGGTTTCCCACCCACCGACGGCCCCGACACCTACACGGCCGGCACGCTGTTCCCCCGCTCGTCGAAGAAGGCGGCCCGCGCGATCAACGCGGCCAGCGACAACCGCCCCCTGGTGGTCCTGGCCAACCTGTCCGGTTTCGACGGCTCCCCCGAGTCGATGCGAAAGATCCAGCTGGAGTACGGCGCGGAAATCGGCCGAGCCATCGTCAACTTCAACGGCCCGATCGTCTTCTGCGTGATCTCCCGCTACCACGGCGGCGCGTTCGTGGTCTTCTCCAAGCGCCTCAACCCGAACATGACGGTCCTGGCCATCGAGGGCTCGTTCGCCTCGGTGCTGGGCGGCGCCCCCGCGGCCGCCGCGGTCTTCGCCGGCGACATCAACGCCCGCACGGCCGCCGACCCCCGGGTCCGCGCGGCCGAGGCCCGGGTGGGCGCGGCCTCCGGCCGCGAGAAGGGCGCGTTGTCCGCCGAGCTGGACGAGCTGCGAGGTTCGGTACGGGCGGAGAAGCTGAACGAGGTGGCCGCGGAGTTCGACCGCATCCACTCGATCCAGCGCGCCGTGCAGGTCGGCTCGGTGGACGCCGTGATCAAGGCGTCCGAACTGCGCCCCCGCATCATCGAGGCCATCGACACCCACCTACGCAAGCGCTGAGCAATCCGCTCCGATCATCCCGCCGCCCGGCCGGGTGATCCGAGCGAATCACGCGCGGCTGCGGCTGCGGCTGCGGCTGCGGCTGCGGCTGCGGCTGCGGCTGCGGCTGAAACTCTCAGATCTTGTGGATCTGCTGTCGTATGGATGCGGGAACTCCACAACGTCGCCGTGTGTCGCGCTGTCGGCGGGAGATATATGCGGCATGTCGCATTTCCGGGTCAGGATATGGGAGCACCGGCCATTGGGTGGGACGAGGGCCGCGCTGAACGCGAGCCGCTAGGCGTTGGCGCGGCGGGCGGCCAGGAGCTCCGGCATGTGGCGGTCGCTCCAGGAACGGGCCGCGTCGATCAGTTCCATCAGGCTGGCGCCCAGGGCGGTGAGCTCGTATTCGACGTGCGGTGGGTTCGCCGGGAACTCGCGGCGGAGCACCAGGCCGTCGCGCTGCATGGCGCGCAGCGTCTCGGTCAGCACCTTCGGGGTGACGCCGGCGAGGGTGTCGCGCAGGTCGGTGAAGCGGCGCGGGCCGTCGACCAGCAGCACCACGATCATGCCGGTCCACTTGCCGCCGACCTGGAACGGGAACACCGCCGACGGGCAGGCGGGATCGATGCGGTCCACCACGTAGGCTCCCGGTTTCGTTGAAGTGACCGGCACCCCCGACGTTACCGTCCCGGCCATGACCACCTCCATCGCCGTCTTCGGCGCCGGCGGCCGCGCCGGCCGGCACATCGTCGCCGAGGCCACCGCCCGCGGCCACCGAGTAGTCGCCGTAGTGCGCGACCCGACCCGCCACCCTGGCTTGACCGCACGGAACGTCGCGGTCGTCCCCGGCGACACCCACGACGCGGCCCACCACCCCGGACTGACCGCACCGGATCCCTCGGGCGTCCCTGGCGACAGCCACGACCCGGCCCACCACCCTAGACCGACTGCACCGGGTCCCTCGGGCGTCCCTGGCGACAGCCACGACCCGGCCCACCACCCTAGACCGACTGCACCGGGTCCCTCGGGCGTCCGAGGCGACACCCGCGACCCGGCCCGCCAATCCGGCCTGGGCGCATCGAACGTCTCGGTCGTCGCCGGTGACGCGCGCGACCCGGCGTCCGTGGCCGACGCTGCGGCGGGTTGTGCGGCCGTGGTCAGCGCGGTCACGCCGTTCAGCGCGCCGCCGGCGTCCTTCGACGGGTTCGACACCGGCTGGTATGCCCAGGTGGCCGACGCCCTGCTGGCCGCGAAGCCGGCGCGGCTGATCGTGGTCGGCCTGTTCGCGACACTGCGCACGCGCCCGGACGGACCGCGCGTGCTGGACGATCCGGCGCTGTTTCCGGTGGCGCTGCGTCCCTTCGCCCTGGCCCACGCGGCCGGGCTGCAGCGGTTGGCGGAGAGCGACGCCGACTGGCTGCTGCTGGCCCCGCCGCCGGGCCTCTCCACCGAGGCGTCGCCCACCGGCACCTACCGCCTGGGCGACGACACGGCCGAAGAGCAGAGCTCGCCTCTGGCCTATGCCGATCTGGCTCGCGCCGTCATCGACCAGATCGAACGCCCAACGAGGCGCCGCCAGCAGGTCGCAATCCACGCCGCATGACAGCCGGACGGCCGCGGCGGCGGGCTACAGGCGCGCCGGCAGGCCCGGCGCCGCAGCAGCAGGCCCAGGCCGCGGCGGCGGGCTCCACCGGCACGGTGGGCGCCGCGCCGCCCTGCGGACCGTAGCGTCATCAATTATCGCTCTGGTGGCACCACCCACGGGTCTCGGAACTCGTCGCGGGCGGCCAACTGCTCCATCACCTCGGCGTACTGCTCGTGGGTGATGTCGCCGGCCGCCAGCTGTGCGGCCAGCACGCCTTCCGTGCTGGCCGTTGGCGAGTCTGGTGGTGGTTTTACCTCAGCGCGCCATGGGCGTGCCGCCGCGGGCTCCGCGCCGATGTGCGGCCACACCGACACCGCGCAGAAGGACAAAACAAGCACTGCGAAACCAAGGAGAAAGACCATCCCCCGTCACCTCCTGGCCCCCATCTTGCCAGGTTAGAACATATGATCGAAACCCTTGGGGCAGTCGGATTTGTGTCAATAAAGGTCAGTCCAATAGACGATCAGAAGCCTAGGTTGAACCCGCCGGAGACCTCGATGTCCTGGGCGGTGATCCAGCGGCCGTCGGTGCCGACCAGGGCTGCGATCGCCACGCCGACGTCCTCCGGCTCGCCCAGGCGGCCCAGCGCGGTTTTGGCTACCAGGCCGGGGATCACCTCGGGGTAGCGGGCGAAGGCGTCGCCGGCGATCCGGGTGCGGGTGGAGCCGGGCGAGATCGAGTTGACCCGGATGCCGCGCGGGCTGAGCTCCTTGGCCAGGTAGCGGCTGAGGGTGACCAGGCCGGCCTTCATCGTGCCGTAGGCGGAGTAGCCGGGGGTCAGGCCGGACCAGGACGCCGAGCCGCTGGCCACGTTGACGATGGCACCGCCGTCGGCGAGCAGCGGCAACAGCGTCTGGGTCAGGAAGTACGGACCCTTGAGCAGCACCCGGGAGAGCCGGTCGAAGTCGTCCTCGGTGGTGTCGGCGAACATCGCCATGTGCCCGAACCCGGCGTTGTTGACCAGGTGATCGAAGGTGGTCCGCTGCCAGGTCTCGCGCAACGCCAGCGCCACTGCGTCGCGGAAGGCCGGGAAGGTCGACGTAAGCCCCACATCCAGCGGCAACGCGACCGCCGTCCCGCCGGAACCAGCGATGGTCGCGACGGTGTCCCGCGCGCCGGCCTCGTTGCCGGAATAGGTGAGGATCACCCCGGCTCCACGGGAGGCGATCTCGATGGCGGCACTTTGCCCGATACCGGAGCTGGCCCCGGTCACGATAGCGATTGTCATGACTCAACAAAAGCATCGTGACCAGGGCCAACGTTAGATCGATACGCGCAGACTCTTGCCTGATCCTCTCAGAGCGCGAGGCGGGCTAGTTCGTCGCGGGCGAAGCGCACGCGGTCGGTCTCGGAGCCGGCTGAGGCGGCGATCTGGTCGGCCAGGTCGTGGGCCGCTTCGAGGCGGTGGTGCCGGGCCCGGCGTTGGGCCCGCCCGCGTGCGGACTTGCGGTACGCCCGGCGCTGCTTCCAGCCGCCGGACAGCGCGTCCAGCTCCTCGGCGGTGATGACACCGCTGTCGGCCTCGGGGGCCATCACGGCCCGCATGGCCGCGCGTTCCGGCTGGACGGTGTGGTGGAACAGCCAGATCACCACGGCCAGGCCGAGCACGATCTCGCCGATGATGAGCAGCAGGATCACCGGGCCGTGGCCGCCGCTGAGGCCGACGTTGGCGTGCCACGCCCCGTGCAGCACCATCGCGGTCAGCACCAGCGCGACACCGAAGCCGGTACGGCGGCGCTGGGCCACCGTGCCGACGAGGTAGACGATGCCGGCGCCGGCGATCGCCGAGTACAGGATGTGCGAGGAGAAGCCGGTCAGCAGCCGCAGGCCGACGGTGCTCAGGCTGGTTCCGAGCTGGTCGCTGCCGAACTGCTCGGACGCCGAGTTCAGCCCGTACGAGATGTCCTCGATGATTTCGAAGCCGAGGCCGGCGAACGCGCCGAGGATGAAGCCGTCGTAGGCGGTCCGGACCACCCGCGGGGCCAGGAACAGCAGCAGGAGTACGCCGGAGCCCTTGCCCAGCTCCTCGAAGAACGGCGCCGCCAGGCCCGCACCCCAGGTCATCTGGAAGGACTGGCCGAACAGCTTCTCGTACAGGGTGAGCAGCGCGGTGTTGCCGGCCAGGGCGATCGCCCAGGCGGCCGCGATGCCGCCCCACGCGAACGCCGCGATCACCAGCTGGAGGGGCTGACGGGCGTAGCGGTCGATGCGGACGGTGAACCACCAGAACAGCATGCCGTAGAGGGCGAAGATGATGGCGCTGGCGGCGAGGGCTGGGGCTTACAGCCGGATCCCCTGGTTGATCTGGCCGAACAGCACCCAGAGGCCGTAACCGATCCCGAGCAGGTAGACCCAGAAGCAGGCGTTGCGCGGCTGCCACAGGTGAACGGGGTTACCCCAGCCGGTTCGCTGGATGGCCGCGTCCCGAGCAGAAAGGGCGGAAGGGTCAGCGGTCACGATCCGCTCACCTCGATCGGGCGTACCGATTTGATCATGGCGGCGACGTCGGCGGGCAGGCTGGCCGACACCGCCTGCGGGCCGACGACCTCGATCTCCACCCCGGTCTCGCCGAAGACGAAGGCGGCCAGCAGCCCACTGGCGTTGGTGCCGTCGAAGTGCGCGGCGACGCCCCGCTGGCCGGTCTCGTTGGTGATGGTGACCGGGTCGCTGGTGACGTGGAAGCCGCCGTCGTCCCGAATGCGCAGGCCCTCGTTGTTCTTCTGGAGCTGGGCCAGCAGCTCGGCCGCCGTGCCGTGGTAGGTGTCGGCGGTGACCTGCAGGGCGATGCCCTGGTAACTCATCGCCGGCCGGATTCGCCGCATACAGCCCCGACACCACTATCTCCGCCCCCCGAGCACAAAGTTGATCTTGAGGCTGGCAGCCCGGCCTCACCGTGACGGTAGGCCCAGGCGCGACAACGTCTCCCGCAGTACGTGCCGGCCGGCCATCGACGACGGCCCGCGCAGCCGCCCGAGCACCCGGCCCGACCAGTCCCCCGCCAGCCCGAAGCGGCGGTTGTAGGACGCGAGCCGCTCGTCGTACGCCGGAATGTGTTCGTCGGCCGCCGCCGCGTCGTACGTCTCATGATGGAGCACCGCCCCCTGCGGCAGCCTGGGTTTGATCCCGGCGTTCTCGCCGGGATCGGGCGTGCCGACCGCGAGCCCGAAGGTGGCCACGGTGTGCGGCGGCAGCCCCAGCTCGGCGGCCACCGCAGCAGGCTGGTTGCGGATCGCGCCGACGAAGACCGAGCCGAGCCCGAGCGAATGCGCCGCGATCACCGCGTTCTGGGCGGCGAGCGCGGTGTCGACGAACCCGATGATGGTCGTCTCCAGGTAGTCGACCGCGTCCACCGCCACCTCGGCCCGCTCGGCCAGCCGGGCAGCCCGGGAGAGGTCGGCGACCCAGACGAGGAACAGCGGCGCCTGCGAGATGAAGGCCTGCGCTCCGGCCAGCTCGGCGAGCCGGGCCTTGCGCGAAGGATCGCGGACCGCGATCACGCTCCACGGCTGCAGGTTAGACGAGGTGGGTGCGGACTGAGCGGCCGCGATCAGCGCGGTCAGCTCCTCGTCGGTGACCGATTGCGGACCGAACTTGCGCACCGACCGATGCGCCAACTGCAACCGCAGCACATCGTTGAGGACCGATGTAACAGCGGAGGGATCCCCGTACCGAGCCGCAAAGGTAGCCATGAAACATACCTTACCTATATGCTCGGTGGGATTTAAAGGAGGAGTCCATGGAACTGCTGTGGTACATCCCCAACCAGGTGCTGCCCGGCCATCGCGGCGACGAGGTCACCGCCGATCACAACAGCCTGGACACGCTCACCGCGCAGGCCAAGGCCCTCGAGACGTACGGCTGGGGCGGCGCGCTCCTGGGTACCGGCTGGGGCCGCCCCGACACGTTCACCGTGGCCACCGCCCTGGTCGCCCGCACCACCACGTTCCAGCCGCTGATCGCCACCCGGCCGGGTTACTGGCGACCGGCCAACTTCGCCTCGGCGGCGGCCACCCTCGACCACATCAGCGGCGGCCGGGTGCTTGTCAACATCGTGTCGGGCAAGGACAACCTCGGGGCGTACGGCGATCACGAGGGCGACCAGGCGCACCGCTATGGCCGTACCCGCGAATTCATGTATTTGATCCGTCGCCTTTGGACCGAGGAGAACGTGACCTTCCACGGCGAGCACTTCCGGGTCGACAACTCGACCGTGGTGCCGCGGCCGCTGGTCCGGCAGCCCCGTCTCTATTTCGGCGGTGCCTCCGAGGCGGCCGAGCGGGTGGCCGCGACCGAGGCCGACGTGCAGCTGTTCTGGGGTGAGCCGCTCGACGGCGTGCACGAACGCATCGAGCGGCTCAAGAAGCTGAGCGCCTCGCTGGGCCGCGAGCACGCCCCGCTGGAGTTCGGCCTGCGGATCACCACCGTCGTGCGGGACACCACCGAGCAGGCGTGGGCCGACGCCCGCGCCCGGGTCGCGGTGATGCAGGCCGACCACAACCCGCACCCGTCGGTAGGTCAGCAGCGTTTGCTGGATCTGAGCGAGCGCGGCGAGATACTCGACGAGAACCTCTACACCGCACCCGGAAAGTACGGCGGCGGCGGAGCCGGCACCACCTGGCTGGTCGGCTCGGCCGAGGACGTGGCCCGTTCGCTGCGCCGCTACGCCGATCTCGGCATCACCCACTTCGTTCTGTCCGACACCCCATACCTCACCGAGATCGAGCGCCAGGGCGAAACGCTGCTGCCGCTGCTGAGGAATTGAAAGGAAAACCATGCCCCAGGCGTACGCATTCACCGCGCTCGGCGGACCCGAGGTGGAGTCGTTCCTCGACGTCCCGAAGCCCTCGCCCGGCCCCGGCCAGGTCCTGATCAAGGTGCGGGCGGCCGGCGTGAACCCGGTCGACTGGAAGAAGCGCACCGGCTACCGCCCGCAGGGAGCGCCGGAACCGAGCGTGCCGGCCGTCTTCGGCGGCGAGGCCGCCGGCGTGGTGGAGCAGGTCGGCCCGGGCGTCACCGACTTCCGCCCGGGTGACGAGGTGTTCGGCCAGACCGTGGCCGGCGGCTACGCGGAATACGCTCTGCTGCCGGCCCAGCTGACCGCCCGCCGCCCGTCCGTGGTGTCCTTCGAGGACGCGGCCACGCTGCCGATCGCCGCCGCCACCGCGCACGACGCGCTGGTCCAGCTCGATCTGCCGCCCGGCTCGACGCTGCTGATCATCGGGGTGGGCGGCGGGGTAGGGGTGGGCGCCGCCCAGATCGCCCGGCTGCACGAGATCAACGTGATCGGCACGGCCAGCGCGGCCAAGAAGGACTTCGTCGAGCTGCTCGAGGCGGTGCCGGTCGAGTACGGCGAGGGCGTCGCCGACCGGGTCCGGGCCGCCGCCCCGGAGGGCATCGACGCGATCCTGGACCTGATCGGCGGCCCCGAGCTGGAGGAGTTGGCCGAGCTGCTCGACGACCGCACCAAGCTGGTCTCGGCGGCCGACCGGGCGACGGTGGCCCGGCTGGGCGGCGCCCCGGTCGAGCGGGCCCGCACCCGCGCGGTCCTGGAGCAGGTGGCGACCTGGGTGGCCGACGGCGTGCTCAACCCGCGGGTGGTCGAGGTCTTCACCCTGGCCGAGGCCCGCCAGGCCCTGCGCCGGGTGGAGGACGGCCACGCCCGCGGCAAGGTAGTAATCACCAACCCAGCCTGAGCTGCGCCCGGCCGCCGTTTTTAAGAGGCGGCCGGGCACTCCATCTCAGCCGTACCAGTGCTTGGCGAGCAGCTCGAAGGAGCGCACCCGGTCGGCGTGGTCGTAGGTCATCGTGGTGACCAGCAGCTCGTCCGCCCCGGTGACCCGGCGCAGCGTCTCCAGCCGCTCGGCGACGTGCTCCGCCGTCCCGACGAACTGGGTCTCGACCCGGTCGGAGACCAGCTGTCGATCTTCCTCGGTCCACGCAAAGCTCGAGGCTTCCGCCGGACTTGGGTAGGGAATGGCCCCGGCCCCGGTGCGCACGCTGCGCACCCACAGCGGGTACGGAACGGCAAGTTGCCGGGCGGTCTCCTCATCTTCGGCCACGATCACGTCGGCCGAGACCATCACGCGCGGTTCGCTCAACACCGAAGACGGTTGGAACGCCTCCCGATAAGCCGACACCGCTTCCAGCACCCGGGCCGGCGCCACGTGATAGTTGGCCGCGAACGGCAACCCCTTCGAGCCGGCCACCCGGGCGCTCTCCCCGCCGCTGGAGCCGAGGATCCAGATCTCGAGGTCGGCCCCCTCCCCCGGCACGGCCCGCGCTTCGTTACCTTCGTCGTCGGTATACGGCCCGGCGAGCAGGGTCTGGATGTCACTCAGGGCGCTGGCCAGGTCGGCCGGCTCGGCGTTGGGCTGAGTCAGCAGCTTGGCGAACAGCGCCGACCGGGACGACCGCAGGATCGGCTGGAACGAGAACGACTTGGGAATGACCAGCCCGTCCACCACCCGCGCCTCGGGGACCTCGACCTCGGCCGGCTCGGCCAGGATCGACTTGCGGCGCTGCGCCGACCGGCCCAGTCCCAGGTCGAACCGCCCCGGATAGAGCGCGTCCAGCAACCCGAACTGCTCGACCGCACCGAGCGGGGTGAGGAAGCCGGTCTGCACCGCGCCGGACCCGAGCCGGATGTGGTCGGTGACCGCGGCGATCTGCCCGAGCAGCAGCGCCGGCTGCGAGCTGGCCACCCCCGGGGTGAGGTGGTGCTCGGCCACCCAGTAGCGGTGGTAGCCGAACTGTTCGGCCTGCCGGGCGAGGTCGAGGGTGCGGCGCAGGGCGTCGCCGGCGGTGCCGCCGGAAACGAGCCCCGACAGATCCAGGATCGACAGCGGTACGGTCATCGGTCTCTCCCCTACAGAGCTTCGAGCGTGGGCACTGCGCCGAGCAGCGCCCGGGTGTAGTCGTGCTGCGGCCGGTGGAAGACGTCGTCGATCGGCCCGGACTCGACGACGGCGCCGTCGTGCATGACCAGGACCCGGTCGGCGAGGTGGTGCACGACGCCGAGGTCGTGCGAGATGAACAGCAGGGCGGTGCCGTCGGTGGCCCGGATGTCGGCGAGCAGGTCGAGCACCTGCGCCTGCACCGAGACGTCCAGCGCGGAGACCGGCTCGTCACAGATGATCAGGCTGGGCCGGGGCGCCAGGGCACGGGCGATGGCGACCCGCTGCCGCTGCCCGCCGGACAGCCGCCGGGGATGCCGGTCGAGCAGGTCGGCACCGAGCCCGACCCGCTCCAGCAGCGGTTCGACGACGGCGCCGCGCGGCAGCGCCTCGGCCACGATCCGCCGGACGGTCCAGCGCGGATCGAACGACGACAGCGGATCCTGCGAGATGAACTGCATGCGGCGGCGCAGGGCCCGGCGGCGCCGTTCCGGCACCCCGGTCCAGTCCGCGCCCTCGAACCGCACGCTCCCGGCAGTCGGCGCGACCAGCCCGAACAGCAGCTGCGCCACGGTCGTCTTACCCGACCCGGATTCCCCGACCAGCCCGACGATCTCCCCCCGCCGGACGGTCAGATCGACATCCTGTACGACGGTGTGTTTGCCGTACCGCTTGGTCAGCCCGCTCGCCTCGATGACCGCTTCCGCCGACGGCTCGATCGAAGCTGTCGAGCCGGTGCCGGAGAGCTGCCGGCCGCGAGTGGCAGCCGAGGGCACAGCCTTCAAGAGCTTTTTTGTGTACGGGTGGTCCGGCGCCGAAAGCAAGGTCCCCGTCTCGCCGGCCTCGACGATCAGCCCGTCCCGCATGACCAGAACGCGATCGGCAAGCCGAGCCACCACGGCCAGGTCATGACTGATCAGCAGGAGCGTCTCCCCGGCGGCCCGGCGCTCGGCGAGCAGGTCGAGGATCTGCGCCTGCACGGTCACGTCGAGCGCGGTGGTGGGTTCGTCGGCGATCAGCAGCGGCGGCCCACCAGCGATGGCCGAGGCAATCAGCGCACGTTGCCGCAGCCCACCGGAAAGCTGGTGCGAGTACTGCCCGGCCCGCCGTTCGGGTTCCGGCACGTGCACGGTGCGGAGCAGTTCCCGTACTCGTTCCTTCCGGTCTCCGCGGTGACCGTGCACCCGCAGCACCTCGCCGATCTCGGCGCCCACCGTGCGCAGCGGATCGAGCGAGACGAGGGCGTCCTGCAGCACGAGACCGGCGAAGCCGCCGCGCAGCCGCCGCCACTGTTCCTCGCCGAATTGCCGTGCGTCCCGGCCGTTCACGTCGAAGCGCTCGCTGCGCACGACCGCGCCGGGGCCGGCCAGGCCGACCAGGGTGCGGGCGGTGACGCTCTTGCCGGAGCCGGACTCCCCCACGATGGCCACGCACTCGCCGGGGTGGATGTCGAGGTCGATGCCGCGCACCGCGGTCACCACCGTGCGCCGGTGCGGGAACTCGACGTGCAGATCGCGGATCGAGATCAGCGGTGTGCTCACGGGAGCCTCCCCTCGACGCGGCGTTGCAGGTGGCGGCCGACGACGGTCAGTGCGATCACGGTGAGCGTGACGATCACGCCCGGGATGACCGACACCCACGGTGCCACACTCAGGTAGTTGCGTCCCTCGGAGAGCATCGCACCCCATTCCGGCGACGGCGGCTGGGTTCCCATCCCGAGGAAGCTCAGCCCGGCCGCGAACAGGATGGCTTCGCCGAGGCCCATGATGGCGAGCACCGGCACCGGCCCGAGCACGTTGGGCAGCACGTGCCGGAACACCAGCCGGGTCCGGGAGTGGCCGAACGCGACCGCCTGGGTGACATATCCGGCCTGCCGCACCACGAAGGTCTGGGCCCGGACCACCCGGGCGTAGTGCGGCAGGGTGGCCAGGCCGATCGCGACGACCAGGCTGACCGTGCCGGGCCCGGCGATCGCGATGAACAGCAGCGCCAGCAGAATCAACGGAAACGCCGACAGAGCGTCGAAAGACCGGGCCAAGGCCTCGTCGGCGTACCGGTGGGAGAGCCCGGCCAGCATGCCGAGCAAGACCCCGGAGAGTACGGCGAGAAGAGTTGCCGCCACCGCGATGGTCAGCGAGTGCCGGGCACCGTGCACGACCCGGTCGAAGACGTCCCGGCCGAGCTGGTCGGTGCCGAACCAGTGCGCGGCATTGGGTGCCTCGAGGACGTGGAACGGGTCGGCGGCGAGCGGGTCCCCGGCGAACAGGCCGGGCAGCGCCACCACGACCAGCATGAGCCCGAGGAACCCGCCGGCCACCGGAACAGCACCGCCGACGCGGAGCGGCCGCCAGGAAAGCGCGACGGTCATGACGTGCTCGCCCGCAGCCGGGGGTCGACGACCAGCAGCGCCAGGTCGGCGGCGGTGTTGAGCAGCACGTAAGCGGCGGCCGAGAACACCACCACGGCCAGGACCACCGGCATGTCCTCGCTGCCGACCGCCTGCAGGGTGACCTGGCCGAGACCGGGCCGCCCGAACACGGTCTCGATGATCACGACGCCGCCGAGCAGGGTGCCGCAGAGCCAGCCGAGCAGCGAGACGGCCGGCAGGAGGGCGTGCCGCAGCGCGTGCCGGGCGAGCACCGCCCGTTCCCGCAGGCCGCGGGCTCGGGCGGTGACCACGAACGGTTCTTCCAGAGCCCGGTCGATGCCGTCCCGCAGCACCTGGGTGAGCACCCCGGCGACCGGCAGGGCCAGCGTGATCGCCGGCAGCACCAGGGCGGCCAGACCACGGTCGCCGGAGACCGGGAACAGGCCGAACTGGAACGAGAAGACGCTCAGCAGGACCAGCCCGATCAGGAACGGCGGGGTGGAGACCAGGACCAGCTCGGCGGTCGAGCTGACCCGCCGCGACCAGGGCCGCCGGGTGGTCAGCGCGAGCAACACCGCCAGCACGATGCCCAAGCCGGCCGCGGCCAGGGCGAGTTTCACGGTCGGGAAGATCTGGTCGCCGATGACGTCGCGGACCGGTCGTTGCAGCAGGTAGGAGCGGCCGAGGTCGCCGTGCCCGAAGCGCCACAGGTAGTCGAGGTACTGCACCACCGCGGGCCGGTCGAGGTTCCACTCCTGGATGATCTGCGAGCGGATCAGCGGAGTGTCGGCGCCGTCGCCGATGATGCTGTCCACCGTGCTGCCGGGGGCCGCGAGCAGCGCCAGATAGGCGGCGGTCGCGGCGACCCAGAGCACCACCAGGCCCGCGCCGAGCCGGCGGAGCACGATCACTTGCCGAGCCAGACGTTGTAGGCGCTGCCCGGGACACCGGCGGTGGGTTCGAAGTGCAGGCCACCCACGGTCTTGGCGGCGGCGATCTGGTCGGCCGGGGCGTACAGCGGCTGGATCAGCGCGTCGGTGGTGATCACCTTCTGCTGCAGCTCTTTGTATGACGCAGAGCGTGCCGAGTTGTCGCCGGTGGAAACGGCCTTGTCGAGCAGGCCGTCCAGGGCCGGGTCCTTGACGCCGGTGCGGTTGATCGCGCCGTTCGAGGTGAGCAGCAGGTTGAGCGCGGCCCCGACGTCGGTGTCGGCCCGGGAGTTGTCGAAGATCTCGTACTGGCCGTCGGCGAGGGCCTTGGTGGCGGTGCCCTGGTCGACGACGGCGACCTGCAGGTCGATGCCGGCGCTCTGCTTGACCGCGGCCTGCACGGTCTGGGCGAGGATGTCACGGCGGTCCCGGACGAACGGCGCGGACTGCACGAGGCGGGCGGTCAACCGCTTGCCGTTCTTGGTGCGGAACCCGTCGCTGTCCCGGGTGGCCCAACCGGCCGCGTCCAGGGTGGCATTGGCGCGGGCGGGGTCGTTCCCGTACGTACTCTCCAGGGTTTTGTCGTAGAACGGGCTGGTCGGCCCGACCACGCTCCAGGCCCGGGTGGCGGTGCCGCGGTAGACCGCCTGCAGCACCGTGCCGACGTCGAGGGCGTCCCGGAAGGCCTGCCGCACCTTGATGTCGTCGAACGGCGCGTGCGCGGTGTTGAAGTAGTACGAGTACGCCGACCCGGAGTTGAGCCCCTTGCTCAGCGTCAGCGTCGGGTTGCCGGTGATCTGCGGTTCGTCGGTGGCCGGCACCCCCTCGATGACCTGCACCTGCCCGGAGGTGAGCGCTCCGACCCGCACCGACGACTCCTTGAGGAACCGGTAGGTGACCTCGTCGAGGTAGGCCGGCCCGGAGTGCCCGGCGTTGGCCGGCGCCCAGTTGTAGGCCGGGTTCTTCTTGAAGTGCAGCTCCTGGCCGGGCGAGTAGCGGTCCAGGATGAACGGGCCGGTGCCGGCCAGTTCAACCCCGCCGGCCTTGAGGTTCTTGGCCGCCGTCAGCGAGGCGGGCGAGACGATCGCGCCTTGCGGCGAGGACAGAAAATCAAGGATGAGTACGTCGGGACGGGTCAGCGTGTACTTCACGGTGGCCGGGTCGACGATCTCGACGCTCTTGAGGTTCTTGAGCTGCACGGCCTTGACCGTCGGTGCGTACCCCTCGGAGAGCAGCAGGTCGGTGTTGGCCTTGACCGCCGCCGCGTCGAACGCGGTGCCGTCGCTGAACTTCACGTCGGTGCGCAGCTTCAGCGTGTAGGCCAGGCCGTCCGGCGACGCCTCGTAACCGGTGGCCAGCCAGGGCAGATAGCCGCCCTTGTCGTCGTGGGTGAGCAGGGCCTCGAAGCTGTTCCAGACCAGCAGCCGGGCCTTGGCCTGAGCGTACTGATGCGGGTTGAGGGTGATCGGTTCGGTTTCCACGGCCCAGGTCAGCGAACCCCCGGAGGCCGGGGCGCCGGCCTCGTCGGTGGCGCCGCTGCCCCCGCCGGAACATCCCGCGAGCAGAGCGAGAGTCACGACCGTGGCAAGACGGAAGCGATGGCGCATCTCCAACCTCCAGGTGAGCGGACTCCCTTTTTCCTATAGCTTAAATAGGATATAAGCAAGGGGTGCGCACCAGATCAATGCCGTTAACTGTCTGTCTCGCCGCCGCGTTCACCACGCTGCTCGATCAGGCCAGCCTCAACACCGCCGTCCCGGCCCTGCGTAACTCGCTCGGGGCCGGGCCAGGGACGATCGGCTGGATCATCGCCGGTTACTCGCTGGCTTTCGGCCTCGCGCTGGTGCCCGGCGGCCGGCTCGGCGACGCGCACGGCCGCAAGTGGTTGTTCGTGGGCGGGATCACGGTGTTCAGCTCGGCCGCGATCGTGGCCGGCACCGCCCAGGCGGCCTGGCTGGTGGCGGTCGCCCGGCTGGTCCAGGGTCTCGGCGCCGGCACGGTCAACCCGCAGGTCATCGGCATCATCCAGGAGCTGTTCACCGGCCGGGAGCGCACCCGCGCCCTGGGCGCCTACTCGATCGTCGGCGGCGTCTCGGCGGTGATCGGCCCGTTCGTCGGCGGCCTGCTGATCGGCACGCTGGGAGACGAGTGGGGCTGGCGTTGCGTACTGCTGCTGAACGTGCCGTTCGGCCTGCTCACCGTGCCGCTGGCGCTCAAATGGTTCCCGTCCGGCCGGCTCAGTACCCGGCGCTCCACGCTGGACCTGCCCGGCCTGGCCGCGCTCGGCGCCGCGACGCTGTGCCTGCTGCTGCCGTTCACGCTGCCGGCCGGCCAGGGCCCGCCCCGCCCGGTGTGGTTCGCCACCGCGGTCGTGCTGGTGGCGGTGCTGATCGCCTGGGAACGCCGGTACGCCCGGTCCGGCGGCACCCCGATCCTGATGCCTGCCCTGCTGCGCCGGCCCGGCTACCGCAACGGCGTGGTCATCGCGATGTTCCAGTTCGGCGCGAACCTGTCCGCCACCCTGGCGCTGACCCTCTACCTGCAGGAGGGCCTCGGCTGGTCGGCACTGCAGGCCGCGCTGACCATCCTGCCGAGCGCGATCACCTTCTCGGTGGCGTCGGCGCTGGGCTGGCGGGTGGTCGGCCGCTACGGCCGGATCAGCGTGTGCTGGGCTCTGATCGCCTCGCTGCTGGCGGTGATAGCGGCCGGCCTGGTCGTCGCCCTTGCCCCGGTCGCCCACCTGGCCGTCGGGCTGATCGCCACCCAGCTGGTGCTGGGCGCGGCGAGCGGCCTGATCGTCTCGCCCAACCAGGCGCTGACCCTGGGCCACGCCCCGCCCGGGGTGGCCGGCCTGGCCGCCGCGTTCCTGCAGCTGGCCCAGCGGATCTCGGCCTCGATCGGGATGGCCGCGGTGACCGGCGTGGTGCTGGCCACCATGGGCACGGCCGACAGCACCCCGGTGGTGCACGGCCTGGCCATCTGCGCGGTGATGCTGGCGGCCGGCGCGTTCGTGGCCTGGCGCGACTCAGCGGGTGGACCGGGTCGCGACGACGTCGTGCCCGGTGTCCCAGAGCAGGGTCAGCAGCGCCCGCTCCGCCGCCGCGTCAAGTCCGCCGACAATTACCGTCGTGCCGAGTTCGTCGAGCCGGGTGGCCGGTTCCCCGAACCGGTCCCGGATCAGCTCGACAAGCGAGTCGGCGAGCCGGCCCGCGACACAGAGTTCGAAGCGTGACACCCACCCACCCTCACCGACCCCGGGCCCCGCCGCACCACCCACCACCCGAAACCACCCGGGGTACCAAGCTCAGGACCGCCCGGCCAGGGAGCGCTTTCAGAGGTTGCGCGGCTTTGCGCGCCGCCTTCCGTGCCAGAAAGTCCCGATCTTGGAACGGTAGAGCGCTCAGCGGGGGGTCAAATGCACAACTTCGCCGCAGGCTGGCCCGTCCCTGCCGGATATAAGCGGTATGTCGGGGTGCCGTGATCAAGATGTGGAAGCGTCGCCCGCAAAGTGGGAGCGCGGGTCCGCGATGCGGGAGGCCCGCTCGGCCGCCAACCTCGGCACCTCCGATCCGCGGTCTGCCAAACGGTAAATAGCTACTCAAATAACTACGAAACGCCGACGCGTAGAGCAGGTTGGGGTGGGTGTCCCGTTGCGCGAGAGTCGCGGCACGTGCCGGAGTTGCACGTCGGCCGCGGGGTACGGGCGGTCGGGTGCGTTTTGCGGTTGTGGGCGTCGCAGCCCGTACCGGAAGAGGCTTTGACCCTAGATCAAACCGAGGCGGCGGGCGGCGCGGACGGCGTCCTGGCGGCCGCCTACGCCGAGCTTGCGGTAAAGGCTTTTGTTGTACGCCTTGACGGTGTTGATGGAGAGGAAGAGGGCCGCGCCGATCTCGCGTTGGGTGGCGGTGCCGGGCAGCATGCGCAGGATGGACAGCTCGCGGTCGGTCAGTTCCTCGGCCAGGCCGCCGGTGTCCGCGGCCGTTCGCGCGGCGGAGCGGCCCAGCCGGGTCTCCGCCTCCTCGAGCCAGCCGCGCAGGAACGGCGCTATCGGGTCGTTGTCGGCCACCTCCCGGGCCCGGACCAGCGCGGCCCGGGCGGCGGGGCGGTCGCCGGTCGCGAGTTCGGTGTCGGCCGTGAACAGGTGGCCCAGCACCTGGTAGAACGGGTGGCCGGCCAGTTCGGCGAAGTGCAGGCCGCGTGCCAGCTGGGCGGTGGCCCGGGGCAGGTCGCCCCGCTGGTAGGCGCGGCGGCCTTCCACCAGGCGGATCGCCATGACCAGGTGGGCGGCCGGGGCCTCGCCCCACTCGCGTTCGGCCGCGTCGGCTCCGGCAGTCGCGTCGGCCAGCAGCCGATCGAGCTCGTCGGGCGCGTCCATCGCGAGCAGGTAGAGGCACAGCTGGCCGGCTACCTGCAGGTCGACGCCGGCCGACCAGTGGCCCTGGCCGCGCAGCCGCCAGGTTCCGGTCAGGATGCGTACGCCGTCGGCGAAGCGGCCGGCCAGGCCGTAGGCCATGCCCAGCGACATCACCGCGACCGGATGCTGGTCAGTGCCGGCCTCGGTCTCCAGCGCGACCGAGCGTTCGGCCAGGGCGATCGCCTCGGCCGGGTCGGCCGGGTCGGTGGCCAGCAGGGCGCGCAGGCTGAGCTCCGCGGCCCGGGGGCTGCGCCAGCTCTCGACGACGGTGTCCTGGTCGATCTGGCGGCCGCACACGTCGAGCCAGTGCGCGACCCGGTCGCGGTTTCCGCTGACTTCCGCCGCGTACGCCAGGAACAGCGCGAGCGGCGCCCCGATCGCCGCCTCCGGCAACCGCTCGCCCAGCGCCTGGTAGGTCGCCGCCCAGCCGCGCGCCAGGAACCACTGCTGCCGGTCGGCGAGCAGGCCGGCCGCGGCCTCGTCGTCGCCGGCGTCGAGCAGGCAGCGAACCGCGTCGTCGGCCCGCTCGTGATGCTCGAACCAGGTCGCCGCGCGACGCAGCACGAGCCGGGTGGCGTCGTCCGGTTTCGCCTCGGGGGACCAGCCGAGGGCGTTGCGCAGCAGGCGGTGGCAGCGGTACCACTCGTGGCCGGCGTCCAGCGCGACGACGAACAGGTCGGCCCGTTCCAGCTCGGCCAGCACCGCCGCCGAGCCGTGCACGTCGAGGGCGGCGTCGCACAGCGAGCCGGACAGCAGCTCCAGCGGGGCGGCCCGCACCAGCAGGTCGCGCTGGGCGGGGGTGAGGGCCGGTAGCACCTCGGCGGTGAAGTAGTCGAACACGTGCCGGTCGTTGCCGCGCAGCAGCGGCGGCCGGCTCTGCCGCAGGGCCAGGCCGGCCAGTTGCAGCCCGGCCGCCCACCCCTCGGTCAGAACCGGACCGGTTCGTCGTCGCTCTCGTCCAGCGACACCCAGGCCACCGGCGTGCCGGCGGTCGCGGCCCACCGGCTCACCAGGCTGGTCTTGCCCCAGCCGGCCGGGGCGGCCACCACGGTGAGCTTCGCCGCGGTGTCGAGGCGGCTCTCCAGCCGGTCGCGCGGCACGACGGCCGCCCGCACCGGCGGGATGGCGTGTTTGACCGCCAGCAGCGGGACGGGCGGCCGATCCGTGGACACGCCGAGATTCTGACACCCGGGGTGCTTGTGGCCAACGGGTGCTGCCCGGCTACCCGGGTGGCCGCGAGTCTGGCGCTCGGATCAACGTCCCTTCCGACGGAGGCACACCATGCAAACCTTGCCGGCGCCACCGTGGACCCGACGGCGGCTCCTGCGTTCGCTCGGCGCCACTGTGGTCGTCGCGGGGACCGGGGCCCTGGGCTACCGGGTCTACGACACCGCGGCGCTGCGACCGGGCAGTGGCGACGCGTACGACCCGTGGCAGCACTGGCGCGACGAACCCGGGCTGCTCGGCGCGGTCGGCGCGGCCGTCCTGGCGGCCAGCCCGCACAACACCCAGCCGTGGATGTTCGGCGTGCGCGCCGACGGGGTCGACGTTTTCGTCGATGCCGAGCGGGGAACCGGCACTGTCGACCCCTATCGGCGGGAGCAGCACATCGGCATCGGCTGCGCGATCGAAAACCTCGTGCTGGCCTGCCGGGCCCGCGGCCTGGAGCCCACGGTGACGCTGCTGCCGGACAGCTCTCGTCTCGCTCGGGTCGATGTGCGGTCCGGCCGGCCGACATCCGATGTCCTCCATGACGCGATCGGCGACCACATCCAGCGGCACCGGGACGGGCTCACCCTCGGCGGGCAGGGGTTCGGCGCGACCAAGCTCGCGCTGGCCAAGCTGCTGCCGGCGTCCTCGCGGGCCGACGGCGACCAGTTCTGGCTGAAGCAGACCAGAACCGTCCACACCGCGACCGCCACGGCCTACGGTGTGATCACCACCGGGACGCCCGACGACCGGGCCACCCAACTTGACGCCGGGCGGCTGCTCGAACGCATCCACCTCACCGCGACCAGCCGGGGCATCGCCCTGCACCACATGAACCAGATCACCGAGCGGATCGACCGCGAACGCAGCACCGGCGCCACCGCGACCTTCGCACCGCGGTTCGCCGCGCTCCTCCCGCCCGGACAACAGCCACTGCTGACCTTCCGGGTCGGCTATCCCGTACGCCATGCGGCCCCGAGCCCGCGCCGAGCCACCACGGAGGTCCTCCGATGATCACCCGAACCACTGTCGCCGTTGTCGGAGCCGGGCCCACCGGCCTGCTGCTGGCCGGGGACCTGGCCCGCGCCGGTGTGGACGTGACCGTTTTTGAACGGCGCGGCTCCGAGTCCAACCTGACCCGGGCGTTCGGCGTACACGCCCGCACCCTCGAACACCTCGACGCCCGCGGGCTGGCCGACGAGATCGTGGCCGGCGGCGCGCCGATCGACCGGCTCCGGCTGTTCGACGCCCTGCGGATCAACCTGTCCACGCTGCCGACCCGGTTCCCGTACCTGCTGATCACCCCGCAGTACAACGTGGAGCGGGCCCTGGAGAAGCGCGCCGAAGCGCGGATCGTCCGCACCGCCGAGGTGACCGCGCTGCGGCAGGACGCGGACGGCGTGGACCTCACGGTCGGCGGCTCGACGGTCCGGGCCGACTACGCGGTCGGGGCGGACGGGGTGCACAGCGCCGTACGGCATGCCCTGGGTCTGCCTTTTCCGGGCAAGGCCGTTCTCACCTCGATCATGCTGGCCGATGTGCGGCTCGCGCAAGCGCCGGCCGACGTGCTCACGGTCAACGCGGTCGGCGACGCGTTCGCGTTCGTGGCGCCGTTCGGCGACGGCTGGTACCGGATCTTCGCCTGGGATCGGCTCAATCCGCAGCCGGACACCGCGCCGGTGACCCTGGACGACATCCGCAACGTCACCCGGCGGGCGCTGGGCACCGACTTCGGGCTGGCCGAGGCGCGCTGGATGTCGCGCTTCCACAGCGACGAGCGGCAGGCGCCGCACTACCGCCAGGGCCGGGTGTTCCTGGCAGGCGACGCCGCGCACGTGCACTCCCCGGCCGGCGGGCAGGGCATGAACACCGGCCTGCAGGACGCGGCCAACCTGGGCTGGAAGCTCGCGGCGGCGGTGCAGGGCTGGGCGCCGGACGGGCTGCTGGACACGTACGAGAGCGAGCGGCACCCGGTCGGCCGCCTGGTCCTGCGCAGCAGCGGCGCCATCATCCGGATGGCGATGGTCCGGTCCAAGGCCGGGCGGCTGACCCGCAACCTCGTCGGCGGCGCGGCGCTGCGGCTGCCGCCGGTGGCGCACAAGGCCGCCGGCACCATCTCCGGCATCGGCATCGACTACCCGCACGCACCCCGGGCCGCCGACGTCACACTGCGGGGCGGCCGCCGGCTGTACGAGGAACTGCGGGCCGGCAAGTACGTGCTCCTGGCCCCGACCGCGGGCGAGAACGAGCACCTCGTGCGGGCTACGCCGGCCGCGGCGTCACCCTGGACGCTGGTTCGCCCCGATGGGCACGTCGCCTGGCGCGGCGCCCCGGACGGCCTGCAAACCGCCCTTGACCAGGCCGGACTCTCCGATGTGGCAGGTGCCGGCAAAGGGTCGTTAACAAGCCCGTAAAAACATACATCGCCGATAGGACTTGAGTTAATCGCCGGGGCGGCCATAGCGTGAATTCCACGCCCGCCGCCCCGGAGGTAATCCCCTTGACCGTCCTGTCCTCGCCGCCCGCGGCGGCCCTCGCCGCCGACGAGGGCGACCGGCTGACCGTGGTGCCGGCCCGCCATCCGTGGCGCTGGGTGGCCACCGTCATCGCCCTCGTCCTGGTCGCTCAACTCGCGCACGGCCTGATCACCAACCCCGGGTGGGACTGGACCACCTTCGCCGGTTACTTCTTCGAGAAGTCGGTGATGCAGGCGCTGCTGGTCACCCTGGAGCTGACCTTCCTGGGCGCGTTCCTCGGCTTCCTCGGCGGCCTGATCCTGGCCCCGATGCGGCTGTCCAAGAACCGGGTGCTGCAGTCGGTGAGCTGGACCTACATCTGGGTGTTCCGGTCGGTGCCGCTGATCGTGCAGCTGCTGTTCTGGGCCAACCTCGGCTACCTCTACGAGACCCTGCAGTTCGGCGTCCCGTTCGGGCCCGGCTTCTTCCACTTCGAGACGAAGAGCCTGGTCAGCTCGTTCGGCGCGGCCCTGCTCGGGTTGGCCCTGCACGAGGCCGCCTACGCCGCCGAGATCGTCCGGTCCGGCATCGTCTCGGTCGACCAGCGCCAGCTGGAGGCGGCCGCCGCGCTCGGCATCCCCCGGCTGCGCCAGTTCCGCCGCATCCTGCTCCCCCAGGCCATGCGGGCGATCCTGCCGACCGCCGCCAACGAGCTGGTCAACCTGCTCAAGAGCACCTCGGTGGTGTACGTGCTGGCGATCGGCGAGATCTTCTACCAGGTGCAGGTGGTCTACGGCCGCACCGGCCGGGTGGTTCCGCTGCTGATGGTGGCCACGGTCTGGTACGTGATCCTCACCGCGGTCCTGTCGGTCTTCCAGCACTACGTCGAGCGGCACTTCAACCGGGGGTGGCGGCGATGATCGAGGTTCGCGGCGTACACAAGTCGTTCGGCCACCTCGAGGTGCTCAAGGGCATCGACCTGACCGTGGCGGCGGGCAGCGTCACGGTGATCCTCGGCCCGTCCGGTTCCGGCAAGTCCACCCTGCTGCGCGTGATCAACCACCTGGAGAAGGTGGACCGCGGGCACGTCCGGGTCGACGGCGAGCTGATCGGTTACCGCCAGCACGGCACCAAGCTCTACGAGCTGCGCGAACGGCAGATCCTCGAACAGCGGCGGGGCATCGGGTTCGTCTTCCAGACCTTCAATCTCTTTCCCCACCTGACCGCGTTGCAGAACGTCACCGAGGCAATGCGCGGACCCCGAGAAGCGGTGCACCGCAAAGCCCTCGAACGTCTCGAACGGGTCGGCCTGGCCGACAAGGCGGCCTCCTATCCGCGCCAGCTCTCGGGCGGGCAGCAACAACGCGTGGCGATCGCCCGCGCGCTGGCGCTCGACCCGAAGCTGGTGCTCTTCGACGAACCCACCTCCGCCCTCGACCCGGAGCTGGTCGGCGAGGTGCTCGACGTGATGCGCGACCTGGCCGCGGCCGGCACCACGATGATCGTCGTCACGCATGAGATCGGCTTCGCCCGCGAGGTGGCCGACACCATCGTCTTCCTCGACGAGGGGCGCCTGATCGAACAGGGCACCCCGGCCGAGGTTCTCGATTCACCGAAGCACGACCGTACCCGGGCCTTCCTGTCCAAGGTCCTCGTTTAGTGGAGCTCCCATGCGTACAAAATCGGTCTTGATCGCTGTTGCCTTGGCCGCAAGCCTGGCCGCCTGCGCCGCCCCGAAGGAGGAGGCCAAAACGGTGTCGGTGGACACCAAAACTGTCAAGATCAACGACAGCCCCGAGCAGAACCGGATCGTGCCGGCCAAGGTGGACGCCATCGCCGCCCTGGTGCCGGAAAAGATCCGGTCGAGCGGCAAGCTGGTCGTCGGTCTCGGCCTGGCCGGCAGCGGCTCGCCGCCGCTCGGGTTCACCGCCACCGACAACAAGACCCTGATCGGCAGCGAGCCGGACATCGCGGTCGCTATCGCCGGTGTCCTGGGTCTCGAGCCGGACCTGCAGAACAGCTCCTGGGAGAACCTGTTCATCGGCCTGGACAGCGGGAAGTACGACTTCGGCGCCTCCAACATCACGGTCACCGAGCTGCGCAAGCAGAAGTACGACTTCGCCACCTACCGCAAGGACGACCTGGCGTTCGAGGCCAAGAAGGGCTCCGGCCTCAAGGTCACCGGGCCGAAGGACGTGTCCGGCAAGAAGGTGGCGGTCAGCTCCGGCACCAACCAGGAGAAGATCCTGGTCGAGTGGAGCAAGGAAGACGTCGCGAACGGCCTGCCCGCCGTCGACATCAAGTACTACCAGACCAACCAGGCCACCTACCTGGCGCTCGGCTCCGGCCAGATCGACGCCTACCTCGGGCCGAACCCGACCTCGGCCTACCACGTCGCGGTGACCGGCGAGACCGAGATCGCGGGCACCTACTCCGGGGCCGGGGCCGACCTGCAGGGCCTGATCGCGGTAACCACCAAAAAAGACAACGGCCTGGTCCAGGCGCTCAAGGGGGCGCTCGACGAACTGGTCAAGTCCGGCGACTACGACAAGATCCTGGCACGCTGGAACCTGACCAGTGAGGCCGTGACCCCCGAGGTCAACCCGCCTGGCCTCCCGATCGACGGGAAGTAACATGCCCGATCCACTGCATCTAGCGGTAGCGCTCGACGGAACCGGCTGGCATCCCGCCTCCTGGCGCTCGCCCAACGCGCGGCCCGCCGACCTGTTCCGCCCCGGCTACTGGACCGACCTGGTCCGGGAGGCCGAGGCCGGCACGCTCGACTTCGTCACCATCGAGGACGCGCTCGGCCTGCAGACCGACCGGCCGGACGGCCCGGACGAGCGCACCGACCACGTCCGCGGCCGGCTCGACGCGATCCTGATCGCTTCCCGGGTGGCGCCGCTGACCTCGCACATCGGCCTGGTGCCGACCGCGACCGTCACGCACACCGAGCCGTTCCACATCTCCAAGGCGATCGCCACGCTCGACTACGTGTCCCGCGGCCGGGCCGGCTGGCGGGTGCAGGTCTCCGGCCGGGCGCACGAGGCCGGTCACTTCGGGCGGCGCACCCTGCCGGTGCTCAGCCCCGGCTCCCTCGACTCGGTGGCCGCCACCAAGGCGGTCGAGGACCTGTTCGAGGAGGCCACCGACTACGTCGAGGTGGTGCGGCGGCTCTGGGACAGCTGGGAGGACGACGCGGAGATCCGCGACGCCGCCACCGGCCGGTTCATCGACCGGGACAAGCTGCACTACATCTCGTTCGACGGGAAGTACTTCAGCGTCAAGGGCCCGTCCATCACCCCGCGACCCCCGCAGGGCCAGCCGCTGGTCACCGCGCTCGCGCACGCGCCGATTCCGTACGCGTTCGCGGCCGGTTCCGCCGACCTGGCCTACGTGACGCCGGGCGACGCCGACCAGGCCCGCCAGATCGTCGCGCAGATCCCGATCCCGCACGTCTTCGCCGACCTGGTGGTGTTCCTGGCCGACACCGAGCAGGAGGCGCGGGACGCCAAGGACCGGCTCGACATCCTCGACCGCACGGTCTACAAGTCCGACGCGGCGATCTTCACCGGCACCCCCGTACAGCTGGCCGACCTGCTGCAGGACTGGCAGACCGCCGGACTCACCGGTTTCCGGCTGCGGCCGGCCCGGCTGCCCGACGACCTGATCGCGATCACCCAGGGCCTGGTCCCGGAGCTGCGCCGCCGGGCCGCATTCCGGTCTTCCTACGAGGCGAGCACCCTACGTGGCCTGCTCGGTCTACCTCGCCCGGCCAACCGCTACGAGGGAGCTCGCGTTGCCTAAGCAGGTCCACCTCGCCGCGCATTTCCCCGGCGTCAACAACACCACCGTGTGGAGCGACCCGAGGGCCGGCAGCCACATCGAGTTCGACTCGTTCGTGAAGCTCGCGCAGACCGCCGAGCGAGCCAAGTTCGACTTCTTCTTCCTGGCCGAAGGGCTGCGGCTACGGGAGCAGGGCGTCCAGATCTACGACCTGGACGTGGTCGGCCGTCCCGACACGTTCACGGTCCTGGCCGCCCTGGCCGCGGTCACCACCCACCTCGGCCTGGCCGGCACGATCAACTCGACGTTCAACGAGCCCTACGAGGTGGCCCGGCAGTTCGCGTCGCTCGACCACCTCTCCGACGGCCGGGCCGCCTGGAACGTGGTGACCTCGTGGGACGCCTTCACCGGCGAGAACTTCCGGCGCGGCGGCTTCCTGGCCGAAGGCGACCGCTACACCCGGGCCACCCAGTTCCTGGCCACCGCGGCCGAGCTGTTCGACTCGTGGCCGGCCGACGCGGTGGTCGCCGACAAGACCTCCGGCGTCTTCCTGCGGGACGGCTCGGTCGGCGGTTTCCAGCACACCGACCAGCACTTCGACATCGCCGGCCGATTCAACGTGCCGCGCAGCCCGCAGGGCCGCCCGGTGATCCTGCAGGCCGGCGACTCGGACGGCGGCCGCGAGTTCGCGGCGGCCACCGCCGATGCCATCTTCAGCCGGCACGGAACCCTGGTCGAGGGCCAGAAATTCTACGAGGACGTCAAACGGCGGCTGCCGGCCTACGGCCGCACCCGCGACTCGCTCAAGGTGCTGCCGGCCGCCACCTTCATCCTCGGCGACACCGACGCCGACGCCCAAGAAAAAGCCGCGGTGGTACGCCGTCAGCAGGTCAGCGGAGCCACCGCGATCAAGCTGCTCGAACAGCTGTGGAACCGCGACCTGAGCGGCTACGACCCGGACGGCCCGCTGCCCGAGATCGACCCCGATGTCTCGGACAGCCACATCGCCAAGGGCCGGGCCAGCGTACGGATGCACCGCGACCCGATCGCCACGGCGAACGAGTGGCGGGCGCGAGCGGAGGCCGAGAAGCTGTCCATCCGCGACCTGATCGTCGAGGTGACCAACCGGCAGACGTTCATCGGCGCCCCCGCCACGGTGGCCACCGAGATCAACGACCTGGTCCAGCAGGACGCCGCCGACGGCTTCATCCTGGTCCCGCACGTGACCCCGGACGGCCTCGACGAGTTCGCCGACACGGTGGTCCCGCTGCTGCAGGAACGCGGAGTCTTCCGCACCGAATATTCGGGCCCGACGCTGCGCGACCACCTCGGCCTGGAAGTCCCCGCATGACCGCAGTCTCAGCCGAGCAGGCGGTACTGGACAACGCGGCCTGGTCCTCCCTGACCGGCCCGCACGCCCACCTGGCCGAACGGCACGGCCTGGCCGCCCGCTACCCGAGCGAGGTGGCCGGCTTCCACGCCCTGGCCGACGCCACCGACCCACAGGCCTGGTCCGACCTGGCCGAACTGACCGGCCCCGACGTCGAGGTCGCGGTGGCCGGCGGCGTGCAGGAGGCCCAGCCCGGCTGGACCCTGGAACGCGAGATCCCCGGGGTACAGCTGGTCGACGTCGCGCTGACCGCCCGGCCGCTGCCCGAGGCGCTGCGGCTGGGCTCGGCCGACGTACCGGAGATCCTGGATTTGATCGAGCGCACCCGGCCCGGCCCGTTCCGGCCGCGCACCATCGAACTCGGCACCTACCTGGGCCTGCGGCGCGGCGGCGCACTGATCGCGATGGCGGGCGAGCGGCTGCACCCGACCGGCTGGACCGAGATCAGCGCAGTCTGCACCGACCCCGCCTTCCGCGGCCAGGGACTGGCAACCGCCCTGATCCGCGCGATAGCGGCGGGCATCCGCGAGCGAGGCGAAACCCCTTTCCTGCACACCGCCGCCACCAACCAAACAGCAATTCGGCTGTACGAGTCGATCGGCTTCCGCCTACGCCGGACAACGACATTCGCCAGCTACCGTTTCCAGCCATGAACACACCAAAAGTCCGCTAACGAAAACGGGCGCGGCGGACGCTTACGGCAGTTCGGGGCGTGGCACCGTCGGGGTTATTCCGTAGACCAGGCGAAGGATTGCGTCGGTCAGCGTGTCGACCAGTTCGTCCTCGGCGTACGCATTCGGGTTGGCGAAAGCGTCGGCGAACGTCGTCAGCCGCAGGTGGATTGCCATTGTCGCCAGCAGCGCGGGTGAGCCGTGCACCGTGCGGCCTGCTCGCGCGTCGCGTTCGATGCGGTTGCGGAACATCGTGCAGCCGTTGGTTACCAGGCGGTCGCGCATCTCCAGCACCTCGGGGCCCGGGTCGGGGGCCAGGAAGAACTCACGCAGCCAGCGGCCCTCGACCTTCCAGCGCTTGAGCGACAGCATCAGGCCCTCGCGTAACGCGGCCCGGTCCAGGCCGTCGGAGGCCAGCCAATCGCCCATGTCGACGTCGGTCTGGCCGATCGCCTTGTCGCAGAGCGCGGCCAGCAGGGCCTGCTTCGACTCGAAGTAGAAGTAGAAGCCCGAGCGGGCGATGCCGGCGGCACCGGCCAACTCGTCGATGGTCACCTGACCGATCGACTTCTCCCTGAGAACGACCCGGGCGGCGTCGAGCAGGGCCTGCTCTCTCTGATCGCCCTTGGTGGGCGCGCGGCGGCTTCCGATGGCTGGCACACGGCGATCGTACCGCGTGCATTCGACATCACATCTTTGGTTTTCGACACAGTGTTGAGAATGATCGGCGGCGCGTCTAGCTTCGAGTTATGCCTCCATCAAGTCCGCCCCGCCTGGCCCTTCCGGTCGCGTGCTACGTCGTGCTACTGGTTTCCGCCCTGCAGACGCTTGTCGTGCCGGTCGTCACCAACATCCAGGCTGACCTGGGCGTGTCCGCCACCTCCGCCAGCTGGGTGGTGACCGCCAACCTGCTCGCCGCGGCCGTGCTCACCCCGATCCTCGGCCGCCTCGGCGACCTGCGCGGCCGCCGCCCGGTGATGCTCGGCGTGCTGGTCGTGGTGCTGCTCGGCTCGATCCTGGCCGCCACCACGTCGACCCTGCCGCTGCTGCTGGTGGCCCGGGTCATGCAGGCCGCGAGCTTCGGCCTCTTCCCGCTCGCCATCGGCGTGCTGCGCGAGGAACTGCCGCCGCAGCGGCTGACCGGCGCGATGGCCATCGTCAGCGGCATGCTCGCCGTCGGCGCCGGCATCGGCCTGACCGTGACCGGCCTGGTCATGCAGCACGGCGGCGACTACCACCGGCTGTTCTGGCTGGCCACCGGCCTGACCGTGGTCGGCCTGGCCGGCGTCCTCGGCCTGCCCCGCCGCGCCGCCGTGGCCACCGGCCGGATCGACTGGATCGGCGGCGGCCTGCTCGGCCTCGGCCTGGTCCTGCTGCTCATGCCGCTGGAAGAGGGCAACAGCTGGGGCTGGGGTTCGGTGCGGGTGATCGGCTGCCTGATCGCCGCCGTGGTCGTGCTCACCGGCTTCGTGCTGGCCGAGCGCCGGATCAGCGACCCGCTGGTCAGCACCCGGATGCTCACCCACCGCCCGCTGGTGATCGCCAACGTGGCCGGCCTGTTCCTGGGCTTCTCGATGTTCGCGATCTTCCTCGCGGTCTCCTACTTCGTGCAGACCCCGCCCGCACTGACCGGTTACGGCTTCGGCTCCACCGTGCTCGCGGCCAGCGTGGTCTACCTGCTGCCGGGCAGCATCGCCGGCATCGTCACCGCCCCGCTCGGCGGCCGGCTGGTCGGCCGGTTCGGCCCCAAGAACACCCTGGTGATCGCCGCGCTCGTCGCGTTCGCCGGCTTCGGCCTGCTGGTCTTCCTGCACACGGCGACCTGGCAGATCATCGTCGGCGCGTTCGCCGTCAACACCGCGGTCATGTTCGGCTATGCGGCCATGCCCGCCCTGCTGATCGCCAACGTCAGCCCGGCCGAGACCGGCATCGCCAACAGCGTGAACTCGATCTCCCGCTCGGTCGGCATGTCGCTGGGCACCGCGTTCGTGGTCACCATGGCGACCCGCAACCTGATCCCCGGCGCCCCCGTCGCGCTGCCCCGCGAATCGCAGTACGTGACCGTCTTCGCGGTCGGCGCGATCCTCGCCCTGGCCGCCGCGACCCTGGTCGCCCTGGCCCTGCCGAAGAACAAGCCCACCCACCTCAGCACCCTGGAGGTCGAGGAGGAGGAGATCTTCGGCGCGGCCGGCCTCGAAGTTCCGGCCGACCTGGTCGCGAAGGAGAACGCGGCCCGCGCCTGACCCCACCGACCGGAGGTATCGAAGGCCGGCGTCCCGCACGGGACGCCGGCCTTCGCGTTGCGTACCTATGGTGGTCGATGTGCCGAAGGTGGCCGGGTTCGTCGGGCTGGTCGGGGGCCGCCGCCATCGCGCTCGACTCCCGGCCCGGCCTGCTCGTTCTGGTGCTGACCAACGCGGTGGGCATGACGGTCAGCGCCGGCTTCGTGGCACGCCTTCCCCCGGCGTACGCGTCGCGGTCCTCTGGTTTGGAAAGGTCTCGGCCGTTGGCCGTGTTGCGGGACCATCCGTTCACCGCCCTCGCCGCGGCGATGGCTGGCCGTGCACACCGGCGGCTGGGGCTGGTGGGTGATCGCGGCGATCTTCGCCGTCGCGGCCCTCGCCGTGTTCCCGGCGGTCTTCTCGGTGGCCGGACCGCGCGCCTCGCCTGAGGCTCAGCGGACGACCGTCACCGGGCAGTTCGCGTAGGCGGCGACGTGCTGGCTGACCGAGCCCAGTACCAGGCCGGCGAAGCCGCCGTGACCGCGATTGCCCACCACCAGCAGGTCGGCGCCGGTCGATTCCTCGATCAGGACCTTGGCCGGGCGGCCCTGCTTCACGTGCGGGACGACCCGGATCGGCGGGTCGTCGCCCAGCTCCTCCTTGATCACCTGGACCAGGTCCTCCGCGGTGCGCTGGCTGGAGTCGGGCACGTAGTGCTCGGAGACGCTGACGCTGCCCGCCGGTGGGAGCAGGGTGTGCTCCCAGACGTTGAGCACGAGCAGGTCGGCGCCGTGATCGGCCGCCTCGGCCGCGGCCCAGGCCAGGGCCTTGCGGCTGCTCGGTGACCCGTCGACGCCGACCACGATGGACCGCCATGAACTCATCGCCGTCCCCTTCCGTCTCTAGGCACGGTATTACAGGACCACGGATATCGACACCCCTAGTTGCGGGCCGGTGACAATCGGTTTAGCGTCCAGAACGGGTGTGATCTGGATCTCAGGTTGGAGGTTGCCGTGGCCACGACGACAGTGGAGTCGGTCTCTCCCGGAGCGGGACAGGACGAACGCCGGCCGCTGATGAGCGGGAACGCGCTGCTGATGATGAACCTGGGCTTCTTCGGGGTGCAGTTCAGCTTCGGCCTCACCCAGTCGGCGGTGAACCCGCTGTTCCTGCTGATCGGCGCCAGCCCCGACCAGCTGCCGATCCTGAACCTGGCCGGCCCGGTCACCGGCCTGATCATCCAGCCGCTGATCGGCGCGATCAGCGACCGCACCTGGCATCCGAAATGGGGACGCCGACGGCCGTTCATCACGGCCGGGGCGCTGCTGTGCGCGGTGATCCTGTTCCTGTTCCCGTTCGTCGGGGTGCTGTGGCTCGGCGTGATCTGCTTCTGGCTGCTCGACATCGGCAACAACACCTCGATGGAGCCCTACCGGGCATTCATCTCCGACCGATTGCCGAAATCTCAACTGGCCCGCGGCTTCCTCACCCAGAGCATGTTCACCGGCGCCGGCGCGGTGCTCGCGAACGTCTCGCTGTTCGTCCTGCAAAAGGTCGACGCGCTCGACAAGACCGCCGGCAACGGCGTGCCGTACTGGATGTTCGTCTGCTTCATGATCGGCACGTTCTGCATCCTGCTCACCGTGCTGACCGCGATGGCCCGCACCCGCGAACTGACCCCGTCCGACGAGGACCTCGAGGAAATTCGCTCCGCGCCTCGCGGCCTCGGGCCCGCGGTGCGGGAAATCGCGTCGGCCGTACGGTCGATGCCGGTGGCCATGCACAAGATCGGCGTGGTTTTCGTCTTCCAGTGGTACGCCATGTTCATCTACTGGCAGTTCCTGGCGGTAAGTCTCGGTGAGACGGTCTTCAATGCCAACCCCGACCAAGGTGGTACGGCCTGGGACGAGGCAATCGCATGGAGCGGGCTGCAGAACGGCGCCTACAACTTCGTGACGATGATTTCCGCGCTGTTCCTGGTCGTTGTGGCGCAGCGGATCGGCGCCAAGCGGGTGCACGCCATTGCCCTCGGATTGGCCGCGCTGTCGCTGGTCTGGCTCTCCACCATCAACAACCAATACCTGGCCCTGGTCCCGATGATCGGCGTCGGCATCTTCTGGGCGAGCGCGGTCGGCGTGCCGTACCTGATGGTGGCCAGCATGGTCCCGGCCAAGCGCACCGGCGTCTACATGGGCATCCTCAACATGATGATCGTCGTGCCGATGCTGGTGCAGACGGTGACCTTCGGCTGGATCTTCAAGCATTGGCTGGACGGCAAGGGCAGCAACGCGATCCTGCTGGCCGGGGTGCTGCTGGGCATCGGCGCGATCGCGATGCTGTGGGTCAACCCGCCGTCCGAGGCGGACGAGTCGCCGATCATGCCGCTGGGCGGGAAGCGCTCGATCACGGTCTACGACCAGGTCGTGGTCGGATCAGACGGAACACCCACCAGCCTGTACGCCGTGGACCGCGCCGCCGAGGTGGCCCAGGCCGCCCAGGCGCGTCTGGTCGTGGTGACCGCTTACCGCTCTTTGTCGCCGGCTTCGGAGTCGGGGTCGGGGCACCGGGACATCTACGGCGCCGACGTGGCCCGGGAGGCCTTGGACAAATCAGTCACCGCACTGACTCGGGAGCGGGCGCGCTACATCGATCAGCGGTTGGTGGAAGGGGATCCGGCGCAGGCGTTGCTGGACGCGGTCGGCAACAACCCGGCCAACCTGATCGTCGTCGGCAACCGCGGCCTGGGTGCCGACGAGGGCGCCATGCTGGGTTCGGTGCCGGCCGCCGTCGTACGCCGGGCGGTTTGTGATGTTCTGGTGGTGCAGACGTCGGCCCTGGACGAGGACCGGATGTTCGCCGCCCCTACAGCCTCTCGTCCAGCTCAGCCAGAACCGGGTACAGAAGCGCCGCCGCCCGCGCCGGATGCTGATCGATGATGCGCCGGGCGCGGTCCAGCCGAGCGGCAAGCTCCTTGCGCCGCGCCTCATCCGCACCGTCATCGGCCGGCAGGGACTCGAACGCGTCATCGGCGTCGGCGAGTAACTGGTGGACGAAACCGAGCGGCGGCCCGGACCGCCCGGTTTCGCCGTCCATCACCTCGTAGGCGGTGACCAGACCGGAAACCAGGCGGTGCGTGTTCTGCCAGTTCATGCCTTCGGGCCGGTGATCCCAGGCCAGAGCGGCCAGATCGGTCAGCTCGGTGCGAAGCTGCCCGTTGTTCGTTCCCGCCGCCGCCGAGACGAGCGCGTCGAACAGGACGGTGGTGAAGCCCGGCGTCCGATGATCGCCGGCCCGGTCCGGGTCACCGAATCGGAGCGGGACCCGCCGGTCCTCGACCACCGGCGGTGCGGCCTCGACCTTCGGCGGGCGGACGATCGCACGCCGGGCGGCGAGCCGCCCGAAAACCCGCAACAGATAGGCGTACGGAAGATCGGTGTTTCCGGTACGGGAGGCCAGCTCGCTCGCGGTGATCGCGGCAACCAGCAGGCTCGTGTAGTCGGAGTCGCCGGACCACGGCAGGCGTTCGAGCGGCCACCGGTGATCGCCGAAGGTGGCCTGCCGCGCCCAGGAGAACCGGGCCAGTTCCAGGCGCAGTTGCAGGGACTGCCCCAGCCGGGACTGCTCCTCGGTGAGCAACCCGAGCAGCCGGGTCCGCGGCGACGTCAGTTGCCGGATCGCGTCGCCGGCGACCCAGGTGAAGTACGGGTCGGGCATCGGCGCGGCGGCCCCGTCGAGCTGCGGCCCGTGGTCCTCCCTCGTGTCGACAACGACCGCATCGGCGCTGACTCCCCACGTCCAGCCGCATTCGATGTACGGCAGATCGGCCGAGCCGGCCGGCGCCACGCTGGCGATGGTCACGTCCTCGAGCGCCCGGGCCCGGTACTCGGCCATCTCCGACCGGTACTCGTTCAGCACCGCCGTGCGCTCCCGGTGCTCCTGGCCGATCAGCCGGTACAGCGCGGTGCCGGACGGTGAGTCGTCGTCGAACGCGTGCGCCACGAAGCTGCGCAGCAGGCCGATCATCGCCGTGGTCAGCCGCAGGGTGGCGAGCGATTCCAGTTCGTCGGCCTCGGCCACTATGCCGGCCTTGGTGACCGCGGATCGGTAGACCCGGCTGAAACCCTTCGCGGCCAACGAGAACTGCAGGCCGACCGCGAAGGACTCGACGCACTCATGGCCGGCCGCCGACTCCTCCCCGCAGGTGAACGTCGGCATGCCGTCGGCGTCGCGGTAGCGCAGCAGATAGGCGGTCTGCGCACGGAGCAGCCGCAGCGGCGCGGAGTGCCGGTCACCGATCATCTCCAACGGCCCCAGCACCTCCTCGTCGGTCCGGTCGGGGACGTCGAGGCGGTAGCGGGGCTGCTGGGTCGCCGGCCACAGGATGCCGAGCAACTGCTGGGCATCGCTGACCGAGTCGCTGTGCGCCCGCCCGCCGAAGACGAACGCGCCGTCGCGGAACGAGAACCGGGCCACCGCCCGCCAGAACTCGAGAATCTCCCGGTGTGGTTGCAGCGTCACGACGCCGTACCTCCGTCCCGGCTCCAGCCCTTCAGCGCGTCCTCGCGCTGTTGTGAAGTCAGGGGTTCCCGCGGCTGCCGGGCGGCGACGGCGAGCAATTCCTCGGGCGGTGTTTCATACGGCCAGATCCGGACGACGCCCGGATGGCCGACCGCGAGCCGGCCCTCCGGGGTGAACGCCAGGCTCGTCACCGGCCCGTATCCGGTGTGAAAAGCGTAGTGCAGGGAGCGGTTCGCATCCATGAAGCTGATCGTTCCGTCGAACCCCGCGAGCGCGTAGCGGCCGTCCGGCGCGGTCGCCTCGATCGGTCTACCGGTGTGCACCGGGGCCGGATTGTTCCCGGCCGGCCCGATCTCGATCGAGGTCGTGTTGATCAGGCAACCGCCGAGATCCCAGATCCGTACCGTGCGGTCTCGCGAGCCGGACGCCAGGCGGCCGTCCGGGGCGAACGCCACCGCCTCGACCGGTGCGGTATGACCGACCAGGACGTGTGCGGGTTGCCGGTCGGATGCCCAGACCAGCACGGTGCCGTCGACGAAACCGCACGCCAGGCTGCCATCCCCACCGTAGGCCAGGGAGTTCACCGCGCGGCCGGGCCGCTCCGTTTCGAACACGACCTTCCCGGCGGCGTTCCAGATCAGGATCCGGCCGCTGCGGTCTCCCGCCGCGACGTCGCCATCGTGACCGGCGGCCACCGCGAACACCGCGTCGTCGTGTCCGCACAACTGCCGGATCTCGGCGCCTCGGCCGTCCCAGACCAGCACCGCGCCGTCGCCGAAGCCCGCGACGGCGCCGCCATCGGTGGTGGCCGCCACGGCGTACACCGGGCTGTGTCCGGCATGGATCACCGTCGTTGCCCGCAGCTCGCTGTCCACCAGACGCACCGACCCGTCGGCCGCACCCAGGATCCACCGGCCGTCCCCGCCGCGGACCAGCCGGGCGACCCCCCAGTCCGCAATCCGCAATGCACCCGCCTTGTTGCCGTCGAGATCCCAGGTCACGATGGTGCCGTCCATCGCTGCCGCGGCGAAGCCCCCGTCCTCGTCGAACGCCACCGCCGTAACGGGTTCCGTCAGCCCCGTGTACACCGTTCGCTCACCCGTGCGCGACCACCGGCGCACGGTGCCGTCCTCGCTGCCGGCCGCGAGCCAACCGGATTCGTCGAACGCGAGCGACAGGACCGGACTCCCATGATCGAGCACCCGGACCAAACCATCGGCAAGGGCCACCTCCAGGACCCGCGCGGCCAGCGTCGTCGGTGCCAGTTCGGTGTACGCGGCCAGAGCCAGAGCGATGCCGGTCGCCGGCGAGATCCGCAGTTGCGCCAGTGCTCGCTCGGCGACCTGGTCGGCCCGGCGGTCCATCTCGCCGGCCTGGTTGCGCTGCGACTCGGCGAGGAAGTCGCGCAGCTCAGCCGGCAGGCCGTGGCCGTCACCGGCCCAACTTCGCGCGTCCTCGAGACGCGCCCCGGTGATGAGATAGTCCGGTTGCCGGCCGGACCGCAGCCAGGCCCGGGCCATCGGCACCAGTTCGGTGAGGCGGCGAAGGTTCTCCTCGTGCAGCACGATGTGGTCGCTGAGCGGCTGCCACTGCCGCAGCAGGGCCTCGTGCGCGATGTAGTAGATGACCTCGTCACCTTCGTTGTCGCCTTCTCTATCGCCTTCTCTGTCGCTGATCAGCAATCGCGCGTCGACGAAGGCCTGCACCACGCGGCGCTGGCGGTCGTTCAGGGACGATCCACGGACCGGCTGGCGGGTGGCGCCGCCGGGCCCGATGGTCACGAACCGGAGCAGGGTGTTCAGGCAGAACTCGAGGGCGTCCGGTCCCAGTTCGCCGACGGCCGCCTGGGCCTGCCGGGTGATCGCGCCGGAGACGCCGCCGCCGGCCTCGTACTCCCGCCAGGTGATCCGCCGGTCCCGGGCGGCGCTGCGGTAGAGGTCGCTGAGCAGGTAGCTGAGCAGCGGCAACGCATCCCCGCCACCGGCGTCGCGGACAATCTCGTCGATCAGGCCGTCGTCGAACGCGGTGGCGGTCAGCCGCGCCGGCTCCTGCACGATCTCCCGGATCTCCCGCGCCCCGAGCACGTTGACCATCAGCGGCTGCCGGAACAGGTCGCGGCCGGGACCGTGCTGGAACGCGCCGACCGTGTCCGACCGGACGGTGGCGACGATCCGCAGCCGCGGATCCCACTCGAGCATCGCCTCGAGCAGCGCGAGAAAGGAATGCCGATCCTCCTCGACGCACAGCGTGACCGCCTCCTCCAGCTGGTCGATCACCAGCAGCAGCCCGCGTTCACCGGCCCGCAGCGCTTTCAGAGCATCCAGAGCGACGCGCGGCCGTGGCGACGAATCGCCCGCCCGGGACGCGGTCGCCGCCGCACGTGCATCGTCGGCGATGTCAGCGCCGAGCACCTCGGCCAACTCCCCCACCGCGCTGCCACCCGGGCTGAACGTCCGCGCGACCCGCAACTCCGTCCCACCGCGGAAGGCCGGCAACAGTCCGGCCAGGACCAGCGAGGACTTCCCCGACCCGGACGGCCCGACCACCGGCACGAACCTTCCGGCTGCGGTCCGCGCCTGGCGCACCCGGGTCACCAGTTCCTGCACCTCGGTGCGGCGGCCGAAGAAAACACCGGCCCGCTCCTCGGTATAGGCGACCAGCCCCGGGTACGGGTTGTCGCCCGTCCACTCCGGGCGGGCGATGCCGTTGCGCCAGAAATCCCAGGCCGCCCGGCCGGCCACCGCGGCCAGCAGCACCCCGCCGATCAGCGGGGCGTTCGCGGCCACCGGCTGCAGCACGGGCGGCCAGCGCTCGGGATCGCCGGTGACCAGGTTGGTGATCAGACCCATGCCGGTGCCGAGAAGGAAGACGCCAAAACCCGTCCGGTGCTCCCGCAATCTCGGTCGGCGCATGCAGCACTCCGGTTCGGCTGAGTCCTGCCTCTCAGGCTAGAGGTACCGTGCACAGATTTTGATGGGTGCGCGGCGCCGACCTTGGTGCAATCATCACCACATGAGGCGGCGATCATTGGCCGACGTCTTGGGTCGGCGTTACGACGAGTACTTCCGCGACCGTTCTCCCGTCCCGTTCGAGGTGGTGGCGCGCGACGGCACCACGCAATCGTTCGGCGTCTCCGGCACGGCACCGCCCACGTTCTCCGTCCTGGTTCGCGACGAGGCCGGGCACGACGCGCTGGCCTCGCTCGACCAGTTGCAGGTGGCCCTCGCGTACCTGCGCGGTCATCTCGACGTCGAGGGCGACATCGTCGCCCTGCTGAACATGCGCGGGTTCTTCTCCGACATTCACCCGATTGAATTCATCGGCCGCTGGCTGCCCTCGCTGTGGCAGGGCAAAACCGACCACGACCGGCGCGCCATCTCGCAGCACTACGACGAGGAGTCGGAGTTCTTCCTGACCTTCCTCGACTCCCGGCATCGTTGCTACACGCAGGGCGTCTTCGCCAGCGACGACGAACCGCTGGAAGACGCGATGACCCGCAAGATGGACATCGCCCTGGACGCCATTCAGGTCAAGCCCGGCGACCGGGTTCTCGAGGTCGGCGGTGGGTGGGGCGCTTTCGCCGAGCATGCCGCCCAGCGCGGCATCGACGTCACCACCGTGACCCTGGCCGAGGAATCGGAACGGTTCCTGAACAGGCTGTTCGCCGACAAGCAGCTGCCGGTCACCGTGGTGCGCGAGCACATTCTGCGCTTCCAGGCCTCGTCCCCGTTCGACGCGATCGTCAACATGGGCGTGACCGAGCACCTGCCGGATTATCGGGCGTCGCTACAGACGTACGCCCGGCTGTTGCGGCCCGGAGGGCGGGTTTATCTTGATGCCCTGGCCATGAGGCGCAAACACACGTCGTCGACGTTCTTCAAGAAGTACATATATCCGGGACGGTCGGCGCCGTTGCTGCTGCATTCCTATTTGCGGCAGGTGGCCCACTCCCCCTTCGAACTGCTGAACCTCGAGGACGACCGGCACAACTACTTCCTGACCTGCCGAGCGTGGGCAGAACGGCTCGACGCCCGCCGAGACGAGATAACGGCGCGGTGGGGCGAGGAGCTGTACCGGCGCTTCCGCATCTTCTTGTGGGGGTCAGCGTCCGGCTTCGACACGCGGATGGTCCAGGCATACCGCTGGACCCTGCAGCGCGAGCCGGCTTAAGGGAACAGATACAGCTCGGGCGAAAGCGCCAACTGCACCGACTGTTCCGCGGAGAGGACGCGTTCCGTTCCGGCCGCGGACGGCGCCCGGCAACGATCGCAGGCAAAGAATCACCACTCGATACACGTTCTGTCGCGCTCTAGTCAGAATAAATCGGTTCAACCCGCAAACCTCGATGGTCTGGCGTCCCTTCTCCGTCAACGCTCGGTACTCGCCGACAGACAGAGAAAGCACCAGGTGATCGAAGGGATCCTCGACGGACGGATCGATCAACAGCGGTCGTTGGTGCTCATCCACCGGAAAGCGTTCGCGTTTGGGGTGACTGTTGCAATGCGCGCAGGTGAGAAGGTGGTTGAGCCAATCGAAGGTACGCATCGGGGCACGCGCCAGCGGCTCGTGATGGTCGCCGGCGGCGGATGGGAATCACGGCCGGCGCTGCTCCGCGTCCGTCACCAACCGTGCCGCGAGCTCATCGACTCGCGCCGACGGCGAACTGGTAAGCAATGCCCGCAGCTCTTCGTACCGACGAACGGACCGTGCGTCCGCAGTCCCGACGACCACGGACGTTTCCAGGTCTCCCAACTCTTGGCGCAGCCGAACAGCTTACTCCGAATAGGGAGTAT
>NZ_BOMY01000024.1 GCF_016862435.1 Paractinoplanes tereljensis
TTGGGCGCGGACGGGCGGGTTCGCGCAGCCCGCGCGGCGATCTTGTGGGTCTGCTGTTCGCACCGAACGGGAAGTCCTCAAGATCGGGCGTGCCCGTGCCCGTGCCCGTGCCCGTGCCCGTGCCCGTGCCCGTGCCCGTGCCCGTGCCCGTGCCCGTGCCCGTGCCGGCCGTGCCGGGGCGTTGGCTGCTGGCTGGCGGGGGGCTTGTTTGGGGGGCGCAATGCGCGAAAGGCGCGTTTCGGGCTTGAGGGCGGCTGGCTTGCGCTGCTTGGTGGGGCTGGAGTGAGGCGTACTTTATGAGGGTTTGGGGGTTATTGGGGTCTGATGATCTCGGTGGGATGATGATCAGTGGGCGCGAAAAAGGCGCCTCCCGCGGGAGGCGCCTTTTCGGTTTGGTCAGGCTGCTTCGAAGACGCCGGCGTCTACCAGGCGCTTCTCGGTGGCTGCCCAGCCGTGCTGCGGGTTGGTGGACTCGAGGGACTCGAGCTCCGCGCGGATCTTGGTGCCGTGACCGGCGGCGGCCAGGATGCGGATCTCCTCGACGAAAGCGTCCGAGTCGGTCTTGAGGTGGGCGGTCTTGCCATTGGTCAGGTTGCGCACGTAGGCGAAGCGACCGTTGGCGAGGGGGATCAGGTACTTGTACTCACCGAGCACGCTCAGGGCGCCACCGGTGCTTTGGCCGGCGCGGACTGATGCGCGGGCGGTCTTTGAGGTGTTGCTCGCCACGGCGGAGCTCCTTGAGAACGCAGAAAAAAGGCCTCGCCAACTCTACACGATTGCCGTTCAACCGTGCCGTCGGAGCAGGTCCGGCCGTTGAGCAGGGTGTGCCACTACGGCAGTTCCGATGTCGATGTTGCCGATTCTCTGGCGCACCATCCGTACCAACCGGCATCATGGGACACGATCAACCGCGGTCGAGGTCGTAGGGGAAGACGCACCTCGGTCTCCGGGAGGTCACCGTGCCAACGTGTGGCGTCGTATACGTCCACTCGACCCCACTTGCCGTGTGCCAGCACGTCGAGTGGGCGATCGCGCGCGTTCTGACCGCGCCGGTCAACCTGCAATGGACCGTGCAGCCGGTTGATCCCGGCGCGCGCAGGGCCGAATGCAGCTGGACCGGACGTGGTGGGACCGGCGCCGAGCTGGCTGCTGCCCTCCGGCAGTGGCCCATGATCCGTTTCGAGGTAACCGAGGAACCCAGCCCGGGCGTGGACGGCGAGCGTTTCATGCACGTGCCGGGCCGCGGGCTCTTCCACGGGATCATGGGCGCTTCGGGGGACATTCAGCTGGGCGAGGACCGCCTGCGCTCGATCATGGCCTCCGCGCGAGCGCCGGAGGCCCTTTCGCATGCCCTCGAGAAGGCGCTCGGCACGGCGTGGGACGCCGAGCTGGAGCCGTATCGCTACGCGGGCGACGGCGCGCCGGTCACCCTGCTCACCCGGGTCGGCTGACCCGCTCCTGAGCGTCGGCGACGCCGAGTTGATGGCGTCTGTGCTCGGGAAATCCGACACCGGTGATAAATCGGGATAAATTCGTGCGATTTGCGCAGGGTGCGGCGGCCTGCTGAGATGACCTATGTGAAGCGGATTCTGCGGGTCGCCCTGGTCGTGCCGTTAGTGCTGGCCGGAGCCGCGTGCAGCAGCAAGAAAGAAACCCCGGTCGCGGTCCCGACCGGGGAGGCCGACGCCGTCTCGCCGCCGCCGCTGCCGTCGGCCGCGCCGAGCGCGTCCGCGAGCGCCGACCCGGCGGCCCAGGCCGCCACCGCGATCGCCGCGATGACCGATTCCGATCTGGCCGGTCAGGTCCTCATGCCGTACGCCTACGGCAGCGACGCGACCATCGTGGACAAGACCTCGGCCGCCGGCAACCAGAACCTGGCCGGTGTGGACACCCCGGCGCAGATGGTGGCGAAGTTCCACCTGGGCGGCCTGATCCTGGTCAGCTTCACCGCCCAGGACCCGACCGGCTCCACCAACCCGGCGACCAACGTGGAGAACCCGCAGCAGGTCCGCCGGTTCACCGACGGCCTGCAGGCGGCGGCCCGGCAGCTGCCCGGCGGTGCCCCGCTGATGATCGGCACCGACCAGGAGTACGGCGTGGTCACCCGGATCACCAACGGCGTCACCATGCTGCCGTCGGCGATGGGGGCGGGCGCGGCCGGCCAGTCGCCGCTCACCGAGGACGCCTGGCACGCGGCCGGTGCGGAACTGGCCGCGATGGGCATCACCGTCGACTTCGCCCCGGTCGCCGACACGCTCGGCCCGCCGGCCAACACGGTGATCGGGTCCCGGTCGTTCGGCAGCGACCCGGCGGTCAACGGCGGTCAGGTCGCGGCGGCCGTGCGCGGGCTGCGGGCCGGCGGCGTGGCGGCCGGCCTCAAACACTTCCCGGGGCACGGGCACACCAGCGGGGACAGCCACGAGGGCCTGCCGGTGATCACCCAGTCGACCGGGCAGCTGGCGACCCAGGACCTGCCGCCGTTCCAAGCCGGCGTGGCGGCGGGCGCGGGCGTGGTGATGTCCGGCCACCTGGACGTGCAGGCGGTCGACAAGGGGGTGCCGGCCACGTTCTCGCACAAGATCATGACGGACCTGCTGCGCGGGTCGCTCAAGTTCACCGGGGTCGCGATTACCGACGCGATGAACATGCCGCCGGCCATGAAGTGGCCGGCCGGCGACGCCGCGGTGCGGGCGCTGAACGCGGGCAACGACATGCTGCTCATGCCGCCGAACATCACCGCGGCCCGGGACGGCATCCTGGCCGGCCTCAAGAGCGGCTCGCTCAAGCGGGAACGCCTGGTCGAGGCGGTCACCCGGATCCTCACCCTGAAGTTCCGCACCGCGCAGACCCGGCCGCCGGAGATCGGTACGGTCGGCTCGGCCGCCCACCAGCAGGCGGTGGCGGCCCTGGACGCGGCGTCGATCACGGTGCTGAAGGGCCCCTGCACCGGCCCGCTGGTCGCCGGCCCGGTCACGGTGACCGCCGCCGACGGCCGCGAGGTGGCCCGGGTGACACTGGTGAAGGCGCTGCAGGCGGCCGGGGTGAACGTGCTGGCGGCCGGCGGCAAGGTCGTGCACCTGGTGGGTTACGGAGACTCCGGCACCGACCTGGATCCGGCCGCGGCCGTGACCGTCATCATGGACACGCCGTACCTGCTGGCCTCGGCGAAGTCGCCGGTGCTGGTCGCCACGTATTCGTCGAGCAAGCTGTCGCTGACCGCGCTCGCCGCGGTGATCGCCGGAAAGGCCAAGGCGCCGGGGAAGTCACCGGTCGCGGTGACCGGACTTCCCCGGACGGCCTGTTAGCTGTTTCAGGGGCGGGTGAAGACGAGGGCCACGTTGTGGCCGCCGAACCCGAACGAGTTGTTCATCGCCGCGTGGATCTCCAGCGGACGGGCCTTGTGCGCCGCCACGTCGAGGTCCAGGCGCTCGTCGGGGTCGTCCAGGTTGATCGTGGGGGGAACCACGCTGTCCCGGATGGCCAGGATGGCGGCGATCGACTCGACCGCGCCGGCCGCGCCCAGCAGGTGGCCGGACATCGACTTGGTAGAGGTGATCACCGGGTGGGTGCCCACCGCGGTGCGGATGCCGATGATCTCGCCCATGTCGCCCGCGGGCGTCGAGGTGGCGTGCGCGTTGACGTGCGCGATGTCGGCACCGGTCAGGCCGGCGTCGCGGATCGCCTTGGTCATCGCGCGGATGCCGCCCTTGCACTCCGGGTCGGGCTGGACGATGTCGTAACCGTCGGAGGTGATGCCGGCCCCGGCGAGCCGGGCGTACACCCGGGCCCCACGGGCCTTGGCGTGGTCGGCGCGCTCCAGGATGACCGCGCCCGAGCCCTCACCGAAGACGAAGCCGTCGCGGCCCTTGTCCCAGGGACGGGAGGCCTTCTCCGGCTCGTCGTTGCGGGTCGACATGGCCCGCATGGAGGCGAAACCGGCGAACGGCAGCGGGTGGATGACCGCCTCGGTGCCACCGGCGATGACCACGTCGGCGCGCCCGGAGCGGATGATGTCGAGACCCAGGGCGAGGGCCTCGGCGCCGGTGGCGCAGGCGCTGGCCATGGCGTGCACGCCGGCCTGCGCGCCGAAGTCGATGCCGATCCAGGCGGCCGGCCCGTTCGGCATGAGCATCGGCACGGTGTGCGGGCTGACCTTGCGCGGGCCCTGGGCTTCGAGGATGTCGTCCTGGTTGAGGAGCGTCTGCGCACCCCCTATTCCGCTGCCGAAGCTGACCCCGAGGCGTTCCGGGTCGAGCCCGGTGCCCTCCAGGCCGGCGTCGGCCCAGGCCTGCTTCGCGGCGATCAGGGCGATCGCCTCGGAACGGTCCAGGCGGCGCAGCCGGACCCGCTCGATGACCTCGGAGGGCTCGACGGCGAGTTCGGCGGCGATGCGGACGGTCAGCTGTGCCGCCCACTCCTGGGTGAGAGCCCTCACCCCGGAGCGGCCGGCGAGCATGGCGTCCCAGGTGGACGCGACGTCCCCGCCCAACGGGGTGGTCGCGCCGAGCCCGGTGACGACGACGTCTACGTTGCTCATGTCAGTGATTCGCCTCGATGTAGGAGACGGCGTCGCCGACGGTCTTGAGGTTCTGCACCTCGTTGTCGGGGATCTTGACGCCGAACTTCTCCTCGGCGGCCACCACGACCTCGACCATCGACAGCGAGTCGACGTCCAGGTCGTCGGTGAAGGACTTCCCCTCGGCGACGTCGTCCGGGTTCACCCCGGCGACCTCCTCGAGGATCTCGGCGAGGCCAGAGGTGATCTCTTCGCGAGTTGCCATTTCTTGGTGATTCCTCTCAACAGTTGGGGAGGTGCTCCGACCGGGTCGTTCCGCCCGTCACGGGCAGCGGACGACCTGGCCGGCGTAGGTGAGGCCGCCGCCGAAGCCGAACAGCAGCACCGGGGCGCCCGCGGGCACCTCTCGGCGCTCGACCAGCTTGGACAGGGCCAGCGGGATGCTTGCCGCGGAGGTGTTGCCGGAGACGGCCAGGTCCTTCGGGACGACCACGTCGGGGCCGAGGCCGAGCCGCTTCACGATGCCGTCGATGATCCGGGCGTTGGCCTGGTGCGGAACGAAGGCGGCCAGCTCGGAGACGTCGACGCCGGCCTTCTCGCAGGCCTGGCGGGCGAACGGGGCGAGCGCGGTGGTCGCCCAGCGGAAGACGATCTGGCCTTCCTGGTGGATGTACGGCTGCCAGCCCTCGATCTTCAGGACGTCGCCCTTGTCCGGCGCCGAGCCCCACAGCACCGGGCCGACCCCGGGCTCCTCGCCGTCGGGCACCCCGGTGAGCACGGCCGCGCCGGCCGCGTCGCCGAACAGCACGGCGGTGCTGCGGTCGGTCCAGTCGGTGACGTCGGAGAGCTTCTCGGCGCCGATCACGATGGCGTTGCGGGCCGCGCCGGCCCGGATCGCGTGGTCGGCGGTGCCGACCGCGTAGGAGAAGCCGGAGCAGGCGGTGTTCAGGTCGAACGCGGCCGGGGCGGCGATGCCGAGCTTGGCCGCGACCCGGGTCGCGACGTTCGGGCAGCGGTCGATCGAGGTGCAGGTGGCGACGACGACCATGTCGATGTCGGCGGCGCTGAGGCCGGAGTTGGCCAGGGCCTTCTCGGCCGCGTAGGTGGCCATGTCGGCGACCGTCTCGGAGCCGGCGATGCGCCGCTCGGCGATGCCGACCCGATCCTTGATCCACGCGTCGTTGGTGTCGATGGTGCTGGCCAGGTCGTCGTTGGTGACGACGCGCGAGGGCTGGTAGTGGCCCATCGCGACGATGCGGGAACCCGCGGTCATCGTGTTGCTCCTTCAGTCGCGTGCCGGGCGATCAGGTCGAGTGCCGCCGGCAGGTCGTCCGGTGTGTTCAGGGTGACGATCTCCGGCGCGCCCTCGCCCTTGAGCTCGCGCTTGACCAGACCGGCCAGGGTGCCGGCGGGCGGCAACTCGATGACGCCGGTGACGCCGAGATCCTTGAGCGTGCGCATGCAGAGGTCCCAGCGGACCGGGGCGGTGACCTGGCGAACCAGGCGGCCGACCATCTCGCGGCCGCTGGTGACCGAGGTGCCGTCGAGATCGGACAGCAGCACCCGGGCCGGGTCGTGCGCGGTGACCTCGGCGGCGACCACGCCCAGCGCGGTCTCGGCCGGGGCCATGAACGGCGTGTGGAAGGCGCCGGCCACCTGCAGGGCGATGATCCGGGCCTTGGCCGGCGGCTCGGCCGCCAGCTTGGCCAGCCCCTCCAGGCTGCCGGCCGCCACGATCTGGCCGGCGCTGTTGCGGTTGGCCGGGTAGAGGCCGTGGCTTTCGATGGCGGCCAGCACCTCGGCGGGGTCGCCGCCGAGGACCGCGCTCATCCCGGTCGGTTCGAGGGCGCAGGCGGCGGCCATCTCCCGGCCGCGGACTCCGGCCAGGGTGATCGCGGTGTCGGCCGACAGGACGCCGGCCAGCGCGGTAGCGCCGAGTTCGCCGACGCTGTGCCCGGCCACCACGTCCACCCCGGTCAGCGGCAGCTGCTCGGCGGCGAGCAGGGTCGCCGCGACCAGCAGTGGCTGGGTGCGGGCGGTGTCCTTGATCTCGTCGGCGTCGGCCTCGGTGCCGAGGTGCAGCAGGTCGACGTCGGCGAGCGCGGACCACTCACGCAGGCGGGCCTCGGCGCCGGGAAGCGCGAGCCAAGGAGTCAGGAAGCCGGGCTTCTGGGAGCCCTGGCCGGGCGAAAGTACGGCGAGCACGGCACTGACTCTTCCGGATGAAGGGGCCATCCGCGGTTGACGGCGGCAACGAAACCCTACGACCAGCGTTGTAGGTTTCCTACAAACGGGTCCCACTTGCGCCCCATTTGTTGCTGGTCGGAGCTCTTGACCTGAGTCGTGATTTAGGTCGCAGGGTCAAGTCGGCCGAACGTCATCGCCAGCCGGAGGGCGAAGGCGTCCCGCCCGTCGAGCGGCGACAGGCCGGCCACCTCGGCGACTCGTTTGAGCCGGTAGCGGACGGTGTTGGGGTGCACGTACAGCTCGCGGGCCGCGCTTTCCAGCACCCCGCCGGAGGCGAAGAAGGCGTCCAGCGTCTCGAGCAGGCCGCCGCCGGCCCGGGACAGCGAGCCGTAGACGTCGTGCCGCAGCGCGCGCCGGGCCGCCGCGTCGCCGGCCAGCGCCCGCTCGGGGAGCAGGTCGTCGGCCGCGACCGGGTTCGGCGCGCCCGGCCAGGCGGGTGCGGCCCGGAAGCCGGCCAGCGCGGCCCGGGCCGACTCGGTGGCCTGGTCGAGCGAGGGCACCGCCGGTCCGACCACGATCGGGCCGTCGCCGAAGCTGGGTGCCAGCGCCGCCGCGCTCGCGGCCAGGTCGGTCACCCCGCCCATGACCACGACCAGCCGGTCGCCGTGCACGCCGCCGATCACCTCGAGCCGGGCCCGGCGGGCGGCCCGGTAGACGGCGTGCAGCACCGAGGTGATCTCGCCGCCGGGGGAGCGGCCCACCACCACCGCGACCGGCGGCGCGTCGGCCCAGCCCAGCGCGGCGGCCCGGCTGGCCAGCACGTCGGAGGAGTCGCCGCGCAGCAGGGCGTCGACCAGCATGGCCTGCAGCCGGGCGTCCCAGGCTCCGCGCGACTCGGCGGCCCGGGCGTAGACCCGGGCGGCCGAGAAGGCGATCTCCCGGGAGAACTTGAGGATGGCCTCGAGCAGGGCCTTCTCCTCGCCGGCCGCGGCCAGTTCGCCGACCTCGGACTCGGCCACATCGATGGTCGCCTTGATCAGCTGGACCGCCTGGGTCAGCGTGATCGAGCGGGCCAGCGCGCGGGGCGCGGCCGCGAACACCTCGTCGGAGATCTCCTGGGTGGTGGCGACCGCGCCGCCGGAGCGCAGCCACTCGACAAGCGACCGGACGCCGGCCTGGGCGACCAGCATGACCCAGGAGCGCTGGTCGGCCGGCAGGGCGCGGAACCAGGGGAGAGTCTCGTCCATCCGGGCGACCGCCGAGCTGGCCAGCGCGCCCGCGCTGCGCTCGATCCGGCGCAGGGTGGCGGCGAGCGGGGGTTTCGCCGTGTCTGCCACGCCACACAGACTGCCACGTCGAGGCGACCGGTTACTTCTGCCCCAGTTTCCTGCTGCAAGTTGCAAGACCGCAGGTCACGGGGCAATTAGGCGTATTACAAAAGAACTTTGTGCCGATTTGGGGGTTTTGTCGAGATAGCGGTGCGCCCCTGCCACGATTTCGGTCGGTGACCTGGCACTCTGTCGCACTAGCATTGCCCGGTTCCCCCGGCCGGAAGGTTCCTCCTTTCCGGAACCGTAATGGCGGCGCCGGGGTAGCCGATGGGACACCGCGTGAAGGATGGGGGAGGCGACATGCCGGAACGGGAAGACGGGCCGCTGCACGCCGACATCGATCCCGCGCTCGAAGACGCACAACCGATGCCGCCGATGGCTACACCGGTCGTCGAGGTCGAGCCAGGGCCGAGCCGGGTCAGCTGTCGCACCGATTTGCACGGCTGGGCCGGAGGTCACCTGCACGGCGCGGTCCGGCCGCGCCGCCGGGCCTCGAGCCGGGGCCGCCCGCCCGGCCGCTGGTGCTGAGGTCTCACCCGCTCGGGTGAGTGGCCGGGCGCGGCACGACCGGTCGGCCGCGTCCGCCCGACACGGTGGGGTGTGGACGACAAGAGGCGGCTGATCCTGGACCAGGCGCTCGCGCTGGTCGACGAGCGCGGGCTGGCGGCCATGTCGATGCGGGCGGTCGCCGAGCGGGTCGGGCTCACCTCGATGGCGCTCTATCCGTACGTGGGTGGCAAGGACGCCCTGCTCGACGGCCTGGTCGACCTGCTGCACCAGGAACTGGGCTCGTCGGTCGCCGGTGACCGGGATCCGGACTGGCGGACCCGGCTGCGCGCGCTCGGCCGGGCCGTCCGGCAGCTCGCCTTCGACCATCCGGGCGCGTTCCCGCTGCTGCTCAACCGCTCGGCGGCGGGCGCGTCGGCGTCCTGGCTGACCGCCGCGCTGCGCGGCATCCTGCACGACGCCGGGGTGGACGCGGCGCGGGTGCCGGGCCTGGCCCGGATGATCTGCGCTTTCCTGCTGGGCTACGCGACCGGCGAGGTGACCGGCGGCCTGCCGCCGGGCCAGCCGGCGGAGTTCGAGGAGAACCTGGCCGATCTCGTACGCCTGGTGGAGGTCACCGTTCGGGCGGTGTGATCGGTGTTTCGTCACGACGAAAGCGACTTTCTCCTATAAAGGTGCTATGTCCGGTGACGACGACGGTTTGCACGACTTCGTAGCCAGCCGCCTGCCGCACCTGCGCCGATCGGCGTTCCTGATGTGCGGCGACTGGGAACTCGCCACCGAACTGACCCGCGCCTGCCTGGCCCGGGTGGTGGCGGACACCCGCCGCGGCGCGGTCGCCGACCCCGACGTGTACGCGTACGCCGAACTGATGGAGGCCTGCCGCCGCCGCAACCGGCGCCGCGAGCACGTCTTCGTGGCCGCGGCCGGTGCCGAGGGCGTGGCGGCCGAGTCCATCCTGCTGCTCGACGCCCTGCACAAGCTGACGCCCCGCTGCCGGGCGGTGCTGGTGCTGCGGCACTGGGACGGCTTCGACACCGATGCGGTCGGCGCCATGCTCGACCTCGACGACGAGCGGGTCGCCGCCTACGAGCGGGCCGGCCTGTCCGCCCTGCAGAAGCTGCTCATCGAGTCCGAGGCGGCGCTGACCGGATGAACGAGCCGCTGACCCGTCTCCTCGAGCGCGTGCTGGAGGGCGAGCCGGACCTGGGCGACGAGGTCGACGCGATCTTCCGGGACGCTGACCGGATCCGGCGCCGGCGCACCCGCGGGCTGCTCGGCGCCGGTGCCGCCGCGGTGGCGGTGATCGCGATCGCCGGTTACCTGCTCACCACGACGCTGATGCCGGACACCCAGGCCCAGCCGCCGGCCCCGGCCCCGGCCCGGGCCACCGCCAGCGCGGTCCCGGTGCCGTCCAGCGTCGCCGACCCGGTGCTGGCGGTGCTCGCGCCGGTGGTGGACGGGAAGAAGCTGCACATCGTCCCGCGCCCGCCGGAGCGCGGCAACGGCTGGCGGCAGTACTCGATCACCGACCCGGACGGCAAGCCGCGCGGCACCGTCGAGATCGCGATCTACCACGTCGCCGAGGACCTGTGCTTCCCGGTGCTGGCCGCGCCGGGCAAGTGCGCCCGCACCGAGTGGGCGCCGGCCGGGGTCGAGTACGTGCGTTACGACGCCGATCAGGACCGGGACTGGCAGGTGCACCAGACGATCGCCCGCCGGATCACCGACGGGCGCACCCTGGCCGTGATGGCGACCGGCGAGCGGGGCACCGACAACGCGTCGAAGGGCAAGCCGGGGCTGACCGGCGCGCAGATCGAGAAGATCACCACCGGCCAGAAGCTGTTCGACGCCTTCGGCCCGGACGAGCAGTGCTCCGGCCCGTCCTCCGCGGCGTGCCCGGCCTTCCGGGTGCCGGTGCCGATTTCCTAGCGGGCTCTTAGACCTTCCGGCGGATCAGGAAGGCGATGCCGGCCAGGCCGAACGCGATGACCACCAGGACCGCGCCGTTGACCAGCAGGAGCTGGCGCATCTCGCCGAGGAAGTTGTTGACCCCGGTGACCGGGTCGAGCTCGTCGGCGTTGAGGTCCTGGCCGATGCCGCCACCGATGCCGCCGGCCACCACGTCGGGCCGGGCCTCCAGCGGGACGCCGCTGACCCGCAGCGTCTCCGACATGGTGAGCCGGCCGTAGAACCAGCCGTCGGTCACCGTCTTGCCGATGACCGGCTGCTTGGCCGGGCGGTGCGCGCGCGGGCCGCCGGCCGCGAGCGGGTAGAGCTCGTAGACCATCTGCGGAGCCGTCTTGAGCATGACGGTCAGCGTGTATTTCGGGCCGAGCTTGTCGGCCGCGGGCGCGGTGGTCTGCGGGGTGGCCGTGGCCATCCAGGTGACCTCGGCGAGCAGGGTGTCGAAGAGGCGGGCGCCGTCGGTCGGGTCGACGATAAGCGTGCCGTTGATGTCTTTGCCAACAATCTGGACACTTGTCGGTTTCGCGGCCGGCTTGGGTGCGGCCTGCGCCGCCGGTGCCACCCCGATCGTGACCAATGCGGCGATAGCGATCGCCCCGACCCCAGAGATCACCCTTTTGATGGCCCCTCGAACCATGGTCCGGCCTCCCCGCCCCGTGGTGGACATGGCTTCGTGCGTGGCTGGTCGCGGCGCGACGGTGGATCGCGGCACGGCCGAAGCCCCACACAGCCTCCCCGGACCGACGCCCGGGCGCATCTCGAGCCGGACGAATTGGAGCCATCTGGGGATGACCGGAGAGACGACAACGGCCGTTGATCAGCGGCCGAATAGTACCCATGCCTCGCAAGCAGATGGGGTCCAGGTCACCCGCGCAGCGGTATTCGTTACCGGAACGACGGGAAGCGATGGCCTGGTGGGCGGCAAATGCGATAAAGGCAAAAATTTCGGGTACGCGAACCGCGTACCCGAAATTCTTTAGAGTGCGGCCCGTGCGGCGCGCAAGCGACGCAGCGTCTTTTCCCGGCCCAATACCTCGATCGACTCGAAGAGCGGAAGGCCCACCGAGCGGCCGGTGACCGCGACCCGGACCGGCGCCTGGGTCTTGCCCAGCTTGAGCTCGCGGGCCAGGCCGACGTCCTCCAGTACGGCCTTCAGCGGCTCGGCCGACCAGTCCTCGAGCGCCTCGAACGCGTCCGCGGTCGCGTCCAGGATCTCGGCGGCCGGACCCTTCATCGCCTTGGCCCAGGACGCCTCGTCGCGGACCGGCTCGTCGAGGAAGAGGAAGTCGACGTACTCCACGATCTCGGAGAGCACCGCGATGCGGGTCTGCGCGAGCGGCGCGACGGCGGTGAAGACCTGCAGGTCGAAGGCGTCCGGCGACCACGGCGGGGCCGGGATGGTGTCGGTGCCCTGCAGCCACGGCGCGCAGCACGCGGCGAACTCGTCCGGCGCCAGCGCGCGGATGTAGTCACCGTTGAACGCGCGCAGCTTCTTGACGTCGAAGAACGCCGGTGCGTGGTTGACCTCGTCGATCCGGTATTCGTCCTCGATCACCGACCAGGGCACGATCTCCCGGTCGCCGGACGGTGCCCAGCCGAGCAGCATCAGATAGTTGCGCATCGCGGCGGCCAGGTAACCCTCGTCGCGGTACGACTCCAGGGCGACCTTGTCGCGGCGCTTTGACAGCTTCTGCCGCTTCTCGTTGACGATGACCGGAACGTGACCCCAGACCGGCGGGGTGTGGCCCAGCGCCTCCCACAGCAGCTGCTGCTTGGGGGTGTTGGGTAGGTGCTCCTCGGCCCGGAACACATGGGTGATCCCCATGGTCATGTCGTCCACGACGTTGGCCAGCAGGAACAGCGGGGAGCCGTCGCCGCGGGCGATGACGAAATCTTCGATCAGCTTGTTCTCGAACGTGGGCTTGCCGCGGACCAGGTCCTCCACCACGGTCTCGCCCTCGTCGGGGGTGCGGAAGCGCAGCGCGCGGCCGTCCCCGGGGCCGAGGTTCTTGTCGCGGCAGAAGCCGTCGTAGCCGGAGTGCTGGTTGCCGGTGCGGGCGATGACGTCATCCCGCTTGCAGCCGCAGTAGTAGGCCTTGCCCTCGCCGTACAGCCGGGTGGCGGCGGCGGTGTGGTCGGCGGCGTAGGACGACTGGTAGTAGGGACCCTCGTACGCCCCACGCTCGATGCCGATCCAGTCGAGCGCGGCGATGATGCCTTCGGTCCACTCCGGACGGTTCCGGGCGGCGTCGGTGTCCTCGATCCGGAGCACGAAGACACCCTCGTGCTGCTGGGCATAGATCCAGTTCTGCAGCGCCGAGCGGGCGCCGCCGACGTGGAACATGCCGGTCGGGGACGGGGCGAAACGTACGCGAACAGTCACCCGCTAAGGGTACCTAGGCCACTGAACGGATTTTCAGCACGGCCAGGGCTCCGGCCAGCGAAGTGACCGCGGTGAGTACGAACAGGGTCGGATAGCCGCCCAGGAAGGCGACGACCGGGGCGGCCAGCACCGGGCCGAGCGCCTGGGAGACCGAGGGGGCGATGTTGATCACGCCGATGTCCTTGGCCCGGTCGGCGGCGGCCGGCAGCACCTGGGTGACGACCGCGGTGTCCACCGCCAGGTAGATGCCGAAGCCCGCGCCGAACAGCACCGCCGCCACCATGGCGACCGGCCAGGTGGGCCAGATGGCCAGCAGGATCGCGGCGACCGCGATGATCACGCCGGACCAGACCACGAAGACCTTGCGTTTGCCGGCCCGGTCGGAGAGCCAGCCGCCGAGCATCGCCGTGCTGACCATGCCGACCGTGTAGAGCAGGATCATGTAGAGCAGGCCGGTCTCGGCGTCTTCCAGCTTGACCGCGTCGGACAGGAAGTAGAGCAGGTAGAGCGTGCCGAGCGCGTTGCCCAGCATGACCAGGAAACGGGTGACCCAGGCCCAGGCGAAGTCGGGGTTGGCGCGCATGTCGACCCGGAACGCCCGCCAGGTGAAGCGGGGGACGACGGTGTCGCCGAGCGGGTCGTCCGGGGTGCGCAGCACGAACGGCGCGACCAGGAGCAGCAGGCCGATCGCGATGATCAGATAGCCCGGCGACGGGGTGGTGACCACCGTGGTGACCAGGATGGCGCCGACCACCAGGCCGAGCGCGACCGGCATGCCGATCCAGCCGGAGACCAGGCCACGCTGGGCGACCGGCACCCGGTCGGGCACCGCCGAGGTGAGGGTGGCCAGCATGACGTTGATGCCGATGTTGGCCAGAGCCCAGCCCACGGTGATCCAGAACAGGTTGGGCGCGACCGCGAGCACCAGCAGGCAGAGCGAGAGCAGCAGCGCGGCGCCGGCCGTCCAGATGTGTCGCCGGCCCCAGGCCCGCCCGAGAAAGTGCAGCCGGGTGCGGTCGGAGAGGGCGCCGGCGAGAGGATTGACGACGACGGCGACGATCGCGCCGATGCCGGTGACGATGCCCAGCCAGAGCTCTTTGTGCGCGATGCCGAGGTCTTCGATCTGCTCGGGCAGCAGCACCTGCAGGGGGGTGTAGTAGGCCATCCAGAGGCCCAGATTGGCGGCGAAGAGCAGACCGATCCAGGTGCGCCGGACGTTGACGACGGGCTCGGCCAGTGCTGGATTTCCCTGAGCTTTGGGAGTGACCACCATCGAGCCTCCTCTCCGTAGTGAGGAGCTTACGGAATGTCAGACAGCTTGACGAGAGGCTCTTGCGTGGTAGTTTACCGACTAGCTAATTAACCGGAGGGTGAAATGGGAAAGATCGTAGCGGTGGAGTACACGACGCTGGACGGCGTCTTCGAGGAGCCGTCCTGGAGCGGGCCCTACTTCAATGAGGAGCTGAGCGGCTGGCAGGCCGGCAATCTGCGGGAGGCCGACGCGCTTCTGCTCGGCCGCAAGACCTACGAGGGCTTCAAGGCCGCCTGGCCGCAGATGGAGGAGGCGACCGGCGACTTCGGCGTGAAGATGAACTCGATGCCCAAGCACGTCGCCACCACCACGCTGACCACTCCCGAGTGGAACGCGAGCTTCATCGCCGGTGAGGTCGCCGACGCCGTGGCCAAGCTGCGCACCGAGCCCGGCAACCTGCTGATCAACGGCAGTGCCAGCCTGGTGAACTACCTGACCAGGCACAACCTGATCGACGAGTACCGGATCATGATCTTCCCGGTGGTGCAGGGCGAGGGCCGCAAGCTCTGGGACGACGGCACCAAGATCGCGCTGACGCTGGCCGACTCGTGGAAGACCGCGACCGGCGTCGAGGTGGTCACCTACGTGCCGGCCTGAGGTGGCCACTGACCAGCTCAGTGTCATCTTCGGCGCCTTGGCCGACCCGACCCGGCGGGCGATCCTGGCCCGGCTGGCCGACGGGCCGGCGACCGTCAACGAGCTCGCCGAGCCGTTCGCGATCACCCTCCCGGCCATCTCCAAGCACCTCAAGGTGCTCGAACGGGCCGGGCTCATCTCCCGCGGCCGGGAGAAGCAGTGGCGGCCCTGCCGGCTCGAGGCCGAGCCGCTGCGCGAGGCGACCGAGTGGATGAGCCGCTATCGCCAGTTCTGGGAGTCGAGCTTCGACAAACTGGATGCCCACCTCCGTACGATCTTGAAGGGACCCGAGCAGTGACCGACGAGGAGATGACGTTCCGCGAGCTCGACATCGTGCGCGTCTTCGAAGCGCCGCGTGAGCTGGTCTGGCGCGCCTGGACCGACCCCAACCAGATCGCCCGGTGGTGGGGACCGGCCGGCATGCACACGCCGCGCTCGACGGTCGAGATGGACGTGCGCCCGGGCGGCGTCTTCCGGCTGACCATGGTCTCCGATGACGACGGCACCGAATACCCGTCGGACATGCGGTTCACCAAGGTCGACGAACCGTCGGTGCTCGAATTCGAATGGGACGGCCAGCGCGGCATCGGCGGCGGGAAATCGACGATCACCTTCACCGACCTCGGCGACGGCCGCACCGAGATGACCAACCACTACGCCGGCTACCTCACCGACATGATCCAGAGCTACATGCTGCTGGGGACAAATCAGCAATTCGACAAGCTTGCGGCGTACGCGAACCGGCTCAAACAGTGAATCGGTCCACCAAGCCGGTCAGGCGGCGGGCGGTGGCGTTCAGTTCGTCCGCAGCCCGGTGCGAGACGGTCACCGACTGACGGGTGCCGTCCACCGCGCCGCTGACCACCCCGATGCCCTCGGCGATGTCCTGGCTGCCCGACGCCACCTCGGCGATGTTGCGGGCCATCTCCGCGGTCGTGGCCGCCTGCTGTTCGACCGCCGCCGCGATCGCCGTCTGATAGTCGTTGACCTGCGCGATCCGGGCGGTGATGGCCTCGATCGCGGAGACCGCCCGGGTGGTGTCGCCCTCGATCGCGGCCACCCGTGAGGTCACGTCCTCGGTGGCCCGCGCGGTCTCCTGGGCCAGCTCCTTGACCTCGTTCGCGACCACCGCGAAGCCCTTGCCGGTCTCGCCGGCCCGGGCCGCCTCGATGGTGGCGTTCAGCGCGAGCAGGTTGGTCTGCTCGGCGATGCCGGCGATCAGCCGCACCACGTCGGCGATCGCCGTGGTGGAGTCGCGCAGCTCGTTGATGACCCCACTGGCGGCCGAGCTCAGCGCCACGCCGTCCCGGCCGGCCTGCGCCGCCTCCTGGGCGTTGTGCGAGATCTCGGAGATCGAGGCACCCATCTCCTCGGCGCCCGCGGCCACCGTCTGCACCACGCTGGACACGCCCTCCGCGGCCCGGTTCACCGACCCGGCCCGGGCCGACGCGGCCTCCGCCGAGGAGGACAGGTCGCCACCGTTCGCGGCCACCTCCTGGGCGGCCGCCGAGACCTGGTGGGACGCGCTGGTCACCTCGGTCATCACGTTGCGCAGCTCGGCCACGGCGGTGTTCAGCTCCTCGCCGGCCACCGCGATCTCGTCGGTGCCGCCGACGTGTACCGAGACGGTCAGGTCGCGATGCGCGAGCCGGGACAGCGCGTCGGTGAGCAGCCGCAACCGGCCCGCGATCCGCCGGGCCAGCAGCGCCGCCACCAGGCCGCCGGCCACCGCCAGGAGAAGCGCGGCCACGATGAACGCGACAAGCATGTCGCGCCGGCCGTCGCGGACCGCGTTCACCGCGCCGGCCGCGTCGGCGTCGTAGCCGGCGACCACGATGGCCCAGCTGTACGGCGAGTAGTACGCCACCGTCGCGGTGGTCGCGCCGTTCGTGCCGTTCGACGCGCCGGGTAACTGGTACGCCGTACGCCAGGTCTCGTCCTCGCCCAGGGTGGGCGCCTTCGCCACGATCTCCGCGACGTAGTTCGCGCCCTTCGCGTCGGTCGCGTCCAGCACCGTCTGGCCGACCTGGTCGGACAGGCTGGACGCGATCACCCGGCCGGCGTCGCTGGCCGACGTGCTGTAGACCGAGGTCCAGCCGTTGTCGCCGACTTTCTCGGCGGCGATCGCGGCGGTCAGGTTGGTCAGCGCGTCGGCCTGTGGCACCCCGGTGAACAGGGCGCCGATCACCGCGCCGGAGGCGTCCTTCATCGGGTCGTACGCGGTGATGTACCAGGTGCCGACCACCTGGGCCACGCCCCGGTACGACTTGCCGGCCTTGATGGCGGTGGCCACCGCGTTCGCCGTACCGTCCGCCGCGGTCGCCGGGATGTACGTGCCGATCGCCCGTTTGCCGGTGGTGGCCTTCACCGTGGTGCCGACCCGCAGCAGGTCACCGGCGGCGTTCATGCGCTGGAAGACGGTCACCGCGCCGCCCAGCTGATCCACCACGTCGTCGACGAACGGGGTGGCGGTGCCGGTGTCGGTGTTCTGGCCGAGCCAGGTGCCGCCGATGGTCAGCCGCGGCAGCGTGACGGTCTTCTTGGCCTGGGTGGTCTGGTTGGTCGCGGTCCAGGTCGCGGTGCGGCCGGACAGCCGGGCCCCGCCGCGCTGGTCGAGCAGCACGTCGGCGGCCTTCATGTCGGCCGCCACCGCGTCCTGGACCTCGTCGGCGACCGAGCTCACCAGCGTGGTGATGTCGCTGGTCGCCCGGTCCAGGTTCTCGGTGTTCTGCCGGACCACCTCGACCTCGGTGCTGTCGGCCGACCGGCTGCTCTGCCAGGCGCCGACGCCGACCAGGACGACCGCGGTACTCAGGACCCCGCCCAGCCCGAGGGCGAGCAGGCGGTGGCTTATCTGGAGGCGCACCTCATACCCATCGGCACGTGGACGCACCCTCTGAGCGCAAAAGGCCCCACCCGTACGGGTAGGGCCTTTTGTCCGATGTTTTTTGTGCTCCTTAGCTGTCGCCGCCGGTCTCGCCGACCGGCGCCGCGTTGACGTCGTCGATCGCGTACTTCTTGGCCGCCTCGGCCGGCACGTGCACCGGCACCTTGCCGCGCAGCGCCAGCTGGCGCAGCGTGGCCACGGCCACCGACTCGGCGTCCACGTGGAAGTGCCGGCGCAGCGCGTGCCGGGTGTCGCTCATGCCGAAGCCGTCGGTGCCCAGCGACGTGTAGTCGTTCGGCACCCAGCGCGAGATCAGGTCGGGCACCGCCCGCATGAAGTCGCTGACCGCGACCGCCGGGCCCTCGGTGCCCTCCAGCTTCTGCTGGATGTAGGGCTTCCGCGGCTGGTCACCCGGGTTGAGCAGGTTGTGCTCCTCGATCGTGACGGCGTCGCGCCGCAGCTCGGTCCAGGAGGTGACCGACCAGACGTCGGCGGCCACGCCCCAGTCCTGGGCCAGCAGGTCCTGGGCCTTGAGCGCCCACTGCATGCCGGTGCCGGAGGCCAGGATCTGTGCCTTCGGTCCGGTGGTCTCGGGGGCTGCCTTGTAGCGGTAGATGCCCTTGAGCAGGCCCTCCACGTCGACATTGGCGGGCTCGGCGGGCTGCAGGATCGGCTCGTTGTAGATGGTGAGGTAGTAGAAGATGTTCTCCTGCTTCTCGCCGTACATCCGGTGCAGGCCGTTCTCGACGATGTGCGCGATCTCGAACGCGAACGCCGGGTCGTACGACACCACGGCCGGGTTGGTGGCCGCGATGAGCAGCGAGTGGCCGTCCTCATGCTGCAGGCCCTCGCCGTTCAGCGTGGTGCGGCCGGCCGTGGCACCGAGCAGGAAGCCCCGGGTCATCTGGTCGGCGGCGGCCCACAGCTCGTCGGCGGTGCGCTGGAAGCCGAACATCGAGTAGAAGATGTACAGCGGGATCATCGGCTCGTCGTGCGTGGCGTAGGACGTGCCCGCCGCGATGAAGCTCGCCGTCGACCCGGCCTCGTTGATCCCCTCGTGCAGGATCTGGCCGTTGGTCGCCTCCTTGTACGACAGGAAGAGCTCCCGGTCGACCGACGTGTAGGTCTGGCCGTGCGGGGAGTAGATCTTCTTCGTCGGGAAGAGCGAGTCCAACCCGAAGGTACGCGCCTCGTCCGGGATGATCGGCACCCAGCGCGGGCCGAACTCCTTGTCCTTCATCAGGTCTTTCAGCAACCGGACGAAGGCCATCGTGGTCGCGACCTTCTGCTTGCCGCTGCCCCGCTTGACGTCGCCGAACGCCTTGGAGTCGGGGATCGCCAGCGACTTGTGCTTGGTGCGCCGGGACGGGATCGAGCCGCCCAGCTCGCGGCGGCGCTCGAGCATGTACTGCATCTCGTCGGACTTCGCACCGGGGTGGAAGTACGGCGGGAGGTACGGGTTCTCCTCGAGCTGCTTGTCGCTGATCTCCAGGTAGAGGCGGTCCCGGAAGCCCTTGAGGTCGTCCAGGGTCAGCTTCTTCATCTGGTGGGTGGCGTTGCGGGCCTCGAAGTGCGAGCCCAGCGTCCAGCCCTTGATCGTCTTGGCCAGGATCACGGTCGGCTGGCCGGTGTGCTCGGTGGCCGCCTTGTACGCCGCGTACAGCTTCTTGTAGTCGTGGCCGCCGCGCTTGAGGTTCCAGACCTCGTCGTCGGTCATGCCCTCGACCAGCTTGCGGGTGCGCGGGTCACGGCCGAAGAAGTTCTCCCGAACGTACGCCCCGGACTCGCCCTTGTACGTCTGGTAGTCGCCGTCCGGCGTGACGTTCATGAGGTTGACCAGCGCGCCGTCGGTGTCCGCGGCGAGCAGCGGGTCCCACTCGCGGCCCCAGACGACCTTGATCACGTTCCAGCCGGCGCCGCGGAAGAACGACTCCAGCTCCTGGATGACCTTGCCGTTACCGCGGACCGGGCCGTCGAGACGCTGCAGGTTGCAGTTGATCACGAAGGTGAGGTTGTCGAGTTCCTCGCGGGCGGCCAGGCCGATCGCGCCGAGCGACTCCACCTCGTCCATCTCGCCGTCGCCCAGGAACGCCCAGACGTGCTGCTGGCTGGTGTCCTTGATGCCGCGGTTCTGCAGGTAGCGGTTGTAGCGCGCCTGGTAGATCGCGTTCAGCGGGCCGAGGCCCATGCTGACCGTCGGGAACTCCCAGAAGTTCGGCATCAGCCGGGGGTGCGGGTAGGACGGCAGGCCACCGCCGGAGTGCGAGAGCTCCTGGCGGAAGCCGTCCAGGTCGTTCTCGCTGAGCCGGCCCTCGAGGAAGGCGCGGGCGTACATGCCGGGGGAGGCGTGGCCCTGGTAGAAGATGTGGTCGCCGCCGCCGGGGTGGTCCTTGCCCCGGAAGAAGTGGTTCATGCCGACCTCGTAGAGGCTGGCGCTCGACGCGTACGTCGAGATGTGACCACCGACGCCGATCTCGGGTCGCTGCGCACGGTGCACCAGCATGGCCGCGTTCCACCGGATGTAGGCCCGGATGCGGCGCTCCACGAACTCGTCGCCGGGGAACCAGGGTTCCTGCTCCGGCGGGATCGTGTTGATGTAATCGGTGGAGGTCAGCGGCGGAACGCCGACCTGTCGCTCCCGGGCCCGCTCGAGCAGGCGCAACATAACGTAACGGGCTCTCTTGGCGCCGCGTTCGTCGATGACTCCGTCGAGGGACTCGACCCACTCGTTGGTTTCTTCGGGGTCGATGTCCGGAAGCTGGCTCGGCAGGCCATCACTGATTACCGGGCGCTTGCGCTCCGTGGCCACAGGCAATCCTCTTGGTCGGGTGTAGGAACCGAGCGGCGCATTGTGTGGGTCGCTCGGAGATGCCTCCATCCTGCCCCCTCTCGGTGGGCATCGTCACGCCTACCCGGGGTGTCCGCGATCCGGGACACACGTACTGACCAGTAACTTCATCAGCCCTTGATAAATGAGAACCGCACCTGCCGGGTCGGGTTGTCGCCGTTGGTGTCCACCAGGCAGATCGACTGCCAGGTGCCCAGCGCGATCTTTCCGCCGATCACCGGCAGTGTCGCGTACGGCGGGATCCAGGCCGGAAGTACGTGGTCACGGCCGTGCCCGCGGGAACCGTGCCGGTGCCGCCACCGGTCCTCGGCCGGCAGCAGCTGGTCGATCGCGGTCAGCAGATCGTCGTCGGAACCGGCGCCGGTCTCGATGATCGCGAGGCCCGCGGTGGCGTGCGGCACGAAGACGTGCAGCAGGCCGTCCCCTTCGGACCGGACGAACGCCGCGGCCTCAGATGTGATGTCGCGGACAACCGGCGACCCGCCGGTCCGGACGGAGATCACTTCGGTACGCATCGGGCGAGCCTATCGGCCAGCCTATGTGTAGAGATCCAGCAGCAGGAACAGGGCCGCCGTGGCGCCCAGCCAGAGCACGACCGTTGCCGCTCTCAAGATCATTAGCCGAGTAAAACACTCTTCGCAGCCGGATGAATGCAATTTGCTGACTTCTGACGTGGCGGGCGTGGCTCAGGTCGGCAATGCTGAATCGCGTGACCACCCCGCAGAACCTCGACGAGCGTTTCCGCGACGCGGTGACCGCGCTGCCGGCCCCCGACGCGCGCCGCGCGCCGGGCGACGCCGTCCGCGACGGCTCGACCCTGACCGGGGCACGCGCACTCGAACTGTTCGACGCCCAACTGGCCAGCCGCCACCTCGACCTGGCCGCCCGATGGTTACGCAGCTTCAACGAGGGCTTCTACACCATCGGCTCGTCCGGCCACGAGGGCAACGCCGCCGTCGCCGCCGCCCTGCTGCCCACCGACCCGGCGCTGCTGCACTACCGCTCGGCCGCGTTCTTCTGCGCCCGCGCCAAGAGCCTCGCCGACGCCGCCCGCGACGTCCTGCGCGGCGTCGTGGCCAGCGCGCACGAGCCGATCGCGGGCGGCCGGCACAAGGTCTTCGGCAGCGCCGACCTGAACATCGTGCCGACCACCTCGACCGTCGCCTCGCACCTGCCGCGCGCGGTCGGTCTCGCCTTCTCACTGGCCCGCTCCCGGGCCGACCGGCGCTGGCCGGCCGACGCGATCGCGCTGGCCACCTTCGGCGACGCGTCGGCCAACCACGCCACCGCCACCGCGGCGCTCAACGCGGCCGGCTGGTTCGAACACTCCGACGTCCGGTTGCCGCTGCTGCTGGTCTGCGAGGACAACGGGCTCGGGATCAGCGTGCCCAGCCCGGACGGCTGGCTCGCCGCGATGCTGTCGTCCCGCCCCGGCGTGCGCTACACCTCGGCGGACGGCTGCGACCTGGCCGCCACCTACGACGCCGCGGCCGAGGCGGCCGGGTTCGTGCGCCGCGAGCGCCGGCCGGCCGTGCTGCATCTGTCCACCGTGCGGCTGATGGGGCACGCCGGTGCCGACGCCGAGGTCGCCTACCGGTCCACCGAGGCGATCAACCGCGACCTCGAGCGGGACCCGATCATCGCCACCGCCCGGGAGATCGTCGCGGCCGGCCTGCTCGGCCCCGAGGAGGTCATCGCCCGGTACGACGAGATCGGCTGGCAGGTCCGCAAGGTGGCCGAGGAGGTGCTGGGCGAGCCCAAGCTCACCTCGCTCACCGAGGTCGTCGGCCCGCTCGCCCCGCGCCGGCCGCTGCGCGTCGCCCACGAGATCACCGAGGTGGCCACCCGGGCCATCGGGCCCGGGGCCGCCACCCGCATGCAGGCCTTCGACGGCAAGCTGCCGGAGCAGGCCGGGCCGCTCACCCTCGCTCAGACGATCAACGCGACGCTCACCGACGCGCTGCTGGCCAACCCGGGCGCGCTGCTGTTCGGCGAGGACGTGGGCCGTAAGGGCGGCGTCTACGGCGTCACCAAGAAGCTGCAGGAGCGCTTCGGGGCCGAGCGGGTCTTCGACACCCTGCTCGACGAGACCACGATCCTCGGCCTGGCCCTGGGCACCGGCCTGGACGGGCTGCTGCCGATCCCCGAGATCCAATATCTGGCCTACCTGCACAATGCCGAGGACCAGTTGCGCGGCGAGGCCGCCACCATGTCGTTCTTCTCGTCCGGCGCCTACCGCAACCCGATGGTCGTACGTGTCGCGGGTCTCGCCTACCAGCAGGCGTTCGGCGGGCATTTCCACAACGACAACTCGGTGGCCGTCCTGCGCGACATCCCGGGCCTGGTGCTGGCCGTGCCGTCCCGGCCGGCCGACGCCGCGCCGATGCTGCGCACCTGCCTGGCGTCCGCCGCCGCGGACGGCAGCGTCTGCGTCTACCTCGAGCCGATCGCGCTCTACCACACCCGCGACCTCTACGAGGCCGGCGACAACGAGTGGCTCTCGCCGTACGCCGGGCCGGTCTCCTGGTCGGGTGAGCACGTGCCGATCGGCCGGGCCCGCACCTATCCGGTGGGCAACGCCGCCGATCTGACCATCGTGACCTTCGGCAACGGCGTCCGGCTGTCCCTGCGGGTCGCCGCCCGGCTGGCCGAGGAGGGCTACGGATCCCGCGTGGTGGACCTTCGCTGGCTCAGCCCGCTGCCGGCCGCCGATCTGGTCCGGGAGGCCGCCGCCACCGGCCGGGTGCTGATCGTCGACGAGACCCGGCGCTCCGGCGGGGTCGGCGAGGGCATCCTCGCGGCCCTGGTGGATGGCGGTTTTGTCGGCTCCGCGCGGCGGATAGCATCGGCGGACTCGCTGATTCCGCTGGGACCGGCCGCGCAACACGTGGTGGTGGGGGAGGATGCGATCACACAGGGTGCCCATGCGCTGCTGGCACGGTAAATTGCCACACACCCGGTGCGCCACTTGCGCATGAGCCCACAAGTGTGTGGACTACCCCAAGGTTTCCGGCAACTTCATTATTCTTGGCTAGGAGGACTTAGACAGTGAGCGCGACCGCTGGTCAGGCCGACGGCGTACGCAGCCTGGCGGACCGGTTCGGCTTCGAGCCGAACATGGTGGTCATGGAGATGGGCTACGACGACGACGTCGACGAGGACCTCCGTGACACCCTGACCGAACGCGTCGGCGAGTTGGTCGACGAAGACACTGACGAGGTCGTCGACGCGGTGCTGTTGTGGTACCGCGACGGTGACGGTGACCTCTTCGAACTGCTTACCGATGCCCTTGGCCCCCTCGCCGGTAACGGCGTGGTCTGGCTTCTGGCTCCCAAGGCCGGCCGTGACGGGCACGTCGAACCGAGCGAGATCAGCGAGTCCGCCCAGACGGCGGGCCTGCAGCAGACCTCGACGGTCAACGCCGGCAAGGACTGGACGGGTGCCCGGCTCGTCTCCCCCAGGGGTGCCAAGAAGAAGTAGCTCGCTGTGATCTCCGTGCCGGCCGGCGTCCGTTGGCGCCGGTCCGGTTAGCATGTGCCCATGCCGTTGCCGGTTGGGGCCGTCGCGCCTGACTTCACCCTCAAGGATCAGAACAACCAAGAGGTACGGCTGGGCGGCTTCACCGACCGCAAGGCGATCCTGCTGGTCTTCTACCCCCTGACTTTCACAGGGACCTGCAAGGGCGAACTGACCGGTATTCGGGACAACATCGACCGTTATGCCACCGATGATCTTCAGGTGCTGACGGTCAGCGTGGATTCCGTCTACAGCCACAAGGTCTGGTCGCTGCAGGAGGGTTTCGACTTCCCGCTGCTGGCCGATTTCTGGCCGCACGGCGAGGTGGCGCGTCGTTACCAGGTCTTCAACGACACGGCCGGCTTCGCCAACCGGGGCACCTTCCTCATCGATCGGGCCGGCGTCATCCGCTTCGCCGAGGAGGCCGGTCCCGGCGTGGCCCGAGACCGAGCAGCCTGGGACGCGGCGATAGCGACCTTGCCGCTACGATGACGTGAACGGGCGCGTAGCTCAGTGGGAGAGCACTCGCCTTACAAGCGAGGGGTCGTAGGTTCGAAACCTACCGCGCCCACCAGTCCCGGCAGGCCCCCTGTCCGCAGAAAGCGCGGACAGGGGGCCTTGTCATATCTACTCCGGGGGCCGAGCCCCCGGAGGCCCCACGATGTCGTGGTTGCGGTCGCTTGGGTGCGGGGGCCGCTAGTGGGGTGGGGGCGGTGGGGGCTGGGTCATGGCGATCAGGCCGGCCAGGGTCGAGGTCAGGACGTCGGTCACGTTGGGCAGGTCGGCGGGGCAGAGGCCGGCACTCAGCTCGCTGATCACCCGGCCGTCGGGGTCGGTGCTCACGATGCACAGGTCGATGCGGTGGTCATCGGTGGGGAAAGCGGTCACCTGATAGTCGGTGTCGCCGAGGACCACGCGGCGGTCGAGGGTGATGGGGGACGACTGGAGCGCGGTGTCATTCATGGGGGTGACACTAGGGTCACCCTCTGACAGTTTCGGGGTCAGCGGAGGCGGGCGGCCGGCTCGCTCAGGACCGGCCCACCTGGCCGAGCCACTTGCGGTAATGGTCGGCGAACGGTTCCTCGTTCTGGGTGAGCGCCTCGCGCAGCTCGGCCACCGCCTGCAGGGCTCCCGCGACGATCTCGTCGGGGTAACCCAGCGAGACCCGGTGCTCGGCGAACTCGTCCTCGTCCTCGACCTCCACCCGGCCGTCGGCGCGGTAGCGGACCAGGTCGATGTCGAGGTCGATCACGGTGATCTCGGCCGGGCCGGTCCACCGGGCCGGGGTGGTGACGTCGCAGTACATGTCGCGGGCGTCCGGCTCGGCCAGGCACATCGCCATCCACCAGCCCTCGGCCGGGATCAGCCGGACCGCGTCGGCCCGGGTCAGCCCGGTCGGCCGGTCGCCGTAGTGGTAACTGACCACGCTGCCGCGCGGGGTGGCCAGCCAGGTGCCGTACGCGTCCTCGCCGAGCAACTGCCCGGTGACCTGGCGGTGCGGGGAACCGTCGAACTTACGCAGGATCAGATCGACGGCAGTCACCCGGAGAGGCTACATCGATCACCGTCGGGTGAGGCGCCCCACCCGGAGGGCAACCGGGAAGCAACGGATGAACATTCAACTCGACCCGGCCGGGAGCCGATCCAACTGTTGCCTGCGGGGAGTACCCGCCGGTGGGCGGGCCCCGGTCGGAGATCCCCTCGGCGATCGGGCCCGCCCAGGTATCAGGGGAGGGGTGTTGTGGCGGAGCTGTTCATCGGCGCGGATACCGAGAAGACCGTGGTCTCGGCGTACCCGCTGAAGACCCGGACCGGTCGCGCCCGCCGCACCCGCACCGGAACCGTGACCGAGCTCCTTCCCGTGACCCCGAGCGGGCGAAGCCGCGAGGTCCGGGTTGCCTTTCTCGCCCGCCTGAGCCTTCCGCTGGTGCTCGTCTCGACGCTGATGTTCGCGGCCGGCCTGCCGAGCTGGTTGCTGGCCGGGATCATCCTGGTCACGGTCGGCCTGGCCGGCTGGGACGACCGGCGCCGGGCACAGCGGACGACCTTCGCGATTCCCCGCGATTCCGGCGCGCGCGTCCTGCGTACGCCCGAGGAGCGCGCGGCCTACGGCCGGGCCGTCGCCGTCGCCCGCCGGATCCGGCAGACCTGGCCGGCGCTGCCCGGCATGATCGACCCGGAGGTTGCCGACGGCACCCTGACCCACGCCCTCGACGACCTGGCCACCCTGCTGGTCCGGCGGCAGGAGATCCGCGCGCTGCGGACCGGCCTGCTGGGCGTACGGATGGCCGACGTGCCCGCCGACAGCCCGGCCGCGCTGGCCCTCGCTGAGCAGCGGGAACGCACCGAACAGCTGTGGCTCGACTCGGCCGGGCAGGCGAACCGCATCCTGCGCAGCATCGACGAGACCGCGCAGGCCGGCGAGACGTTCGTGCGGGAGCTGCGGATCGGCGCGACCGCCCGGCAGGCCGAGCACGTGCTGGCCCGGCTCACCGCGGGCGCCCCGCCCGCCGAGTCCGCGCCCGAGCTGGCCAGCCGGACCACGGTCGTGCTGGACGCCTACCGGGAGCTGGCCGCTGCCGCATCATTGGTGCCGTGACCCCTACCGATGACGTGCTCCGCGAGGTCGGGCCCCGGCTGCGGGCGCTGCGCCGCAAATCGGGGATCACGCTCGCCGCCCTGGCCGAGACCACCGGGATCTCGGTCAGCACCCTGTCCCGGCTCGAGTCGGGGCAGCGCAAGGCCACCCTGGAACTGCTACTGCCGCTGGCCCAGGCCCACCGGGTGCCGCTGGACGAGCTGGTCGGCGCGCCGCCGACCGGCGATCCCCGGGTGTACGCGCGACCGATCGAACGGTTCGGTCAGCTGATCCTGCCGCTGAGCCGCAACCCGGGCGGGCCGCAGGCGTTCAAGCACATCATCGCGGCCGGGGAGACCCGGCAGAAGCCCGACCCGAAAACGCACGAGGGCTACGAGTGGCTCTACGTGCTCACCGGCAAGCTGCGCCTGATCCTCGGCCCGCACGACCTGATCCTGCCGGCCGGCGAGGCGGCCGAGTTCGACACCCGGACGCCGCACTGGTTCGGCAGCGCCGGTGAGGCGGTCGAGTTCCTCACCATCTTCGACCGGCAGGGCGCCCGGATCCACGTCCGGGCCCGGCCGTCAACTACGTCGCGGAGTCCCCGGGGGACGGGAACCGACCGGGCGTGACCCGCGGGGCCGGGTGCCGGCACCGCGATCACGCACGTTCATTCCTTTGTGTGACTCGACCGTCACCCAGAATGCAACTACGTTGTCTGTCGACATGCGTGCCCCCGCCGATGCCCGTGTACCGTCCGCCACCAGCGTCAACGATCCGGCGGTCGGTCGGACGTTAGCGCCCCTGTCCGGCTCGCCGGCTGGTGGCCTATCCGGCTCGCCGGCTGGTGGACAGCTGCCGCGGCACGGTGATCCGCGGTTCCCGGACCGCACCGATCGCCTCGACCAGCAGTTTCTGGACGACCTCGGGCGCGGGCAGCGTCCACTGTGTGCGCTCGGGCGGCACGGCCCAGCGCACCGGGCCCTCCAGCATCCGGCTCGGTGCGGCCGGGATCCACGAGCCGCGGCCGTGCCGCACCACGTCCAGCCGGTGCTCCAACTCGACGCGCAGCGGTGCGCCCGGCCGCACCAGGAACATCCAGCGTCCGGCCGCGGTGACCGCGACCGGGCCGGCCGCGCCGTGCAGCCGGGCCGCGCCGAAAACTCGCAGGCCGAGCGAGGACGGCACCTCCAGCGCGTCGAAGCGCAGGCCGGTGGCGAGCAGCACGCTGTGCGGTCGGTGCCGCCACCACCGGTGCACCAGGCCGGTGTCGGTGGAGGCGCTGTCCTCCCAGGACTCCATGGCCGGATGGCACATCATGATCGGGCAGCCGGGCCGGCCGCACGCGAATCGGTTCCCGGCCAGCCAGGCGCCCGGCGTCACGGCCCAGCCGTGGGCGGCGTAACGCAGCGCTTGCCGGCGCAGACGCAACCGTTCCAGGTGGACGAACGGCCGATTGGCAGTCCACTGCATGGCTCCACAACCTTCGGTCCAGGAGAATTTTCGGGTGGACCGACGGCCATATCAGCCGCCGGAACCGTATCCAAGCCCGACACACCTCGTTGGGTTCGGCAGATTCACCCTTTGCAAGTTGCAACAAAAACTACGAGCATCGGTGAGCAGGCGATCACACACGCTGTGCGACACACGTACGCGTGAAGTGGTCAGACTGCAGTTGACACAAGGGCTCGCCGGCGGGGGTCGTCGGAGAGTCGGGGGAGGCACCGTGGACGAGCTGCCGATCGGCCGCCGCGTCGCCTATTGGCGCGGCCGACGAAAGATGTCCCAGCAGGTCTTCGCGGACCGGTTGGGTAAGTCCAAGAGCTGGGTTGACAAGGTGGAGCGCGGGGTCCGCCGACTCGACAAGTTCTCCGTGGTCTACGAGATCGCCGACGTACTTCAGGTCGATGTCCAGCTGCTGCTGGGCAAGGACGTGGAACGGCGGCCGGAAACACAGAACTGCATCGACCAGGTGGAAGTTGAGGAGATTCGCGCGGCTCTGGAGCGGTATGACCAGATGAGCGCGTTCTTCCAGGCTGTGCCTAACTCGCCACCATTGACGGAAATGCGTAAAGCGGTCAGCCACGCCTGGCTGACCTACCAGCACGCCAAGTACGGCGTACTCGCCCGGGCCCTGCCCAAGCTCCTGCGCGACGCGCAGGCCGCCGACAGTGCCCACGCCACCACGCACGAGGCCAAGGACGCGGCCCACCTGCTCGGGCAGGTCTACCAGATCGCTTCCTCGGCGTTGCGCAAGGTCGGCGAGCACGAGCTCTCCTGGCTCGCCGCGGACCGTTCCATCGCGGTGTCCCAGCGGGCCGGCGACCAGCTGCTCGCCGGGCTGGCCAGCTACCGGGTCGGCAGCGCGCTGCTGGCTCTCGGCCGGGTGCGTCCGTCGCTCGAGGTCAACGTCAACATCGCCAACCGGCTCGCGCCCAGCCGCGACCAGACCCACCCCGACCGGCTCTCGGTGTACGGCATGCTGCTGCTCAACGGCGCCATGGCGGCGGCGCGGATCGGCGACAGCGCGACCGTGCGCGACCTGCTCTGCGGTGCCGAGCAGGCGTCCCTGGAGCTGGGCGGCGACTTCAACCACTACTGGACCAGCTTCGGCCCGACCAACGTGCAGCTGCACCGCTGCGCCACGGCGGTCGAACTCGGCGACGGCCGGATGGCGGTGGAGACCCACGAGAAACTGCTCAACCCGGTGGGCTTCAACGCGATGCTGCCCGAGCGGCGGGCGCACCACTACCTGGACATCGCCCGCGGGTACACGCAGATCGGCAACATCGAGAAGGCCAGCGAGATGCTCCTCGAGGGTGACCGGCTCGCCCCGTCGGAGATCCGCTGCCGCCCGCTCGCCCACGAGGTTCTATCCGACGTGCTTCGCCGGACGCGAGGCACGCCGCCGGCTCCGATCGCGGAGTTGGCTGAGCAGATGGGAGTCGGCGTATGAGGTGGGTCCCCGCGTGATTACCGGTAACTCGCCAGGCGTGCTCTACATCCTGGTCTGTGGATCCCCTATTGCCCGTGATGTCGGCATTCTGGTCGGGCTGGCCCAGCAGGAGGGCTGGGAGGTGTGTGTGATCACGACGCCGGACGGTCGCAAGTTCGTCGACGTGGCCGCACTGCAGGCACAGACCGGACATCCGGTACGTACCTACTACAAGAGCCCCGGCGACCCCGACATGCTGCCCGCCGCGGACGCGATGATCGTCGCGCCGGCCACGGTCAACACGGTCAACAAGTGGGCCGCCGGGATCACCGACACGCTGGTCCTCGGCCTGCTCGTCGAGGGCTACGGGTACGGCGTGGCCACCGCCGTCGTCCCCTACACCAACAAGGTGATGGCTCTGCACCCCGCGCTGCACGAAAGTCTCGCCAAGCTCCGCGACTGGGGTGTGCACGTCCTGTACGGCGAGGATGTGTGCCGGCTGGGCGGCCCCGGGCAGACCGATCGCTTCCGCAGTCAGTTCCCGTGGCGGCGCGCCCTGCAGGCGGTCAGCAATCCGGTGACGATGAGCAGCCGAGTCGAGCCAGGCGCGGTCAGCTAGCCCGATAGAGTTGTCGGCCGTGACCGACAACGCCGCACCACCCACCGTCCTGGACGTGGTGAACGCCCTGGACCGGCGCTATCCCCGGGACTGGGCGGAGTCCTGGGACCGGGTGGGGCTGGTGCTCGGTGACCTCGACCACGCCGTGTCCCGGGTCCTCTGCGTGGTCGACTGCGTCCCCGAGACCGTCGACCAGGCCCTCGCGGAGGGCGCCGACCTGATCGTGGCGCACCACCCGCTGCTGCTGAAGCCGGTGTCGACGATCGCCCCCGACACCTACAAGGGGCGCATCATCCACCGGCTCATCCGCGGCGACGTGGCCCTCTACGCGGCGCACACCAACGCGGACGTGGCCAACCCCGGCGTCTCCGACGCCCTGGCCCGGCGGCTCGACCTGGGCGACCTGCGCCCGCTCGTGCCGGCCGCCACCGGCGGCGGCCGGGGCATCGGCCGCATCGGCGAGCTCCCCGAGCCGATGGACCTGGCCGAGTTCACCGGCTTCGCGGCGTCCCGGCTGCCGGCCACCGCGGCCGGGGTGCGGGCGGCCGGCGACCCGGCCCGGACCATCCGCACCGTCGCGGTGTGTGGCGGTGCCGGTGACTCGTTCCTGTCCGATGCGACGCGAGCGGGTGTCGACGCGTACGTTTGCGCGGACCTGCGCCACCACCCCGCCAGTGAGCATCTCGCCGAGGACGGCCCCGCCCTGCTCGATGTCGCCCACTGGGCGACCGAACGCCCCTGGCTGGACGAGGTGGCCGAATGGCTGCGCGGCGAGTTCGACGTCGCGGTCACGGTGTCCGACGTGGACACCGACCCCTGGACCGTCCATGCTTTCAGTTCCTCGGAGAAAGAGACCCAGCCATGAAGGCCTCCCCGGAAGCCCAGCGCCGCCTGCTCGACCTGCAGGCAGTCGACACCGCCCTGGCCCAGCTCGCCCACCGGCGGAAGTCGTTGCCCGAGCTCGCCGAGATCGACACCGTGTCGCGGGAGCTGTCCGCGCTGGAGGACGAGCGGGTTCGCGCGCAGGTCGCGGTCGACGACATCGAACGCGACATCACCCGCTTCGAGAAGGACATCGAGCAGGTCCGCCAGCGCAAGGACCGCGACCAGAAGCGCCTCGACGGCGGCGGCGCGCTCCGCGAGATCGAGGGCCTCCAGCACGAGCTGACCACCCTCAACCGGCGGCAGTCGGAGCTGGAGGACGCCGAGCTCGAGCTGATGGAGCAGAAGGAAACCGCCGAGGCGACGCTGACCGAGGTCAAGGCCCGGCTGGCCGCCGCGGCCACCCGCCGCGAGGAGGCCGAGCGCCGCCGCGACGAGGCGATGAGCGACATCACCAAGGAGACGGAGTTCAAGAACGCCAGCCGCGGCCCGCTCTCCGCCGACCTGCCGGCCGACCTGGTCGCCCTCTACGACAAGATCCGGACGGAGTCGGGCCTCGGCGCGGCCCTGTTCCGCTCCGGCCGCTGCGGCGGCTGCCGCATCGAGCTGTACGGCGCCGACCTGAACCGGGTCAAGTCGGCCGCGCCCGACGACGTGGTCCGCTGCGAGGAATGCCGCCGCATCATGGTGCGCACCGCGGAGTCCGGCCTGTGAGGGTAGCGATCGAGGCCGACGGCGGGTCCCGGGGAAACCCCGGCCCCGCCGGTTACGGCGCGGTGGTCCGCGCCCACCCGACCGGCGAGATCCTGCTGGAACGCCTCGGTTCGCTGGGCACCACGACCAACAACGTCGCCGAGTACAGCGGCCTGATCGAAGGCCTGAAGGCGGCCCGGGAACTGAACGCCACCGAGGTCGACGTCCGGATGGACTCGAAACTGGTCATCGAGCAGATGTCCGGCCGCTGGCAGATCAAACACCCCGGCCTGCGCCCGCTGGCGGCCACCGCGGCCGAGCTGGTCACCCACTTCGACAAGGTCACCTTCGACTGGATCCCCCGGGAACGCAACAAGGCGGCGGATGCCCTGGCCAACCGCGCCATGGACGAGGCCACCGGCAAGATCCCGCGCTCGGCACCCGAGGTTTCCGTCGCCGAGGAGGCCGAAGCGCCACCGGCGTCCTGGGCGCCCCCGTCCCTGGACAACGCCACCCGGATCATCCTGGTCCGGCACGGTGAGACGGCCCTGACGAAGCAGGGCCGCTACTCCGGCCGCGGCGACGTACCCCTGTCGGACGAGGGCCAGGCGCAGGCGATGGCGGCCGGCGGCCGGGTGGCCGGCATAAGCCGTGATGTCACGGCCGTCCTGAGCTCGCCCTTGGGCAGATGTACGCGTACGGCGGAGCTGATCGCCGCTGAGGTGGGCGGCATCCCGGTGACGGTGGTCCCCGACCTGATCGAGTGCGACTTCGGCGACTGGGAGGGCCTGACCTTCGCCGAGGTACAGCAGAGATGGCCGAACGAGATGCGCGAGTGGCTGGCTTCAGCCGCGGTAGCGCCCCCCGGTGGCGAGTCGTTCCGAGCGGTGTCAAAGCGAACCAGAGGCGTAATGGCCACGATCAAGGACGAGTACGCCGGCGGCGTAGTCGTAGTGGTCTCCCACGTCTCCCCGATAAAGCTGATCCTGAAGGATGCTTTGGCGGCGTCAGACGCTTTCTTGCACCGCATGTTCCTGGACGCGGCAGGAGTCTCGACCATGGACATCTGGCCGGACGGCAACATAGCCGTCCGCTCAGTAAACGAGACCTCCCACCTGCGCTGACCCCTCAGCGGCCGAGCCCAGCCGAACTCCCGATGACCGGCGGCGCGCTGCCACCCAGCAGCGTGCCGCCGGTCGTGGCGCGCCGTCTTGATCTGCGTTATGCGCCGGACAAGGTGCCTGCCACCGAAATTCGCCCGCCAGAGTTGACCCTGACACGCAAGCCGCGAACAACCTCCCCGACTCGCCATGAGTGACATTCGGCCCCGCCGCAGAGGCCCGGATCTGCCGATCAGCGCGCGCCTTGCGAGTGGCTGAGTTTCCGGACGGGCGGATTCCGGTCTGCCTCCCGGTTTCTCACCGGTAGGCGGTTCAGACCGCCGGCCGGTGGCGATGCTGCGGTTCGTCGCCCAATCCGTGTAGATCTAGGAGAGTTGCCGTCAGGAGCTCACAGCAACTCGGCAAGGTCGACACCACAGCTGCCGACTCGCCCCGTCACCCTCCAAGCCAGGGGCTGGTTCCCGCATTCTCTGCGATGAGCGGGATACGTCGGGGAAGGGTTGTCGGCGATACTGCAGCATGCTGAATTTCCACGCTCACCTCTTCTTCGAGCCGGGTGACGCTGAGCGGGCGCGAGCAGTCGGTTCTCGGCTGGCCGAGGTGGCCGGGGTCAGCGTCACAGGCTGGCTTGACCGACCCGGCGGACCTCTGCCGATGCCACAGGTCCAGGTGGAGTTGACCAGCGTCCAACTCGGTGCCGTCGTCGAATGGCTGATGCTGAACCGCGCCGGCTTGTCCGTTCTGATTCACCCAGAGACGGGCAGCGACCTACTCGATCACACAGACCATGCGCTGTGGCTAGGAAGCCCGCTCTCCCTACGCCTGGATCGGCTATAGATGTGTGAGGGCCTCCATCCATCTCCTGACAGGTTAGGTGGCTTTCAGGCCTCGCCTCCAGGAGAGGGCTCGTTTTTCGGCCGCTCTTAGCAGGACGTCGGAGAATAGGCCCAGTAGGGCGTAGACGAACAGGCCCAGGACGACCACGTCGGTTTGGCTGAACTCTCGGGCCTCCATCATCAGGAAACCGATGCCGTTCTGGGTGTTGGTCTGTTCGCCTACCACCAGGCTCAGCCAGGCCGCGCCTATCGCCAGGCGCAAGCCCAGGAACAGCGACGGCAATGCGCCGGGCAGGACCACGTGCACCAGGCGCTGCCAGGTGCCCAGGCCGTACGTTCGGGCCAGCTCGATCAGGCGTTCGTCGATGTCGCGGATTCCGGCGTACGTATTGAAGTAAAGCGGGAAGAACGCGCCCAGCGCGACCAGCGTGATCTTCATTGATTCGCCGATGCCCACCCAGATGATCAGGAGCGGGACCAGCGCCAGGTGGGGCAGCATGCGGGCCATCTGCACCGGTGGGTCGATGGCATCGTCGCCCAGGCGCAGCAGGCCGGCCAGCGAGCCCAGCACCAGCGCGAGCGTGCCGCCGATCAGCAGGCCGACGGCGGCCCGGGTCAGCGAGTCGAGCAGGTGGTGGCCGAGGGTGCCGTCGGCGGTCAGGCGCCAGCCGGTCTGCAGGACCGTGCTGGGCGCGGGCAATTTGTCCGATGAGATCAGGCCGGCTTGGGCGGCGATCTCCCACACCGCCAGGATCAGCAGTGGGCTTACCAGCCTTCGCCAGCGCCTGGTTTTCTTCGCGGGGGCAGGCGCCGCCTCGGTGGAAGGTCGCGCCGCCACCAGGGTCATTGCGCCGCTCCGGCGAAGCGGATGTCGATCAGCGAGCGCGCGTCGATGCTGGTCGGGATCAGCTCCAGCTTGGTGAAGCCGTCGGCGATGCCCTGCAATTCGGTGCCGATCTCATCCGTGAGTGGGGCTATCGGCTGCGCGGCCCGGGCCAGGGCTCGCTTGGTGGTCGGCTCGTCGATCTTCAATTCCGGGGCCAGGACGGCGGCGCGTTCGTCGGGGTGGGCGATTCCCCAGGCCGTCGTTTTCTCGTACGTCGTCAGGAAGCTCTTGATCTGTTCGGTCTTCTTATCGGCCGCGTCCTGGGCGACCAGAATGTATTCGCGGTTGTTGGCGACGCCGGTCGCGTCCGCGAGGATCTGCACGTCCGGCTTCTCGGCGAGCGCGAAGTAGGGATCCCAGATGATCCAGGCGTCGACCTGGTCGTTGTCGAAGGCGGGGCGTCCCTCGGCCGGCTTCAGATACTTCACATTGACGTCGTTCAGCGTCAGATGATTGGTCTCCAGGAGCCGGACCAGCAGCCAGTGCACGTTGGAGCCCTTGTTCAGGGCGATCGTCTTGCCCTTGAGGTCGGCGAAGGTCTTGAAGCCACGGCTCTTCTTGACCAGCACGGCCTCGCTCTGCGGCGAGGGTGCACCGACCGCGGCGATCTTGAACGGCGTCTTGGCGGCGGCCGCGAAGATCGGCGGCGCCTCCCCGGTCTGCCCGATGTCGATCGCTCCCGCCTTGATCGCTTCGGTGAGCGCAGGGCCGCTTTCGAAAAGCGACCAGGTGACGCCGGGAGCGTCGCCGCGCGCTTTGACGAGGCTCAATCCGCCGAAGCGCTGATATCCGATGCGCAGGGTGCCGCCACCGGCGGCTTCGTTGTCATTGTCGTCGCCGCATCCGCTGAGCGCGGCGGCCGCGGCGAGGGTGAGGGCAGCTGCGAGAGCGAGGGTACGGCGCATGGGCGGTAGTCTATATAACCGATAGGAGATATCGATAGAGTTCATCGCGGATACCGCCCGTTCGGTGGTCGTCTTCGCGCTCCCGTGCATGCAGTGTGGACACGTGCCTCGGATCTTCATCTCCCATGCCGGCCGCGACCGGGCGTGGGCGGAGTGGGCTCGGTGGCATCTGGACGCGGCCGGCTACGAAACCGAGTTGGACAGCGTCGACTGGGCGGCGGGAACCAACTTCGTCGAGGCGATGCATCGAGCACTGAGTCGGCAGAACCCCATGCTGATCCTGCTCTCGTCCGCCTATCTGGAGCCGGACCGGTTCACCACCGATGAGTGGACCGCCCGCCTCGCGCAGCGGCGCGCCGATCCGGAGACGAAGCTGATTCCCCTGCGGATCGACCGGGTCGATCTTCGTGGCGGGCTGTGGGCGCCGATCATCGTTCCCGAAGTGTTCGGGCTGTCCGCGGACCGGGCGGTGGGCGTGCTGCTGGACTCGGTCGGCCAGGTGAGCGCCCCGCCGGGGGACGGCGGCCGGGTGGTTGCTCCGCCGTACCCCGGAGGCCCGAGCACGACGGAGACCGGCGGGCCGCGGCCGCCCGGGTCGCTGCCGCGGCTGTGGAATCTGGCTCGCCGGAACCCGGCGTTCACCGGGCGGGATGCCATGCTCAACCGGCTCTACGACACGCTGGGCAGCAACCGGCGGGCAGCGGTGCAAGCGCTGCACGGCACGGGCGGCGTCGGCAAGACGCAGCTGGCCCTCGAGTACGCACACCGGTTCGCCGGGGAGTACGACCTGGTCTGGTGGATTCCGTCGGAACGACCCGAACTCATCGGCGACCACCTGGCCGACCTCGCCACCAAGGCCGGCCAGGCCGTGGCCGGCACGGCCACGCCCGACGCGGTCGATGCCCTCGGTCAGCATCTGCGTGGCCGATCGCGATGGCTGCTGATCTTCGACAACGCCGAGGACCGCGACGATCTCGTCCGGTGGCTGCCGGACGGACCGGGGCACCTCATCATCACCAGTCGCAACCCGGGCTGGACCGGTGTCGCGCAGCCGATGGACGTCGACGTGTTCACCCGCTCCGAATCGACCGCGCTTCTGCACTCCTATCTGCCGCACCTCGATGACCGGAACGCGGACCGCCTCGCCGACGCCCTCGGCGACCTGCCGCTGGCCATCGGACAGGCAGCAGACCTGCTCGCCGAGACCCACATCGACATCGACGCCTATCTGGCCGCGCTCCGGATGCATGCGGCCGATCTTCTGGGAGACAGCCGGCCACCGATCGGCTATCCGGCGCCATTGGCCTCCTCGGTTGCGGTCGCGGCACAACGCCTGGCCGGGGACGACCCGGCGGCCGGCCAACTGCTGGCGCTGTGCGCCCACCTGGGGCCGGAGCCCATTCCTGCCGATCTGTTCACCGGCCGCCCCGACCTTCTCCAGCCGCCCCTGGCCGAGCTGGCCCGGCGAACCGTCGCGTTCGGCCGCACCGTCGCCAAGCTGCGGCAGTACGGACTGGCCAGGATCGTTGACGGCGGCCCACTGCTGCATCGGCTGACTCAGGCCGTCCTACGCGACACCGACCCCGAGTCCGTGGCCCACCGCCACACGGTCGAAGGCCTGCTCATTGCCGCCCGGCCGGAGAACAGTCACGCGCCCGCCTGGTGGCCGCGCTGGGCGCAACTGCTCCCACACATTCTCGCCCTCGACCCGGCCGTCAACGACAACCCGGACATCCGCCTGGTGGCCAACGAGGCGGTGTGGTTCCTCCTCGCCCGGGGCGACGCCGGGGCGGCCCTCCCCTTGGCCGAACAGCTGCACGCCGCTTGGGCCGAGCGGCACGGCCCGGACGACGATGCGACGCTCGAAGCCGCCAACAACCTGGCCCGCGCGTACAACCATTTCGGCCGGTATCGGGAAGCACGCGACCTCCACGAGGATGCCCTCGCCCGGAAACGGCGGCTTCTTGGCGACGAGCACCGTTCCACCCTCCGATCCGCCACCAATCTGATCGCCACCGTCACCCTGCTGGGCGAGCACGAGCAGGCACGCGAGCTCGGCGAGGAGATGCTGGCTCGGTGCCGCCGCGTTCTTGGTCATGACGATGGCCTCACCCTGGGTGCGGCGGACAACTTCGCCGGCGCCCTGCGCGCGCTGAAGGATTACGAACACGCGCGGGCCCTGGACGAGGACACGCTGGCCCAGCGACGGCGAACCCTGGGTAACGATCATCCCGACACCCTCCGGTCGGCCCATAACCTCGCCGACCATCTGCGCGCGCTGGGAAGGTTCGAGCAGGCGCGGGAGGCGGACGAGGAAACCCTGGCGGGCCGGCGGCGGGTGCTCGGTGATGACCACTCCGACACCCTCAGGTCGGTCACCAGTCTCGCCATCGACCTGCGTGCGCTGGGTGAGTACGAGCGGGCACGCGAGCTGGACGAGGACACGCTGGCCCGGCGGAGACGGAAGCTGGGTGACCGTCATCCCAACACGATCTGGTCCGCCCGGAACCTCGCGGATGATCTGGAGGCGCTCGGCCGGCACGCCGAAGCCGAGCAACTCCGGTCCGGGCAGGCATTGCCCTAGTCGGGTGTGGACGTTTAGCTTCCTCAATCAGGAAAGTTTATTTACTGTCTTGGGGGACTCATGCGTGTTCTCACCCGACGCCTGGTGGCTGTGGCCGCTGTGGCCGCCACGCTGGTGGCGGCTGCTCCCGGTGCGGCCCAGGCGCACGGCAAGTCATACGTCAAGGTTGGCTACTTCACGCAGTGGGGGATCTACGGTCGCGGTTTTCCGCTCGCCAAGGTGCAGAACTCCGGCGCCGCGGCCAAGCTCACCCACCTCAACTACGCGTTCGGCCCGGTCACGGCGGCCGGGGTCTGTGACTCCGCCGACCCGTGGGCGGACTGGGGAACCTCGTTCTCGGACGCGAACAGCGTAGACGGCGTCGCTGACGTCGCGGGGCAGCCGCTGGCCGGCAACCTCCATCAGCTCGCTGAGCTCAAGGCCAAGAACCCGAAGCTGCGGGTGCTGATCTCGCTGGGTGGCTGGACCGGGTCGGCGTACTTCTCGGATGCGGCCCTGACCGACGCCTCGCGCAAGAAACTCGTCAGCTCCTGCATTGATCTCTGGATCAAGGGGAATCTGCCGGACAAGGAACCCGGCATCGCCAAGGGGATCTTCGATGGCATCGATCTGGACTGGGAGTGGCCGGGGTCGGACGGCAATGCCGGAAATGTCATCCGGGCCGAGGATCGGCGGAACTTCACCCTGCTGGCCGCCGAGTTCCGCGCTCAGCTCGACAAATTGAGCAAGAGGAAGCACTACGACCTGACCGCGTTCCTGCCGGCCTCGCCGGCGAAGATCGATGCCGGGTTCGAGGGGCACAAGATCTTCAAGTACCTCGATTTCGGGACCGTGCAGGGGTACGACTTCCACGGCTCGTGGGAACTGCGGGCCAATCAGCAGTCGTCGATCTTCGTGCCGAAGGGGGCACCGGACAACCCGGACTTCTCGGCCGACAACGCGATCAATGCCTGGACCCGGGTGGGCGCGCCGAAGTCGAAGCTCGTGCTCGGCCTGCCCTACTACAGCCAGGGCTGGACCGGGATCACCAGCGGCGGGAACGGCCGGTTCGCGACCGCCACCGGCCCGGCCGTGGGGGTGTTCGCGAACGGCACCGAGGACTACAAGACGGTGAAGAACCTGCCCGGCTTCACGCTCTACCGGGACTGGCGAGCCGGCAACTCGTGGCTGTTCGACGGCACCACGTTCTGGACCTATGACGACCCGGCTCAGATGGTGCAGAAGACGTTCTACATCCGGGCGAAAGGCCTGGGCGGGGCGATGATGTGGTCGCTGGACGGTGACGACGACAACGCGTCGCTGACCAAGGCGATCTCGGCCGGTCTCAAGTAGAAAAGTTACCGCGGTGTGGCGGTGCCGTTAAGCGCACCGTCACACCCGTTCGGCGCACAGTGATCGACTGACTCCGGTCCGCATCGTTAGCGTCTTTGTGGACTATGAGACAACCGAGGAGGTGCGCTGATGGCCGAGCCAGAATCACCCCCGACTCCAGCCCGCAGCGACCGCAGCCCCTGGAACTGGCTGCTTGTCATCCCCATCGTGGTGCCGCTGCTGACCCCGCTGTTCAACCACGACTCGCCGCGGTTGTGGGGCTTTCCGATGTTCTATTGGCTGCAGTTCGCCTTCATCCTGCTGGGCGTGGTCACCACCAGCGTCGTTTACCGGATGACCCGGAGGTGACCCGATGAGCGATCACATCACCGAGATCGTCGTCTTCACGTTCCTGTTCCTGCTGGTCAGTGGGATCGGCTTCGTGGCAGCGCGGTGGCGGGCGCCGAAGGACATGGCGCACCTCGACGAGTGGGGCCTGGGCGGGCGCAGCTTCGGCGGGTGGGTCACCTGGTTCCTGGTCGGCGGCGACCTCTACACCGCGTACACCTTCGTGGCCGTGCCCGCGCTGATTTTCGGGGCCGGCGCCGCCGGCTTCTTCGCGGTGCCCTACACCATCATCATCTATCCGATTTTCTTCCTGATTCTGATCCGGCTCTGGTCGGTTTCGCACCGGCACGGTTTCGTGACCCCGGCCGATTTCGTGCGCACCCGTTTCGATTCGCCGACGCTCGCGCTGGTCATCGCGATCACCGGCATCGTCGCCACCATGCCGTACATCGCGCTCCAATTGGTGGGCATCGAGGCGGTGCTCAAGACGATGGGCGTGACCGGCGACAGCTTGCTCGCCCGGCACGCGCCGATCATCATCGCGTTCGCGATTCTCGCGGCCTACACCTATCAGTCCGGGCTGCGCGCACCCGCGCTCATCGCGTTCGTGAAAGACACGCTGATCTACCTTGTCATCATCGTGGCGGTGCTCTACCTGCCCTACAAACTGGGCGGCTGGGGCAGCATCTTCGACGCGGCCGACAAGAAATTCCAGGGTACGGCGGCGCCCGGCGACGGCATTCTGCTGAATGCCAATAACCAGATTCAGTACGTCACGCTGGCCCTGGGTTCGGCGCTGGCGCTGTTCCTCTACCCGCACAGCATCACCGGTGTACTGGCCAGCAAGAACCGCAACGTCATCAAGCGGAACATGTCGGCCCTACCGGCCTACAGTTTCCTGCTCGGCCTGATCGCGCTGCTCGGTTACATGGCCATCTCGGCCGGGGTGAAACCGCTGCCCGGCGCGAAAGAGGGCACGGTCGACAGCAACACCGTGGTGCCGCTGCTGTTCGACCAGAAATTCCCGGCCTGGTTCGCCGGCATCGCGTTCGCCGCGATCGGCATCGGCGCGCTGGTCCCGGCGGCCATCATGTCGATCGCCGCGGCCAATCTCTTCACCCGCAACATCTACAAGGAATACCTGAAGCGGGACGCCACCCACGCCCAGGAGGCGCAGGTCTCGAAAATCGCCTCGCTTGTCGTGAAGGTCGGCGCGGTCGCGTTCATCGTCTTCCTCGACCCGCAATTCTCGATCGACCTGCAGCTCATCGGCGGCGTCATCATCCTGCAGACCGCACCCGCGGTCGCGATCGGTCTTTACACCCGCTGGCTGCACCGCGGCGCGCTTATCGCGGGCTGGGCGGCGGGTATGGGCCTGGCGTTCTGGATGCTGTGGCAGATCCCGAACGCGGTCACCAAACGCGCCCACTTCGGCGGATCCGCGTTCCCGTTGTCCGAGTTCGGCTTCGACACCAAGAAAACCATCTACGTCGGTTTCGTCGCGGTGGCGGTCAACCTGGTGGTGGCGGTCCTCGCGACATTCTTGCTACGCACCCTGAAAACCCCGGAGGGCGTCGACGGCACCACTCCCGACGACTATTTCGCCGACGAGGGCGACCCTCGCATCGACAAGAGCGCCACCCCGGTCGACACCGTCTCGTCGACCTAGACCCGACTCGCTCCCGGATAGAGAGAACGCCGCACCGGTCATTCGGTGCGGCGTTCTCGCGCTTTTTATAGATACGCCGTCGGGGCCCCCAACCGCACTGTCCCGAACCGCCGCGGGGAGTCGGCCAGGTGAATGGAACGGCCGTTTCCGGCCGACGGCCGGGGGAACTACTGCGCGCCGACCACCAGTGCACCCACGCCGGCCCGGGCCTGGACGTCGACGCCGGCCGCGCCCTGCTGCCAGCCGTTCGCGGTGAAGGACTGGCCGGCCGCGATGCCCTGATGGGTCTGGCCGTCCAGGATGACCTGGCCGGCGCCCGAGCCGACCTGCACCCGGGCCGGCGTTCCGGTGGCCAGCCGCACCCGGAACTGGTCGACCCCGCCGGTCATCTCCACCGTGACCGGCTTGGCCGGCTTGGGCAGGGACACGTCGATCCGGCTCGAGCCGCCGGCCAGCTGCACGCCGTCGGCGAGGCCGCCGGACAGGTCGATCGAGGTCTCCTGGGTGCCGCCGGCGATCCGGACGGTCCAGCCGACGTCGGCGTTGAGGACCACGTCGACGATGCCGGAGCCGGCCTCGGGGCCGGGTTTGAGATTGGTTCGCACGGTGCCGCCGTCCCGGTCCACGTGCGGGATCAGCCCGCCACCGTCCGGGACGCTCACCCGATAAAGACCGTCACCCAGGGAATCCGCCCGGACCCGGACCGAGGTGGCGCCGTCCAGCAGCTCGAACGTGGCGTTCTGCTCGCCCTCCCGGGCCCCGGTCACGGTGCGGGGGCCGTCGTTGCCGCCGTTGGTGAGGCCGATCAGGATCGCGGCCAGGCCGAGGATCAGCACCGCGGCCAGCGCGACGATCAGGATGAGCGTGGGCCGGGACACCCGGCGGGTCAGTGCCTGCACGGCCATGGAAGTTCCCCGATGCCGCCCTCGCTACACCCGGCTGCGCATGTGCTCGGCCACCGCCTCGTTGAAGCGTTCGAGGGTCGCGGCCAGTTCACGCTTCTCCTGCTCGGTGTATTTGGCGAGCACCGTCCCGTACAGAATCTTGCGGGCCTGACGGACCTGCTCGACCTGTTGGAGACCGAGCGGCGTAGCCGCGATGACCGTGCCCCGGCCGTCCTTCGGATCCCGCTCCCGCTCGACCAGGCCGTCGTTCTGCAGCGCGGTCACCTGGCGGGTGACCGTCGAGCCGTCCAGGTTGAGCGCTGCGGCCAGCACCGACACGTTGAGCGGGCCGTCCTGCTGGAGCTGCCGGAGAATCACGTAGGCGGCCCGGTCGAGGGCGCGATGCGGCTGCACCCCGGTGGAGCGGCGGCTGGCCTCACCGAGCCGCATCAGCATCGCCACCTGCGTCTCGATCGTGCCCAGCACCGCGTCGTCACTCATAGTTGTATGTTACAGCGACTTCCCGTGTGGCCGAAGAACCACGGCCCCGAGTCCCATGATGGCGACCAACCCCACGATCACCACGAACGACACGGTCAGGCTGGACACGTGCGCGATGCCGCCGATTACGCCGGGAGCGATCAGGCCACTACCGTACGCGATGCCGGCCACCCCCGCGATGTTGCGTCCCGGATGACCGGGGAGCCGGCCGGCCGCCGCGAAGACCAGCGGGATCACCACCGCGATGCCGATGCCGAGCAGGCCGAACCCGGCGATCACCAGGGCGGCCGGCCGGGCCAGCACCACGATCAGCGCCCCGATCGTGGCCACCACGCCGGACAGCCGCACGGCCGTCACCGGCCCGAGCCGGCGCACCACCCAGTCACCGCCGAACCGGGCCACCGCCATACAGACCGAGAAGATCGAGACGGTGGCCGCCGCGGTCGCGGCCGGCGAGCCCAGCAGGTCCCGCATGTAGACCGCCGACCAGTCGAGGCTGGCTCCCTCGGCGAAGACCGCGCACAGCCCGATCAGCCCGATCGGCAGCACCGCGCGCGACGGCAGGGCGAACGCGGGCGGTTCGTCCAGGGTCGGTTCGGGCCGGTGCGACAAAAGCCAGAACGAAACCAAGATGCTGACGGCGATGAGTACGGCGGAGGTCAGCGCGAAGTGCAGTGGCGCGCCGAGCCCCGCGCGAGCGGCGAACACCCCGCCCACCGACCCGGCCAGGCCACCCACGCTCCACCAGCCGTGGAAGCCGGACATCACCGACCGCTCGTAGCGCTCCTCGACGACCACGGCGTGCGCGTTCATCGCCACGTCGGCCAGGCCGGCCGTCGCGCCGTAGACCGCCAGCGCCACGCAGAGCACGGGCAGCGTGGTCGGCAGCGCCGGCAGCATCAGAGCCGCGGCCCAGCAGGCGATCAGCACCCGGATGAGCCACCGCAGGTCGAAGCGGTGCGCCAGCCGCGCGGAGAGCGGCATGGCGAGCAGCGCACCCACGCCCGGCATCAGCAGGGCGATGCCCAGACCACCCGCCCCGGTGCCCACATGGTCGGCCACCCACGGGACACGCGCGGCGAAAGTCCCGGTCACGGCGCCGTGGACAGCGAAGATCGTGGAGGTGGCGAACCGTGCCCGGCGCAGTGCCGGTGCGGGCTGGAGGTGGGTGACATCCATGGAACCGACGCTAGACGAATCCCGACCAGTTGGTAAGTATTTACCGGTGGGCTACGCGAAGGGCCGCGCCAAGCGGCGGGACATCCTCGATCAGGCGACCGCGCTGTTCGGCGAGGCCGGTTACCGCGGCACGTCCCTGCGCGAGATCGCGGCCCGCTGCGGCATCTCTCATCCCGGCCTGCTGCACCATTTCCCGACCAAACAATCCCTGCTCCTGGCGGTGCTCGAACTCCGCGACGAGGTCGACGCGGAGTGGATCACGCTCGGTGCTCCCCGCGGGGCCGCGGCCCTGCGCCGGCTGGTCGACCTGGTGCGGCTCAACGCCACCCGGCGGGGCATCGTCGAGCTGTTCACCGTGCTGTCGGCCGAGGCGACGGCGGCCGACCATCCCGCGCACGCCTACTTCGTGAACCGCTACCGGACCCTGGTGCGCGATCTGGAGACGGCCTACACCGAGGCGTGCGCCGACGGTGACCTGCGGCCCGAGGTGGAACCGGCACTCGCCGCGCGCGAACTGGTCGCCCTCATGGACGGCCTGCAGATCCAGTGGCTGCTCGACGACACCTCGGTCGACATGGACGCCGCGATCGGCGCCCACCTCAGCACCCAGCTGACGCCCTAGATTCTGTTCAGAGCAGGGCGACCACGGTGGTGCCGGCCGGGAAGAGGCGTCCGGTGAGGATCGCGTACATCATCTTGCCCTCGTAGACCGGATCCAGCGCGATCCCGTGCCGAGCCTCGAAGTCGTCGACAAAGGCGGTGAGGGTCGCGTCCCGCTTCGCGAAGCCGCCGAAGTGGAAACGGTTGTCGACCGACCAGTTCTCGCTGGTCCGGCCGCATGCGGACTGCAACCGGCGCACGTCCGCGGCCAGGAAGTCGCCCTTGAGGGCGGAGAAACCGATCGCTCGCTGGTGCGGACCCAAGGCGGTGGCGACCCCGGCCAGAGTGGCTCCGGTGCCGCTCGAACAACAGAGCACATCGAAACCCCGGTCGATCTCCGCCGGGATTTCGGCGCAGCCTTCCAACGCGTACGCGTTAGCACCGCCCTCCGGGATCAGATAGAAATCGCCGTACCGTTCCCGGAGGGTCTCTTCGGTTTTTTCGCGGTAGGTCGCCCGATCGACATAGGCGAGAGTCATCCCGAGGGCGGTGGCCCGCGCCAGTATCGGGTTGAGCGGCGTGTGCTGTTCACCCCGGACGATCCCGATCGTCGCGAACCCGAAATGGTGCCCGGCCGCGGCCGTCGCCCGCAGGTGATTGGAGTAAGCGCCACCGAAGGTCAGCAGCGTCGTGTGGTTCTGCTCGCGCGCGGCCCGCAGGTTGTATTTGAGCTTGCGCCACTTGTTCCCCGGGAAGTCCGGGTGAATCAGGTCGTCCCGCTTGAGAAAGACCTCGATGCCGCCGAGCCGCTCGTCGTCGAGCCGTTCCAACGGCGACGGCAACCTGAGGTCCACTAACTCACGCTAACCGAGACATCCGCGATCAGGTCCGAGACCGTGACGAACTCGAAGCCGCGCGCCTTCAGCCCGGTAACCAGGTCGCCCAGCGCCCGCAACGCCACCAGCCGCCGTTTGTCGCCGACGTCGTGGGCCAGAATGATCGACCCCGGCCGGACCGTTTCCACCAGATCCCGGGCCTGCCCCGCCGGGTCGCCGGTGAACCGCCGCTCGTGCATCTGCCGATCCCACAGCACCAGGTCGTAACCCATCGAATCGGCGGCCAGCACGGTGGAGCCGCCGAGATGCCCGAACGGCGGCCGCATCAGCACCGGCGTACGCCCGAGTTCGTCCTGAATCACCGCGTGCGTACGCCGCAGATCCTCCTGAATCGCCGCCCGGTCCATGGTGGCCAGATCCCGATGGGCCCACGAATGGTTACCCACCTCGTGCCGTCCGAGCCGATCCCGCAACAGGCCGGAATGGTCGCGCACGTTCCGCCCGACCAGGAAGAAGGTGGCCGGAATCCCGAGGTCCTCGAGCACGTCGAGAAACATCGGCGTGTACTGCGGCGCCGGCCCGTCATCGAACGTCAACGCCACGAGCGGCCGCGTCGTCTCCACGAAATACCGCACATTGACCGACGACGACCTGACCGCCGATTGGTCGTCCGCTGCCGCCGCGTACCCACCGGAGAGCGGCGGATGGTCCCAGCCGAACCACCGCGGAATTTCCGAGGCGCCAACGGCGCCGAGCGCCGCCCCCGAAATAGCAAACCCCGCCCCGCGGAACAAAGCCCGCCGCCCTATGCGCTTCCCCATGATCGACAACGGTCGCTGATCAGGCCCCCGGCCGGTATCCGGCCCACGTCGGAAACCGCGGGCCCACCCTCGGCCGAAAGACCTTGCCCACCCTCGGCCGCGCTCGGCCAAAAGGCAGAGCCGCTCATTAAGGTCCCCACGTGGAGATGATCGGGGTCGGGCTGGCAATCGGACTGGCCGCCGGGATAAGTCCGGGCCCGCTGATGGTCCTGGTGATCACTCAGACCTTGCGCTCGGGTTGGCGCGCCGGGGTGCTGACGGCGGCTGCCCCGCTGGTCAGCGACGCGGTGGTGATCGCCGGGGTGATCCTGGTGCTGAGCGCGCTGCCCGCCCGAGCGCTCCCGATCATGGGGGTGATCGGCGGCGGCTACGTGATCTGGTCGGGCCTCGAAACCTGGCGCGAAGCCCGCATCGGCCGGATGGAAACCGGCGCGGAAGCAGGCTCGGCACTGCAGGCCCTACGCCGAGCCGCCACAATCAACGTGCTGAGCCCACACCCATGGCTGACCTGGGCAACCGCGATGGGCCCACTCACCCTGACCACCTGGCACCGCTCCCCACCCGCAGGCGCGGCCCTGGTCACCGGCTTCTACGTCAGCCTGATCGGCGCCAAGGCCCTACTGGCAGTCCTGATAGCCGGCGGCCGAAACCGCCTGACCGACGCGGGTTACCGACGGTCCTTGCAAGCCGGCGCCATCCTCCTGGCCGTCGCCGGCCTAGCGCTCATAGCCGACTTCCTGCCCCAGGCCCTGTGATGATGATCAAGTGGACCAGTCCCTGGCCTGGAGGGTGACGGGCGAGTCGGCCTGTACGCCGGATTCTGTCCTGGCGACTAGTCGCCTGGGGCGGTCATCCATCTCGGCCCAACGTTGCCGGTGGGCTCTTGCGGCCTACCCGCAGGCTTGGGCGAGCAGCCCTCGAACGCCTGCGCCGGTCGCCTTTCGGCGGCCTTTCTTGGCCTTGCTCCGGGTGGGGTTTACCGAGCCACCCCGGTCACCCGGGGTGCTGGTGAGCTCTTACCTCACCGTTTCACCCTTACCTGCACCGCGCCTGAGCGCGGGGCCGGCGGTCTGTTCTCTGTGGCACTTTCCCGCGGGTCGCCCCGGGTTGCCGTTAACAACCACCCTGCTCTTCGGAGTCCGGACGTTCCTCGGTGACGCCACTAGGGCGCCGACGCGACCGCCCGGCCGACTCGTCCGTCGCCGTAATCCTACGGGCGACGGCGTGGGAGTCCGCAGCGGGCACGTAGATTCATCGGTCTCATGGACTTCACGCATGTTCTTCTGCTGGTCGTTGCGGGGCTTGCCGCGGGCGGGGTCAACGCGGTCGCCGGGGGCGGATCGCTGATCACCTTTCCCAGCCTGATCGCTACCGGACTGCCCAGCGTCGACGCGAACGTCACCAACTCGGTGTCGGTCTTTCCGGGGTACGTGTCCAGTGTTGTCGGGAGCCGGGCCGACCTTGCGGGGCAGGGGCGGCGGCTGCGCGGGATTCTGCCGGTGAGCGTGGCCGGGGCGGCTCTGGGCTGCGCGTTGCTGCTGCTCACGCCGGCTCGGGCGTTTGAGCTCATCGTGCCGTTTCTGGTGCTGGGGGCGGCGGCGACGCTGGCCTTTCAGGAGCGGCTGCGCGGGCTTGTGGGGCATCCGCGGCAAATGTCGCACCAGAAGGTCACGCTGCAGGCTGTCGTGTTCGTGGGGGCGATCTACGGCGGCTACTTCGGGGCGGCGCTCGGGGTCATGTATGTGGCGGCGCTCGCCTTGATCCTGGATGAGCCGCTGAATCGGATCAACGCGCTGAAGAACGTGCTCTCCGCGACGGTGGGGCTGGTCACCGTGGTGGTTTTCGCGATCTTCGGGCCGGTGCACTGGGGTGCGGTGCTCACCCTGGCGCCGGCCACCATCGTGGGGGGATACGTGGGGGCCCGGGTGGCCCGGCGGCTGCCGGCGCGGGTGCTCAAGATGATCATCGTGACGTTCGGCACGGTGGTCGGAATGGTCCTGCTATATCAGGCCGTCAGTTAACGCGGTGTTGGCGCCGCAGAGCAGCACGACCACCCGCTCGTCGGGGGCCGGGAGGTAGGCGCCCGAGGTGATGGCGGCGTGGGCCGCCGCGGTGCCGTGCTCGACCGCCAGGCGGTAGTCGTCCCACAGTCGCCGCCGGGCGTCGATGATCGCCTTGTCGTCGACCAGGATCGAGGCGATGCCGGCCTCGGCGGCCAGGTCGTAGGCGATCTGGCCGGCCCGGCGGGCGCCCAGCGAGTCGGCCGCCACCCCGGAGACGGGTACGTCGACCGGGCCGCCGTTGCGCAGCGCCTCGTGCAGGGCGGCCGAGGTGGTCGGCTCCACCGCGATCACCCGGGCGCGCGAACCGACCGCCGCGATCATCCCGGCGAGCAGACCGCCACCGCCGACCGCCACCAGCACGGTGTCGAAGCCGTCCGGCAACTGCTCGAGCAGCTCCCGGCCGAGCGTGCCGTTGCCGGCCACCATGTCGGGGTCGTCGTAGGCGTGGCAGAACAGCGCCCCGGTCTCCGCCGCCCGGGTCACCGCGGCGGCGGCCGCCTCGGCGTACTCCCGGCCGACCTGGACCACCCGGGCGCCGTACTTGCGCAGTTTGGCGACCTTGACCGTGGGCGCCGTCTCCGGCACGTAGACCTCGGCGGAAACGCCCAGCTCGCGTGCCGCGTAGGCGGCGGCAAGGCCGGCGTTGCCGCCGGACGCCGTGACGATCCCGGCGGCCGGCAGCGGGTCGGCGGCGAGGATCTGGTTGAACATGCCGCGGGTCTTGAAACTGCCGGCGTGCTGGGTCTGCTCCAGCTTGAACCAGAGCTGCCGGTCGGCCCGCATGACCGGGGTGCGCCGCACCCGATCGCCGATTCGTTCCGCCGCCGCCGCAACCTCAACCTGAGAAATCATCACTACGACTCTAAGCGATGCTCCAGGTCATTCCTCGGCGAGACGAGACGGGTGAGCGTTCACCTACCAGCCTCGCGAGGTCGAGCAGGCGGTTGGAGAAGCCCCACTCGTTGTCGAACCAGCCGCGGACCTTCACGCCGCCGTCGGCGGTGGTCTGCGTGCCGGACGGGTCGAACAGGCAGGACGCCGGGTTGTTCTTCACGTCGACCGAGACGGTGGGGTCGGGGTCGTAGGCCAGGATGCCGCGCAGCGGGCCGCCGGCCGCCTCGGCCATCGCCCGGTTGACCTCCTCGACGCTGACCGGGCGGTCGGTCTGGCCGGAGAGTTCGGCGAGCGAGCCGATCGGGGTGGGCACGCAGTAGTAGCTGAAGCGCATCTCGCCGATCTCCGGCAGCGCCACCCGGACCAGGTCCCCGACGACGTAGTTGTGCGGGATGATGCTCTCGCCGGACGCCCGGCCGAGCCGCGGGTCGTCGCGGGAGGTGCCGATCACCGAGTCCTGGGCCCGCTGCCAGCCCTGGGTGGCGAGCACCACCGAGGTGTTCACCGAGCGCAGGCCGAACCGATCCAGCAGAACCTTGGCCATGATCGTCAGTGCGTTGACGCCGCACGAGCCGGGGGAGACCACGTCGTGCAGGTCCGGGTCGTAGATGTGGTGGTTGGCGCCGTAGACCAGGAAGGCGTCCGGGTCGTCGGCGGACGCGCTGATCACGACCTTGCGGGCACCGCCGTGGGTGATGTGGGTCCGGGCCGTGGTGCCGGCCCGGAATCGGCCGGTGGCCTCGATGACGACGTCGACTCCGGCGTCCGCCCAGGGAATGCGTTCGGGTTGGGCGTGGTGGAAGACTCGGATAGCTTGGTCATTGACGACCAGGTGATCCGTACGCGCCGTCACGGTGCCGGGAAATGAGCCGCGAATACTGTCGCGGCGCAGACCGTAAGCCATTTTCTCGATCGACGCGAGATCGTTCACGGCCCCAATGGATATTCCGGATTCCCCCGCCCCCGCCACTATCCTGGTGACGCTTCGGCCGATCCGTCCTAAACCGTTGATGCCGATCGTGACTGTCATCGAAGGCTCCTACGCCGCTCGTGATCCCCGTTGCCGCGTGCCGCCGAGCAGGGCCAGCCGCCCCAGGTTCCACCCGTCGTCACGCCCCCGACACTAAGAGTCGTGCAACTTGCACGTCAACGCGGAGCGCGTCACAGGCCGAGCTTGATCCACAAAAGAGCAGGTCCGCGAGGTGAAAAACAACAAACGGGCATTGCTGGCGCTTGATGCGACATCGCTGGAAACAGTGATTCTGGTCTTGGCCGATGGCCGCGTGTTCCGGATCAGTCGCGCGTTTTCCGGCCAGGCGTGCCATTTTTTGACGAGAATTCCAAGCCGGACGGTGCTGATCGGTATTCCGCTGCCGACCAGCACCGTGGTGGTAATCACCAAATCGTTTCAAGAACGGCGGAAACGATCGAGAACCGCGATACCGGCCAGCAGGGCCAGCAGAAATCCGGTGAACCAGAGCAGCGCCGTGGTGGCCGGCACATAGCGGGTCGCGATGCCCAGACCCAGCACCGGGCCGACCAGCCCGAGGTAGGCGATCAGGAACAGCCCGGCCAGGGTTTCGCCGCGTTCGTGGGCTGCGGCCGCGGCGGCGACCACCCCGACGCCCGACTTGAACAGGATCCCGGCGCCCGCGCCGGCCAGCGCGCCGCCGGCCAGGAACAGCCCGAGCGAGGTGACCTGGGTCGCGGCCGCGACCACCAGCAGGCCGGCGGCCTGGGCGAGCAGGCCGGTCAGGAAACGCTGCCGCGGGGTCAGCCGGCCGGACGCCGACTGGGTGGCGGCGCCGGCCGCGAACACCAGGAACGAGGTGGTGCCGGCCAGCAGCCGGCCCGGGTGGTGCAGCGAACCGGCCACGAAGCCCGGCGCGAGCGAGGTGAACAGGCCGAACACGGCGAACGCGGTGAACGCTCCGGCCGCGGCGACCAGGTAGGCGATCCGGTCGCCGCCGGCCACCCGGATGCGTTGCGGCCGATAGGCCGGCCGTACGGCCGGCGCGGTCACCGTCTCGGGCACGGCGGCGACGGCGACCACGCTGAGGGCCAGCAAGATCAGGAAGACGACGTACGGGGTACGCAAAGGAGCGGGCGCGAACTGGGCCAGCGCACCGGCGACCAGGGTTCCGGCGCCCAGCCCGCCCAGGTTGGCGGCGGCCGAGACGATCTCGAACCGGGTGCGGCCGGCGGCCGGGCGGTGCGCGGTGTGCAGCTCCAGCAGGTACGCGGTGGCGGTCGCGGTGATCATGCCGACGCCCAGGCCGGTCAGGAACCGGGCCAGGATCAGGCCGGGCAGGGCGGGCCAGGCGAGGAAGAGCACGGCCGCGACGATCTCGAGGCTGAGCGCGGGGAGCAGGATCCGGCGCCGGCCGGCCCAGTCCGAGACGTGCCCGGCGAGCAGCAGGCTGATGATCACGCCCACCGCGTACACCGCGAAGACGATCGTCACGGTGAACGAGGAGAAGCCGTCCTGCCGCTGGTAGAGCGGGTAGAGCGGGGCGGGCACGGTGGAGAACGCCAGCGACACCACGAACACCGCGGCGATCAGCCAGAAGGCGATGCCGTGCCGGGCCGAACCGGTCTTCGCGACGGGACGGGGGCTGGTCAGGACTGTCATGACCTCAGATTGCGCCGACACAAGCATCTCGTCCAACGATGATTACTGCTGATCAGCATCACCAGATGAGATGATCGGCCACGTGGAACTACGGCACTTCGAATACTTCGTGGCCGTCGCCGAGGAGCGCAGCTTCACCCGCGCGGCCGTACGCCTGCATGTGGTTCAGTCCGGGGTCTCCTCGGTGATCAAAGCACTGGAACGAGATCTCGGAGCCGACCTGCTGGAACGTAACTCCAAGCGGGTGACGCTCACCGACGCGGGGGAGGCGCTGCTGCCTCGGGCCCGGGCCGCGCTGGACGCCGCGCAGGCCGCCCGGGACGTGGTCGCCGAGGTGCGCGGCGGGCTGCGCGGCACACTGCGGATCGGCACCCTCACCTCGGTCGGGCTGATCGACGTGCCGACCCTGATCGGTTCGTTCCACCGCACCCACCCGGGGGTGAAACTGCAGCTCACGGTGTCGCCGCGGGGTTCGGTCGGGCTGCTCGACGGGCTGGCCGACGGGTCCCTCGACCTGGCGCTGGTGTCGGTGCCGGGGCGGCCGCCGGCCGGCATCACCGTGCGGCAGGTGGCCTGGCGGCGGCTCGACCTGGTGCTTCCGGAGGGGCACCGGCTGGCCGGCAACGACGAGGTCACCATCGCCGACCTGGCCGACGAGGCGTTCGTCGACTTTCCCGAGGGCTACGGCAACCGGGTGGTGGTGGACCGGGCGTTCGCGGCGGCCGGGATCCAGCGCCGGGTCGGCATCGAGGTGATCGATATCGGGAGCGGTGCCAGCTTCGTACGGGAAGGGCTCGGTATTGCCGTTCTGCCGCCGTTCGCCGTACCGGATCGGCGTGGTTTGATCTTGAAAAGCGTGACCGGCGCCGACCTGGACTGGCCTCTCGGGGTGGCCGTGTCGGCGCTGCGGGCGCCGAGCGCGGCGGCGCGGGCACTTCTCGCCCTGATCGGCGAAACGGCCGCATGATGGGTTTTCGTCCGTAATGCTCAGGGAGTGACGCAAGAGAACCAACCGGTGGAGTCGGTGTTGCAGTTCCGGCGTTTCGCGCTGGCGGTCTGTCTGATCGGGGTGCTCGTGCAGCTCGGGCTGACCGCCTACTACCTGGGCATGGGCCACAAGGCGCAGCCGCACCACCTGCCGGTCGGCCTGGTCTCACCGGCCGCGAAGCGGGCCGCGGTGATGACCCTGCTCACCCAGAACGAGTACTTCAAGGTCACCGACTACGCCACCGCCGACGACCTGATCATCGCGATCAAGCGCCGGGATGTGTACGGCGGCGTCGACATCACCGCCAGCAAGCCGCACCTGTACGTGGCCGGGGCGGCCGGCACCGCGGCGGCCAGCCTGCTGAAGACCACCTACACCACCGTCGTGCAGCAGCAGACCGCCGAGGCGCTCGACGTGATCGCCGCCGAGGCCGGCGACACGATGAAGGTCAGCGAGGCGCAGGACCTGAACACGCCGCCGACCATCACCGACGTGGTGCCGCTGCCCAGCGACGACGTCAACGGCGTATCGCTCGGCTTCCTCACCCAGGCCCTCGCGCTGGGCGGCACGATCGCCTCGCTCGGGCTCGGCCGGCTGATCCCGCGGGCCCGCCGCTCCTGGCGGCGCGGCGTCGCGCACGTCTCGATCCTGATCCTGTACGCGGTGGCCTCGGCCGCCGTCATCCTCTGGTCGATGACCTGGTTCGGGGTGGGGGAGACCGCCGACCGGGGCGAGATGCTCGGCATCTTCTCGCTGATCTCACTGGCCATCACCGCCTCCACAGCGGGTGCGGTCGCCCTGTTCGGCCCGGCCGGCGCGCTGATCGGCGCGATGTACTTCACGCTCGGCACGGTCATCTCCGGGGCCAGCATCCTGCCGGAGTTCCTGCCGGCCTTCGGCAAGCATCTCGGCGAGAACCTGCCGACCGGGGCCGGCGTGCAGGCGGTTCGCGACGATCTCTACTTCCCGGCCGCCCCGATCCACCAGCACCTGCTGGTCCTCAGCCTGTACGCGGGCATCGGCGCGCTGATCGTGCTGATCACCAACATGCTGCCGAACCGGAAGAACCGCACCTCCGAGGTCGAGCTGGACTTCGTCGAGCGACTCGAGGGCGCCGAACGCCGGGAGCCGGTGAACCTCTAAGCCGATGGCCCCGGGCGACCGATCGTGGCGGGCATGTCCGCCGCCATCCGCACCAGCGTCCCGGTCCCGCTGCGCTTTCCCGACGGTTTCGAGGCTCTCGCGCGGGTGAGCACGTTCACCGGCCTCGCCGACGGCAAGGAGCACCTGACGCTGGCGTTCGGCCCGGTCACCGAGGTGCCGCTGGTGCGGCTGCACTCCGAGTGCCTGACCGGGGACGTCTTCGGGTCACAGCGGTGCGACTGCGGTCCGCAACTGCGCGAGGCGGTCGAGCGGATCTCGGTCACCGGCGGTTACCTGCTCTACCTGCGCCAGGAGGGCCGGGGGATCGGGCTGTACGCGAAGCTCGACGCCTACGCGCTGCAGGACTCCGGCCTGGACACCTACGCCGCGAACCGGGCGCTCGGGCATCTCGATGACGAACGTGACTACACCGCCGCCGCCCAGATGCTGGACGTGCTGGGCGCCGGCCCGATCGACCTGCTGACCAACAACCCGGACAAGTCGGCCCAGCTGGCGGCGCTGGGGGTGAAAGTGCGGGAGGTGCTTCCGACCCGGGTGTACGCCTCCGCGGCCAACGTCCGTTATCTGCAGGCCAAGGTCGAGCACACCGGGCACACGATCCGGATTCCGGCTCAGAAATTTGGCTGAGCGCCGAACGGAACTTCGTGGGAATCGAGGGCATGAGCTCGCGGATCGCGAGCATCCAGAGCCGGATTATCGCGCTTCAGACGCAAAAAACGGCAACCACCACGACAACGCAGGGTACGCAGGGCACCCCTACCGCCGGCGCGGGCGACGACTTCGCCAGCTATCTGTCGCAGGCGGTCCAGCAGGCACCCACCTCCGGGCGCACCTACCAGCTGAACGCCAAGGGCATTCCGACCGAACTGACCGGGTACGGCAACGGGAAGATCCCGGCCACCGCGCTCGAGCAGGTCGGCGGCACCCGGCACAAGCTGTGGGCGCCGGCCGCCGAGAAGCTGACCCAGATGATCGCGGACGCCAAGAAGGACGGCGTCACCATCGGGATCACCGACTCGTACCGGCCCTATGCCGAGCAGGTCGACCTGGCCAAGCGCAAGGGGCTGTACTCCCAGGGCGGGCTGGCGGCCAAGCCCGGCACCAGCGAACACGGCTGGGGCATGGCCACCGACCTCGACCTGAACTCGAAGGCGCTGTCCTGGGTGCGGGAGAACGCCGACAAGTACGGCTTCTACAACACCGCGGCCCGGGAGAGCTGGCACTGGGGCTTCAAGCCCGACAAAGTCCCCGGACTCGTTACTTCGTAGCCACCAGTTCCCCGTGCAGCAGGGACAGCCAGCCGTCCTGGTCGGCCGCCCACGCGCGCCAGCCGTCCGAGATGCGCTGCAGGTCTTCCTGGGTGGCGGCGCCGGTTCGCAGCGCGGTCGCCGCCATATCCGACTTCAGCACCCGGTCGGCCCACATGCCGCCCCACCAGTCCCGGTCCTCCTGGTTGGCGAAGCACCAGGTGCTCGAGGTCGCGGTGACGTCGGTGAATCCGGCCGCGCGACCCCAGGCCAGCAACCGGCGTCCGGCGTCCGGCTCGCCGCCGTTGCCGCGGGCGACCCGCTGGTAGAGATCGAGCCACTCGCTCAGCTCGGGCCGCGCCGGGAACCAGGTGAACGCCGCGTAGTCGCTGTCGCGCACCGCCACGACGCCGCCCGGCTTGACCACCCGGCGCATCTCGCGCAGCGCGGCCACCGGGTCGGTCACGTGCTGCAGCACCTGGTGGGCGTGCACCACGTCGAAGGTGTCGTCGGCGAAGTCGAGGGCGTGCACGTCGCCGACCGCGAAGTCGACGTTGGTCAGCCCGCGCCGGCCGATCTCGGCCCGGGCCAGGTCGAGCGCCGCCGCGGTGACCTCGAGGGCGGTGACCCGGCCCGGTGTGACGATGGTCGCCAGGTCGGCGGTGATGGTGCCGGGACCACAACCGACGTCGAGCACCGAAACTCCGGAATTCAGCCGCGGCAACAGGTAGCCCGCCGAATTCTCTGCGGTGCGCCAGCGGTGTGAGCGCAAGACCGACTCGTGATGTCCGTGCGTGTAGGTCGCCATGCCTTCGAAGCTAGCCCCGCCGTCTTGCTATTTGGAACAAAAATCCCATTCTTTGGTACGCGGTGGATTAGTCGATTTCTTTGCGGGCTGATCAGGCCGTACTTTTGTCGGCATGAGGATCGGCATCGTCGGCGCGACGGGACAGGTCGGTGGCGTCATGCGCCGCATCCTGGCCGAGCGCGAGTTTCCCGTAGACCAGCTCCGGCTTTTCGCTTCCGCCCGCAGCGCGGGCCGCACTCTTCCGTGGGGTGACGGCGAGGTGACCGTCGAAGATGCCGCGACCGCGGACTTCTCCGGTCTCGACATCGTGCTCTTCTCGGCCGGCAAGGGCAGCTCCAAGGAGCTGGCGCCGCGGGTCGCTTCGTCCGGGGCGGTCGTGATCGACAACTCGTCGGCCTGGCGCATGGATCCCGACGTCCCGCTGGTGGTCAGCGAGGTCAACCCGCTCGCCGCCCGCAACCGGCCCAAGGGCATCATCGCCAACCCGAACTGCACCACCATGGCCGCGATGCCGGTGCTGCGCCCGCTGCACGACGAGGCCGGCCTGACCGCGCTCGTCGCCACCACCTACCAAGCGGTCTCCGGCGCCGGGCTGGCCGGCGTGAGCGAACTCGATGAGCAGATCAAGAAGGTCGCCGACCGGGCCACCGAACTCGCCCACGACGGCGCGGCCGTCGAGTTCCCGACGCCCCGCTCGTTCAGCAAGGTCATCGCGTTCAACGTGCTGCCGCTGGCCGGCTCGATCGTCGACGACGGTCGTGACGAGACCGACGAGGAGCAGAAGCTCCGCAACGAGAGCCGCAAGATTCTCGATCTGCCCGGCCTGCTGGTCTCCGGCACCTGCGTGCGGGTCCCGGTTTTCACCGGTCACTCGCTGCAGCTCAACGCGCGCTTCGCCCGGCCGTTGTCGCCGGCCCGTGCCCGGGAGTTGCTGGCGACCGCGCCCGGCGTCGAACTGTCCGACGTGCCGACCCCGCTCGAGGCGGCCGGTCGCGACCCGTCCTACGTCGGCCGGATCCGGGCCGACGAGACGGTGGAGAACGGTCTTGCACTGTTCGTGTCCAACGACAATCTGCGCAAGGGTGCGGCGCTCAATGCCGTACAGGTAGCCGAGCTGGTGGCCGCCGAGCTCCGCTGATTTCTTTCGAAAACCGCCCCGGCCATTTCCGGCCGGGGCGTTTTTCGTTACCTCAAACGTGAAGTCCACATTGGAAATTTGGGACTTTTTGCCCGAATCGGTGGCGGATGGTCGGTTTGAGGTGCACAGTGATTGCATGAACGACAGTGGGCCCGGCGGAGGCGGCTATTTTTGGTGCCTTCGCGACAGCCGTGTCGAGACTGGCGATGACGTGTGTCCCGCTCAGTACCGGCTCGGTCCCTACGCCACGGCTGACGAAGCGACGCGGGCACTCGAAACCGTCGAGAAGCGCAATGCCGAGTGGGATGCCGAGGATGCCCGCTGGACCGGGGAGGCAAGCTAACACCGGCTTAGTGACCCCCTGTGTCCAAGCCGGAATTCGTAGTCTCCAGGCGGAGACGAGCCCGCAGTCATTCGCAAGGAGGAACACCCAGATGGCCGCTGCCAAAAAGGCTTCGACCAGAGCGTCAGCTCCCGGCAAGCCCGCCGGTACGGCCGGGACAAAGGTCGCGGCCGCGACCTCCCGGACCACCAAGACGACGACGGTACGCACGACGACCACGACCCGCCCCGCGGTGCCCAAGCCCAGCACCCCGAACCGCGCCACGGCGACGAAGCCCGCCGTGAAGTCCGCTTCGGCGCGATCCGCGGCCAAAGCGTCCACCGCTAAGCCGTCCGCCGCCAAGGCCGCTGCGACCAAGACCTCCGCGACCGCGAAGTCGGTGGAAACCGCGAAGTCCGCCGCCGCGGCCCGGTCCGAAATTTCGCGAAAAAGCGGTATGGGTTCGGCCGTGAAGGCCGGGCTCGCCGGCAAGACCGCCGCGCGGGCCCTTGCCGGACGCACGACCGCCGGGCGTGCGGTTCCCGGGCAGGCTTCGGCCGGCCGGGTGACCGCCGGTAAGGCGGCGGTTGGGCGCACGGCGGCCGGCAAGGCGACCGTCACGCGGGCCGGAGCGGCCAAGCCGGCGCCGAAGCCGACGCCTCCCCCCAAGCCCACCACCTCGAAGCCGGCCGCCGCCTCCGCGTCCCGGACCGGTGCGGCGTCGACTCGCGGTGCGGGCCTGAAAGCCGGCTCGACCCGGACGGCGGGCGTGAAGACCGCGGCCGCCGGGCGGGCCGCTTCCCGTAAGAGCCGGCCGGTCACGCCGCGGCGTGCCGCGGCAGCGCTGAGCCCGATGCCGGGCATGACCACCGCGACGATTCCGCCGGAGCCCACACCGGCCGCAGACATGGACGATGACATGCCGCTGGCGCCCGAACCCGCAATGTCCGAGGCGACCGAGTCCGGCATCACGCCGGCCCGGAAGTCGACAGCGCGGCGCAGCAAGGAGAGTGACATGCCGGCCGTTATCGGGTCGATCTCCGGCATGCCGGTGATCACGTCGGACTCGGCCAAGAAGACGGCCGCCAAGTCCGCGGTGAAGACCGCCGCCAAGTCGGCCGCGCGGGCCACGGCGGCCACCGGCAAGGCCGCCGCCGCGGCGAAGAGCACCGGGCCGCGTACGGCGGCGGCCAAGAAGACCGCCACCCGGGCCGCGTCGGCCACGAAGGCGGCCGGGTCCCGGACGGCCGCAGCGGCCCGATCCACCACCAAGGCGACGACAGCGAAGGCCACCGCCATCAAGAGCACGAAGGCCGCGACCAAGGCCACCGCGACGAAGACCACCGCGACCCGGACTGGTGCGACGAAGGCCGCTGCCACCAAGGCGATCGGGACCAAGGCGACCGCGACCAAGGCCACTGCGGCGAAGTCCACGGCGGCGAAGAAGAGCACGGCTACCAAGGCCACGGCGACCAAGGCCACGGCTACGAAGGCGGCGGCCGCGAAGGCTGCCAAGACCGCGGCGGCGAAGGCTACGGCGACGAAGGCCGCGGCTACCAAGGCTGCGGCGGCGGCGCGGGTGGCGGCCAAGAAGGCGCCGGCCAAGAAGGCCGTGGCAAAGAAGGCTCCGGCCACCAAGTCGGCCGCCAAGAAGGCGCCGGCCAAGGCCGGCGCCGCGCGGTCGGCGGTGGCCAAGACGGCCGGCCGGGCCGCGAAGGTGAGTGCGACCGCGGCTACCACGGCGGCGATGGCGCGGGCGGCGGCCAAGACGGCCGAGTCCACCACGGCGGCGGCCAACCGGGGTGCCGCGAAGGCAGCCGGCGGCCGGTCCGCGACGGCGTCGGCAAACCGCGGTGCGTCTCGGGCGGCCGGCGCGGCGTCCTCGAAGACGGCGTCGGCGAACCGGGCGGCGGCTCGCTCGGCGGCCGGCGCGAACTCGTCCAAGACGGCGTCGGCGAACCGGGCCGCGGCTCGTTCGGCGGCCGGTACCAACGCGTCCAAGCTGGCCTCGGCCAACCGCGCCGCGGCGAAGTCGGCCAACACGTCGGCCTCCAAGCTGGCGGCGGCCAACCGGGGCGCGGCCAAGTCGGCGAACTCGTCGGCCTCCAAGATGGCCGCGGCCAACCGGCGGGCCGCGAAGTCGGCCGGCAACCAGGCCGCCACCGAGGCGGCCACGAAGATCGCCACTCCGAAGGCGACCCGGGCGACCGCCACGCGGACCGCCAAGGCCACCGCCGCCAAGAAGGTGGCGACCAAGGCCGCGCCGAAGGCTCCGGCCAAGAAGGCGGCCTCGACGGCGGGCAAGGCAGCCAACACGGCCACCCGGGCGGCCAAGACGACCGCCCGCGCCAAGGCGACGAACGTGGGCCGGGCGGCGGCTACCGCCAAGAACTCGGGCACCAACGCGGCCAAGGTCGCGAAGGCCACCACGCCGGCCGCGGCCCGCAAGGCGGCGGCCGGCAACTCGCCGACGGCGGCCCGCAAGACCGCCGCCCGCAAGGTGGCGGCCAAGCGCGCCTGATCCGCGGTTCTCCGATGGCCACGCCTCCGGGCGTGGCCATCGGCATTTTCCGGTGGCCGGCTCAGCGGTTGTCGCCGCTGCCACCCAGCACGCCGCGCCCCTGCCGGCTGGCCAGCTTGGCCAGGTTGGCCGCGCCGATGTCATCCAGCGAGAGATCGAGATAGTCGGCCAGCACCGCCAGGTACCAGAGCACGTCACCCAGCTCCTTGGCGATGTCGGCCCGATCGAGCCGGGACTCGTCGCTGTCCAGGTCCCGGACCCACTTCTTGAACTTCTCGGCCACCTCACCCGACTCGCCGACCAGCCCGAGCACCAGGTGGAGCAGCTCGTTCCGCTTGTCGCGCGGGGCGGCCGTGCGCAGGGCGCCGCGCTGATACTCGTCCAGGTCCATGGCGGAGCAGTATGCGTTGCGCGGCCGGTGGTAGTAATGGGGCGTGCCGATCAAACGGGTGTGGGCGCCGCAGATTGACTTCTCGGTGCTGCGGCGGGAGCTGCGGCTGCCGGGGGAGTTCCCGGCGGAGGCGATTGCCGAGGCGGAAGCCGCGGCCGGGGCGGCTCGAGGGCCGGCGGTGGACCGCACCGACGTGCCGTTCGTGACCATCGACCCGGCCACCTCGAAGGATCTCGACCAGGCGATGCACCTGGAGCGGCGGAGCGGCAGCGGCTACCGGGTGCGGTACGCGATCGCCGACGTCGCCTCGTTCGTGCGGCCCGACGGGGCGCTGGCCGCCGAGACCTGGGTGCGGGGGCAGACGATCTATCTGCCGGACGGGCGGATCCCGCTGCATCCGGAGGTGCTCAGCGAAGGCGCGGCCAGCCTGCTCCCGGACGTCGAGCGGGCCGCGGTCCTGTGGACCATCGACCTCGACCCGGACGGTGCGATCGTGGCCGTCGAGCTGGAGCGGGCACGGGTCCGCAGCCGGGCCAAGCTGAACTACGAAGGCGTACAGCGTCAGGTCGACGCCGGGCAGGCGCCGGATTCCCTCGCGCTGCTGCCCGAGCTGGGCACGCTGCTGGCCCGGCGGGCCAGCGAACGGGGCGCGGTCAACCTGCCGCTGCCCGAGCAGGAGGTCGAGCGCGACGGCGACGGCTGGCGGCTGATGCTCCGGGCGCCGCTCGCGGTCGAGGAGCACAACGCGCAGATCTCGCTGCTCACCGGCATGGCCGCGGCCGATCTGATGCTGCGCGGCGGCGTCGGCCTGCTGCGCACCATGCCGGCACCGAAGCCGGAGGCGGTGGAAAAGCTACGGGCCGCGGCCGGGTCGCTCGGGGTGCCGTGGCCGGCCGGTGCCTCGGTGGGTTCGGTGGTGGCGGCCGTCGACCCGGCCACCCCGCGCGGGGCCGCCTTCCTCGACCAGGCTGCCGAGCTGCTGCGTGGGGCGGCCTACACGCCGTTCGACGGGCCGCCCCCGGCCGAGACCGGGCACGGCGGGGTCGGCGCGCCCTACGCGCACGTCACGGCCCCGCTGCGGCGACTGGCCGACCGCTACGCGACCGAGGTTTGCTTGGCGCTGGTGGCCGGCTCTGAGGTGCCGGAGTGGGCCCGGGAGGCGCTGCCGAAGCTGCCCAAGGCGATGGCCGACACCGACCGGCTGGCTGGAGCGGCCAACCGCGGCGCCATCGACCTGGCCGAGGCGGTGCTTCTGCACGGTCGGGTCGGCGAGACCTTCGAGGCCGGCGTGGTCGACCGCGACGACCCCGGCCGCAACCGCCCACCGGGCGGCACGGTGGCCCTCGACGACCCAGCCGTCCGCGCCCGCTGCCTGGGCGAACTGCCCCTGGGCGAACGCATCCGAGCCCGCCTGACAGTCGCCGACCCCACCACCCGAAAGGTCGAGTTCGAACACACCGCCTGACCCGCCGCCATCCCGCCTGGCAGCTCACGGGCTCCCAAAGCCCAAGCCGCCGTCCCGCATGGCGATCCCCGGTCCCGCCCTCCCAAACTCCGGACGGCCCCGCGTAACAGACCCGATAAACCGCCTATATCCGCCGCCGTCCCGCCACCCGAGCCCGACCTTGTCGAGTCGCTGTCCGCGCCGCGCGCCAGCTCCGCAAGATCCACGGCCGCGCCGTGCGCACCGTGCCGGCCCGGGCCCGCGCGCAGCGCGATCTTGTCGAGTTGTTGTTTGCGCCGAGCAGCAGATTCACAAGATCTACGGCCGCGCCGGGCTGCGCCGCGCCGGGCTGGGCCGCGCCGCGCCGGGCTGGGCCGCGCCGGGCTGGGCCGCGCCGCGCCGGGCTGGGCCGCGCCGCGCCGGGCTGGGCCGCGCCGGGCCGGGTGGGGCTGGGCCGGGTGGGGCTGGGCCGCGTGCGGCTGGGCCTGCGCGCACCGCGATCTTGTGGTGTTGCCGTCCGTGTCGTGCGGTAGTTCCGCAAGGTCTACGTCTTCGCTGTGCCGCACCGGGCTTGGCCCGCGCGTAGCGCGATCTTGTGGGGTTGTTGTTCGGGTCGTGCGGTAGTTCCGCAAGGTCTGCGGCTTGCGCCGTGCCGTGCTGGCTGCGCTCGCGCGTAGCGCAATCTTGTGGGGTCGCTGTTCGCGTTGTGCGGTAGTTCCGCAAGGTCTACGGCTGCGCTGTGCCGCACCGGGCTGGGCCCGCGCGTAGCGCGATCTTGTGGCGTTGCGGTCCGCGCCGAGCAGCAGATCCACAAGATCTACGGCGGTGCCGTGCCCGGCCGAGCCGCACCGAGCCGGGCCCGCGCGCACCGCGATCTTGTGGGGTTGTTGTTCGCGTCGTGCGGCGGTTCCGCAAGGTCTACGGCTGCGCCGTGCCCGGCCGGGCTGTGTCCGCGGGTAGTGCGATCTTGTGGGGTTGCTGTTCGCAGTGAGCGGCAGTTCCGCAAGGTCTACGGCTTGCGCTGTGAGGTGCTGGGCTGCGCTCGCGCGTAGCGCGATCTTGTGGGGTTGTTGTCCGCGCCGTGCGGCGGTTCCGCAAGGTCTACGGCTGTGCCGTGCCCGGCCGGGCTGTGTCCGCGGGTAGTGCGATCTTGTGGGGTTGCTGTTTGCGCCGAGCAGCAGATCCACAAGATCCGGGGCCGCGCCGCGCCGTGCCGCGCCGTGCCGCGCCGCGCCGTGCCGCGCCGCGCCGCGCCGTGCCGCGCCGTGCCGTGCGCGCAGGGCCGTGCCGCGGCGCGGCGGGCTCCGCTGCGGCGGGGTGGGTTGGGCGGGGGCGGCGGGACTGGGGTGAGTTGCGCCTCGGTGGCCTGGGTGGGCCGCCGGGTCTGGCCGGATGGTGGCGGCACGGAGGGTTAGTTGGCAGTGCCCGGCCCGTGCACTACGGGACCGGGCTACGCCGTACCTGTATGGGTTTTAGGAAATGCAGGCGCAAATGATGAGCGCGGCGCCGAAATGCGAAGCGGCCGAGACCATCGCGCCGCCGTGGCGGTCGGGGGTGCAGATGACTTCGCCTAGCTTTCCTGGGGTCATCCAGTCGAGAACCAGGAATGCCAGGCCCATCACGACAATGCCGACCAGGCCGAAGATGACCGTGGAGGCCAGACCCCGGCCGAACGAGTCGTAGCTCGTGAAGATCGCTGTGAAGACGATCAGGGCGATGCCCAGCTGGTTGGCGGCCAGCAGCAGGGAAGCGTTGGGGTTGCGATCGGTCCAGATCAGGTCCCGCAGTTTGCCGGGCGTGAGCAGGTCGATCAAGACATATCCGACGGCCATCAGGCCGATACCGACTAGTCCGAACACGATGCTGCGGCCAGCACCCTCAAGCAGATCTTGCAGCACGGTCTCTCCTTAACAGAGGTCAGGAGAGACCGTACAAGAACAACTCGACCCGCTTACAGAGCGCCCAGATAACGTTGCCGCTCGTAAGGCGTGACTTCGCGCCGGTATTGCTCCCATTCGGCCTGCTTGTTACGCAGGAAGAAGTCGAAAACGTGCTCGCCGAGGACCTCGGCGACCAGCTCGGACTTGCTCATCACGTCGATCGCCTCGGAGAGGTTTTCCGGGAGCGCCTCGTAACCCATCGCCTTGCGCTCGGCCGGCGACATCGACCAGACGTCGTCCTCGGCGCCGGGCGGGAGCTCGTAGCCCTCCTCGATGCCCTTCAGGCCGGCCCCGAGCATGACCGCGAAGGCCAGGTAGGGGTTGGTGGCCGAGTCGATCGAGCGGACCTCGACGCGGGCCGAGTTGGGCTTGCCGAACGCGGGCACCCGGACCAGGGCGCTGCGGTTGAGGTGGCCCCAGCTCACGAACGCGGGGCTCTCGGTGATCGCGTTGGGCAGCTGGAGCGGGAACAGGCGCTTGTACGAGTTGACCCACTGGTTGGTGACCGCGGTGTACTCCCGCGCGTGCACCAGCAGGCCGGCGATGAACGCGCGGGCCGTCTTGGACAGTTTCTGCGGGTCGTCGTTGTCGTAGAACGCGTTGCGCTCGCCCTCGAACAGCGACAGGTGCGTGTGCATGCCGCTGCCGGGCTGGTCGGTGTACGGCTTCGGCATGAAGGTGGCCCGCACCCCCTGGGAGAGCGCCACCTCCTTGACCACGTGCCGGAACGTCATGATGTTGTCGGCGGTGCTCAGCGCGTCGGCGTAACGCAGGTCGATCTCCTGCTGGCCGGGGGCGACCTCGTGGTGGCTGAACTCGACCGAGATGCCGATCCGCTCCAGGGCCAGCACGGCCTGCCGGCGGAAGTCGCGGGCCACCGAGTGGGTGGTGTGGTCGAAGTAGCCGCCGGTGTCGACCGGGACCGGGAGGCTGCCGTCCAGCGGGCCGTCCTGGATCAGGAAGAACTCGACCTCGGGGTGGGTGTAGAAGGTGAAGCCCTTCTCGGCCGCCTTGGCCAGCGCGCGGCGCAGCACGTGCCGCGGGTCGGCCCAGGCCGCGCTGCCGTCGGGCAGCAGGATGTCGCAGAACATCCGGGCGCTCTCGCCGGAGACGCCGCCCTCGAACGGGAAGACCTGGAACGTGGTGGGGTCGGGCATGGCGACCATGTCCGACTCGTAGACCCGGGCGAAGCCCTCGATCGCCGAGCCGTCGATGCCCATGCCCTCCTCGAAGGCGGACTCGAGCTCGGCCGGCGCCACCGAGACGCTCTTCAGGGTGCCCAGCACATCGGTGAACCAGAGCCGGACAAAACGGATGTCGCGCTCCTCGAGAGTGCGAAGCACGAACTCCTGCTGTCGGTCCACGTTCACTCCTGGTAGTGGGGCCTTGACAAGCCAGTCTCACCCGGCGCCATTACGCCGAGATTACGCTGCGCGGGGGCTGCCGCGGGGTGCCGGGGTGGCACTCTGGGGAAGAATAAGCGGCATGCCCACGCTTCGGATCGCCCTGGCTCAGGTGAACTCGACGGTCGGCGACATCGCCGGCAACTCGGCCGCGGTGCGCCGCTGGTCGCGGGAGGCCGCTGAGGCGGGGGCTCAGCTCGTCGCCTTTCCCGAGATGATGCTGACCGGATATCCGATCGAGGATCTGGTGTTCCGGGACTCGTTCGTCGCGGCATCCGTGTCGTCCCTCGAGCGTCTCGCGGCCGATCTTGCCGCCGACGGGTTGGGCGATCTGGCGGTCGTAGTGGGATATGTCGACGCGGACGGGCCGCCCGCCACCAGTGCTGAGGCCACTCCGGGGCGCGGGCGCCGGGACGCCTCGGCGCTGCTTTTCGGGGGAAAGGTGGCGGCGAAGTACTTCAAGCACCACCTGCCCAACTACGGGGTCTTCGACGAGGATCGGTACTTCGAACCGGGCAACTCACTGACCGTGGTGCGCCTCGGCGGGGTCGACGTCGCGCTCACCGTCTGCGAGGACATCTGGCAGGCCGGCGGGCCGTTCACGGCGGCCCGGCGGGCCGGGGCGGGGCTGGTGCTCAACATCAACGCCTCGCCGTACGAGTTGAACAAGGACGACGTGCGGCTGCCGCTGGTGATGCGGCGGGCGGCCGAGGCCGGCGCGACGGTGGCCTACGTGAACGCGGTCGGCGCCCAGGACGAGCTGGTCTTCGACGGCGACTCGATGATCGTGACGGCGCACGGGGAGCTGCTGACCCGGGCCGGGCAGTTCACCGAGGAGCTGTTGATCCACGACCTGTCGCTGCCCGCCGCCGACGCCACGCCTAACAAAGCGGAAAAAACGGACGCGGCACCGTTGCCGATCGTGGAGCAGTATCTCGCCCACGAGATGGAGATCGAGCGGGTGGTTCTGGCCTCCGAGCCGCACCCGAGTCGCCGGGACAAAAGGGACGGCGGTGTCGCCGAACGGATCGCCGACGAGGCCGAGGTCTGGTCGGCACTGGTGCTCGGCCTGCGCGACTATGTCAACAAAAATGGTTTCAGATCGGTAATTTTCGGACTGTCGGGCGGAATCGACTCGGCGGTCGTCGCCGCGATCGCGGTCGACGCTCTCGGGCCGGAAAGGGTCTTCGCGGTCTCGATGCCGAGCGGCTACTCCAGCAGCCACTCCAAGGACGACGCCGCCGAGCTCGCGAAACGGACCGGGATCGACTACCGCACCGAGGCCATCCAGCCTATGGTCGACGGCTTCCTGGCCAACATGGCGCTGTCCGGGCTCGCGGTGGAGAACCTGCAGGCCCGGGTGCGCGGCGTCATCCTGATGGCGCTGTCGAACCAGGAGGGCCACCTCGTGCTCACCACCGGTAACAAGAGTGAGCTCGCGGTGGGTTATTCGACGCTGTACGGCGACTCGGTCGGCGGCTTCAACCCGCTCAAGGACGTACCCAAGACGATGGTGTGGCAGCTGGCCCGCTGGCGGAACACCCAGGGCGACCCGCCGATCCCGGAGAACTCGATCACCAAGGCACCGAGCGCCGAGCTGCGGCCCGACCAGAAGGACTCCGACTCACTGCCCGACTACGCGGTGCTTGATCCGATCATCAAGGGGTATGTGGATGATGACCTGGGCCGCGCCGAGCTGATCGCGGCGGGCAACGACCCGGCCCTGGTCGACCGTGTGCTCAGGCTGGTTGACCTGGCCGAATACAAGCGCCGGCAATCCGCGCCCGGGCCCAAGATCTCCGGCAAGGCGTTCGGCCGCGATCGTCGCCTGCCTATTACCAACAGGTTTCGAGAAGGTGTGAAAACCTCCACTCAACCCTGACCTTCGGCCCTTCCCGGGTGCCACCATTGCGGCACCCGGGGACCGCAGCCGAGCGGCCTCGAGGGAAGGAGAAGGCAATGCAGGAGATTCCCACCCTGTATGGCGGGCCGGCCACGCGACGCGTGCGCACCCGTGATCTCATCGCCGCCAAGTCCCGCGGCGACCGCTGGCCGATGCTGACCGCCTACGACCAGTACACCGCGTCGATCTTCGACCAGAACGGCGTACCGGTCCTGCTGGTCGGCGACTCCGCCGCCAACAACGTGTTCGGCCACGAGACCACCCTGCCGATCACCGTCGACGAGCTGCTCCCGCTGGTCCGGGCGGTCGTGCGGGCCACCAAGACCGCGCTGGTCGTCGCCGACATGCCGTTCGGCAGCTACGAGGAGGGCCCCACCCAGGCCCTGCGCACCGCCGTCCGGTTCATGAAGGAGGGCGGCGCGCACGCCGTCAAGCTCGAGGGCGGCCGCCGGGTGGCCCCGCAGATCGAGGCGCTGACCGGCGCCGGCATCCCGGTGATGGCACACATCGGCTTCACCCCGCAGAGCGAGCACACGCTGGGCGGATACCGCGTCCAGGGCCGCGAGAACGAGGGCGCCGAGGTGCTGGCCGACGCCCGCGCGGTGACCGACGCGGGCGCGTTCGCGGTGGTCCTGGAGATGGTCCCCGGCGAGGTAGCCAAGACCGTCACCAAGGAACTGCCGATCCCCACCGTGGGCATCGGCGCCGGCCCCGACACCGACGCGCAGGTGCTGGTCTGGCAGGACATGGCCGGCTTGCGCACCGGAAAGATGCCGCGCTTCGTCAAGCAATACGCGGATCTGGCCGGCGCCCTCGGCGAGGCCACGCGGCAATTCGCCGCCGAGGTCCGCGGCGGCGAATTCCCCACCGCGGAACACACTTTCTAGGTGGTCGGGTCGCGCTGACGACCAAACCCTTTTGAGTACGGCATTGCCCGGTCCCGTGGTTTTCGGGCCGGGCAGTGCCCACTCACCCTCCCTGCCGCCGCCATCCGGGCGGGCCCGTCGGCCGGGCCGGCCGGCCTTCGCGGGTGGTCCGGGCAGTCGCGCCGCTCACCCTCCGGTGCGCCCGAAATCGCTGATTGCCGTGCCGCCGGTGCGGCGCATCTCGGGGACGTCCTCGATGATGGCGGCGGCGATCATGATGACCACCACGGCGCCCAGCTGAGCGATCGCCACCAGGTGGCCCAGCGGGATCACGGCCAGGACCACCGCGGCCGTGACCAGCCGGTGGTAGACGCCGCGCAGGTGCAGCAGGGCCAGGAAACCCGCGTGGCCGAGCAGGTAGATCGCGACGCCGCCGCTGAGCGTGACGGCCTGCTCCCAGTGCATGCCCTCGAACGCGTGCCCGACCGTCTTCTTGATGCCGACCGCGGTGATCAGGATGCCCAGCAGGATCGGGTAGTGGGCGTAACCCCACGCGTTCAGGGCCAGCCGGGCGCGGCGGGCCGGCTCGGCCACCGCGGCCAGTGCCTGGGCGGCCCGGGCGTCGTCCCCGGCGAAGTAGAACCACCACAGGTAGTAGGCGACGCAGAGAGCCAGCACCGCGGTCAGCACCGCGCCGCCGCCCAGGTGCACGCCGTGGAAGCCGGCGCCGATGGAGAGGATCGACTCGCCGATCGCGATGATCACGACCAGGCCGTGCCGCTCGGCGAAGTGGCCGGCTGCGATCGTGTGCATCTCGGCCTTGTGCAGGTAACCGCCGGCGATCTGCAGAATCGGGGCGAGCACCCAGAGCAGGTGCCGCCACGGCTCGTCGACCAGGCTGCCGCCCAGCACCAGCAGCGCGGCCACGATGTTCAGCGGGGTGAGGATCTTCATGGCGTCGCGCGCGCCCGGGCCGGCGGTGCGGAAGAGAGCCGAGTGCACCACGTTGACCACGAGATAGCTGACCCCGAACAGCCAGCCGTACTCGCCGAAGGCCTCCGGGGCGGCCAGCGCCATCACCAGGAACCCGGCCATGCCGGTCAGCAGCAGGGTGCGCCGGGTCGTCGAGTTGGGCGCCACCGCGTTGGTCAGCCAGGCGTAACCCGAGTACATCCACCAGACCAGGGCCAGGATCAGCAGCACGTTGCCGAGCGTGCCGAAGGTCATCTGTTCGGCCAGCGTCTCGGACAGCTGGGTGATGGTGAAAACGAAGACGAGGTCGAAGAACAATTCCAACGTCGACACCCGTACGGCGGGGGTGGGCTCGGACATGGCGGCATTTTGTCGTACCCACGCCGTACGGTGCCAGCGTGAATCGGACTGACCGTCTCTACGCCCTCGTCGAGGAGCTGCGCGCGATCTCGCCGCGGCCGCGCAGCGCGCGCTGGCTGGCCGAGCGGTTCGAGGTGAGCGTGCGCACCGTCGAGCGGGACATCTCGGCGCTGCAGCAGTCCGGCACGCCGGTCTACGCCGAGCCGGGCCGCACCGGCGGCTACTGCCTCGACAAGCAGCACACGCTGCCGCCGGTCAACTTCACCCCGAGCGAGGCGGTGGCGATGGCGGTCGGGTTGCACGGGCTGACCGGCTCGCCGTTCCACGGGGCCGCGGCGGCCGCGCTGCGCAAGCTCGTCGCCGCCATGCACGCCGACGACGTGGCCCGGGCCCGGCTGCTGGCCGGCCGGGTGCGCCTGGTCGCGCAGCCGCCCGCGGCCGAGATGCCGCGCCTGCTGGCCGACGCGCTGTCGATCCGGCGGGTGCTGCGCATCCGCTATGCCGACAAGACCGGCGTGGGCTCGGAGCGCGAGATCGAGCCGCTCGCCTTCGTCGGCATGCCCACGTATTGGTACCTGGTGGCCTGGTGCCGGCTGCGCCGGTCGGTGCGGGTCTTCCGCACCGACCGGATCGCGTCCGTCGTGGTGACCGCCGAGGAGGCGCCCCAGCGCGACCTGATGGACGACCTCCGGGTGCCGGGCGAGGCGAGCGCGCTCAGCCTGGTCTAGTGGTCGGCGGGGGTGTAGACGCCGACCCGGTTGCCGGCCGGGTCGAGCACGTGGGCGAAGACCAGGCCGCCACCACCGTCGCGCGGCGCGACCAGGATCTTGCCGCCGGCCGCCTCGGCCTGACGGCAGGTCTCGGCGGTGTCGGCCACCCGGACGAAGAAGACGGCGTGCTGGCCCGGGCCTTCGCCCGAGGTGTCGGCCAGGCCGCCGCCCGGCCGGCCGGTGCCGTCCGTGCTGACCAGGCGATAGCCGGGCGAGTCGTCGTCGTTGCCGAAGCTCCAGCCGAACACGTCGCCGTAGAAACGCTCGGCCACGGCGGGCTGGTCGGTGCCGATCTGGAACCAGTCGACCTGGTTGGTTGCGGACATCGCGTTGCTCCCTCTCGCTGAAAGCTGATGGGTTCCACCCTCACCGGCGGTGGCGACAACCTCCTGTCGGTGTTTCCGGGCGAACGTGGGACTAGCCTCGGGGCGTGGGAACCGCACTTGTCATCGAGAACGACCCGTCCGACGACGCGCGCCGGCTGGGGGACTGGCTGACCGAGGCCGGCCTCGAGCTGACCGTGCTCCGGCCGCACGCCGGGGACGCCCTGCCCGAGACGCTCGACGACTACCTCGCGCTGGTGGTGATGGGCGGTGACCAGAACGCTTACGCGGCGCCCGACGGCACCCCCGGAGCGCCGTGGTTCCCGCAGCTGGAGGGCCTGCTGCGCAAGGCGGTCCGCAACCGGGTGCCCACCCTCGCGGTCTGTCTCGGCGCCCAGCTGCTGACCCAGGCGCACGGCGGCCTGGTCGAGCGCAGCACGTCCGGCCCCGAGATCGGGCCCGGCCTGGTCGGCAAGCGCGACGCGGCCGACACCGACCCGCTGTTCAAGTGGGTGACGCTGCTCCCCGACGTGATCCAGTGGCACCGCGACGAGATCACCGAGCTGCCGCTCAAGGCGGTGCTGCTGGCCGCCTCGAGCCGCTACCCCAACCAGGCGTTCCGGCTCGGCGACCGGGCCTGGGCGGTGCAGTTCCACATCGAGTGCGACGTCGAGATGATCGAGAAGTGGGCCGCGAGCGACGCGGCCACCCTCGACGAGCTCGGCTACGACGCCGAGGCGGTGGTCTACGCGGTCGCCGAGATCCTGGCCGACGTCGAGGAGGTGTGGCAGCCGTTCGCGGCCCGGTTCGCCTCGCTCGCGCTGGGCACGCTGCCGGACGCCGACATACCCAACCCGGGCACCGGCCGCACCCTGCCACTGCTAGGACACTGACATGACGCGGCCCAGCCGGCTCGCCCGGTACGGCTTCGCCGACAACGGTGCCCGCGCCGCCGACCTGCTCGGGCCGACCGGCCTGCGGCTGTGGGACGCCGAGGCGCAGAACCCGACCGGCACCGACGCGGCCGAGCTGATCCACTCGCTGTCCCGGGCCGCCGACCCCAATCTCGCGCTGCGCCAGCTGCACCGGCTCGTCGACGCGGCCGGCCGGGCCGCCGACCGGGCCAACGGCGGGCCGGCCACCGGTCCGGGCGGCGAGATCAGCACCAACGAGGCGACCGGCGCGCTGTTCGAGGCCGTCTACCGCGACCACGGCCTGCGGCGGCGACTGGTCGCGGTGCTCGGCGCGTCCTCCGCGCTCGGCGATCACCTGGTCGCCAACCCCGATGACTGGCAGGTCCTGGCCACCGGCAAGACCGGGCTGCCACCGAGCGCCGAGGGGCACCTGGAGCTCGAGGGCGAACCGACCGTGCCGGAGCTGCGGCGGGCGTACCGGATCCAGCTTCTCCGGATCGCGGCGGCCGACCTCACCGGCGGGCGGGGCCTGGAACCGACCATGGCGGCGCTGTCCCGCCTGGCCGACGAGACGCTTTCCACGGCGTACGACATCGCGGTGGCCGGCCTGCCGCAAAGCGCGACCGAACCGCGTCTTGCCGTTGTCGCGATGGGCAAATGCGGCGGTAACGAGCTCAATTACGTCTCCGACGTGGATGTCATCTTCGTCGCCGCCGGCGACGAAGATCTGAGCGCGGGCACCACCGTGGCGGCCCGGCTGATCGAGATCGGCGGCCAGGTGGCCTGGCCGGTCGACGCCGCGCTGCGCCCCGAGGGCAGCCGCGGCCCGCTGGTCCGCACGCTCGCCAGCCACCAGGCCTACTACCGGCGGTGGGCCCGCACCTGGGAGTTCCAGGCGCTGCTCAAGGCGCGGCCGGCGGCCGGCGACCTGGTCCTGGCGCAGGAGTGGATCGACGATCTCGCGCCGCTGGTGTGGCACGCGGCCGAGCGGCCCGAGGCGGTCGCCGACGTGCGCGACATGCGCCGCAAGATCATCGACAACCTCCCGCCCGGCCAGCAGGACCGGGAGATCAAGCGCGGGCCGGGCGGCCTGCGCGACATCGAGTTCGCGGTGCAGCTGCTCCAGCTCGTGCACGGCCGGATCGACGAGACGCTGCGCAGCGGCGGCACCCTGCCGGCGCTGCGCGCCCTGGTGGCCGGCGGCTACGTGGGCCGGGAGGACGGCGAGACGCTGCTGCGCGGCTACCGCTTCCTGCGCGGCGTCGAACACCGACTGCAACTTCAACAGCTGCGGCGTACGCATACCGTGCCGGACGATCCGGCCGGACTGCGCTGGCTCGCGGCCTCGCTCGGCTACACCGCGCTGCCCGGCCGGGCAGCGGTCGAGGCGTTCCGCTCCGACTGGGTCGGCCACGCCGCGCAGGTCCGCCGCCTGCACGTGAAACTGCTCTACCGGCCGCTGCTGGAAGCGGTGGCCCGGGTGCCGGCCGAGGCGCTGCGGATGACCTCCGAGTCGGCCGCCAAGCGGCTCACCATCCTCGGCTTCGCCGACCCGGCCGCCGCGATCCGGCACCTGCAGGCCCTCACCGGCGGGGTGACCCGCACCGCGGCGATCCAGCGCACCCTGCTGCCGATGCTGCTGCAGGAGTTCGCCGACGCCCCCGAACCCGACCGCGGCCTGCTCAGCTACCGGCACGTGTCCGACAAGCTGGGCAGCACGCCGTGGTATTTGCGGCTGCTGCGCGACGGCGGCCCGGTGGCCCGCCGGCTGGCCCGGGTGCTGAGCCTCTCCCGGTACGCGACCGACCTGCTGACCCGCGACCCGGAAGCGCTGCGCCTGCTCGCCGACGACGCCGAACTGCTGCCGCGCAGCCGGGAATCGCTGATGGTCGGCTTCGCGTCGGCCGCCGAACGGCACTACGACGACCCGGTCAAGGCCACCGTCGCGGTCCGCGCGCTGCGCCGGCGTGAACTGTTCCGGCTGGCCAGCGCCGACATCCTCAGCAAGGCCGGTGACCTCGCGCCGGCCCAGCCGATCGACGTCGACAAGCTCGGCATCGCCCTGTCCGACGTCACCGACGCCACCCTGAACGCCGCGCTGCAGGTGGCCCGGCAGGCCAAACCCGGGCCGTACGGGATGCGCTTCGCGATCATCGGGATGGGCCGGCTCGGCGGGTACGAGATGAGCTACCCGTCCGACGCCGATGTGCTGTTCGTCTATGACTGTGTGGACTGTCCCGACAGCGAGGCGAGCTCGGCCGCGCACGCCGTCGCCGAGGAGCTGCGCCGGATGCTCGCCGCGCCCGCCCCCGACCCACCGCTCGGCGTCGACGCCGACCTGCGCCCCGAGGGCCGGCAGGGGCCGCTGGTCCGCAGCCTCGGCGCCTACCAGCAGTACTATGCCCGCTGGTCGCGGGTGTGGGAGGCGCAGGCGCTGCTGCGGGCCCGGTTCGTCTGCGGCGACGAGTCGCTGGGCCGCGAGTTCGAACAGCTCGCCGACACCATGCGCTACCCGTCCGGCGGGCTCAGCCGCGAGCAGGTCACCGAGATCCGGCGGATCAAGGCCCGGGTGGAGACCGAGCGGATGCCCCGCGGCGCCGACCCGAACACGCACACCAAGCTGGGCCGGGGCGGGCTGTCCGACGTGGAGTGGGCGGTGCAGCTGTTGCAGCTGCGGCACGCGTACGCGCTGCCCGCGCTGCGGATGACGCGCACCCTGGAGGCGCTGAACGCCGCGGTGAAGGCGAAGCTTGTCGACAAGGTCGACGCGGCCGCGATGGCGGCCGGCTGGACCCTGGCCGCCCAGGTGCGTAACGCGCTGACCCTGGTGCGCGGCCGCCCCACCGACCAGCTGCCGAGGCACGGCGTCGAACTGGCCGGCACCGTGCAGCTGCTCGGCGGCGGCGACCCGGGCGAGTTCGTCGACCGCTACCTGCGGCTGACCCGTCGCTCCCGGGCCGCGATGGAACGCGTCATGGAGTCCTGAAGTTTCTCGTCGTCGGCCACCTGCGAGGTCGAGAAGCTGAACTCGTCGGTGCCGGCCCTTTTCACCGACGCCAGCTCGGCCTCGAACAGCGGGGTCAGGGCGGGGATGCCGGCCGCCTGCTCGGCGATCCGGCGGCGGGTGTGTTCGTTTGCTTGCCAGCCCGCGACCAGCGCCGGGGTGGCCAATTCGGCGTCGCCGGCGAGCCGCCAGACCGCGATCGCCGCGTTGACCGACGTCCAGCGGGTCTTGTCCGGGGACTTAAGCAGCCGCCGGATCTTCGGCAGCAGACTCGCCGCGGCCGGGCCGACCGCCGCGACCTTGGGCAGCGTGCCCGGCTCCTTGAGGTGGGCACCCAGCACCTCGATCGCCTCCGAACTGGACTCCAGCCGGGCCAGCTCCCCGGCCGCGGCCACGGCGGACGGCACGTCCGCGCCGCGCAGGACGGTCCGCAGCGCGTCGATCGCCTGGTCGCCGCCGATCTGGGCGAGAGCCTGCACGTTCCAGCTCCGCACCGGTGCCGAGAGAATGCGCGGCACCGCCGGCCGGGCCGCGGCGCCACAGGTGCCCAGCGCGGTCGCCAGGTCGTCCGGTGCGGCGTCCGACGCGAGGAGCAGGTCCAGGATGCGCTCGGCGTGCTGCGGGAACCGCCGCAACCGCTGGACCGCGCCGCTCGGGCGCTCGGCCCGCTCGACGATCGCGACAAGCGGCTCGAACGCCCGCTCGTCGCCCAGGCTGATCAGCGCGGACAGGGCCGGGGACAGGCTCGGCGGCCCGATCTGGTGGTGGACCAGGCCGTCGCCCCGCGCGAGGTGCGCGGCCAGGGCGTCGGCGGCCGGGGCGCAGAGCGGGACCCAGTGGTCCAGTCCGCGTTCGGCCCACGGGTTCGGCAGTTGGGCGGCGACCAGCTGGATCAGTTCCCGGTAGTCGCCGCGCCACCGCTCGATCAGGTGCCCGGCGCCGAACAGCGCGTCCTGCACGATGTCCGGGTGCGGATCGCGCAGCAGCTCGGTGAGGATCGCGGTCCGCTCGGCCACCCGCGGCCCGAGCAGCCGGGCAAAACCGTCGATCGAGCGGGCCACATTGGGGTTCCGCCGCCCCTGGTCATCCCGCTCCCGCCGGACCCGGATCGCCCCGATCAGGGTGTCGGTCTCGAACCCGGCCGGTTCGGCGGGCTCGGCCCCCTCGGCATACGCGCGTTTCAGCAGATCCACGACGCCGCCGGTGGGGACCCGCTCCGGGGCGATGTGCGCGGCCGCGATCAGCGCGGCCACCGACACCGACGCCAGCGGAGCCTCGGCCGCCACGCCGATCAGGTGCTCGGCCACGACCGGGTCGGCGCTGCGGCCGAGCCCTTCGATCATGCCGTTGCGGGCCTCCGGGTCGGTCTCGGCCGCGGCCCGTTCGATCAGCGCGGCGACGCCGTCGCGGTGCAGCGCCAGCAGCGGGGAAACGGCCGCCCGCACCTGCGGATCCGGGTCCGAGACCAGCCCGATCAACCCGGGCGCCGCCCGCACGATCGACCGAAGCGCAGCCCGAGCCACCGCGACCGCGTCGCCCGCCGCACCCAAGCCTTCCGCCTCGGCTGTGCCGCGCTCCTCCGCCTCGGCTGGGCCAGGCTCTTCCGCCTTGGCCGGGCCGTGGCCTTCCGCGTCGGCTGGGCCGGGTCCTTCCGCTTTGGCCGGGCCGAGGCCTTCCGCCTCGGCCGGGCTGCAGCTTTCCACCACGCTTGCCAGGAATTTGGCGATGCCGGCCCGGCCCGGCAGGCCCGGCGTCCGCAATGCCTCCAGCAGGAACGGGATCGCGGCCACCGTGGAGTCGTAGACGGAACCCTGGTGGTGGACGGCGCCGTACATCGCGTCGAGCGCTACCTCGCGGGTGGCCGGATCCGGATCGAGCAGCCCGCGTAGCAGGTCGGGCACCTCCTCGGCGGTGCCGTAGGCATGCCGCATCGCGGCCCAGTCGAGATCGTCCAGCCCCGTGAACACGCAGCGCACTTTAGATCCTCTGAGGAATCAGATTCAGGCCCGGCAGCCGTGTTTCCCGTATACCGGGTCCTGCCTGGGTGTTGCGGTGTGCCGTCCTCGGTCCGCGGCCCCGCCCGCAGCATCCGTTGCTCAAGATCGCGGCCCGCCCGCAGCATCTGCTCCGTCAAGGTCGCGGTGCTGCCGCAGCATCCGCTCGGCCATCTTGTTCCTCCGGGGCTTGTTGGCGGGGTCCGGCGTGGGGCGGTGGCGTTCAGATCTTGATTGATCGGGCGGCCATCTCGGCTGGGGATGCGCCCTCGGCTGCGGCTGACCGGAGGAGCCTGGTCAGGGTGTCGCCGATGGTCTCCACCCGGGCTAGGGCCTCGGCCTCGGACTCGTGGCGCAGCTCGACGCCGGTGGCGTGGATGATGCCGCCGGCGCTTACCACCGGGTCGGGGGCCCAGAGGATGCCGCGCTCGTGCAGCCGGGCGGCGGTTGATGGCGCGTCGAGCTGGTTGTTGGCCGGGCCGGCGATCGCTCGGCAGCGCAGTTCCGCGACGCTCGCCGGGGTGAGCAGGCCGCCGAGAGCGGCCGGGACCAGGACGTCCACCTGAGCGCGCCGACAATCGGCCGGGTTTGTCCAGGTGGCGCCGGGGATCACGGATCGCTTCGACTCGTCGAGGTCGCTCACGACCAGGCGGGCGTCGGCGTCGGCCAGCAGGCGGGCGACGTGGGCGCCGACCCGGCCCAGGCCGAGAACCGCGAAGCTGCGGCCGGACAGATCGGGCGAGCCGAAGAGGGCGGCGCAGACCGCTTTCAGGGCGGCGACCGTGCCGATCGCGGTGGCGCGGGAGGAGTCGCCGCTGCCGCCGTTTTCGGTCGGGCGGCAGAAGACGTGCTCGGTGCGTTCGCCGATGGTGGCCATGTCGTCCGGGCCGGTGCCGACGTCCGGTCCGGTCGCATAGACACCGCCGAGTTCGGCGATCGTCAGCCCGGCGTCCCGCAGGGCAGCACGCCGCAACTCCGGGTCGATCCCAGCGGCCGGACTGGTCGCGGCGCCCAGCGGCTCCGCAGCGGTCCCGCCGGCTGGGGGCAGGGCGATCACCGTTTTGCCGCCGCCGTTGGGGAGGGCGGCCAGGGCGCACTTGTCGGTCATTGCGGCGGACAGGCGTAGAGCGTCGGCCAGGGCGTCCTGCCAGTGGGGGTAGGTGGCCAGGCGGCAGCCACCTATTGCCTGGCCTCGGGCGGTGGAGTGGACGGCCACGACGATGGGCAGGCCGGACTCCGGGCCGCGGCGCACGATTACCCGCTCATGCGAGAACATCGCTTTCCTCCGTACAGTTGCTTGAAGTAGTGAGCGAAAGCTAAGCGACTGGCTGAGGTAAACCGGGTTCGGCCGAACGAAGTTCGGTCAGTGGGGGAAAGAAGCGGCCGTGGACGACGTTGATTCGGCGATCGTGCGGGAACTGCAGCGCAACGCCCGGCAGACCAACCGCGACCTCGCGCGGGCGGTCGGGATCGCGCCGTCGACCTGTCTCGAGCGGGTGCGGCTGCTGCGGGATCGAGGGGTGCTCACCGGCTATCACGCGGAGATCAGCCTGGCCGCGCTCAACCGGCACGTGCAGGCCTTCCTGCATGTGCAGCTCCGGCCGATGAGCCGGGACGTGATCGAGGGTTTCAAGGCGTACGTGACCGGGCTGCCCGAGGTCCTGTCGGTGTTCGTGGTGGCGGGCGGCGACGACTTCCTGGTGCACGTGGCGGTGCCGAGCGTGGACGCGCTGCACTCGTTCCTGATGGACAAGTTCACCGGGCGCCGTGAGATCGTCGGCTTCCGCAGCTCGGTGATCTACCAGCACCACCGCAAGCCGGTCATTGAGTCGCTCGACTAGCTGGTCAGGGTGTATTGGCCGGCTTCGGGGACTCGGACCAGGGTCCATGGGCCGCTCTTGGAGACGACGGCGCCGCCGGACGCCTTCAGCCAGCGGTAGTGCCGGACCCGGATCACCAGGTTGCCGGGGCGCTCGGCCAGGAACGTCACCGAGGTGGCGGTCTGGCTGACCAGGGTGGCCGGCGGGGCCACGATCGGCTGCGGATCGGCCACTCGGTAGAGGTGCCAGTGGGCGTCCTGCCAGATTTCGGTCAGGTAGGGCAGGCCGCCGGTTACCAGGGCCGCCTCCGGGCGGCCCGACCAGGTCAGGTCGGCGTCGGGGACGGCTACGAACTGCACCGCGGTGTCGGCCAGCCAGGTGCGGTAGCTGTCGGCGGTCAGGGCTACGCCGGTGCCCGTCGTGCCGGGGATGTCGGCGAAGAACAGCGGGTTGCGGTCGATGTCGGCCTGGCGCAGCCAACCGCGGGCCAGCGGCACGTCACCGAGATGCGCTGACTCCCAGTAGTCGCGGGTCGGTGGGATCTCCACCCGGCCGGTCAGCGTCTCCTGGCTCAGGCGGGATCGCAGGGGAGTGAAGTAGGACTGCGAAGCGGTGGGATTGCCGATGTCGCGCACGTCGCCGGTCACCACCGGGGGCTGCCACCAGCAGGCCAGGGCCAGCAGCGGGAGCACCGCCCAGAGCGGCGCCGGCGGCCGGCCGGCACTCTCGTGCACGCCGGTCGGCTCCCGGCGGCCGGGCTCGGCGGCATACGCGGCCAGCAGCGGCAGGGTGAACATCACCGACAGGCGGGTCGCGTTCAGGCCCACCGGGGTGTGGATCAGCGCCGCCGCCAGCACGCCCAGCGCCGACAGGACGCCGCCGATCCGGACCGCGCGATGCGGCACCAGCAGGGCCACGACCAGGCTCGCCACCACCGCCTTCAGCGTGTCGGTGTGGCTGATGTTCATCCAGCCACCGTCGCCGAACCACAGCGCGCTCAGCGCCAGCGGCACCGCGGCCGGCACCGCCACCAGCAGACCGTTGACCACCCGGCCGGAGAGCAGCAGGGCGGCGCCGGCCAGGCCGAGGAACAGGCCGGCAACGGGACTTGTCGCGCCGGCCAGGACCGCCGCCAGGGCGGCGAGAAAACGCAGCCGGGGCGCGGTGAGCAGGGTCAGCGCGGCAAGACCGAAGACGACCCCGAGGCCGTACGTGACCCGGCCGCTCGCCAGGTTTCCGGCCACGCAAACCGTGCCGGCCAGCGCGCCCAGCCACGGACGCGGGGCGCCGGTGCGCCGGAACAGCACGGCCAGCAGGGTGGCCGCGAAGATCAACGACAGGACCCCGGTTACCCGTACGCCGAGCAGAGCCATCACGGGCTGTGAGGTCAGGCTGTAGCCGAGCTGGTCCACACCGGCGTACCACCGGAGGTCGATCGGGGTGTAACCGTGGGCGGCGAAGAACTCGGCCCGGGCCACCTGGGCCGACAGGTCCGAGCCCATCGGCGGGAGCAGGAGGTAGACGGCACCGAGCACCGCCGCGATCCCGGCGGTGCCCCACTCGAGCCGATGCCGGGTCAACACCCGCCCGACCCTACCGGGCTGCCGAAAGGTTGCAGCGCGTCACGGTAGGGTGCACGCCATGCCCAGCCCCGCCCAGGTCCGATACGCGGGGTTCGCCGGCAGTCTGTTGCTCGCCGTGTCCGCCTATCTCGGTGGCGCGAACCGTCCGTGGGCGCCGACCATCACGCCGGGCACGATCGTCGCGGGCGATGACGGTGTGCTGCTGCCGGTGTCGTGGCTGGCCGGGATCACCCTGCTGATCTGGGCCTGGTGGGCGGGACGCCGGGTGGTGCCGTCGGCTCGCTGGGCCTACCTGACGGCGGGGCTGTGGGTGCTGCCGCTGCTGCCGTTTCTTCCGCTGGGCAGTTACGACGTCTACTCGTACGCGTGTCAGGGGTGGCAGCAGTCGGCCGGGCTCGACCCGTACGCCGGCGGGGTCGATCTTCTGGGTTGTCCCTGGGCCGACGCCGTCGCGCCTACCTGGACCGACAGCCCGGCGCCGTACGGCCCGGTGTTTCTGCTCCTGGCCGGCCTGGCGGCCAAGGTCGGCGGCGGATCACTCACCGCGACCGTCGCGGGGTTGCGGATCGTGGCGGTGCTGGGCGTGCTGCTGATCGCGGTGTCACTTCCCGCGCTCACCCGGCACACCGGCGTGCCGCTGAAGCGCGCGGTGTGGCTGGCGCTGGCCTGCCCGCTGGTCCCGATCCACCTGGTCTCCGGCGCCCACAACGACGCGGTCATGGTCGGCCTGATCCTGGCCGGCCTGGCGCTGGCCGCTGCTCGTCGGCCGCTGCTGGCCGGCGTCCTGTTCGGGCTGGCGATCGGGGTCAAGGCGACGGCCGTGGTGGTGGTGCCCTTCGCGGTGCTGCTCGTGTTCGCGCCCCGGAAGTGGCGGCCCGCGGCGGCGCTGCTGGGTGGGGTGGTCGCGGCGCTGGCGGTGGTGTCGCTGGTGTCCGGGCGCGGATTCGGGTGGATCACCGGGCTCACCGGTAGCGGGGTGTCGGTGCAGTGGACCTCGCCGCCTACCGCCGTCGGCATGACCATCGGGCTGTTCGGAATCAACGCGGTGCCGGTCACCCGGGTGGCCGGGATCGTGCTGCTCGCGGCGGTGCTGGTCTGGCTGTGGTGGCGGGCGCTGCGCGGCGGCGACGTCTGGCGGAACACCGGGTTGGCGATGGCGGCCACCGTCGTACTCTCGCCGGTTTTTCATCCCTGGTATTTGACCTGGGCCCTGGCCCTGCTCGCGGTGACCGTGCGGGAGGAGACCCGGTGGCTTGTCGCGCCGGCGGCGGTGGCCTCGGCGTTGTGCCTGCCGGACGGTTACAACCTTGCTCTCGCGGTCAAGACTCAGGGGGCCGTCGCGATGACCGTCCTCCTCGGCTATCTCGGTTTTAAGGCGATTCATGCGGTTAAAAGTTCTGATCCTCAGCCTGCTGGGCCTGGTCACGCTGGTGATCAACTATCTCGCCGAGACCCGTAACGGGTACTTCGACTCGAAGGTCTACTACGGCGCGATCCAGTACTGGTTCAACGGTGACGGCGGCATGGTCTACGACTGGCTGCGGCCGGACACGCCGTACGGCTTCACCTATCCGCCCTTCGCCGGGCTGGTCATGTCGCCGATGTCGGTGCTGCCGTTCGGGGCCGTCGTGGTGACCGCGGTGATCGCCACCGTGCTCACCACCGCGCTGCTGATGTACTGGCTGGCCGGGCCGCTGATCGCGCGGATGGGACAGCCGCGCTGGTTCGCGCTGGGGGTGGCGATCTGCCTGGCGCTCTCGTTCGAGCCGGTCCGCGAGACGATCACCTTCGGTCAGGTCAACACGCTGCTGCTCACCCTGGTGGCCGGCGACATGCTGTTCGGGGTGGCCAAGGGGCGCCGGTGGGCCGGCGTCGGGATCGGGCTGGCCACCGCGATCAAGCTGACCCCGGGCATCTTCATCGTCTACCTGCTTGTCACCCGGCGGTGGCGGGACGCGGCCACCGCGGCCGGCACCGCCGCCGGCGCGACGCTGGTGGCCGGGGCGGTCTTCCCGGACGAGACCCGGGAGTTCTGGACGTCGGCGCTGTGGGACACCAACCGGGTCGGCGTGCTGTCCTTCCTGTCCAACCAGTCCGAGCGCGGCTTCCTGGCCCGGCTGCCGATCGACCGGGTCGAGTCGAAGGTGTGGCTGGCCTGCGTGCTGCTCACCCTGGCGTTCTGGGCCTGGCGCATCGTCCGGGCCCGGGAGGACGTCATCGGCGGGCTGGCGCTCACCGGCATCGTCGGCTGCCTGATCAGCCCGGTGACCTGGATCCACCACTGTGTCTGGTTGATTCCGGCGCTGGTGCGCTGTGTCGACACCGGATGGTCGGCGGTGGGCCGGGAGCGCCGGCCGCTCTATCTGGCCGGTGCCGCCTACGTAGTCATGACGTCCCGGCTCACCTGGCTGTGGGAGAAGCGGCCGCGGCCACCGCTGGAGCTCATCGGAGGCAATCTGTATGTCTATTTCAGCCTGGCCCTGTTGATCTGGACACCCATCGGCACCAGGCGTTCGTCCGTCGTCAAGGAACCGGACAGGGTAGTCGCATAGGCAGAGGGCATGCGTTTACGCCCCACTGTCTCGGCTCTTTCCCTGATCGGCCTCGCGGTCGCGGTTCCGTCCTCCGCCGACGCGCACGGCCGCACCGAATTTCAGCGTGTCGCCACGTTCCCTGCATATCTGAACTCGTCGATCGGTGACACGGCCGCCGCGGAGATCTCCACGGTGACCGAGGACGGCCGGACGGTCGTCTACACCGACAGCCCGGGCAAGCGCCTCGGCTTCGTCGACATCACCGACCCGGCCAAGCCAAAGCCGGGCGGCACCCTGGCGGTGGGTGGCGAGCCCACGTCGGTCGCGCACCTCGGCCACCTGCTGCTGGCCGGGGTCAACACCGGGGCCAGCTTCGTCTCCCCGTCCGGCAAGCTGGTGGTGATCGACGACCGCACCCGCACGGTGGTGCGCGAGATCGACCTGGGCGGCCAGCCGGACTCGGTGGCGGTGGCGCCGAGCGGCCGGTACATCGCGGTGGCGATCGAGAACGAGCGGGACGAGGACCTTAACGACGGTGCTCTTCCGCAGGCGCCGGCCGGTTATCTGTCGGTGATCGACACTCGCACTTGGAAGGCCTCCGCGGTCTCCCTCAGCGGCCTCGCGGCGGTGGCGCCGACCGACCCCGAGCCCGAGTATGTGAGCATCAACTCGCGTGACGAGGCTGTGGTGTCGCTGCAGGAGAACAACCACTTCGCGGTTGTTTCGCTGGCTTCTCGCCGCGTCGTGCGGGACTTTTCCGCGGGCTCCGTCACGGTGTCCGGGGTGGACACCAAGGACGACGACCAGATCGTCCTGGACGGGACCATCACCGCGAAGCGGGAGCCGGACGGGGTCGCCTGGATCAGCGACGACCTGTTCGCCAGCGCCAACGAGGGTGACTACGAGGGCGGCTCGCGCGGCTGGACCATCGTCTCCCGCGAAGGCAAAATTGTCTGGGACGCGGGCAACTCGCTCGAGCACATCGCCGTGCAGTACGGCCTCTACCCGGATGGGCGCTCGGACGCCAAGGGCATCGAGCCGGAGAACGTCGCGTATGCCCGGATCAACGGCGTCCCCTACGTCTTCGTCAACGCCGAGCGGGGCAACTTCACCGCCGTCTACGACGTGTCCAACCCGCGTAAGCCGCGCTTCACCCAGATCCTGCCGACCGCGGCCGGGCCCGAGGGTGTCGTCGCGGTGCCGTCCCGCGGCCTGGTCATTGTGTCCAGCGAGACCGAGGACGCGTCGGTCAACCTGCGCGGGGCGGTCAACATCTACCGGCTCGGGCACGACCAGTTCCCGTCGATCGTGTCGAAGGACCTGATCCCGTGGGGCACGCTCTCCTCGCTGTCGGCCGTGCCGGGTAGGCCGTCGCAGCTGGTGGCCTCGACCGACGCGGCGTATGTCCCGACCCGGATCCTGTCGATCGACACCGCCTCGTCGCCCGCCAAGATCTTCAAGCAGCTCGCGGTGACCAAGGACGGCAAACCGGTCGGGTACGACGCCGAAGGGCTGGTGGCCCGCAAGGCCGGCGGCTACTGGATCGCGTCGGAAGGGTCGGCCACCAAGCCGAACCTGCTGGTCCGGCTCGACGCAAAGGGTGCTGTACAGCAGGAGATCGCGTTGCCCGCCGAGATCGCGGCCGCCGTCACCACCAACGGTTTCGAGGGCGTGGCCGAGGTCGGTGACCACGTGTGGGTGGCGATCCAGCGATCGCTCAAGACCGACCCGCAGACCGTCAACCGGATCGGCCGCTACAACACGAAGACCGGCGAGTGGGCGTGGCTGGGTTACCCGGTCGACGCGGTGCCGCTCGGCTGGGCCGGGCTGTCGGAGATCGTCGCGGTCGACGGCAACACGTTCGCCGTGATCGAGCGGGACAACCAGCGCGGCCCGCAGGCGTCGCTCAAGAAGATCTACGAGTTCGACGTCCCGGCTGAGTGGACCGGCTTCCCGACGGTCCAGAAGCGCCTGGTCAAGGACATGCTGCCGCTACTCAAGTCGGACCATGGCTGGGTGCAGGACAAGCTCGAGGGCCTCGCGATCGCCGGAAACCACCAGACGTACGCGGTGACCGACAACGACGCCATCGACGACGCCACCGGCGAGACGCAGTTCTTCCGCCTCGGTCGTCTGCTCTGAACAGTCGCTGACATGGCGCGGCTGAAAATGTCAGCGCCATGTCAGCGGCTCGGGGCACGCTGCCCTCATGACTAATGCCATTGTCGCCGAGGGGCTGGTCAAACGCTTCGGCGAGACGATCGCCCTCGGCGGCGTCGATCTTGCCGTACGCGAGGGGACCGTCCTCGGCCTGCTGGGCCCGAACGGTGCCGGCAAGACCACCGCGGTCCGCGTGCTGGCCACTCTGATCCGGCCCGATGCCGGGCACGCCACCGTCGGTGGGTACGACGTGGTCCGCCAGGCCCATCAGGTCCGCACCCTGATCGGCCTCACCGGCCAGTACGCCTCGGTCGACGAAACCCTGACCGGGGTGGAAAATCTGCTGCTCATCGGCCGGCTGCTCGGCCTGTCCCGGCGCGACGCCCGGGCCCGCGCCCACGAACTGCTCGGCAAATTCCACCTGGACGACGCCGCCGACCGCGCGGCCGGCAAATACTCCGGCGGCATGCGGCGCCGCCTCGACCTGGCCGCCAGCCTGGTCGGCAACCCGCGACTGCTCTTCCTGGACGAGCCGACCACCGGCCTCGACCCGCGCAGCCGCAACGACATGTGGGACATCATCCGCGAGCTGGTCCGGGACGGCGTCACCGTGCTGCTCACCACGCAGTACCTGGACGAGGCCGACCAACTGGCCGACGAGATCGTGGTGATCGACCACGGCCTGGTCATCGCCACCGGTACATCGGACGAGCTCAAGTCGCGCACCGGAGCGCAGACGGTCACCGTACGCCCGGCCTTGGAATTTGATCTTGATGCCGTTGCCGCCCTGGTCGGCAGCATCGCGGCCGGCCCGGTCGACGTCCGCGGCCCGATCATCAGCGCCCCGGTCACCGACCCGACGTCGCTGGCCAAGCTGGTGCGGCGGCTCGACGAGAGCGGCCTCGCGGTCAGCGAGCTCGCGCTGCGCAGCCCCAGCCTCGACGAGGTTTTCCTGACCCTGACCGGCCACACCACGGAGGAATCATGACCGCCACCGTGGAAGCCCGGGTCAGCCCGATCGTGGCCGTGCGCAACACCGGCACGCTCGCCTGGCGCACCCTCGTGCAGATCAAGCACAACCCGTTCGAGCTGCTCGACTTCAGTGTCCAGCCGATCATGTTCCTGGTGCTGTTCACCTACGTCTTCGGCGGTGCCATCTCCGGCTCCACCGGGGACTATCTGACGTTCGGCCTGCCCGGCATCATCGTGCAGAACCTGCTGTTCGCCACCCTGAACACCGGCGTCGGCCTGAACACCGACATCAACAAGGGCGTCTTCGACCGGCTCCGGTCGCTGCCGATCTCCCGCTGGTCGCCGCTGGCCGGCCGGATCGTGGCCGACGTGATCAAGCAGGCCTGGGCGGTCACCCTGCTGCTGGTGGTCGGCACCATCCTCGGTTTCCGGATCGCCACCGGCCCGGCCGAGGTAATCGTCATGTACGCCCTGCTGCTGGTCTTCGCGTTCGCCACGTCCTGGATGTCGGTGCTGGTGGCGATGCTGGTCAGCGAGCCGGAGAAGGTGCAGATCTTCGGGTTCGTGCTGCTGTTCCCGCTCACCTTCGCCAGCAACGCGTTCGCGCCGACCGCCACCATGCCCGGCTGGCTGCAGGCCTGGGTCAAGGTCAATCCGGTTTCGATCCTGGCCGACGCGGTGCGCGGGCTGCTCAACGGCGGCCCGGTCGCCACCCCGGTCACCCAGTCACTGATCTGGGCGGCGATCCTGCTCGTCGCCTTCGGACCGCTGTCCGTCTGGGCCTTCCGCCGCCGGGTCTAGCAGGTCTTTCACCTCGGCCGGGGTGATCCCGGCCGCCCGCCGGTAGGCCGTCTCGTAGCCCGCGTCGCCCAGTGCGGCGCGGGCCTCGAACGTGATCCGCTCGGTGTCCGGCACCGTCCGGTCCCGCCCGCCGCGCACCGCGTCGGCCGCGCCCAGCAGGAACGCGGCCCGGTCCGGATCACCCGTGCGCATGGCGAGGTCAGCCAGCCCGATCACCGCCATCGCGATCACCGGGGCGTCCCGGGCGTCGACCGCGATCCGCACCGCCTCCGCGTGGTAGCGGCCGGCCAGCTCCAGGTTGCCGGCCGCGGCCTCGATCAGGCCCTGGGTGCTGCGGGTCATCGACCCGAACTGCGGGGCGAACGACGGGTTCGACAGCATCTCGGCCGACCGCCCGATCATCTCCCGGGCCACCTCCAGATCGCCCTCCAGCCGGGCGATGGTGGCGTAGCCGTACTGCACCGAGGCCAGCACGTCGGGCAGGCCGATCTCCTCGGCCTCCTCCCAGGACTGCTTCAGCACCCGCCGCGCCTCGTCGTGTTCGCCCGCCAAATACAGCTGGTGGGCCATCTTCACCTCCAGCTGCGGCAGGTCCTCCCGGATGCCGACCTCGCGGACCAGCGCCATCGCCTCCCGCTGCAACCGCACCCCCTGGGCGAAGTCGCCGTCGGCGGAGACCAGGTCGCCGAGCGCGCTCAGCGTGAAACCGATGCCCCAGCGCTCGCCGACCGACCGGAACCCGGCCAGGGCGTCCCGCATCTCGGCGATCACCGACTCACCGCTGTACCCGAAGTTCAGCCGCAGATGGCCCACGATCATCTTGGCCGAGGCCCGCAGCCACGGATCCGGGTCCTCGAACAGCGGCTCGACCGCGCGGAACCCGGACTCCGGATCGAAGTTGTCGAAGATGGCGGCCAGCGGCCGCAGCAGCCGCAACGCCGGATGTGCGGCGTCCGGCCCGGCGCCGCTCGCCTCGGCCAGCCGGAAATGCTCCTGCACCGCCTCGATCGACAGGGCACCCTCCAGCCCGTTGATCGACGCGAACGTGTGGGTGAGCGCCACGTCCTCCCGGTCGGCCTCGCCGGTCATGGCGGCCACCTCGGCGGACAGGCCCGCGCCCTCCATCCGGTGCCCGCGCAACCACCAGTACCAGCCCAGCCGGGCCACGAACGCGGCCGCGGTGGCCTTGTCGCCGGCGTCGATCGCGGCCCGGGTGGAGGCGTGGAAGTTGTCGTGCTCGTCGGAGATCCGGCGCAACCAGACCAGCTGGTCGGCGGTGCGCAGCCGGGGCTCGGCCGCGGTGGCCAGCGCCAGCAACCAGCCGGCCAGGGCCATCCGCTGGGACTCGCTCTCGCCCGCCTCGGCCAGCCGTTCCAGCCCGTACTCCCGGATCGTCTCCAGCATCCGGTAGCGGCCGTCCGGGCCCAGCACCAGCAGGGATTTGTCCACCAGCGCGCCGATCAGGTCGGGATCGGCGTCGCAGACCTGCTCGGCCGCGGCCACATCGGCGCCGCCGTGGAACATCGCAAACCGGCGCCACAGCCGCCGCTCGGCTTCGCCGAGCAGATCCCAGCTCCAATCGACCACGGCCCGCAGCGTCTGGTGCCGGGGGAGTGCGGTCCGGCTACCGCCGGTGAGCAGGCGGAACCGGTCGGCCAGGCGGTCGGCCAGCACGGTGACGGGGAGCGTACGCAAGCGGGCCGCGGCCAGCTCGATCGCCAGCGGCATACCGTCCAGGGCCCGGCAGATCCGGCTCACCGGCTCGACGTTGTCGCTGGTGAGCAGGGTCGCGGGGGCGCGATCCAGCAGAAGGCGTACGGCCGGGAAAGCCATCGCCGTCGCGGCATCCGCACCCACCGGGGGGAGAGCCAGCGGCTCGACCGGATGAAGTCGTTCGCCCGGAATCGCCAGCGGTTCCCGGCTGGTGGTCAGCAGCCGCAGCCCCGGCGCGGCCCGCAGCAGGGTGTCGGCCAGCTCGGCGGCCGCCCCGATCAGATGCTCGCAGTTGTCCAGGATCAGCAGCATCTCCCGGCCGGCCAGCGCCTCGGCCAGCCGTTCGCTAGCCGACAGGGCCGGGCCCGGCCTTGTCGGCCCGATCAGCACCTGCCCGCGCAGCCGCAACGCGGTCTGCACGGCATGCGGCACCTCGGCCGGGTCGGTCACCGGCGCCAGCTCGACCCGCCACACCTCACCCGGCACCCGCGAGCCGACCTCGACCGACAGCCGGGTCTTGCCGTTGCCGCCCGGCCCCAGCAGGGTGACCAGGCGGTGGTTCGCGAGCAGCGCGCAGACCGCCTTCACGTCGTTCTCCCGGCCGACGAAGCTGCTCACCTCGGCCGGCAGATTGCCCTTCGGGGCGGCCCGGAGCAGGTCCAGGTGGAGTTCGGCCAGCTCCGGGGAGGGATCGGTGCCGAGCTGGTCGGCCAGCCGTTTTCTTACGGTTTCGAAGACCTCCAGCGCTCGGCCCGGGTTGCCCTGGTCGCGCAGCGCCCGCATCAGCAGCGCCGCCAGCGGCTCGTCCAGCGGGTGCTGGGCTACCAGACCCTCCAGCTCGGGGACGGCGTCGGGCTGGGCGGCCAGCTTGCGGCGCAGCGCATTCAGCCGCAGCTCCTCCAGGCGCCGGGCGTCACCCCGCGCCACCTCGGGGAAATCGAGGTCGCCGCGCCACAGCTTGAGGGCTTCTTCGGGGCTGTCTTGGGCCAGCTTTATGAATCTATTTACGTCGATGTTCTCGGCGTCGATGACCAGGCGGTAGCCGTTCGCGGCGGCCTCGACGGTGAGCTCCGGGGCGGTGCGGCGCAGGCGGGAGACCAGCGCTTGCAGCGCATTCCCGGCCGCCTGCGGCGGCTCGTCATCCCAGACCCCGTCGATGAGACGCCCGGCGGTGACCACCCGGTTGGCGTCGAGGGCAAGAAGAAGCAGGAGGGTACGCAGGCGGGCGCCCGCCACCGGCACCGAGTCTCCGGTGCCGGAGCGCAGCTCAACCGTCCCGAGCACCGCAATCTCCACCCGTACGATTCTGCCTGCTCTGTCGAACGCGATTCGACCCGCCGCGGGTATCTAGGTGGGCTCTTTGCGCTGACGCCGCCGGACTTCGTCTTCGAGTTCTTGCGCCCGCTCGTTCTCACCCAGCCGGCGGAGCACGATGGCGAGACCTTCGGCCGAAGAGAGTGTGCTGGGGTGGTCGTCGCCGAGGATTCGTCGGCGACGGGCGAGGGTGTCCATGTGCAGGTCTCGTGCTTGCTCATCTTCCCCCAAGCAGCTTAGGGCGTCGGCGAAGTTGTTCGCCGATGAGAGTGTGCTGGGGTGGTCGTCGCCGAGGATTCGTCGGCGACGGGCGAGGGTGTCCATGTGCAGGTCACGTGCTTGCACGTCTTCCCCTATCCAGCTTTGGAGGCTGGCGACGTTGTTCGCCGATTGGAGTGTGCTGGGGTGGTCGTCGCCGAGGATTAGTCGACGACGGGCTAGCGTGTCCTCGCCCAACTTACGAGCCCGCTCGTATTCCCCCAACTTACGCAATTCGACGGCCACGTTGTTGGCTGCGGTGAGCGTAAAGGGATGGTCGTCGCCCATAGTTTGTCGATAGCGGGCGAGCATGACTTCGTTCAGGTTTCGTGCCTGCTCGTGTTCTTCCAACTCGCCCAGGACGTTGGCGAGGATGATGCCCGCGACGAGCGTGTTGGGATGGTTGTCGCCGAAGCGGTTCTGGCTCAGCTGGTATGAGCGTTCGGCGAGTGGCAGTGCGGTCCCGGAGTCGCCCCGGGTGTTCAGATATGAAGCGGCCCCGTTGAGCAGCGCCACAACATCGTCGGCTACCTGATTGAGAGATCGGGTGGAGTCGGTGACGACAAGCACGTGCGGAAGCAGGCGCTGCCATGCTGGCCAGGTCGGCGGGTTTTCCCACGGGTCGGGCGGGCGCCCGGCGGTGACAAGGCGTACCGCCAACCCCGGCCAACCCTCGTCGTCGCGAGAGCCATCGCGCAGCAGTGTCGCCGGAACGCGATGCAACAGCAGGCCGTCGGCGTTGACCCCGGCTATCCCGCGGCGACGCAGCAGCCTGGTCACCGCCGCCAGCCGCAGCGGATCAGCGGCCACCTCCGTCAGCGGTGGCGGCAGCAGGTCGGCGTGTTCGGACACCAGTGTCCTGGGCACCGGTTCCGGCGCCAGCCACGCCAGCAGCGTCACCAACTGCAGGGCAGCCGGGTCATCGATGGCCAACTGGTCGAACGCCACCGCCCAGGAGGCCGCTACCGACGTCGGATACAAGCTGCCCAGCACCTGTCCGAGCGCTTCGGTGCTGCGTTGCTCCACCAGGTCCAGGTACGTGTCGGCATTTAGGCCGGTGTCGGCCAGCAACCCGGCCGCCTGGTCGACCGCCAATGGCAGATCGCCGAGGACCTCGGCGATCCGATCGGCGTCCCGATCGGACAGCTGAGGCAGGCCGGCCTGCAGCAACGCAACCGACTCCGGTCGAGCGAAGATATCCACCTCGACCGGAACAGCCAGCCGGGACCAGTCCGGGTTTCGCGAGGTGATCAGCACGTGCCCGCCGCCGCCGGGAAGGAAGCGGCGCAGCGCCTGGGGGTCCTCGGCGTTGTCGAACACCAGCAGCCACCGATTCCGGCTCTGGAAAGTCCCCAGTAGTCGGGCGACCGCTGTGTCGGCCGGCTCCGCGGTGCCCGCCAGGCCGAGGGCCTTGGCCAGCCCGGCCAGCTGCTCCGGTATCAGCTCCGGGTCCTCGGCGGCCACCCACCACGCGACGTCGTAGGCATCGGCGTGCCGATGGGCGTACTCGATCGCTGTGGTTGTCTTTCCGACCCCGCCCATGCCGTGCATGGCGTGCACGACCGCCGCGCCCCGCGTGCCCAGCGCCTTTTCCAGCGCGGCGAGCAGACCGGCGCGGCCGGTGAACAACCCCGACCGCGCCGGAACGTTTCGCACCTGCCGCACCTGGGTCCGCGGCATCCTGGTCAGCGCGTGCAGCAGCGCCGTCTCCAGCTCTTCCGGGCTGCTCACGGTGGCTGCGGTGATGCCGCTGTCGCGTAACCGGGAGCGGAAGGCTTCCTGCTTGTCGGCGTACCGTAAATCGGTGAAAAGGTCTCGGGGGCCGTGCATGTCCTCCGCCAGGAGGAAGACCAACCGGGGTTTGCCCAGCTCGCCGGCCGTGAGAAATTCCAATTCGGTGTAGGACACCTCGGGTTGATCGCGCACCGGTGAGCCGTAGCGGAAGCCGGCGATCAGCGCATAGACGTCGGCGGCCGCGACCGCCTCCCGGCAGACCTGGGCCGGCGGGAGGTCCTGCGCGGAGAAGTAGGCCATGTCGGTGATCGCGTCGCCCGCCCGGTTCACCGCCGCCTCGGCCGCTGCCACAAAGGACTTCGGCTCCGGCAGCCGCCGCAGCTCCGAGGTGTGCGACAGAAACACCCGCAAGGTCACCCGGCCGACGCTACGGGGGCACCCGGCAAGATCGCATCAGACGTCCGTCGTAAAGGTCAGCTCGCGGCCGGCCTCGACGTCACCCGTCAGGGAGTCGACCCGAGCCTTGGCCAGGCCGTAGGAATCCGAGCCGAGCAGCTGGTGCAGGGGTGCGTTGCCGGTGACCGCGACCTGGATGATCGCGGCCGCGACCTTCACCGGGTCGCCGAGCTGGGTGCCCGGCATGGCCAGGTGCGCCTCGGTCATCTCGCGGATCGCGCCGTAACCGTCGATGGTCCTCGCCGGCAGGCCGAGCGAATGGGCGCGCAGGAAGTCGGTACGGGTGTAGCCCGGCTCGACCAGGTTGACCTGGATGCCGTCGAGCTCGGCCGCCAGCGACTCGGTCAGTCCTTCCAGGGCGTACTTGGCGGCGCAGTACAGGCCCCAGCCGGGAAACGCGGTCAGACCGAGGATCGACGAGACGTTGATGATGTGGCCGCTCCGGCGTTCCCGGAACGACGGCAGGACGGCGCGCAGCACGTTCCAGACGCCGAAGACCTGCACGTCGAACATCTGCCGGGCCTCGGCGTCGCTCACCTCCTCGACCGCGCCGAGAAAGCCGTAGCCGGCGTTGTTCACGACCACGTCGATCGGGCCGTACCGGTCCTCGGTCGCGCGGACTGCCTTGATGACGGCCTGCTCGTCGGTGAGATCCAGCTGGAGGGTGCCGGGCCGGTCCGCGGTCCGGCTGGTCGCGGCCACGTTGTCGCCCCGCTCGCGGAGCTGATCGACCAGCTCGCGGCCGAGGCCGCGGGAGGTGCCGGTGACGAACCAGGTGGCCGGGCGGTCGGTGGGATATGTCATGCGTCAATGCTGCTTCCGGAGTTTGCCCGGGCACATGGTCGAGCAGGCCCAGCCGTACCGGGGAACGGCATGCCCACCCAACGCCTACCCGCAGCCCGGTCCGCAGGCGGACCATTGAGGTGTGAACCTCGGCGACTTCCTGCGCAAATGCCGGGCCGACCTGAGCCCCGCGGCGGTCGGCATCGACGGTTACCAGCCCGGCCGGCGGGTCCGCGGGCTGCGCCGGGAGGAGGTCGCCCAGCTCGCCGGGGTGAGCGTCGACTACTACACCCGGTTGGAGCAGGGCCGGCACACCAGCCCGTCCGCCGCGGTGATCGACGCGCTGGCGCGTGTCTTCCAGCTCGACGCGGCCGCCCGGGCCCATCTGGCCGATCTGGCCCACCCCACCCGGCGCCGTGTCTCCCCGGCCCCGGCCCAGCGGGTCCGCCCGGCGATGCAGCAGCTGGTCGCGTCGCTGACCGAGCACCCGGCGCTGATCCTGGGCCGCCGCACCGACATCCTGGCGTCGAACGCGCTGGCCCGAGCCCTGATGACTCGGGAGCGCAACTACGCCCGCTGGATCTTTCTCGACCCGGCCGCCCGGGAGATCTTCCTGGACTGGCCGACGGTGGCGGCCGAGGTGGTCGGCACGCTCCGCCTCTACGCGGGCCGCAACCCCGACGACGACCGGCTCGATCAGCTGGTCGAAGAGCTGACCACCAAGAATCCAGATTTCCGTACGTGGTGGAGCGGTCACCAGGTGCACGAGCGGACGAACGGCACCAAACGTATGACGCACCCGGCCGTCGGCCCGATCACCCTGCGATACGAGGCCCTGGCCCTGCCCGGCGACGACGAGCAGGTGCTGTTCCTCTACCACCCCGACCCGGGCAGCAGCTCGCACGACAACCTGCGCCTGCTCGCCCTGCTGACCGCGGCCGGGCCTAACCAGGCCGGCGGCGGGGCTCGCTCAGCAGGATCAGCAGAGCCACGGCGGTCAGCAGAGCGGCCGTGAGGAAAGTGCTGCGCACGCCCGTGTGGGCCAGCAGGATGCTGCCGATCAGGGCGCCGGAGGCGATGCCGACGTTGAACATGGCCGAGAAGACCGCCGAGGCCATGTCGGTGCTGCCCGGGGCGACCTGCAGCACCCGGCTCTGGAAGGTGGCCGGGATCTGCGGCATGGCGAAGCCCCACACGGCGACGCAGGCCACCGTCGCGGCCTGGCCGGTGCCGAACAGGTAGAGGGCCAGCAGTGTGGCGGTCAGGATCGCGAGCGGGGCCAGCATGGCGGCCCGGGGCGCCCGGTCGGCCAGGGCGCCGCCGGCGGCCACCCCACCCAGGCCGGCCAGCCCGTAGACCAGCAGGAGCAGGCTGACGGACTCCGGGCCGAAGCCGCTGACCTCGGTGAGGAACGGAGAGATGTACGTGTACGCGGCGAACACGCCGGTGATCGCCACCGCCGTGGCGGCCACGATGGTCCAGTAACGACGGGCGTCCGGAGCGGATCCGGTGGCCGCGTGACCTCCGTCCGGAGAGGACGTCGGCATCAGCAGCGCGACCCCTGCCAGCGACAGCAGGCCGAGCCCGGCGACGGCGAGAAACGCGGTGCGCCAGCTGGTTTGCTGGCCGAGCCAGGTAGCGGTCGGTACGCCGAGGACCGAGGCCAGCGACCCGCCGCCGATCAGGGCGGCAGTCACCCGTCCCCGCACCTGCGGCGAGAACAGCGCGGCCGCGGCCGGCGGGGCGACCGCCCAGAACACCGCCTGCGCCAGCGCGGTGACGACCCGCCCGCCCAGCAGAGTCCAGTAGCCGCCGGTCACCGACACGCAGGTAGCCGCGACGAAGACGGCCAGCAGTCCGGCGATCAGGTGCCGGCGCGGAATCCGGCGAACCAGGTGGGTGAGCGGCAGCGAGACGATCGCCACGGTGACCCCGTACCCGGTGACCAGCAGCCCCGCGGTCGATTCGGAAACCCCGATGTCATCCGCGATCACCGACAGCAGCCCGACCGGCAACATCTCCACCGTGAAGAACGCAAACCCGGCCAGCATCAGAGCCGCCAGCGCGACCACGCTGCGCCGCCCCGTGGCCGTCTGGTTGATCACCAGGCCAGCCTAGGTCCCCGGCATAGCCATTTTGCCGTGCCCGCAACGCCCGCCTGGGAGGATGCGGACATGCGCGCACGAATCGACCACCGCGGCCTCTACATCGATCTAATCCCCGACGACGCCCAGCTGCTGGGCCTGGTCCGGGCGGTCCGGGCCGCCGGCCTGGCCACGATGCAGATCGAGCAGACCACCGACGACAACGGCCTGGCGGTAAGCATCCCGCTGCCCGAGGGCGCTTTCGCCGCCGCAACCTTCGCCGCGATGCTGCTGATAGTCGCCGAGGTAGACAACCGCCCAGCCGCCGCCCTGCTGGACGACTTCCGAGCCCGAACAGGCTTCGACCAGAAGCTCTACCAGCAGCAATAAGAAACGGCGGCCGCGCCAAGCGCGACCGCCGTTCTAGTTACGTCAGGTCAGACGTTGTAGTACATCTCGAACTCGTGGGGGGTGGGGCGCAGGCGGACCGGGTCGATCTCGTTTACGCGCTTCCACTCGATCCAGGTTTCGATCAGGTCGGGGGTGAAGACACCGCCGGCCGTCAGGAACTCGTGGTCGGACTCCAGGGAGTTGAGCACTGCGTCCAGGGAACCCGGGACCTGCTTGACGCTGCCCCACTCCTCCGGGGGCAGGTCGTACAGGTCCTTGTCGATCGGGGCCGGGGGCTCGATCTTGTTCTTGATGCCGTCCAGGCCGGCCATCAGCTGGGCGGCGAACGACAGGTACGGGTTGGACGACGGGTCCGGTACGCGGAACTCGACGCGCTTGGCCTTCGGGTTGCTTCCCGTTACCGGGATGCGGGTGCAGGCCGAGCGGTTGCGCTGGCTGTAGACCAGGTTGACCGGGGCCTCGTAGCCGGGCACCAGGCGCCGGTACGAGTTGACGGTCGGGTTGGTGAACGCCAGGAGCGAAGGCGCGTGGTGCAGCAGGCCACCGATGTACCAGCGGGCCGTGTCGGACAGGCCGGCGTAGCCGGTCTCGTCGTAGAACAGCGGCTCGCCGTTCATCCACAGGCTCTGGTGGGTGTGCATGCCCGAGCCGTTGTCGCCGAAGAGCGGCTTCGGCATGAACGTCGCGGTCTTGCCGTGCTCCCAGGCAGTGTTCTTGATGATGTACTTGAACATCTGCATCTGGTCGCCGGCGTGCAGCAGGGTCGAGAACTTGTAGTTGATCTCGGCCTGACCGGCGGTGCCGACCTCGTGGTGCGAGCGCTCGACGGTGAAGCCGGCGTCCAGCAGCCGGCGGACCATGAAGTCGCGCAGGTCGCTGTAGTGGTCGAGCGGGGCCACCGGGAAGTAGCCGCCCTTGTACGCGGTCTTGTAACCGCGGTTGCCGCCCTCTTCCTCCTTGCCGGAGTTCCAGGCGCCCTCGATCGAGTCGATGTGGTAGAACGCCTCGTTCGCAGCGGTGGAGTGGCGGATCGAGTCGAAGATGTAGAACTCCGCCTCGGCACCGAAGTACGCGGTGTCGGCGATGCCGGAGGAGGCCAGGTAGGTCTCCGCCTTCTTCGCCACGTTGCGCGGGTCACGCGAGTAGGCCTCACGCGTGAACGGGTCGTGGATGAAGAAGTTCAGCGCCAGCGTCTTCTGCCCGCGGAACGGGTCGATGAAGGCGGTGTTGACGTCCGGCAGGAGCATCATGTCTGACTCGTGGATGGCCTGGAACCCGCGGATCGAGGATCCGTCGAAGGCGAGACCGTCGGTGACGACACTGTCGTCGAACGACTCGACCGGCATGTTGAAGTGCTGCATGACGCCGGGCAGGTCACAGAACCGTACGTCGACGAATTTGACGTCCTCGTCCTTGAGGTATCGCAGGAGTTCCTCGGGATTGGCGAACAACACGTCCTCCTGGCACATGATTTCGATACCGGGGCGGCGTGGATCCGCCGCGTGGCTAGGCTGGTCGCGACGCTATGGGTACGGAGTTGCCCAGCCGTATCCTCATTGTTTCCTTCGTGTTACGGCGCCTGTGAGTAAGCCCCGACACACGCGAGGCTATCGCGGTGGCGAGTGCCCGCGCGCCCGGTCGCCGAAACCGCCCCGGTTACGCTGACGCCATGGCAACGACCAGCGACCAGCCGCCGGCCCCCGATCTGGCCCGGGCCGAGGTGGCCTCGTTCGGGCGACGGTTCATCGGGCTGCTGATCGACTGGGCGGCCTGCTCGCTTGTCGCCAGCTTCCTGGTCGACGACCTGCGCACCAACCCCTGGCCGCAGCTCGGGGTCTTCGTGCTGGCCCACGCGTTCTTCGTCGGACTCTTCGGACAGACGCTGGGCATGGCGGTGGCCCGGATCCGGTGCGTCTCCATCGCGGACGGTGGCGCGATCGGCATCCCCCGCGCGCTGCTGCGTGGCGTGCTGCTGGCGCTGGTGATCCCCGCGGTGATCTCCGATGGGGACGGTCGTGGAGTGCACGACCGGGCCGCCGGGTCGGTCATGGCGGCCGTACCGCGCGGTTAGTCCTTTTTCAGCGTTGACGCTGCTGGCGGAACGCGCCCTTGGACGGCCGCATGTTCTTCGGGATCGCGCCTTTTGGCATCTGCGGGCGGGCCATCAGGGCGCCGAGCCGCTTGTCGAGGGCGTTGACGTCCTTGCCGGTCATGTTGCGCGGCAGGCGCATCAGGGTGGAACGCAGCTTGCGGATCGACAGCTCTTTTTCGTCGGTGCCGATCACGAAGTCGTAGAGCGGGGCGTTGCCGATGACCTTCGACAGGCGCTTCTTCTCCTGGCCGAGCAGGCCGCGCACCCGCTGCGGGTTGCCCTCGCCGAGCAGGATGACGCCGGGACGGCCGATCACCACGTGCACCATGTCGAACTGGGTGGTCGAGCTGGCGGCCGGGCGAACCCGCCAGTCACCGCGCATGTTCTCGATCAGGCTGGCGGCGGCGCCGGGCTGGCCCTCGGCCGCGTTCATCATCGCGGTGTTGGAGCGCAGGTTGAGCACGATCACGGCGGCCAGCAGCGTGAGCATGACCCCGATCGGGATCCAGATGTAGCCACCGGTCAGGAGAACGACGAGCACGGTGAGCGCGGCCGGGATCAGAACCGCCGCGACCAGCAGCGGGATGAACCACTTGTCCTGCTTCGCCGTGAACGAGAACACCTGGCCGATCTGCTTCAGGCGCTCGCCGAACGACACCTTCTCCTGGGGTTTTGCCATAACCCGGAAGTGTAGTGGTGCGGCGGTGCCTTACGCGGGGCGGGCGGGTCTTGTAAGGCGGGTTGGGGGTCAAGATGAGGAGTGTTCCCCATGTGGCGGGGGTGCCTTCGGGCGAAGAGTCATCGTCAATGGCTCTTCGAAAGGTGCCCAAGATGTTTCCGATGTCCGACCCGTCCATCCAGCTCGATATCCACCGCCAGCGGGTGGCCGAGATGATTCGTGAGGCCGGTGAGCACTCGCTGGCCCGCACCACCGCGTCCGGCGGACGGCATAGCCGGCATCGCCGGTTCCGCTGGAGAGGTATCCGCACCCCATGAACGGGGGCCGATTTCTGTCGTACCCCCGTGACATGCTCGACCCCATGACAGCGCACGTGCACAGCGAGGTTCTGGTGGGCCGCGAGGCCGACCTCACCCTGCTGCGCGATGCGCTGAAACGGGCACGCAGCGCCGAGCCGTCCACCCTCCTGGTGGGCGGCGAGGCCGGGGTCGGCAAGACCCGCCTGGTCGAGGAGTTCTGCCGCACCCTGGCCGGCGAGCAGGTCCGGGTGCTCACCGGGCAATGCCTCGAGCTCGGCGAGGAAGGCCTGCCGTTCGCGCCGTTCGCGGCCGCGGTCCGGGCTCTGGTCCGCGCCGAGGGCCCGGCCGTCCTGGATGGCCGGGAGCGGGAGTTCGCCCGGCTGCTGCCCGAGCTGGGTCCGCCCGGCGACGCCCGGCGCGGGCTGCTCTTCGAGTCGGTCGGCGCGCTGTTCGAGCGAGTCGGCGCCGACCAGCCGATCGTTCTGGTCCTCGAAGACCTGCACTGGGCCGACCGGGCCACCCGCGACCTGATCGGCTACCTGACCCGTTCCGCCCGGGTGCCGCAGCTGCTGCTGATCGGCACCTACCGCACGGATGAATTGCAACGGGGGCATCCGCTGCGGCCGTTCCTGGCCGAGCTCGATCGGGTTCGTGGCGTCCAACGGCACGAGCTCGACCGGCTCGACCGGGAGGGCACCGCCGAACTGCTCACCCAGCTTCTCGGCGTCGAGCCGGGCGCCAGCACGGTCGACGCGGTCAACGAGCGCGCCCAGGGCAACCCGTTCTTCATCGAGCAGTTCGCGGCGGCCGCCGACCCGGCCTGCGGCGACATCCCGACCAGCCTGCGCGACCTGCTGCTGTCCCGGGTCGACCTGCTGCCCGAGCCCGCCCAGCGGGTGCTGCGGGTGGCGGCGGTGGGCGGCACCCGGTTCGGGCACGAACTCCTCGCCCGGGTGGCCGGCATCGACGAGGGTGCGCTCGAGTCGGCGCTGCGCACGATCGTCGCGGCCCAGCTGATCGTGTTCGACCCCGACGGGGGCTACGAGTTCCGGCACGCCCTGGTCCGCGAGGCCGTGCACGACGACCTGCTGCCCGGTGAGCACGCCCGGCTGCACGGCCGCTACGCCGAGGCGATCGAGGCCGAACCGCAGCTGGTGCCGGCCGGCCGCGCCCCCGCCGAGCTGGCCCACCACTGGCTCGCCGCCCGCGATCATCCAAAGGCACTGACGGCGGCCAAGCTCGCTGCCGACGCCGCCGGCCGCTCCTTCGCGTACGGGGAACAGGCTCGCCTTCTTGAGCGGGTCCTCGAGTTGTGGGAAGACGTGCCGCAGGCCGGAGACCTGCTCGGGATCGAGCACCTCGACCTCCTCGAGGAAGCGGCGCTGGTCGCGATCGACTCGGGTGACCACCATCGGGCGCTGTCGCTGACCCGGGCGGCGCTCGGCGACCTCGACGCCGAGGGCTCGCCCCTGCGCGCGGCCCGGCTGTTGTTGCGCCGGGTCAAACTGCTGCGCAACGCCGGCAAGAGCGACGGCGCGCCCGAGTGCGCCGAGGCCTACCGGCTGCTCGGGGTCGCGCCGCCCGGGGCCGAGCGGGTGCGGTTGCTGGCCGACCTGGTGTACGTCTACGCGAGCATCGACCCGGAGCAGGCCGGCCGGGTGGCGCTGGAGGCGCAGGCGGCCGCGGTTTCGGAGACCCCGGTCGACCTTTCGGCGATCGTGGCGGTCGAGGTGGCGCACGGCGCCGTGTGTTCCGGGCGGCTGTCGCCGGCCGACGCGATGCCGACCCTTCAGGCGGCCGCCGACCGCGCCCGTGCCGCCGGTGACGTCTCCGGTCTTACCTACGCGCTGGTCACCATCTCCGACGCGCTGTACGCGCTGGGCCACTACGAGGAGTCCGCCGCCGCGGCCGCCGAGGGGGTGCCGCACGCCGACCGGGTCGGGGTCAGCCGCACCACCGGCGTGTTCCTGCGGGCCAACCACGCCGAGGCGCTGATCGCGCTGGGCCGCTGGGACGAGGCCGACGCACGCCTGGCCGAGGCCGCCCGGCACGATCCGCCGGGCCGGCTCGCCCTGCCGTGGGTGCGGCAGCGGGCCTGGCTGCGGCTGGCCCGGGGGCAGGACGGCGCCGAGCCGCTGGTGCGGCAGGCCGCGATGTGGCTGGGCAAGGCCTACCTGCAGGCGGAGAACCGGCTCTACCTGCTCGAACTGCACATTCTGCGCGCGCTGGCTGCACGCGACCTGGACGCGGCGGTGACGGTGGCCCGCACGGCGGTGGCCGAGCCGTGCGTGTTCGAGCAGCCTCGATATTCGTGGCCGCTGCTGGCGTCAGCGGCCCGGGCCGCCGCATCAGCCGGCGACTCGGAGCTGGTTTCGTCGATTTTGACGGTGGCCGCGCGGGTGCCTGCCCGGCATCCGGCCGAGCTGGCCTACGCGACCTATGTGCGGGCGGTGCTGGAGGGCGGGGTCTCGCGGTGGCGGGCCGCGGTCGAGGCGTGGCGGGCCGATGGTCATCGGTATGAGCTGGCGCTCGCGCTGCTTGGCCTCGCAGAGGCCCAGGCCGCTGATCGGGGGGCCGCGGCCGAGACGCTCGGCGAGGTCAGCAGTCTTGCCGAGGCGCTCGGTGCCGGGCCGCTGCTGGAGGCGGCCGACACGCTGGGGCGGCGGCTGGGGGTGCGGGCGGCGGTTTCGACGGTGGCCGGCGCGGCGGTGCTGACGGCGCGGGAGCGCGAGGTGCTGCGGCTGGTGGCGGAGGGCCAGAGCAACAGCCGGATCGCCACCAGCCTGTACATCTCCCCGAAGACCGCCAGCGTCCACGTCTCCCGCATCATCGCCAAGCTCGAGGTCGCCAACCGGACGGAAGCGGCCGCAGTAGCCCATCGTCTCGGCTTGCTGTCGGACTGAGCGAGGGTTTGGTCGCCTGGCCGGGGTTGGTCGCCCGGCCTGGCCGGGTTGGTCGCTGGGCCCGGGTTGGTCGCTGGGCCGCGCTGAGGCTGGTCGCCTGGCCGGTTTGGCCGTTGGGCCCGGGTTGGTCGCCGGGCCGCGCTGAAGTTGGTCGCTGGGCTGGGTTGGTCGCCGGGCCTGGCCGGGGTCGGTCGCCTGGCCGGGTTGGGGAGGCGGGTCGGGTTGGGGAGGCGGGTCGGGTTGGGGAGGCGGGTCGGCCTTGCGTTGGTCAGGCGGGCTGGCGGTTCAGGCGGACCAGCCAGGTGATGGCGGCGGCGCCGGTGGCGATCATCAGTAGGCCCATGATGATCGCGATGATGCTGGTGGTGCCCATGCCCTTGTCGGAGATGTTGGAGTCGGCGGTGGCCAGGGCGGCGGGGTTGGTGGAGAACGCCGGGCTGGGGGACTCGTAGGGGCTGGGCGAGGTCGACGCCGAGGGGGAGGCCGACGTCGCTGCCGTGGCGGACGGGGTAGCGGTCGGCGTGGTGGGCTGGGTCGGCAGCGGAGCCGCGGTGATGGGGGACGACGTCGGGGCCGCGGTCGCGCAGTCGGTGGTGGGGGCGCGCCAGGTCGCTATGCGGGTCGTGTAGCTGCTGTCGCGGATGGTTAGGGTGCCGCCCTTGGCCGTCGTCAGGGTGGTGGTCGCGCCGGGGGAGAGGCGGATCCGGCGGGAGTCGGTCACGAAGACGGCTGGGATGGTGCCGGTGTTGGACAGCCGGGCCGTGAAGGTGCCGTCGCAGGCGTTGGTGATGGTTACCGCGGGGCGGGCGGCGCAGGTGGTGGAGCCGCCGGCGTACCAGGCCAGGGGGCCGGTCGAGCGGGCCGACGCGCCCAGCTTGGTGCTGCCGTAGAGGGACTTCGTGCTGGTCGCCTCGGTCTGGACCGTGCTGCCGAAGAATGCCTCGACCTGGGTGTAGCAGGCGGGGACGGCGACCTTGAGGGTCACGCTGCGGTTCGTCGCGGTGATCGTGGCCTGGGCGCTGTCGTAGATGAACTGGCCGGACGCCGAGTTGAGGGCGCCGGTCGTGTAGGAGGCCAGGGTGAAAGTCTGGGACTGGCCGGAGCAGAGCGGGCGGATAGCGGTGATCGTCGTGGTGCCGGCCGCGCCGTTGAAGCTGTGCCGGTAAGTAGCAGCGGCAGGGGAGACGCAGGCAGTGGCGGGCGCGGCCAGGGCCGCAGCGGGCGCGGCCAGGGCCGCTGCGGGAGCGGCAAGGCCCAGCGTGGTGGCGACCAGGCCGGACAGGATCAGCAAAAACCGACGCACGGGCGCGCCCCCAAGAATGGTGCCTGGGGGCGGTCTCACCACTGACTCACCGGGCCGTGTGACGGTGACCGATTGTTGCTCGGCCCGGGTCTGCATCTCCCCGCCGGGGCGATTTGCCCTGACTGATCAAGGTTAAGGCGGACAAATAGGCATCGCCAATGGGCGGAACGGTCAGGTTACGGTGGGCCTGGCCACGGCCATCAGGCCTGGCCATGGCGATGCCCCGGCCACCGGGCCTGGCCACGGCTGCCAGGCCTGGCCACGGCCGATTCCCCGGTCACCGGGCCGAGACGCGGCGATGCCCCGGCCAACTGGGGCCGGGGCATCGCGAAAGTGGAAGGAGCGAGAGGGTCAGCCTCGGGCGTCCAGCGCCTGGCGGTAAAGGCGGCCTGCGCGGTAGGAGGAGCGGACCAGGGGGCCGCTCATTACGCCGGCGAAGCCGATCTGCTCGGCCTCCTCGCGGAGCTCGACGAACTCCTCCGGCTTTACCCAGCGCTCTACCGGGTGGTGCCGCGGGGTCGGGCGCAGGTACTGCGTGATGGTGATCAGTTCGCAGCCGGCGCCGTGCAGGTCGCGCAAGGCCTGGGAGATCTCGGCGCGCTCCTCGCCCATGCCCAGGATCAGGTTGCTCTTGGTGACCAAGCCGGCCGCGCGGGCCTGGGTGATCACGTCCAGCGAGCGTTCGTAGCGGAAGCCGGGGCGGATGCGCTTGAAGATGCGCGGGACCGTCTCGACGTTGTGCGCCAGCACCTCGGGTGCGGCGCCGAAGACCTCGGCCAGCTGGGTCGGGTCGGCGTTGAAGTCGGGGATCAGCAGCTCGACGCCGCAACCGGGCTGGAGCTTGTGGATCTGGCGGACCGTCTCGGCGTAGAGCCAGGCGCCGCCATCCGGCAGGTCGTCGCGGGCCACGCCGGTGACCGTCGCGTAGCGCAGGCCCATCGTGGCGACCGACTCGCCGACCCGGCGGGGCTCGTCGGCGTCGAACTCGGCCGGCTTACCGGTGTCGATCTGGCAGAAGTCGCAGCGCCGGGTGCACTGGTCGCCGCCGATCAGGAAGGTGGCCTCGCGGTCTTCCCAGCACTCGTAGATGTTGGGGCAGCCAGCCTCCTGGCAGACCGTGTGCAGGCCTTCCTTCTGGACCAGGCCCCGCATCTGGGTATATTCCGGGCCCATCTTGGCTTTGACCTTGATCCACGGAGGTTTCCGCTCGATGGGAGTTTCGGCGTTGCGCGCTTCGATGCGCAGCATGCGGCGGCCCTCGGGAGCAATAGTCACAGCCCCGAGATTACGCCTGAATAGGCCTCCGCCTAGACAGGGGCGACGAGGCTCACGTGGCAGTTGGTGTGACCGCGGTCACGAGTCGGGAGCTAATTAGCTTTCTCCCAGGGGACACGTGCTGTTAACGTCCGGCGACGGCAGTGACGGAACCGAGTAACGCCCCGCAACGCCGGCCGAGAGAGCCACCACAAGCTGTGAAGGTGGCCCGTGCGCCGGGGCGTGAAGACACTCCCGAGCCGAGCACGAAAAGAGGCGCCCCCGCCGAAAAACCGGGGGCGTGAAGGTGTGGTGGCACCGCGAGGATCCCGCTCGCCCACACCTCCCTGGGGCCGCGTTGCAGACCCAGAGGAGGAAAAGCCATGCAACGCATCCTCTCCACCCAACTGGCCCAGCACATCGGCGAGACCGTGACGGTCGCCGGCTGGATCCATCGCCGCCGGCTGCTCAAGTCGGTGGCCTTCCTGATCGTCCGGGACGCCGAAGGGCTGAGCCAGGTCGTCGTCGAGGAACCGGCGACCCGAACCCAGCTGGACGAACTCACCGAGGAGAGCGTCGTCGAGGTGACCGCCACGGTCACCCGCAACGAGCAGGCCCCGGGCGGCGTCGAGCTGACCGGTCCGAGCATCCGGGTTCTCTCTGCGGTCGACGTACCGCTGCCGTTCGAATTGCATCGGCCCGCGCTGAGCGCGAGCCTGCCCACCCAGCTGGACCACGCGGCCTTGGCCTTGCGTCACCCTTCGCGGCGCGCCGCCCTCCAGGTCGCGGCCGCGGCAACAGCAGGCTTCCGTACGGCGTTGAGCGAACAACGGTTCGTCGAGATCCAGACGCCCAAGATCGTCGGATCGTCCACCGAGTCGGGCGCCAGCGTGTTCGGCATCGACTACTTCGGACGCCCGGCCTACCTGGCGCAGTCGCCGCAGTTCTACAAGCAGTTGATGGTCGGCGTCTTCGAGCGGGTCTTCGAGGTGGGCCCGGTGTTCCGCGCCGAACCCAGCGACACCGCCCGTCACCTGGCCCAATACACGTCGCTGGACGCCGAGATGGGGTTCGTGACCGACCACCGCGACGTGATGGCCGCGCTGACCCGCACGCTGAGCGTGATGATCGCGACCGTCGCGGCCCGTACCGGAGTGGCGACCCCGAAGGTGCTGCCGGAGATTCCGGCGGTGTCGTTCGCCGAGGCGCTGCGGATCGCCGGAGCGGCCGACGGCGAGGAGGACCTGGCCCCGGCGCACGAGCGGGCGCTGGGCGAGTGGGCGCTGCGCGAGCACGACTCCGAATTCCTGTACGTGACCGGCTACCCGATGCGGAAGCGGCCGTTCTACACCCACCCCGACCCGGCTTCCCCGGCGTACTCAAACGGCTTTGACCTGCTCTTTCGGGGTTTGGAAATCGTGACCGGCGGACAGCGGCTGCATCGGTACGAGGACTACGTCGCGGCCCTGGCGGCGGCCGGCGAGCCGTTGGAGCCCTATCGCGGTTATCTGGACGGGTTCCGGTACGGGATGCCGCCGCACGGCGGGTGGGCGATCGGCCTGGAGCGTTTCGTGGCCCGGCTGCTCGGCATCGCCAACGTGCGCGAGGCCACCGCGTTCCCGCGCGACCTGCACCGCATCACGCCTTAACCGCAGTTTGACGCCGGATGGGATCGACTGACGGCGTGCTCATCGATCTCGATGCGATACCGGCCCCGGCCCGACGGCGGCCGTGGCCGGTCAGACGGCTGCTGAAGCCCGCGGCGCTGGCGGCGCTGCTCCTGCTGGTCATCGGCGGGGCGGCGTCGCCGGCGCACGCCCGGGTGATTGCCAAGGTCGCCGATACCGGCGGCACGTCGGTCTCGACCCAGCTGCTCACGCCGACCGCGCTCTACACGGCGCATCTGCAGGGCGGGGTGGACCGCAGCGTGGTCGAGGCCGTCCCGTTGGTCCCGGGTGGTCCCCGCTGGCGGGTGACGATCGGCGCGGACCGGCCGAGCCTGTCCCTGAACGACGCCGGGACAACGCTTGTGGTGTGGCCGGGCCAGCAGGGTCAGATCACGTTCCTGGACGCGCGGACCGGGAAGTTGCGCTGGCGCATCGGAGACTTCGCGGTGGCCAAGCTGCTCGGCGACCGGGTCGTCTACTGGGACCCGGCCATCGCCGAGGGGGTCGAGGCGCCGCCGGAGTGGGTGCGGATGGCGGAGGTCGACACCGGCCGGGTGCTCTGGAAGCAGTCGGCGCAGCCGATGGCGCTGGACGTCGACGAGCGGCGGCAGCTGGTGCTCTCGGTCGACCAGGACGGGATCGGGGCGGTCTACTCCGTGGCCGACGGTCATGCCCTGGCCGGCGGGCGGAACCTGGGAGTCGATCCCTACGAGTGGGGGATCCTCGACGACCAGGGCGCCAGCACCACCGAGATCATCGGGGACAACCTCTATGTGCACTCGCAGACGTCCGTGGCGGCCTTCCGGCTGCGGGATCTGAAGCCGCTGTGGCGTGCCCCGGTCTACGACCCGCAGGTCATCGACGGCTGCGGCCCGATGGTCTGCGTCGCCGGGCCGCGCGGGCTGATCGCGTTCGAGCCGGCGACCGGCAAGATCGGCTGGTCGAATGCGGGGTGGCGGTCGATCACCCCGGACGGCCTCGCGGTGGCCGGCGACTTCACCGCCGTCCGGCTCGACCCGGCGACCGGCCGGGTCGTCGAGAAGCTCGGCCGGGGCGGGGTGATCGGCGACCTGCTCATGCGGTACGACCGGGATCGCACCTGGGTGACCCGGTTGGCCGACGGGGAGATCATCGGCGTGCTGCCGCTGATCGGCCCGACCCCGTGCGAGACGGCCGGCCCCTACCTGGCCTGCTCGACGGCCGGCCAGACGGTGACGGTGTGGAACGTCAGGCGATGACCGCGATGGTCACCGCCGCGACGATGGCCAGCGGGATCACCGTCATGCAGAGGAAGATGGTCCAGGCGATGGGATGGCCGAAGTTGAGGGCCACCCCGCCGCCCTTCTTGGGCACGAACACCCGCTTGTCGCGCGGATCGCGGTAGAGGGCCATCAGAGCAGCGTCGGCAGGTGCTTCTCGAGCACCGGCAGGACCTCGGCCACGGTGACCTCGCGGCCCAACTCGGCGCTGAGCGAGGTGACGCCGGCGTCGCGGATGCCGCAGGGGACGAACCGGTCGTACGCCGTCAGGTCGCAGTCGCAGTTCAGGGCGAAGCCGTGCTGGGTGACGCCGCGCGCGACCCGGATGCCGATCGCCGCGATCTTGCGGTCGGGGCCGCGCTCGTCGGCCAGCACCCAGGCGCCGCTGCGACCGGCGATCTCGGACCGGGCGGCGGTCACGCCGAACTCGGCGCACACGTCGATCAGCATCTGCTCGGTGCGCCGCACGTAGGCGACCACGTCGATCGGGTCGGGCAGGCGCAGGATCGGGTAACCGACCAGCTGGCCCGGCCCGTGCCAGGTGATCTTGCCGCCGCGGTCGACGTCGACGACCGGGGTGCCGTCCATCGGGCGGTCGGCCGGCTCGGTGCGCTTGCCGGCGGTGAAGACGCTGGGGTGCTCCAGCAGCAGGACGGTGTCGGGCTGGTCGCCCGCCACCACGGCGTCGTGCAGGCGGCGCTGCTCGTCCCAGGCCTCGCGGTAGTCGACCAGGCCGGAACGCAGCACGGTGAGCGTGGAGGTTGTCACGTGCTCCACCCTAACTCCGCCCTTACCGGTCGACCGGATCCGTGCCGGGCCTGATGCGCCACACCAGCACGTCGTCGACCCGCTCGGGCTCGCCGAGCAGATCGGTCGCGACGATCTCCAGGGCCGCCCGGTACAGCGGACCGGTCGGGCCGGTGATGGTCGGCGGCAGGAAGAGCGCGTCGATGTCCCAGTACTGCAGGTCGGCGCGGGCGTAGGCGCGGTCGGCGTTGCTCACCTGGGTGATGTGGCCGTACAGCGCGGCCCGCAGGAACAGCCAGTCGGTGCGCCGGGGCACCGCCCCGATCCGGCCCTTGCCCTCGGCGCCGTCCAGGTCGGGGCCGAGGAAGTAGCCGTCCGGGATCAGGAACTGCCGGCCACCCCGGGCCATCGTGTAAGCCTGCCAGCGCTGCCCGTCGGCGGCCACGTTGATCGCGAACGGGAGGGCGGACAGGGTGCCGCCGTCCGGCACGTACTGCTCCCAGGTGCCGTTGGCGATGAAGGCCGGCTCCGGCGCCCGCTCGCGGTAGACCAGGGGCAGCGGGAAGATCGGGATCAGCGCGAACGCGAACGCCGTCGCGAACGCGGTGTGCGCCGGATGCGGCACCACGGTGCGGTCCAGCAGCGTGTCGGCGGTCAGCGCCAGGACGATTCCGATCACCCCGACCAGCACCAGCGCGAAACGCAACGGCAGAGCCGAATCAAACAACGGCCAAGACTGGATCAACGCGTACGGGAGGGGAATGTCGGTCTCGTCGCCCATGAAGTTCAACCGTGGCCCGAGCGACAGCAGCAGGAACGCCACGCCGACCACGGTCACCGCGCGCAGGGTGACCCGGCGTCCCGGATCGGCGCGCCGCCACAGCATGATCAGCGACGCGATGACCAGGACCATCAGCGGCATCCCGAAGAACGAGGTCGCCTCGGTCGGGTTGGGGGCCAGGTCGCTGCCGAGGCCCACCGTGGCCGCCAGGCTGCGCTCCGAGAACGAGAAGTACGACCCCAGGTCCTCGGCGTAGTGCCGCTGGTTGAAGCCGGTGCCCTTGAACGTCTGCGGGCCGGCGAAGTGCATGTGCAACGGGTACGCCAGGAGGGCACCGGCCACCACCGCGGTCACCCCGAGCGCGGCCAGCACGGTGGGCAGCGCGGCCCGCGCCTCCGGCCAGGTGGTGCGGGACAGCGACCAGACGATCAGGAACACGCCACCGGCCAGCGCGGTGAAGAACAGGCCCTCGGCGGCGATCGTGAAGAAACCGCCGAGCAGGACTCCGAGGATCGCGCCGTTGCGCAGCCAGTGGCCCTTCTCGCGCAACTTCAGCAGTCGCCACAGCACCACCGGGGCGATCCAGCCGGACGTCCAGTTCAGGTGGCCGTTGGCGTGCGAGACGAAACCCGGGGCGAAGCCGCAGAACAGCCCGGCGACCGCGGCCGAGACCCGGTTGTGGGTCAGCCAGCGGTTGAGGAACAGGTACCACGCGAAGGCGGACCCGGCCAGGTTGAGCGTCAGGATCGTCACGAACGTGACCTGCGGGCCGGCCAGCACGGTCAGCGGGGCGAACAGGATCGCGAAGACCGTGATCGAGGTGTTCGCCGCCAGGTTGACCCCGAGCGGGGTGTTCATCAGCGTGGTGAAGAACGGGTCGCCGCCGTCCCGCAGCAGGTGCACGCCGTAGGACAGCACCCACTCGAAGAAGGCCTGATCGCCGACGTTGTCGGCGATCACGTTGGTGTATGGCTGCTGCCACAGCCCGTGGGTCACGTAGACCGCCATGGCCAGCGCGGCCACCGCGACGAACGCGTGGGAGCGCAGCCTCCGCACCACCGTGCGGGCCGCGAAGGGCGGCGTCGGCTGTTCTTCTTCGGACGCGGAGGTGGGAGCTGCGACGGACATCACGCGCAGGTTAGCAAGCTCAGTTAGGAGCGACAGCCTCTCGGCCGACCGCAGCCTGCAGAGCACCCTCGATATCGGGGTACGCCCAGTGGAAACCGGCCCGCCGCAGCACCGCCGGGACCGCCCGCTGACTCACCTGCAACTCCTCGGCCAGGCCACCCAGCGCCAGGTCGAGCGCGAAGCCGGGCACCGCCAGCAGGGCCGGGCGGTGCAGGGCCCGGGCGAACGCGCGGGTGAACTCGGCGTTGGTGCACTGCTCGGCGCTGACCATGTTGACCGGGCCGGCGACGTCGTCGTGGTCGAGGAGGAACTCGGCGGCCCCGAGCCAGTCGGCCAGGGCGATCCACGCCATCCACTGCTTGCCGCCGCCGAGCTTGGCGCCGGCGCCCAGCTTGAACGGGATCAGCAGCTGCTTGATCAGCTCGCTCTCGCGGTCGATGACCGGGGCGGTGCGCAGCAGCACGACCCGGGTGCCGGCGTCCTCGGCCGGGCGGGCGGCAGCCTCCCAGACCCGGCACAGGTCGGCCAGGAAGGTCTTGCCGGCCGGGGCCTCCTCGGTGGTCGGGGTGTCCCCGGTGTCGCCGTACCACCCGGCGCCGGAGGCCTGCAGCATGGTGCGCGGGCGGTCGCCGGCCGGCAGGTTCTTGATCGCCCGGGCCAGCGTGCCGGTGGTGTCGACCCGGCTCGAGCGCAGCACGCTGCGGTAGTGGCCGGTCCAGCGCTTGTCGCCGATGTTCGCCCCGGCCAGGTTGATCACCGCGTCGGTGCCGGCCACCACGGCCGGGTCGAGCTGGCCCTGCGACGGCTGCCAGCCGGCCTCACCGGGGCCGGGATCGCTCTTCCGGACGAGCCGGGTGATCTCGTGGCCGGCGGCCGCGAGCCGGTCGGTCAGGCGCGTGCCGAGGAAGCCGGAAGCACCGGCCAGGAGAATCCGCATGACACCCATGATGCCCGGATTCGAACCCGTTCAAAACGAAGAAGGGGGCGCAACCGCGCCCCCTTCTTCGTGAAAAGCCTTACAGGCCGAGTTCGTACTCGAACTGGCCGCCCTGCAGGCGCTCCTTCAGGGTCACCAGGAAGCGGGCGGCGTCGGCGCCGTCCACGATCCGGTGGTCGTAGCTGAGTGCCAGGTAGACCATCGAGCGCGGCACGATCAGTTCACCCAGGTTGGGGTCCTCGACGACCACGGCCCGCTTGACCACCGCGCCGGTGCCGAGGATGCCGACCTGCGGCTGGTTGATGATCGGGGTGTCGAACAGCGCGCCCCGGCTGCCGGTATTGGTCAGCGTGAACGTGCCGCCGGAGATCTCGTCCGGGCCGATCCGGTTGTTGCGGGTGCGGTCGGCGACGTCCGCGATCCGCTTGGCCAGGCCGGCCAGGTTGAGGTCGCCGGCGTCCCGGATCACCGGGACGATCAGGCCCTTCGGGGTGTCCACCGCGACGCCCAGGTGCTCGGCGTCGTGGTAGGTGACCGTGCCGGCCTCCAGGTCGATCGACGAGTTGACCACCGGGTGCTGCTGCAGCGCCTCGACGGCGGCCAGGGCGAAGAACGGGTTGAAGGTGAGCTTCACCCCGTGCTTGGCCTGGAAGTCGGCCTTGGCCTTGGTGCGCAGCTGGGCGACCTTGGTGACGTCGACCTCGACGACCGTGGTGAGCTGGGCCGAGATCTGCAGCGACTCGACCATCCGGCGGGCGATGGTGGCCCGGGTGCGGGTCAGCTTCTCGGTGCGGCCACGCAGCGGGCTCGGCGCCGGCTTGGCCGCCGTGGCCTTCGGGGCAGCGGCGGCGGCCGGAGCGGCCGCGGGGGCCGGTGCCGGCTTGGCCTTGGCCGCCTCGGCGGCCTCGGCCGCGTCGAGCACGTCCTGCTTGCGGATGCGGCCACCCACGCCGGTGCCGGTCAGGGTGGACAGGTCCACGCCCTTGTCGGCGGCGAGCTTGCGCACCAGCGGGGTCAGGTAACCGGCGTCGCCGGCCCCGTTGGCCTGAACCGACTCGGCGGCCGGGGCGGCCGGCTGAGCCGGGGCCGGGGGAGCCGACGGGGCAGACGGTGCGATGTCCGGAGCCGGAGCCGACTCGATCTTCGGAGCCTCGGCCTTCGGAGCCTCGGCCTTGGGAGCCTCCGCTTTCGGCGCGGGCGCCGGGGCCTCTTCGGCCTTGGGAGCCGGCTTCGGGGCCTCGGCCTGCGGGGCCGGGGCGGCACCGGCAGCACCGATCACGGCGAGGACGGCACCGACGTCGGCCGTCTCGTCCTCCGGCACCTTGATCTCCAGCAGCGTGCCGGCGACCGGCGACGGGATCTCGGTGTCGACCTTGTCGGTGGAGACCTCGAGCAGCGGCTCGTCGGCCTCGATCTCCTCGCCGACCTGCTTGAGCCAGCGAGTCACGGTGCCCTCGGTGACGCTCTCGCCGAGCGCGGGCATCTTGACCTCGGTGCCCTCGCTCGAACCCGAGGACGCGGAAGCGGTCTGCGGGGCCGGGGCCTCCTCCTCGACCGGCTTCTCCGTCGACGGAGTGGCCGGGGCGGCGGGCTCGGGCTCCGGCTCGGCCTCAGCCTCGGGCTCGGCGGCCGGGGCCGGCGCGGCGGAACCCGCGTCCTCGCCGTCGCCGGAGATCACGGCGAGCTCGCTGCCGACGTCGGCCGTCTCGTCCTCGCCGACGACGATGCGGGTGAGCACGCCCGCGGCCGGCGACGGGATCTCGGTGTCGACCTTGTCGGTGGAGACCTCGAGCAGCGGCTCGTCGGCCTCGACGCGCTCGCCCTCCTGCTTGAGCCAGCGAGTGACGGTGCCCTCGGTGACGCTCTCACCCAGCCGCGGCATGGTGACCGATACCGGCATGTCTCAGAACTCCTTCTACCGCGTCGTCTCTAAAGGTCAGGCGTGTGTGTGCAGGGGCTTGCCGGCGAGTGCGAGGAACGCCTCGCCGAGTGCCTCGTTCTGCGTCGGGTGGGCGTGCACCAGCTGGGCGACCTCTTCCGGGAAGGCTTCCCAGTTGTAGATGAGCTGGGCCTCGCCGACCTGCTCGCTCATCCGGGCGCCGATCATGTGCAGGCCGATCACCGGGCCGTCCTTCTGGCGCACCAGCTTCACGAAGCCCTGCGTCTTGAGGATCTGGCTCTTGCCGTTGCCGCCGAGGTTGTAGTTGTACGTCTCGACCTTGTCGTCGCCGTACTTCTCCTTGGCCTTGGCCTCGGTCAGGCCCATCGAGGCGATCTCCGGGTCGCAGTAGGTGACCCGGGGGATGCCGGCCTCGTCGATGACCGGCGGGCGCAGGCCCGCGATCTCCTCGGCGACGAAGATGCCCTGCGCGAAGCCGCGGTGCGCGAGCTGCAGGCCGGGGACGATGTCGCCGACCGCGTAGATGTTGCCGACGCCGGTGTGCAGCCGCTCGTTGGTGATCACGAAGCCGCGCTCGAGCTTGACGCCCTGCTGCTCGTAACCGAGGTTGGCGGTGGTCGGGCCCCGGCCGACGGCGACCAGCAGGATCTCGGCCTCGACGGTCTCGCCGCCCTGGATGGTGACCTTCACGCCGCCGTCGGTCGGCTCGACCTTCTCGAACGGCTTGCCGACCTTGAAGTTGATCTTCCGCTTCCGGAACGAGCGCTCGAGCTGCTTCGAGACGTCCTCGTCCTCGAGCGCGACCAGGCGGGGGAGAGCCTCGATGATCGTGACGTCGGCGCCCAGCGACTTCCACACGCTGGCGAACTCGACGCCGATCACGCCGCCGCCGAGCACGATCGCCGAGGTGGGCACCCGGTCGAGCTTGAGGGCGTGCTCACTGGTCAGGACCCGCCGGCCGTCGACCTCGAGGCCGGGCAGCGAGCGGGAGTAGGAGCCGCTGGCCAGGATGACGTTGCGACCGGTGTAGCGCCGGCCGGCCACCTCGACCGTGTCCTTGGCGACGAGCTTGCCCTCGCCGGCCACCACGGTGATGTTCTTGTTGTGCGTGAGCAGGCCGGTCAGACCCTTGTACAGACGGGCGACGACACCGTCCTTGTACGAGTTCACCGCCGCCATGTCGATGCCCAGCAACTCGGCCTTGATGCCGAACTGCTCGGCCTCGCGCGTCTGATCGGCGATCTCGGCGGCGTGCAGCATCGCCTTGGTCGGGACGCAGCCGCGGTGCAGGCAGGTGCCGCCCAGCTCGGCCTTGTCGATCAGCGCTACGGAGAGGTCGAGCTCGGCGGCGCGCAGGGCGGCCGCGTAACCACCGCTGCCGGCACCGAGGATGACGATGTCGAAGGTTCCGCCGTTCGGCTGGCTCACGTTGACTCCAGTGGTCGCATCGTCGCCATGTGGGTCACACAATGGAAACGGTCACAGTATGTCCAAGCCATCTTGTCACTTATGGAACCGCTCGATGCAGTCAGGTGCCCACCAGCGTGCCCGCGCGTCGTACCCTTGCCGCAATTGACTGTGAGGAGCGGGCGGTGGCGTGGTTTCGGCGGGGCAGCAAGCCGGGACGACCGGCGGGGCGGCCGGTCGATCGTGCCGATCTTGAGTATTTGGCGGAGTTCGTCCGCAGTCGGCGTGGCGTGGAGGCGTTCATCGAGCCGCGCACGACCGTGACCGAAACCACGGTGTTGCTCGTGGCACACGACGGCGAGTGGACCCGCCGGCGCACCGAGTCGCCGGAGATCGCCCGCCGCTGGGCGCACGGCCTGTCAGTCCCGATCTACGACATCGCCCTGCTCGGTTACCCCCAGCGCATGCGGGATTACAACGAGCGGCAGAAGCGGCAGAGCTAGTTGGCTCCGCTTCGCTCCGCGGGCAATCGCCCCTTCGGGGCCGATGAGCGGGAAGCCAATTTCCGGCACCGCAAACCCCGCGGCGACGAAAATCGACTGCCCGCTCATCGGCGGGGCGATTGCGGACTGGGTCAGGCCAGGTCGTCGATCGCCTGCAGCAGGGTGCGGATCGGGACGCCGGTGCCGCCCTTGGTCCAGTAACCGGTGGCCTCGCCGGCGTGGTAACCCGGGCCGGCGATGTCGATGTGCGCCCACTCGACGCCCTCGGCCACGAACTCGCGCAGGAACACGCCGCCCTGCAGCATGTGCCCGGCCCGGTCGAGGCTCGAGTTGGTCTGGCAGATGTCGGCGATGTCCGACTCCATGCCCTTGCGCACCTCTTCCGGCAGCGGCATCGGCCAGGCCGGCTCGCCGACCTTGTCACCGGCCGCCCGGATCAGCTCGGTGGCCGGGTCGGAGCCCATCAGGCCGGCGATCCGCTTGCCCAGCGCGACCACCTGCCCGCCGGTGAGCGTGGACGCCTCCAGCACGTAGTCGGTGCCGTCCTGGCAGGCCCGGGCGATCGCGTCGCCGAGCACCATGCGCCCCTCGGCGTCGGTGTTGAACACCTCGACCCGCTTGCCGTTGAACATGGTGATCACGTCACCGGGCCGGTACGCCGAGCCGGACGGCATGTTCTCCGCCATCGCCAGGTAGCCGCTGACCGCCACGCCCGGCTTGAGCGCGGCCACCGCGAGCATCGCCGCGCCGATCGCGGCCGCGCCGGCCATGTCCGACTTCATCTCCCACATGCCGGCGCTCGGCTTGATGCTGATGCCGCCGGTGTCGAACGTGATGCCCTTGCCGACCAGCGCCACCCGCTTCGGCGACTCGACGCCCGCCGGCGTGTAGCTGAGCTTCACCAGCCGGGGCGGTGCCTCCGAACCCTGGCCGACCGCGACGATCCCGCCGTACCCGCCGGCCTTCAGCTCGTCGAAGTCGAGCACCTCGACCTCGAGCCCGGAACCCTGCGCGGCCGCCACCACCGCGTCGGCGAACGACGGCGGGCGCAGCTCGTTGGGCGGCATGTTGACCCAGTCCCGGGCCAGCCGCACCGAGCGGGCCACCACCTCGGCCCGGCTCACCTCGGCCTTCGCCGCCTCGTCGGCCGCGTCCGGCACGTGCACCTGGAGCGTCGCGACCGGGTCGCGGCGGTTCGGCTGCGGCTTGGTCTTGTAACCGGCGAACTTGTAGCCGCCGAGCAGCGCACCCTCGAGGATGGCCCGCAGCACGCCGGGCGCGTCCTCGTCGTCGGGCAGCGGCAGGGCCAGCGCCACCGTCTCGCTGCCGGCCAGCGCGCGCACCGCCGCACCGGTGCCCCGGCGCAGTTTCTCCAGTTCCGGGGCGGAACCGGACGGCTCGTCCCCGAGACCGACCGCGACGATCAGCGGCGCCGCGATCGTGCCGAGCGTGGCCAGCTTGGTCACCTCGCCCGGCGCGCCGCTCGCGCCGAGCAGCGCGAGCGTCGAGGTCAGCTTCCCGTCGAACGCGGCGGCGATGCTCTCAGCACCGGCCGCGGGGAGCAGGGCTCCGCCGTCGTCGGGCTGGCTGTGCAGGCCGATGACGATGGCATCGACGGCCAATTCGGCCGGGTCGGTGTCGACCAGGGCGAGGCTGGGCTGGCTCACGGGCTCTCCGGGACTTCGGGGCCGGCGTCCTCATGGGCGCGCCGGCTGGTCGGTGGATTCCCCGGTGCGATGGCTCCGGGTGAAGGGCGTCCCCGCGACAATAACGACTCCCAAGGTCACGGGTAAGTTGACTCTCATGTCTGCCGACGTCGCCGATGCCCTTTTTCGTTCGCCGCTGCACGAGCGCCACCTCGCGCTGGGTGCCAAGCTGGCCGCCTTCGGCGGCTGGGAGATGCCCCTGGAGTACGCCGGAGGCGGCGTCCTGAAGGAGCACGCCGCCGTGCGCGAGGCGGCCGGGGTGTTCGACGTGTCGCACCTCGGAAAGTCGCGTGTGCGGGGGACCGGGGCGGCCGCGTTCGTGAACTCCTGCCTCACCAACGACCTGGGCCGCATCCAGCCCGGCCAGGCGCAATACACGCTGTGCTGCGACGAGACCGGCGGCGTCGTCGACGACCTGATCGCCTACCTGTTCGCCGACGACCACGTCTTCCTGATCCCGAACGCGGCGAACACCGCCGAGGTGGTCCGCCGCCTCACCGCCGCCGCGCCGGCCGGCCTCACCATCACCGACGAGCACCGGGACTATGCGGTGCTGGCCGTGCAGGGCCCGTCCTCGGCCGAGATCCTCGGCAAGCTGGGCCTGCCGACCGGGCACGACTACATGTCGTTCGACCTGGCCACGCTGGGCACCGCCGAGCTGATCGTCTGCCGCACCGGCTACACCGGCGAGCACGGCTACGAGTTGGTCGTGCCGTGGGACGACGCGACCGCGGTGTGGGACGCGATCGTCGCCGCCGGGGTGCGCCCGTGCGGGCTGGGCGCGCGCGACACGCTGCGCACCGAGATGGGTTACCCGCTGCACGGCCAGGACCTCTCCCTCGACATCAGCCCGGTGCAGGCCCGCTCCGGCTGGGCGGTGGGCTGGTCGAAGCCGGAATTCTGGGGCCGCGAGGCCCTCCTGACGGAGAAAACCCAGGGTCCGCGTCGCCTTCTGCGCGGCCTGGAACTGACCGGCCGCGGAATCCCCCGCGGTCACATGCGGGTGTACGCCGGTGAGCAGTCGATCGGCGAGACGACAAGCGGCACCTTCTCGCCGACGAAGAAGGTCGGCATCGCGCTGGCCCTGATCGACACCGCGGCCGGGATCGCCGACGGTGACCTGGTCGAGATCGACATCCGGGGCCGGCGGATCGAGGCCAAGGTGGTCAAGCCGCCGTTCGTGCAGCCGTCGGTGCGGTGAGCCCGGTGGGCGTCACCTACGAGCAGCTGCGGGACTGGGTGCTGGCGCTGCCCGGCACCCGCGAGGTGTTCGTCGAGCAGTGGGGGCACCCGACGCTGCGCTACGGCGACAAGATGTTCGCCTCGGGCCGCCCCGACTCGCCGCAGGCCACCGTGAAGGCCTCCCTGGAAGACCAGGCCGAGCTGATCGCGAGCGCCCCCGAGGTGTACGCGAAGTCGCAGTACACCGGCCGCTTCGGCTGGGTGCGGGTCGAACTCGCCAAGGCCGACCCGGACGAGCTGCGCCAGGTGGTGATCGAGGCCTGGCGGCGGACCGCGCCGAAGCGGGTGGTGGCCGCCTACGACGCAGCGCAGGGTTACGGCCCAGCGGAGGGTTAAGGCTCGGCGGAGGGTTAAGGCTCAGCGCAGGGTCACGGGTCGGCGGAAGGTTACGGCTCAGCGCAGGGAGAGGCCGACCAGGGCCAGCGTTGTCGCCAGCTCCACGGCGGCGCCCAGCACGTCGCCGGTGATGCCGCCGAAGCGGCGTGCGGCATGCCGCAGCAGCAGGACCACCGCCAGCAGGGCGACGGCGACGGCGACCGGCCCCTGCCATGGCCGGCCCGGGGTCGCGGCCGCAGCCGCGACCGTCACGATGATCGCGGCCCCCAGCGCGACCGGCACCGGGACCGTGCCCGCCACCAGGGCGCCCAGACCCTCGGGCCGGGCCGCCGGCACGCCCCGGCGGCAGGCCAGAGTGATCGCCACCCGGCCGGCCGCGAACGCCGCGATCAGCACCCACGGCGAGATTGTCGCCAGCGAAGCGGTCTGAATCAGCAGGGTCAGCGCGATAGCGGCTACCCCGAACGGCCCGATATCGGACTTCTTCATGATTTCCAGGGCAGCGTCGCCCTGCTTGTAGGACCCCAGCGCGTCCACGGTGTCGGCCAGCCCGTCCAGGTGCATGCCCCGGCTGAGCAGCGCCGCCGCCGCGACCGTGACGGCCGCCGCCACCAGCGGCTGAGCGCCGGCCTCGCGCAGCCCCCAGAGAAGCGCAGCAAGTACGGCCCCCAGCGCCGCGCCAACGGCTGCGGCCAGCGACATCGCCCAGCGCGCGGCTTCCCGATCCACCCGCCCGCCACGCACCGGAAAAACGGTCAGCGTCGTAACCGCCAGCCGCAGCCCGGCCCCCGCGCTCACCGCCCGCCTTCCGAGCCAGGCCAACGGCCGCAGCTCGCGCTGTGGGCGTGGCTTGCGCTGTAGGCGGCGTTGACGCCGAGGCTGGGGCCGGCATTCATGCTGCGGCCATTGCCAGAGGGTGTTGAGCGTCGCCCGCGAGGCGGGATCGTAGGTCCGCGATGTGGGAGGCCCGCCCGGCTGGCAGCCTCGGCACTTGCGGGCACCGCGCCAGCAAAAGCCAACGAGATGCCCGAATGCCTGCGAAACACCCGCTTACTCGCCGGTTGAGGCCGGGCCTGGGCCGTCCGGGGTCGGCTCGGCGAAGTCGATGTCGGCGTCGTCGTTGGGGACGATCAGGTCGGTCAGGCCGCCGTCGCCCGGCTCGGTGAGCAGCGCGGGGTGCACCGGCGCGGCCGCGGCCAGGCCGATCGCGGTGCGCAGCAGCGGGAGTGCGGCCAGGGCGTTCGCGCCCTCGCCCAGGCCCAGCCCGAGGTCGAGCACCGGGTCCAGGCCGAGCACGTCGGCGCCCTGCCGGACCAGCTCCACGCCGCCGTCGTCGACAAGCAGCGACCAGTGCCGGATCTGGCTGCCGATGTCCCGGGCGACAAGCGCCGCCGCGATGCCGACCGGGCCGTCCAGCAGCACCGGCAGGCGCCGGGACGCGGCGCCCAGCAGCGCACCGGCCGCCACCGCCAGGTCGGCGCCGCCGAGCTCGCGCAGGATGTCCTTGGCGCCGCGCGGCTCCTGGCGGATCCGGTGCAGCGTGTCCCGGACGGCCGCGCAGCGGGTCATCCAGGCCTCGTCGTCGTAGCGGCCGCCCGGCTGCAGCACCCGGGGCAGCACCGCGACCGCCTCGGCGGCCGTGGTGGCGGCCGAGATCGCGGCGGCGACCGCGTCGGTGCCGACCCCGATCGAGGCCAGCACCAGCAGGTCCCGGCCCGCGTCGGCGGCGGCCTCGGCGAGCCGCCAGCCCTGCCGCAGCGCCACCTCGACGGCGGCGTCGTCGATCACCGGGCCGTCCTCCATGGCGCCGGCCCGGGCCACCCGCAGCACGGCGATGTCGGCGCCGGCCTGACCGGCCAGCCGGCTTAGCACGCCCTCGCCGTGTTCGACCTCGGCGACCCGGCGCTCGACGTCGGCCGGGTCGTCACCGGCCGCGGCGCCGCCGCCGTGACCGCCGGCGATCAGCAGCACGCGGGGGGAGTTCCAGGCGCGGGGGATCGTGGTGCCCTGGGAGCCGGCCGCGAACTCGACCACCTCGACCAGCGCGCCGAGCCCGGCCCCGGCGAAGTCGACGTCGACCAGGCGGTCGCGGGCGTCCGGCCCGGCGTCGCTGTCCGGCATCGGCAGGTCCATGCCCGGCTCGATCGCGACCAGCCCGCCGATGGTCGGCAGTTGCTGGGTGGGTTCATGCAGCACGGCGCCGGCCGCCGACGGCTCGGCGGTCGCCGGCGCAACAAGCTGAGGCGCGGCGTCCGCCGAGGTCTCAGCGTCCGGAGTAACCGGCGCGACCAACTGAGGCTCGGCCGCCGGTTCGGCGTCGGCCACGCCGTCGCCTGCCGCCGCGCCCGCGCCCGCAACGCCCGCGCCGGGGGCGTCTGAGGCCGTAGTGCTGACGCGGGACGCTTCCTTTTGGCGGGACAAATCCGAAATGTCGGTGGATACCGCCGCGTCCGGGCCCTTCAGCCAGATCGCGCGGCCGGCGACTACCAGCGCCACCCGGTCGCAGGCGTCGGCCAGGGCCTGGTTCGTCGTGCCCAGGGCGTCGGCGAAAGCTCGGCCGACCGGGGTCGTCGGCACCAGGGCCAGGCCGACCTCCGGGCTCACCAGCACGACACGCCCGGCGCACGAACGTACCGCGGCGGCCAGGGCGGCCACGTCGGCCTCGTCGTCGTTGGGCTGCCGGGCCGGGTCGAGGAGCGCCGCCACCCAGCCGCCGAGGTCGTCCACCAGGAGCGTGTCGTCCGGCTTGGTGTCGGCCAGCAGCGCGGTCAGGCGAACCGGGTCGGCCCCGGTCTCCTCGGTCGACCAGGACTGTGGCCTGCGCTGCTGATGCGCTTCGATCCGCCCGCGCCACTCCGGGTCGTCCTCGCCGCCCACGGCCGTGGCTACGTACCGCACCGAGGCGGCGTCCGCGACCAGCGCCTCGGCGAACGCCGACTTGCCGGACCGGATCCCGCCGAGGACCAGGACGGTGTTCCACCGATCATCGGACATGCCCCGTACCTTAAGGCCGGGCCGCACAGACGGACGCCGTAGGGTGGAGGCCGCACCGAGCACAGACGTGAGGGGGAACGGCGGATGCCGTGGAGTTGGCGGTACGAGAACGTCGACGGACAGTCCGTGGCCGGCCCGGCCGAGACGTTCAGCAGCCAGGCCGACGCCGAGTCGTGGATCGGCCAGGAGTGGCGTGAACTGGCCGGATCGGGCGTCGCCCAGGTCGTCCTGGTCGAGGACGAACGGGTCGACTACCAGATGAGCCTGCTCCCGGCGGATTAGCGGATGACTTACGAACCGGTCTACACCCGCACCCCGCGCAACGCGTTCGTGCCGAGCCCGGTCTTCGTCGGCATTGTCGCCGTCTTCGGCGTGAGCGGCTGGATGACCTGGACCGGCTTCGGCAACGTCCGGGTCGACGTCTTCCTGTTCATCATCACCGGCTGGCTGCTGTCGCTGTGCCTGCATGAGTACGCACACGCCATCATCGGTTACTTCTCCGGCGACAAGAGCGTGGCCGACCGCGGTTACCTGCGGCTCAACCCGCTCAAATACACCAGCCCGCTGCTGTCCATCGTGCTGCCGGTGATCGTGGTGATCCTCGGCGGCATCGGCCTCCCGGGCGGCGCCGTCTGGATCGACCACCAGCACATCCGCAGCCGGGTCAAGGACTCCCTGATCAGCGCGGCCGGCCCGCTGACCAACGTGGTGCTGGCCCTGGTCATGGCGGTGCCGTTCTGGATCGGGGTGGGCCCGAAGATCGTTTCGACGGTCTCCGGGGAATACCAGCTGACCGGCCAGACCGCGCACCTGGAGTTCTGGAGTGCCCTCGCGGCCCTGGCGTTCCTGCAGATCACCGCGAGCGTGCTCAACTTCCTGCCGATCCCCGGCCTGGACGGCGGCAGCATCATCGCGCCGTGGATGAGCCCGGCCTACCAGCGGGCGTGGAACCTCTTCGCGCCGTACGGCTTCATCCTGCTCTTCTTGGCTCTTTGGCAGACAAGCCTCGGTCAGTACTTCTTCGACGTCGTCTTCTGGCTGGGCGAGCGCCTCGGGTTGTCCGAGGCGCTCATCCAGGTAGGACTTCAGCTGATGCGGTTCTGGTCCGGGAGTTAGCTACGGACGGCGGGCGGGGCTCACGGTCTTGGCCGGGTCCCGCTCGGCCACCGGGTCCAGCACCGCGTCGATCGCCTTCATCAGGTCGGCTTCCAGCCGTACGCCCGAGGCCTTGACGTTGTCTTTGACCTGCTCCGGGCGCGAAGCGCCGATGATCGCGGCGGAGACGTTGGAGTTCTGCAGAACCCAGGCCACCGCCAGCTGGGCCATCGACAGGCCGGCCTGTTCGGCGAGCGGCTTCAGACCGGCCACCGCGGTCAGCACCTCGTCGGTGAGCAGCCGGGAGATGAAGTTCGCGCCGCTCTTCTCGTCGGTCGCCCGGGAACCGGCCGGCGGCTGCTCGCCCACCGCGTACTTGCCGGAGAGCACCCCCTGCGCGATGGGTGAGAAGACCACCTGGCCGACGCCCAGCTCGATCGAGGTGGGCACCACCTCGGCCTCGATGACCCGCCAGAGCGCGGAGTACTGCGGCTGGTTCGACACGAACGGGATCTTCAGATCCTGAGCCATCTCCCATCCGGCCCGGATCTGGGTGGCGTTCCACTCGGACACCCCGATGTAGAGCGCCTTGCCGGACCGCACCACGTCGGCGAACGCCTGCATGGTCTCCTCGAGCGGCGTCGAGTAGTCGTAGCGGTGGGCCTGGTAGAGGTCGACGTAGTCGGTCTGCAACCGGCGCAGCGAACCGTCGATCGACTCCATGATGTGCTTGCGGGACAGGCTGCGGTCGTTGGGGCCGGGCCCGGTCGCCCAGAAGACCTTGGTGAAGATCTCCAGGCCCGCGCGGCGCTCACCCTGCAGCGCCCGGCCCAGCACCTCCTCGGCGCGGCCGCCCGCGTAGACGTCGGCGGTGTCGAAGGTGGTGATCCCCTCGTCGAGGGCGGCCCGCACGCAGGCTACTGCGGCGTCCTCCTCGACCTGAGAACCGTGGGTGATCCAGTTGCCGTAGGCGATCTCACTGATGAGCAGGCCGGAACGGCCGAGATGACGGAACTCCATAGATCCATTTATAGAACGGGACGCCCGTCGGTCAGCAACCGGTCCAGCTCATCCAGTACGTCGGTCTGCTCCTTGTACTTCAACTCGATCAGCATCTTGCCCTCGCGATCGAGCGCGCCCCACAGCCCGTACTGGTCGGCGATCAGGAACGCCACCGGGTGGATCACCACCGCCACGTGCACCGGCTCGACGATCATCTGCCCGTTCCGGTCGACCACGCCGAACCGCTCGCCCACGTCCACCACGGCCAGGCCCTCGTCGGTGAAGCCCTCGATCGGCCCACCCGACACCAGCGGGGTCAGGAACCCGCGGAACCGGGGCTGCACCACGACCCGCCCGTGCCGGTCGATCGCACCCCAGCCGCCGCGCCGGATCAGCGCCAGCCCGTGGTGGAACGGCTTCGCGTCCTCGAAACCGCCCGGCACGATCAGCCGGTTCTGCCGGTCGATCGCATACCAGCCGCCCGCCTCGTCCCGGGACACCCAGGCCAGGCCGTCGGCGAACCGCTCGGCCGCCCGATAACCCGACGACGCGTCGATGACCACCTCGCCGGTCAGGTCGATCAGCTCCCAGGCCGGCGACTCCGGCCGGCGCACCCAGGCCAGCCCGTCCGCGAACGGCTGCGCCTGCGCGTACCGCGGCGCCACGGCCCCTACGTAACCCCACAAACCCGACCGCTCATCGCGGATCGGACGCGGCGGCTCGGTGCGGCCCAGGATCTCGTCCCGGGTACGCGGATAGGGTCCCCAGTCGCCACCCCGGGTGAACCGGGTGATCGTGTCGAGAGCCAGCTCGATCCGCTCCACCAGGTCCGGGTCGGCCCCCTTACGCAGGTCGAGAGCCGTCTCGAAGTGGTTCATCGCCTCCAGGTAGCGCCCCTGGTCGAACGCCGACCGCCCGGCCAGCTCATGCACCTCGGCCCGAAGCCGCGACGGCAACTCCGGCGAACTGGCCTCCGCGTAGAGCAGGTCGGCCTCCGCGTACTCGCCGCGCCACTGCAGCACGTGCCCCAGCCGAGCCTGGACGATCGCGGTCCGCCGCAGCTCACCGGTGGCCTTGGCATGCGCGAGCGCCTGCCGGCCGTCGGCCTCGGCGGCCTCCAGCTCACCGAGCAGCCGCTGCGCGACCGCCCGCAGCCCGAGCAGGCGGGCGCGCACGGCGTCCCGCTCGGCGTACTCCAGCTTGTCGGTCAGCCGATCAACCACCACCCACATCGGGTCCGGGTCGTCGATCTCCTCGCGCAGCGTTTCCGGATCAAACGCCCAGGGGTACGCCGCGAGCACCTGCTCAGGGTCGCCTCGCCGCGCTTTCGCGTCGATCGGCGGCCGCTGCCGAATCGGCGCACGCTTCACCGGGGTGCTTTCCGGGGCGGCGGGCGGTGCGCTGGCCGGCTGGTCAGCGGGGGTCGCGAGCGGGGTGTCGGGGGTGCTGGCCGTGGCCGCTTCGGCCTCGCCGGTGGTCTCAGCGCCGGCCCCCGGGGTGGGTTCAGCGTCGGCTTGCGGCTCGACCTGGGCTGTCGGCTCGGCCTCGATCTGCGGCTCGGCTTGGGCTTGTGCCTCAGCCTCGACCTGCGGCTCGACCTGCGGCTCGGCCTGGGCTTGCGGCTCAGCTTGGACCTGCGAGTCGGCCTGGGCCTTGACCTCAGCTTCGATCTGCGGCTCGGCCGTTGCCTGCGGCGCGACCTGGGCTTGCGGCTCGGCTGTTGCCTGCGCGTCGGTCCGGGCTTGCGGCTCGGCCTGGAATTGCGGCTCGGCCCGGGCGTCTGACTCGGCGTCGGCCTGCGGCTCGGCGTCGGCCTGCGGCTTGGTCTCGGCCTGCGGCTCGGCTTCGGCACCGGGCTTGAGCTCGGCTGCGGGCTCAGCGACGGGTTCGGCGTGAGCCTTGGCCTCGGGCCGGGATTCGGTCTGCAACCCGAGGTTGTCTTGCGACGTGGAGTAGGCCGGCGAATCGAGTTCGACGTCCGGCTCGGACTCGGCCGCGGGCACGGCCGCGGCGACGGTGCCGATTTCGGCCTCCGGCTCCGGCTCGGTCGGCGAATCCGGCGCGAATGTCGGCCATGCCGTCGCGGCGGTTGCGGGCGCGGGGGCTGAGAACGGCGATTCGATGGCCGGTTGCTCGGGGTCGACGGCGGTGGGCTGACCGGCGGGGAGGATGACCTCGGCCTCGACCCACATAGCGTCCACCGGCTCGATGTCGACCAGCTCCGCGTCGACCGGATCGGCATCGACCAGTTCGGCGCCGAACGGGCCGGGCTCGGCGTGGGTAGGGCTCACCGGCGCAGTGCTGATCGGCATCGCGCTTACCGGTGTCGTCATGACCGGCTCGGATTCGCCGGGAGCCGCGCTGACCGGCGCGAAGCTGACCGGTGTTGCGCTGACCGGTGTTGCGCTGACCGGCGCGAAGCTGACGGGTGTTGCGCTCACGGGTGTTGCGCTCACGGGTGTTGCGCTCACGGGTGTTGCGCTCACGGGTGTTGCGCTCACGGGCGTGGCGCTGACCGGTGTGGCGCTGATCGGCGTGGCGCTGGCGGGTGTGGCGCTGATCGGTGTCGTGCTCGCGGGCGCGGCGCTGACCGGCGTGGCGGTCGCCGGGTTGTGGTCGAGTGGGGTGGTGTCCGCCGGTGCCGCGCTGACCGGGCTTGTGTTGAACGGGGTCGCGCTGGTCGGTCGCATGCCGAACGGCGTCTCACCGGACGGCCGCACGTCGAACGTCGTGTAGTCCGACGGGGCGGCGCTGACCGGGGTGCTGCTGACCGGCGATCCGTAGGGCGAGAAAGCCCTGGTCTCGGATCCGGCCGGGGTGGCGCTGATCGGGGTGCTGCTGGGCCTGGCCTCGAACGACGTGAAGCCTGAAGGGTCGGCTTCGACCGGGGTGGCGCTGATCGGTGTCGCGCTGACCTGGGCATTGCGGGGCTGGGCCGCGAACGACGAGAAGTCGGTGGGCTCGGCGCTGACCGGGGTGTTGCTGGCCGGCGATCCGTAGGGCGAGAAGTCGGTGGGGACGGCTTCGGCCGGGGTGGCGCTGATCGGTGTCGCGCTGACCTGGGCGTTCGCCGGGGCATCGAACGGCGCGAAGCTGGTGGGCTCCGGCTCGGCGCGGGTGGCGCTGATGGGCGTGGCGCTGATCGGCGTCGCGCTGACCTGGGCGCTCGTCGGGGCATCGAACGGCGCGAAGCTGGTGGGCTCCGGGTCGGCGGGGGTGGCGCTGATGGGCGTGGCGCTGATCGGAGCCGGTGGGGCCGATTCGGCGGCCGGGTTCTCGGCCGAGGTCGGGTCCGGCTCCGGGTCGGTGCCGGCCGGGGTCACGATCGGGAAGGAGCCGGTGCCGGGGACGAACCAGCTCTGCTTCGGCGGTGCGCCGCTGACGGGGGCGTCCTCGCCGGCGGTTGCGTATGCCTCCGGCTCCTGGAACTGCTCCGCTGCCGGGACAGTCGGCGCGCCGGAGATGGGCCACGCCGAGACCGGCGTGGCCGAGACGGGCGCGGCGGAGATCGGCGTGGCCGAGACGGGGACGGCCGAGGCCGGGGCGGCGGATACCGGGGCCGTCTCTACCGGGTCGAGCGGCACCTGCGTGGGTGCTCCGAGGCCGCTCATCGAAAGCAGCCAGCCCAGGCCGTGCCCCTCGGGCTCGGCCTCGGGCTCGGGGGACGGCGGCGTGGTCTCCGCGTCGGGGGCGGCGGGGGTGGCGGTGCGCGCCCAGGCCGACTCGGCCCAGTCCGGCTCCGGCTCCGGCTCGGTGACGGTGGCCGGCGGTGCGGTGACCGGTTCGACGCCGGAACCCGCGGTCGGGCCCTCCGGCAGCGTGAACGCCGCGTCGACCGGAGCGTAGGCGTGGTCCTCCGGCACCGGGTAGGGCTGCGCGGTGGTCGGCCGGGTCGCGCCGAACGAGGTCTCGTCGGACGGGCCAGAGCCGGCCTGCGAGGGGAATGGGGGATTGTCGTTCGGCGCCGAACCACCGGAGATCGGCCGGCCCGCGACCGGCGGAGACGGGTAGGCGTGCCCGGAGGCCGGCTGGGTCTGGTCGGCCCCGGGCCGCGAGAACGACCGCGGATAGGCGTCCTCGGCGGCGGACGCGGCCACCGGCCGGCCCTGGCCGGCCCTGGACGCCGAGTCCGGCGGCTGGTAGGCACGGTCGGTCCCGGGCGCCGGAGTCGGCGGCAGGTAAGCGCGGTCGTCCGCTGCCGCGGAGACCGGTCGCGGGTAGCCCTGACCCGTCGCGGGTGCGGAGACCGGCCGTGGATAGCTCTGGCCCGTCGCGGGTGCGGAGACCGGCCGTGGGTAGCCCTGGTCGGTCCGGGGTGCGGAGACGGGTGGCGGGTAGCTGTGGTCGGCCGCAGGTGCGGAGACCGGGCGTGGGTAGCCCTGGTCGGCTCTGGGAGCCGCGGCCTGCGGCGGGTAGCTGCGGTCGGCCGGCGGCGCCGAGGCTGGTCGTTGGTGGCCCTGGTCTGGCGCCGGGCGTGCGTAGCCCTGGTTGATCGCGGGGGCGGAGGCCGATCGTGGGTAGCCCTCGGGGCCGGCGACCGGCGGGGGGTAGCCCTGGTCGGCCGCGGCTGCGGAAACGGGCCGTGGGTGGCTCTGGTCGGCCGCGGGGGACGGCGCCGGCCGAGGTTGGGACTGGCCGGCCGCCGGGGCGGAGACCGGTCGATAAGCCTGGTCGGCTGCGGGCGCGGACACCGGGCGCGGGTAGGCACCCGCGTCGGCGGGGCCCATCTGGCCGGGGCCGGAGACCGGGCGGGCCTGGCCGGGCACGCTGGGATAGATCGGCGACGGCTGCGACGGCTGCGACGGGGTGACCCGGGTCGGCTGCGGCGCGGGGCGGGCGGGCGCGGGGCTGCCTACCTCGGGCGCGGGGCGCAGGTCGAACGGTGCGTCCACCCGGCGACCGGTCGGGCGCTGGGCGTCGGGGCGGGTCGGGAAGGCGTCCGCCGGGGCGGGCCGGGCGCTGCCGTAGACGCCGGTGCCGGCCGGCGACACCGGGCGCGGGCCCGCTGCCGGTCGTGGCTCCTGGTAGGGCGGCTCGGGCGTCTCGTCGGGGCGGCGGCCGTAGTAGGGCTGGCGTGCGGCGCCGTAGACGTGGGGACCCTGCTGCTGCGGTGGCTGCGGCCGACCGCCGGCCGGCGGTGCCGACCGCGGCGCCGCGGACTGCGAATGCCCTTGCGGCGTCTGCAGGCGCGGATCACGGTGCTGCTGCCCATCGCGCTGGGGGTCGCGGTGTTGCTGCGCATCGCGCTGCTGTTCGCGCTGGGGGTCGCGGTGCTGCTGCCCATCACGCTGCTGGTCGCGCTGCGGGTCGCGGTGCTGCTGCCCATCACGCTGCGCGTCGCGCTGCGGGTCGCGGTGCTGCTGCCCATCACGCTGCGCGTCGCGCTGCG
>NZ_BOMY01000025.1 GCF_016862435.1 Paractinoplanes tereljensis
GCGGGTCGCGGTGCTGCTGCCCATCACGCTGCGCGTCGCGCTGCGGGTCGCGGTGCTGCTGCCCATCACGCTGCGCGTCGCGCTGCGGGTCGCGGCGCGGGGTCTGGTCGCGGAACTGGGGGTCGGGGGTGTTGGGCTGGCGGCCGTAGACGGGGGCGGAACTGCGGCGCTGGTCCGGCGCGGTGAGGCGGCCGGGCTGGGGCTGGCGGCGGTCGTCCTGGAGGTGGTCGGGCATGGCCATCGGGCGGTTCCACGACGGCTCGTCGCGCTGCGGCGAGGGCTGCGCGCCACCCGGGCCCGAGCTCGCGCCGGAACGCGGCGCGTAACCACCGGAGCTTCGGTCCTGCGGCGGGCGCTGGTCGTACGAGCGCGGCTCGTCCCGCTGGACGGGGGTGTGTGAATAGCGCTGCGGGGTCTCCTCGGGATGCGAGGCCTCGTAGACGGGGGTGTGCACGGCCTTCCGGCGGCCGGGGTCGCCGGGGTAGCGCTGGCCGGGCAGCGGCTCCCACTCCCAGGTGATCTCGTAGACCCAGGCGGGCTCGTCGCCCCAGCGGTCGTCGCCGATCTGCGAGCTCCAGCCGTTCATCGGGCAGCCAACAGCAAGCCCGGCGATTGGCGACGCTCCGTCACGGTCGAGTCCACTTCTCGTGCGAAAAATGTGCGGTGGCCGTCCGGAGACCCGGGTAGAGTCTCCCGGCTCCACTGCGGGGTTTGGAAGGAGATTAACGGCGTGGACCGGATTGGCGCCAGCGTGCTGACGATCTCTCCCGGTCGGCCGTTCCGCGCTTCCCTCACTACTTTCGGTGCACTGGTCTGGTCGGGTTTCCGGCGCTACGCGACCTATCGGCAGGCCACCATAGCCGGATCGTTCACCAACATAGTCTTCGGCTTCCTTCGCTGCTACGTGCTCTTGGCCGTAGCGGCCGGCGCGGTGGGCAATCGCCCGGCCGGGTATGACGTCGAGCAACTCGCGACATACGTCTGGGTGGGTCAGGGATTACTCGCTGTGACCGGAATGTGGGGTTGGGCCGAGCTGGCCGACCGGATCCGCACCGGAGACATCGCATCCGACCTGTTACGTCCGGTTCCGCCGGTCGTGTCGTACCTCGCGGCTGACCTGGGTCGTGCGTTGCACGGCGTCCTCACCCGTTTTCTCGGTCCGGTGCTGGTCGGGCTGCTGTTCTTTCCGCTGGTCACCCCGCAGCGATGGCAGACCGTCCCGTTGTTCGTGCTGTCCGTGCTGCTGGCCGTGGTGGGGTGTTTCGGCTGCCGATTCCTGATCAACGCGACCGCCTACTGGCTGCAGGACGCCCGCGGCCCGCAGATGCTGTGGACGCTCGGGTCGGGGGTGCTGGCCGGCCTCTACTTCCCGCTGCGGCTGCTCCCGGAGTGGCTGACCGTGACGCTGTGGGTCGCCACCCCGCTGCCGGGTCTGCTGCAGACCCCGCTGGACGTCCTGGTCGAACGCGACCCGCCGGCCTTGCAGGCCGGCCTGGTCGCCCTGCAGGCGATCTGGGCGGTGCTGCTCATCTGGCTGGCCACCGTGGTGCAGCGGCGCGCCGAACGCAAGCTGGTGGTGCAGGGTGGGTGAGATCCGGGCGTACGCGGCATTAGCCGGCGGGAAGTGGCGGTCGATGCTGTCCTACCGGGCGTCGTTCGCGGCCGAGATGCTGAGCAACGTCGGCGCCACCGTCCTCGACGTGACCACCGTGTTCGTGCTGTTCCGGGCAACCGCGCAGATCGGCGGGTTCACCCTGGCCCAGGCGATCCTGATGACCGGACTGACCGCGTTCGGGTTCGTGCTGGCCGACATGACCGTCGGCAACATCGACGACCTGAAGAGATATGTACGCACCGGTCAGCTCGACACCATGCTGACCCGCCCGCTGCCGGTGCTGCCGCAGCTGGTCTTCACCGATCTGCCGCTGCGCAAGCTGCTGCGACTGGTGTTCGGGGCGACCATCTACGGCATCGCGCTGGCCGCCAACGACATCGACTGGACGCCGGCCCGGGTGGTGCTGGCCGCGGTGGTGCCGGTCGGGGCGGCGTTCTTCTTCGGGGCGATCTTCGTGCTGACCGCCAGCTTCGCGTTCTGGTGGGTCGAGTCGGGGGAGATCGGCAACGGTTTCACCTACGGCGGGCGGGACTTCACGTCGTACCCGATCACGGTTTACAGCAACTGGTTCCGGGACCTGTTCGCGTACACCCTGGGCTTTGGTTTTGTCTCCTATCAGCCGGCGCTGGCGCTCCTGGGCCGGACCGATCCGCTGGGTCTGCCGGCCTGGGCCGGCTATGTGTCCCCGCTGGTGGCGCTGCCGGCGGTGGCGATCGCCACCGCGGTGTGGCGCGTCGGCATCCGCCACTACCGGAGTACGGGTTCATGATTCAGATGCGGGAACTGCGCAAGGACTTCACGGTACGGGTGAAGGCGGGCCGGCTGCGGCGGGAGAAACGCACGGTCTCCGCGGTCGACGGGATCGACCTGACCATCGAGCCGGGGGAGATGGTCGGCTACATCGGCCCGAACGGGGCCGGCAAGTCGACCACGCTGAAGATGCTGACCGGGGTGCTGTCGCCGAGCTCGGGCGAGGTGTCGGTGTTCGGGCTGACCCCGGTGCCGCAGCGCACCCGGCTGGCCCTGCGGATCGGGGTGGTCTTCGGGCAGCGGTCGCAGCTCTGGTGGGACCTGCCGCTGGGGGAGTCGTTCCGGCTGCTGCGGCACATCTACCGGGTGCCGGCGGCCGAGCACGAGGCCCGCCTGCGCCGCTGCCGTGGCCTGCTGGATCTCGACGCGTTCCTGGACACCCCGGTCCGTCAGCTGTCCCTGGGGCAGCGGATGCGCGGGGAGCTGACCGCGGCGCTGCTGCACGGGCCGCGGGTGCTCTTCCTGGACGAACCGACGATCGGCCTGGACGTGGTGAGCAAGCAGGCGGTGCGGTCGTTCCTGGCCGAACTGGGCGCTTCGGGGGATGTGACCCTGGTGCTGACCACCCACGATCTCGCCGATATCGAGCGGTTGTGCGACCGGCTGGTGGTGATCGACCACGGGCGGGTGGTCCACGACGGCACGATTGAGGCGTTGCACGCGCGGTACGGCTCGCGGCGGAGCCTGGTGGTCGAGCTCGACGAGCCGCTGCCGCCGGGTTTCACGCTGCCGGGCGCGTCGGTGACCGGCGTCGAGGCGGACGGCCACCGGGTAACGTTCGCGCTGGACGGCTCGTCGTCCGGCGCGGCGGTCGCCGCGCTGGTGGCGGTGGCCTCGGTGCGTGACCTGTCGGTGGTGGAACCGGACATCGAGGACGTCGTGGCGCGCCTCTATCAGGCGGGATGAGCTATGAACCCACTGCCCATCGTGGTTCTTCTGGTGCTGGCCACCATGCCGCGCGCGGCCGTCGGCCCGACCTTCGCGGTCGCCGCCTACCAGCCGCCCCGGGTCACCGGCGAAGCGAGCCGGACGATCACCTTCGACGGGCCGGCCGGTTCGCCGATCGACCCGGCGGTGTGGAACCACGAGACCGGCGGGGGCGGGTGGGGCAACGGCGAGCTGGAGACCTACACCGACAGCGCCGAGAACTCCTACCTCGACGGCGCCGGCAACCTGCGGATCTCGGCCTATCGGACCGGTACCGGCTTCACCAGCGCGCGGATCACCACCCAGGACAAGGTCGTGGTCCAGCCCGGCTCGTACGTCGAGGCGTCGATCGTCGCGCCGGTCGGCGCCGGAGTGTGGCCGGCCTTCTGGGCGATCGGCGCGAACATCGGCGAGGTGGGCTGGCCGGCCTGCGGTGAGCTGGACATCTTTGAGGGCACCGGGGCCACCCCGACCGAGGCCCACGCGGCCGTGCACCTAGCCGCGGCCGACGACCCGGCAACCGACAAATCGTATGGCTGGGGCGAACCGGGCGGCACCACCGACGTCGGCAGTTCCCTCGAAGACGGCCCGCACCGGTACGGCGTCTACTTCGACGACAAGATCGTCCGCTTCTACCTCGACCGCCGGCCGACCATGACGGTGCCGGCCACGGCCGCGCTCAACGCCGGTCGCTCGTGGCCGTTCGGCGGACCGCAATATCTGATTCTCAACGTGGCGGTCGACGGGACGACCGATAATTCCGCCACGGTGTTCCCACGCACCATGACCGTGCACCCGATCTCGATCTGGCACGGCGGTGTGCCCTTCTGACGAGGAGCTTCATGCTGCCGCCGATCCCCTTGATCGCCGCGGTCATGGTGGTTCTGCTCTCGATGTTCGGCACCCCCTCAGTGTCAGTTGACGACAGCAAGCCGGTGGAGGCCGTGCTCAACGGGTCCGCGTCGGTCAACCTCGACGGCTGGACGACCGCCGCCGAGCAGGGCACGATCGCGATCGAGCGGTTCACCGGCCGGACCGGCGCGCCGGAACCGACCGGCGTGCGGCTCAGCGCCGGCGGCAGCACCGGCGACTGGGCGTTCGCGATGGTCGCGATCCACCGGGGCTTCTTCGAGCCCGGCGAGTACTACCGGATGACCGCCTACCTGCGGGACCTCAAGGGCAAGGGCCGCGCCTACGGCCTGCTGCTCGCCAACGCCCAATATCAAAATCAACCCACCAGGACCGCCGAGTACGGCAAGCCGGCCGACACCAAGTGGGTCCAGGTCACCCGTACCTTCCTCGCGACCGGCACCGGCGGCACGGACACCGGGGTCTACCTGGCGCTCCCGTCCACCGGCTCGTTCCAGGTCGAGGTGACCGGGGTGAGCGTGCAGCGGGTCGATCCGCCGCTGCCACCGCAGGTGAAGGCCGGGACCGCCGCCACGACCAAGGTCAGCTTCGCCGGGAAGGCCGGTTCGCCGCCCGACCCGGACCTCTGGAACCACGAGACCGGCGGTGGGGGCTGGGGGCACGGCGAACCGCAGATCTACACCGCCAGCACCAAGAACGCCCAGCTGAACGGCGCGGGCGGGCTGGACATCACGGTCCGCAAGGACGGCAGCACGTACACCAGCGCCCGGCTCAACTCCAAGGGTGGCGTGACCGTGAAGTCCGGCTCATACCTGGAGGTGAAGGCCACCGGGCCGGCCGGCACAGGGGTATGGCCGGCCATCTGGCTGATCGGCACCGACGTCGACCAGGTCGGCTGGCCGCGGTGCGGCGAGATGGACGTGTACGAGGCGTCCGGCGGCACGCCGAACATCGCCCGCACCGCCGTGCACCTGCCGACCGCCGCCGACCCGACCAAGGAACGGGCGTACGGCTGGGCCGAGGCCGAGTCGCAGACCGACCTGGGCGAATCGGCCGACGCCGCGTCGCACCTGTACGGCGTCTACTTCTCCGGCAAGCTGATCCGCTTCTACGTCGACCGCAAGCCGGCGATGACGATCTGGGCGTCGGACGCCCTGGCGACCGGCCGCCTCTGGCCGTTCGGCAAGTCGATGTACCTGGTCATGAACATCGCGATCAACCCGCTCGTGGACTACTCGCAGACCGTCTTCCCGCGCACGATGACCATCCACGCGATCAACATCTGGGCCGGCGGCATCCCCTTCTAGGCGTGTTCCATCATGAGGACGGCCCAGGACGGCTCCAGGGCCTCGTAGTAGTGCGGCACGTCGCCGGGGAAGGCGATGTAGTCGCCCGGGCCGAGCTCGATCTGCCCGCCGGCCGGGCCCGCGAGGATGCGGCCGGCCGCGACCACCAGATGCTCGACGCTGCCCGGGATGTGCGCCTCGGCCTCGCGCGGCTGGCCCGGTTCCAGTTCGAGTACGTACAGGTCGCGGCGGGCGTGGGTCGACCCGGCCGCGAGCAGGGTGGCCGCGTACGTCGACTTGTCGGCCAGCAGCCGCGGGCCCTGACCGGCCCGGATCACCCGCACCTGACTGGTCGGCGGCTCGACGAGTCGGCTGAACGGCACGCCCAGCGCCACCCCGAGCGACCAGAGGGTCTCGATGCTCGGGTTGCCGGCGCCCGCCTCCAGCTGGGAGAGGGTCGACTTGGCCAGGCCGGCCCGGCGGGCCAGCTCGGCGAGGGAGATGCCGACGCGCTCACGTTCGCGGCGCAGGGCCGCGGCGATGGTGGCGAGCGGGGGTGCCGGCTGCTGCATGTTCGCTCCGTCGATCGTGTCGTTCGATTTGACGAACGTTGGCGTGTCGTTCAGTATTTCAAACCATGCGTACGGTACAGCGAACGGAAGCGGATCGGGCACTCCTGCGCGACGCCGCCACCATCGCCGCGGCCATGATCGCGGTGGGCGCGTCGTTCGGTGCCATCGCGATCGCGTATGGCCTGCCGACCTGGGTGCCGTTCCTGATGTCCACGGTCGTCTTCGCCGGTGGCTCGCAGTTCCTGGCGGTCGGCCTGCTCGCGGCCGGCAACCCGCTCGCCGCGCTGGTGGCCGGCCTGCTGCTCAACGCCCGGCACCTGCCGTTCGGGCTGGCCGTGTCCGAGGCCGTCGGCCCGCGCCTGCGGGACCGGCTGATCGGCAGTCACGTGCTGACCGACGAGGTGGCCGCCTTCACCCTGGCCGAGCCGGATCCGGACCGGCGGCACCGGGTCTACTGGATCATCGGGCTGACGCTGTTCACGTCCTGGAACATCGGCACCGCCCTCGGCGTGTTGCTGGGCGGCGCCACCGGCGACCCGGACGCGCTGGGCCTGGACGCGGCGTTCCCGGCCGCTCTCTTGGCCCTGATCATGCCGTCATTGACGGATCGCGCCACCCGCACGGTGGCCTTGACCGGGGCCGCGATCGCCGTCCTGCTGACCCCGGTGCTGCCCGCGGGCCTGCCGGTGATGTGTGCGCTGCTCGGTCTGCTGACTCTGGTCCGCCTGCCGCGTCGAAAGGAACGGTCATGCTGATCGCCGCGATCGTCGCGCTGGGTGTCGGCACCTACGCCATGCGGCTCGGCGGAGTGCTGCTGCGCGGGCGGCTCGAGCTCTCCGAGACGCTGCAGCGGCTGCTGCCGATGGCCGCCGCCGCGCTGCTGGCCGCACTGGCGGGCACGGCGGCGCTGATGGCCGGGACGGCGTTCGCCGGGGTCGCGCGCCCCGCGGGCGTACTCGTCGGGGGAATTCTGGCCTGGCGCAAGGCGCCGTTCGTCGTGGTGGTGCTGGCCGCCGCCGGAACGGCGGCCCTGTTGCGACTGGCCGGCGTCGACTAGATCTTGTCGCCCAGCTGGACCTGCGGCTTCGGGACGCGCATCCGGCGGAACGTGAGGCCCCGCATCACGCCGTAGAACTGCAGCGAGCCGACCCGCAGCTCGCTCTTCGGGAAGCGCTCCCGGACCAGCTTCTTGACCTTGCGGGCGATCAGCACGCTGTCGATGATCACCGCGACGGCCAGCAGCGCCCAGACGATGTTGCTGGCCAGCTGGACCTCGCGGATCTGGATCGTGGAGCCGATCAGCACGATCAGCGCGCCGCCGAAGAACCAGGTGCCGACCGTGCGCCGGGCGTCGATCAGGTTGCGGATCAGGGCCCGCTCCGGGCCGCGGTCGCGGGCGAGCAGGTAGCGCTCGTCGCCGTTGCGCATGCCCTCGGTCGCCTCGGCGCGCTCCACGCGCTGCCGCTCGCGCATCTGCTTCATCGCCTCGCGGCGGTTCTCCGGAGCCGGGGCGTTGACCTTGCGGCCGGTGTTCTGCCGCTTCGGCGTGGCCTGGCCGAGCTCCTTCTTGCTCGGCGTGTAGGCCTTCGGCCGGGCAGAAGGGTCGGTCACCTCCTCCGCGGTTTCGGGAGTGGCGACGTCGGCTGACTTGCGGCGAAAAAGCGAGGACACGCTAGGAGAGTAGCCAAGCGGCGCGGTAACAGTTACACCGCGCCGCTCATCGTGACGAAACCTTATGCATTTCTTCTGGGGTTTTCCGCCGCGGGTTAGCTCAGGCGTTCGACGTGCGCGCCCAGGGCGGCCAGCTTGTTCTCGAAGTCCTCGTAGCCGCGGTTGATCAGGTCTACGCCGTACACCCGGGAGGTGCCCTCGGCGGCCAGCGCCGCGATCAGGTGGGCGAAGCCGGCCCGCAGGTCGGGGATCACCAGGTCGGCCGCGTGCAGTTTGGACGGGCCGGCGATGACCGCCGAGTGCTTGAAGTTGCGGCGCCCGAACCGGCACGGGGTGCCACCGAGGCAGTCCCGGTAGACCTGGATGGTGGCGCCCATCTGGTTGAGCGCGTCGGTGTAGCCGAGCCGCTGCTCATACACCGTCTCGTGCATGATCGACAGGCCGCGGGCCTGGGTCAGCGCGACCACCAGCGGCTGCTGCCAGTCGGTCATGAAACCGGGGTGTACGTCGGTCTCCAGCGCCACCGGCTGCAGGTCGCCGCCCGGGTGCCAGAACTTGATGCCACCCTCGACGCCGGTGACCCCGGGCCGGCCGACCCGGTCATCGGTGACCTCGAACTCGCCGCCGATCGAGCGGAACACGTTCAGGAACGTCATCATGTCGGCCTGCCGGGCGCCGAGCACCTCGATCTCGCCCTTGGTGGCCAGCGCGGCCGCGGCCCAGCTGGCCGCCTCGATCCGGTCCGGGATCGGCTTGTGCGCGTAACCGTGCAGCTTGGGCACACCCTGGATCTCGATGACCCGGTCGGTGTGCACCGTGATGATGCCGCCCATCTTCTGCAGCACGCAGATCAGGTCCATGATCTCCGGCTCGATGGCGGCGTTGCGCAGCTCGGTGGTGCCCTCGGCGCGGACGGCGGTGAGCAGCACCTGCTCGGTGGCGCCGACGCTCGGGTAGGGCAGCTCCAGCTTGGCGCCGTGCAGGCCGTTGGGCGCGCTCAGGTGCATGCCCTCGGGCGCCTTGTCGACGACCGCGCCGAACTCGCGCAGCGCCTGGATGTGGAAGTCGATCGGGCGCGGGCCGATGTGGCAGCCGCCCAGGTCGGGGATGAACGCGCGGCCGAGCCGGTGCAGCAGCGGGCCGCAGAACAGGATCGGGATCCGGCTCGAGCCGGCGTGCACGTTGATCTCGTCGGTGCTGGCGCTCTCCACGTTCGTGGGGTCCATCACCAGCTCGCCGTCGTCGGCGCCGTCGGTGACCTTGACGCCGTGCAGTTCGAGCAGGCCGCGGACGACCTCGACGTCGCGGATGCGCGGGACGTCGAACAGGCGGCTCGGGGTCTCGCCCAGCAGGGCGGCGACCATCGCCTTCGAGATGAGGTTCTTCGCGCCACGGACCCGGATCTGACCTTGCAACGGCGTACCGCCGTGCACGACCAAGACGTCGTCGGTCAACGTAACCTCCAGCCGGCGGGCGATCGGGGCGCCCGAGTGTTTGTCGAGGGGGCAGAACGCGGGAGGGGGTACCCGATTCTGCAACCGGGGAAGCATAGCCCTGAGTGACGATTAGGGAAGTCGGCACAACGGTCACTTGGGGAGAAAGCATTACAGTCTTAAGTCAGATTTAGGGCGGCGGGTGGGGTGGCGGACGTGGCTAAGGCAACATTAAGGCGCCGCCCAGCGGACGGCGCCTTTGTCATCACTTAGGGTTACGGCAGGGCCAGCATTTGGTCGAGAGCCACCCGTGCGTGGTGTGCCGTGTCGGGGTCGACCGAGATCTGGTTCGGCACCCGGCCGGCCACCAGTTCCTCCAGCGCCCACACCAGGTGGGGCAGGTCGATCCGGTTCATCGTCGAGCAGTAACAGACGGCCCGGTCGAGGAACATGATCTGCTTGTCGGGGTGGGCCAGCGCCATCCGGCGTACCAGATTGAGCTCGGTCCCGACCGCCCAGCTCGACCCCGGCTCGGCCGCGTCCAGCGCCCGGATGATGTATTCGGTCGAGCCGACGAAGTCGGCGGCCCGCACCACGTCGTGCCGGCACTCGGGGTGGACCAGCACGTTCACGCCCGGAACCCGCTCGCGCACCTCGCGCACGCTGTCCAGGGTGAAGCGGCCGTGCACCGAGCAGTGCCCCCGCCACAGGATCATCCGGGCGTTGCGCAGCTGCTCGTCGGTCAGCCCGCCGCCCGGCTTGTGCGGGTCGTAAAGAACACAATCATCAAGATCAAAGCCCATTTCCAGTACGGCGGTGTTCCGCCCCAGGTGCTGGTCGGGCAGGAAGAACACCTTGGAGCCCTGCTCGAACGACCAGTCCAGGGCCCGCTTGGCGTTCGACGACGTGCAGACCACACCCTTGTTGCGCCCGACGAAGCCCTTGATGTCGGCCGACGAGTTCATGTAGGTCACCGGGACGATCTCACCGGTGATACCCAGGTCCTCGAAGCGCTCCCAGGCGGTCTCCACCTGGCCCAGCACGGCCATGTCGGCCATCGAGCAGCCGGCCGCCAGGTCGGGCAGGATGACCTTCTGATCGGGAGTGGTCAGGATGTCCGCGCTCTCGGCCATGAAGTGCACGCCGCAGAACAGGATGAACTCGGCATCCGGCCGGGCCGCCGCCTGCTGGGCGAGCTTGAACGAGTCGCCGGTGACGTCGGCGAACTGGATGACCTCGTCGCGCTGGTAGTGATGGCCGAGCACGAAGACCCGGTTACCGAGCGCGGCCTTGGCCGCGGTCGCCCGGGCGACCAGGTCGGGGTCGCTGGGAGCGGGAAGGTCACCGGGGCAGTCCACGCCACGCTCGGAGGCGGGATCGGTGCCACGGCCGAGCAGAAGAAGCGCGGTTGCCGTACTGGCGGGTTCGATCCAGGTCGAGGTCACGAAAGTCATCGTCGCACAGCGCGGGACGGTCATCTGCTTCGCTGAACGTGGCCTGCCACACTCAGGCGGTGCGCGTACTGATCTGTCCGGACAAGTTCGCCGGGACCCTCTCCGCATCCGCCGTCGCCGATGCGGTCGAGGCCGGCTGGTCCGCCTCCGACATCATCGTGAAACGGCCCCTCTCGGACGGCGGCCCCGGCTTCGTCGAGGTGCTCGCGGCCGCGCTGAACGGCCGGCTGATCCCGGTGGAGACGGTCGACCCGCTGGGCCGGCCGGCCCGCGGCGAGATCCTGCTGGCCGGCAACACCGCCTACGTGGAGAGCGCCCAGGCCTGCGGCCTGCACCTGCTGACCCGCGAGGAACGCGACCCCAACGTCACCACCTCGTACGGCCTGGGCCTGCTGCTGATGGCGGCGGTCGAGGCCGGCGCGGCCGAGGTGGTGATCGGGCTGGGCGGCTCGGCGGTCAACGACGCGGGGGCCGGCATGCTGGCCGCGCTCGGCGCCGCCCCGGTCGACGTGGCGGGCTACGCGCTGCCGTACGGCGGGGCCTACCTGAACGCGGCGGCGGCCCTGGCCGGCCCGCCCCGGCTGCGGCAGGTGCGGCTGGTCGCGGCCACCGACGTCGACAACCCGCTGATCGGCCTGCACGGCGCCAGCAAGATCTACGGCCCACAGAAGGGCGCCAGCGAGGAGGACGTCTACCGCCTGGACGCCGCGCTCGAGCAGTTCGCCGGCGTGCTGGAGACGGCGTTCGGGGTAACCGGCCTGGCGAACGCCCCGGGCGCCGGCGCGGCCGGTGGCATCGGCGCCGCGCTGATCGCCCTGGGCGGCCAGATCATCTCCGGCATCGGCCTGGTCACCGAGCTGATCGGGCTGGCCGGCGAGCTGGACGCGGCCGAGCTGGTGATCACCGGGGAGGGGTCCTTCGACCACCAGTCGCTGCGCGGCAAGGTGGTGGCCGGCATCGCGAACGGCGCCCGCGACCGGGGCCTGCCCTGCATCGTGGTGTGTGGCCGCAACGAGACCGGTTTCCGCGAGGCGGCCAGTGCCGGGGTCACCGAGACGGTGTCGCTCACCGATCATTTCGGGTCGGAGAAGACCGCCCTGGCCGAGCCCGCCCGGGGTCTCACCGAGATCGCGGGTGAACTTGCGCAACACTGGAGCAGGTGACCTGGGCCACCAGGATTGGGAATCATCCCGATCAGGGTTAGCGTTGGGCGGTACGGCAGATGACCGCACTTGGCAGGGAGATACGCAGTGACCACTGAAGCGCACATTCAGTCGACCGAGGCCGCCGCCCCGACCGGCGTCATTCTGACCGACGTCGCCGCGGTGAAGGTCAAGGCCCTGATCGAGCAGGAAGGGCGCGATGACCTGCGCCTGCGCATCGCCGTTCAGCCCGGTGGCTGCTCCGGCCTGCGCTACCAGCTGTTCTTCGACGAGCGCTCGCTCGACGGCGACGTGGTGAACGACTTCGACGGTGTCGGTGTCGTCGTCGACCGGATGAGCGCTCCCTACCTCGCGGGCGCGACCATCGACTTCGCCGACCGGATCGACGCCCAGGGCTTCACGATCGACAACCCGAACGCGCAGAACTCCTGCGCCTGCGGTGACTCGTTCCACTAAAGCACCGAATCCTCGTTGCAGGCCGTCCCGTTAACGGGGCGGCCTGCTGCGCGTAACGTGCCGGTAGGCTTCGCTCGTAACGCCCCCTTTCCCCAACCTCGAGGGCCGACATGAAGATCGCCGTCACCGGCTCGATCGCCACCGACCACCTCATGCACTTCCCGGGCCGGTTCGCCGAGCAGCTCATTGCCGACCAGCTGCACAAGGTCTCGCTCTCCTTCCTCGTCGACGACCTGGTGGTCCGGCGCGGCGGGGTGGCCAGCAACATCTCGTTCGGCATGGGCAAGCTGGGGCTGCGCCCGATCCTGGTGGGCGCGGTCGGCGCCGACTTCGCCGACTACCGGTCCTGGCTCGAGCGGCACGGCGTCGACTGCGACTCGGTGCACGTCAGCGAGGTGGCGCACACCGCCCGGTTCGTCTGCACCACCGACGACGACCTCAACCAGATCGCCTCGTTCTACGCGGGCGCGATGTCCGAGGCCCGCAACATCGAGCTGTCCCCGGTCAACGAGCGGGCCGGCGGCCTCGACCTCGTGCTGATCAGCGCGAACGACCCGGCCGCGATGATCCGCCACTCGCAGGAGTGCCGGGCCCGGGGCTTCAAGTTCGCGGCCGACCCGTCGCAGCAGCTCGCCCGGATGGACGGCAGCGACGTGCTGACCCTGATCTCCGGCGCCGAGTACCTGCTGACCAACGACTACGAGCGGTCGCTGCTGGAGACCAAGGCCGGCCTCACCGGCGACCAGGTCCTGGAGCAGGTCAAGATCCGGGTGACCACGCTCGGCAAGGACGGCGTCGAGATCACCGGCCGCGGCATCGAGCGCATCCACGTGCCGGTCGCCCGCGACGTCATCCCCGAGGACCCGACCGGCGTCGGCGACGGCTTCCGGGCCGGCTTCTTCGCGGCCATCGGCTGGGGCCTCGGCCTCGAGCGGGCCGCCCAGGTGGGCTCGCTGGTGGCGGCGCTGGTGCTGGAGTCGGTCGGCCCGCAGGAGTACGACGTGCGGTCCGAGGACTTCGCGAAGCGGTTCGCCGACTCGTACGGCGACGAGGCCGCCGCCGAGATCAAGCAGTTCCTCCCGACCGCCTGAGATGCTCGCCGTCTTCGCCGGGCTGCCGGGTGTCGGAAAGAGCACGCTTGCCGCGCGGGTGGCCACCGAGCTGCCCGCGGCGGTGCTCGCCGTCGACACCGTCGACTTCACGCTGCAGCGCTATGAGGTGACCGAACCGCGGCCGGGTTATGCGGCCTACGGGGTGGTGGCGGCGCTGGCCGAGGCGCAGTTGCGGATCGGCCACCACGTGATCATCGACGCGGTCAGCCCGGTGAAGGCAGCCCGGCAGCTCTGGATCGAGGTGGCCGAGCGGGCCGGCGTGCCGCTGAAGGTGGTCGAGGTCGTCTGCGGGGACGACGCCGAGCACCGGCGGCGGGTCGAGGCCCGCTACGCGTCCCGCGACCACGACAGCATCCCGGACTGGGTGCGGGTGCTGGAGCGGCAGAAGGAGTACGAGCCGTACCTGGGCCCGCGCCTGGTGGTCGATACCCACCTGGCCAAGGATCCGGTCGAGCCGGTGGTGGCGTACCTCAGCTGAGCCTGCGCACCTCGAAGGCGTTCGCCGCCGGGGAGCCCAGGTATTCCTGCTCCTTCATCCGGCACCAGGCCGGAATGTCGTTGGCCGCCGCCGGGTCGTCCGCGAGCACCCGGATCACGTCCCCGATACCGACATTTCGGATTTTGCGCGCTAAAGCGATCACCGGGAGCGGGCACTTATGCCCGAGGCAGTCCAGCTCGATCACATTCCCGCCTCGGCCCGGATGCCGGCCACCAGGCCCGGCAGCACCGACAGGAAGCGGTCGACCTCCTCGGCCGTCGTGCCGCGATGCAGCGAGACCCGCACGTTGCCGTGGCTGAGCACGCCCATCGCCTCCAGCACGTGGCTCGGCCGCAGCGTCGACGCGGTGCACGACGAGCCGGAGGAGACCGCGAACCCCTGCCGGTCCAGCGCGTGCAGCAGCGCCTCGCCGTCGACGTAGAGGCAGGAGAAGGTGACCAGGTGCGGCAGCCGCTCCACCGGGTCGCCGACGATCTCGACGTCCGGCACGGTCGCCGCCACCCGCTCGCGGATGCGATCGACCAGGGAAGACAACCGCACGGCCTCGGCCTGCGCCTCGCCCAGAACGGCGCGCAGGCTCGCCGCCGCGGCCACCGCGGCCGGCAGATCGAGAGCGCCCGGCAGGCCGGGGCGATAAAGATCATCCTGCGGGTACGGCGAGATCCAGCGCACACCCTTACGGACCACGAGCACGCCCACCCCCGGCGGACCGCCCCACTTGTGCGCGCTCGCGCTGAGCAGTGACCACCCGGCCGGCATCGGCACCCGGCCGACCGACTGGGCCGCGTCCACGTAGAGCGGCACCCCGGCCTCGGCGCAGTAGCCGGCCGCCGCGGCCACCGGCTGCACCGTCCCGGCCTCGTGGCTCGCCGAGATCAAACTGGCCAGGGCCACGCCCGGTGCCGCGACCGCCTGCTCCCAGGCGTCCAGGTCGAGCCGGCCCAGGCGATCGACGCCCACCTCGGTGGCCTTTCCCCGGGCCGCGGCGTGCAGGACGGCCGAGTGCTCGATCGCCGAATGCACCAGCGTGTCGCCCCGGCGGGCCCGTCCGGCCAGTCCACCGAGTACGGCCGCTTGCGCCGCAGCCGTACCCGACGGCCACAGTGACACCTCGTCCACCCGTACGCCCAGAGCCTCGGCGAACGCGGCGTGCGTCGCGTCCCGCAGCTGCTGGGCCCGCCGGCCGGCGGAATAGAGGCGGGCCGGATCGGCCCAGCCGTCAGCCAGCGCCGCGGTCAGCGCCTCGGCGGCCACCGGATGCAGTGGAACCGCGCTGGCCGCGTCCATATAAGCCGCCGTACCGGCGGGAACGCCCGTGTATTCCACCCTGCGAACGGTATCGTCCGGTTGTTGAGGTGTACCCGCGGCGGTTGAAGATCCGACCCCCGCAACCGAACGGTAGGGCCAGGTCGAGTAATCTGCGACCGTCGGTACGCCTTGCTGCCCAGTGTCTGATTTCGGGGCGGCGCGGCGCTGCTAAGGAGGCAAAAGCAGGTGGGCGCAAAGAGTTCGGCCGCACGGCCACGAGCGGCAGCCCGGATCGCCGGGCTCGGTCTCAGTGGTGCGGGGCTGCTGATGCTGCTCTCGGGCTGTTCCATTGAGGGCTTCGGGAAGGCATTCGGCAACTTCGGGTGGCCCAGCCGCGGCGTGAGCCTGCAGGCGCACAAGATGTATGACCTTTGGATCGCCTCGGTCATCGCGGCGCTGATCGTCGGCATCTTCGTGTGGGGCCTGATCTTCTGGTGCATCATCCGGTACCGCAAGCGTGGCGACGAGCTGCCCGTGCAGACCCGGTTCAACATGCCCATGGAGGTCCTCTACACGGTCACCCCGATCCTGATCGTGGCGGTGCTGTTCTACTACACCGCCATCGTGCAGACCGATGTGGACAAGCTCTCCAAGAACCCCGACCAGGTGGTCGAGGTCGTGGCGTTCAAGTGGCAGTGGCAGTTCAACTACCGCGACGGCATGGGCAAGGACGCCAACACGGTCGCCTCGACCGTCGGCTCGGCCGATGTCATCCCGCTGCTGGTGCTGCCGACCGGTGAGAAGATCCGCTTCGAGGAGACCAGCAAGGACGTCATCCACTCGTTCTGGGTGCCGGAGATGCTCTTCAAGCGCGACGTCTTCCCGGGCAGCGTGCGCAACGTCTTCGAGGTGACCCTCGACAAGGAGGGCCGCTACGTCGGCCGCTGCGCCGAGCTGTGCGGCACCTACCACGCCTTCATGCAGTTCGAGCTGGTCGTGGTCTCGCCGGACGACTTCGACAAATACCTGGCGGCGAAGAAGAGCGGTGCCACCACACAGGAGGCGATGATCGCGATCGGCAAGGAGCCGTACGCGGTTACCACCGAACCGCTGAACACCCGCCGCCAGTCGAGCAGCTGGAACCAGTCCAACACCGTCGCCGCGGGAAAGTAGGGGTCACTCCGTGAAGACCGAATACAAGATCTTCTCCGGTGTCGCCGGCTTCCTGTTCGCTGCGGCGGCCCTCTACGGCTTCTGGACGCACGGCGAGACCGGGCAGGTGGAGTGGATCGGCGTGGTCGCGCTGATCATGTCTGGGCTGCTCTGCTCGATGTGCGGTGGCTTCTTCTGGTTCGTGGCTCGGCGCATCGACCTTCGCCCGGAGGACCGGGAGGACGGCGAGATCGCCGAGGGGGCGGGGGAGATCGGCTTCTTCAGCCCTGGGAGTTACTGGCCGTTCGGGATCGCGCTGTCGGCTTCGATTGCGGCGCTTGGGCTGGTGTTCTGGATGTGGTGGCTGATCGCGGTTGGGCTGATTCTGGTCATCTTCTCGGCTTCGTCGATGCTGTTTGAGTACTACAGCGGGACTCGGCATACCGCCGAGCACTGAGCTCTGGCTGGGCTTGGTGGTTTGCGCTGCTGAGCTGGCTGGCTTCGCTTCGCTCAGCGGGCGCGGTCGCCTTTAGGTCAATGAGATGGGCCCGGTTTTCCAACGCCGCACACCCCGCGGCGTCGGAAAACCGGGCCCATCTCATTGACGGCGACCGCGCACGGGTTAAGTGGAACCACCCTCGTTGAGAAACAATGGGGGAGAGTGGTCAAGGCCATTGGTGGTTGCGGCCATCGGTGGTTGCGCCTGGTGGTTGCGGCCGTCAGGCCGCTCTGCGCTGGTGGGGGACCTGGGGGCGTTTGCCCCAGAGGTGGACGACGATCGGGGCCACTACCTCGGCGGCGCCGCAGCGGGTGCAGACCAGCTCGGGGCACTCGTCGTGGCCGTCGGGGCAGGGGGGCACCTCGAACATCATGTCGCCGTCGCAGATGACACAGCGCAGTTCGCGTTCCGACACGGGTGGCTCCTCTCTTCACCGGAAGCGGAATTACCCGAATGCGATTCAGACGCTGCCACGAAATCCGGGCATCTTGGAGCATTAGCGACGGCGTGTCCGCCGAGGATTTGTTATTCGGTGGCTTTCGCGGCCTGCGCCGCGGCCACCCAGCGGGCCAGCTGAGCCGTGGCGGCGCCCGAGTCGATAGTGTCCTGGGCGCGGGCGATTCCGGCCCGCAGCGTGTCCCTCAGGTCGCCCGGGAAGCCACCGTGCGCGGCGAACGCGGCCGCCACGTTGAGCACCACGGCGTCGCGCACCGGTCCGGCCTCGCCGGCGAACGTGCGGTGCGCCGCCTCGGCGTTGAACTTCACGTCGTCGCCGCGCAGGTCGGCCGGCTGGCTGCGGGGCAGCCCCAGCTCGACGGCGTCGATCACCAGCTCCTCGACGGTGCCGCCGGCCGCCTTCCAGATCCGGGTCGGCGCCGCGGTGGTGAACTCGTCCAGGCCGTCCTCGCCCCGCACCACCAGGGCCGAGTCGCCGCGCCGGGCGAACACCGCGGCCATCACCGGCGCCATCCGCAGGTCGAAGCAGCCGACCATGGCGGCGGTCGGCCGGGCCGGGTTGGTCAGCGGGCCCAGCACGTTGAAGAACGTGGGCACGCCCAGCTCGCGCCGGGTGACCGCGGCGTGCCGCATGCCGGGGTGGAAGCGGGCCGCGAAACAGAAGCCCATGCCGGCCTCGCGCACCGTGCGGGCGACGCCGGCCGGGCCCAGGTCGAGCGGGATGCCGAAGTGTTCGAGCAGGTCGGCGGTGCCGGTCGACGAGGAGGCCGAGCGGTTGCCGTGCTTGACCACGGTGACCCCGGCCGCGGCCGTGACGATCGCGGCCATCGTGGAGATGTTCACCGTGTTGGCCCGATCGCCGCCGGTGCCGACCACGTCGACCGCGTCGGTGCGGGTCTCCTCCGGCAGTTCGACCAGGGTGGCGGCAGCCAGCATGGCCTCGACCAGGCCGGCCAGCTCGGCCGGCGTCTCGCCCTTGGCGCGCAGGGCGATCGCGAACCCGGAGATCTGGACCGGCGTGGCGTTGCCCGCCATGATCTCGCCCATCGCCCAGGCGGTGTCGGCGGCGGCGAGTTCCTCGCCGCGCAGCAGGGCGCTAGTCAGGTTCGGCCAGGTGCGTGCGCCCATGGCGGGAGCCTCCGTCGGGGGGATGTGAAATTAGCCGAGGTGCCCGAGCGTGCCGAGCGGCACCGCGCCGTTGCGCCGGGCGCGCAGCATCGCGGCGACCGTCTGGCCGGTGGTCACCGGGTCGAGCGGGTAGGTCAGGGTGCCGTCCACCTGCGCGTACGCCGCGAGCCAGCGGTCGGCGGCACGGGCCAGCACGACGCAGACGGGCGGGGGAGTGGCGTACTCGTCCTTGGTCTGCCGGGCGATGCCCAGGCCGCCGGCGGGCGAGGCCTCGCCGTCCAGCACCATCAGGTCGATCTCGTACTTGTCCAGGATGATGCGGCACTCCTCCCAGGTGGAGGCGTCGACGAACTCGACCGCGAGGTCGATGGCGGGGCGGGTGCCGATGGCCATCCGGATCCGGTCCCGGACCGCGATGTCGTCGCTGTAGAGCAGGACCGTGTAGGTCTCCGGCCCGGAGGCCGCGGTTGAGTCGCTCATAAATGTGCCCCGGTTCACGTCGTAGGTGCCGTGTGATCGTACCGAACAGGGTTAATCGCCGTCCGCGCGTGGTCGTACCACTGCGGGTTGTTCTGTGATCTTGTTGGCAATCGCGGCCTCGCGGGCCGCTTCCTGGGCCTCGGCCCGGTCCAGCGCCCGGTCGACCCGCCGGGCCTCGCGCTCGGACTGCTTGATCCACTGCAGGACCAGGATGCCGAGCATCGTGACGCTCACGATCTCGCCGCCGGCCCACAGGATGCCGCCCGCCGTGACCTGGTCGTTCCACGGATCCGACCAGCTCAGATGCAGGTTGGGGTAGTAGTCGCCGCCGAGCAGCGTCTTGCTCTGCATGATGGTCAGCCCGAGCACGGTGTGGAACGGCACCGACAGCACCATCAGCAGCGCGCGGGCCGGGTAGGGCCAGCGGTTGGGCAGTGGGTCCAGGCCCAGCAGCGGCCAGAAGAACAGGCAGCCGGTGACGATGAAGTGCAGGTGGATGAACTCGTGCAGCCAGGCGTGCTCGAGCGTCTGCCGGTAGAGCCCGGTGAAGTACAGGACGAACGGGTTGGCCACGAAGATCCCGAACGCGACCAGCGGAAACGTCAGCACCCGGACCGGCCCGCTGTGGATGACCGTCAGCAGCGTCTTACGCGGAGCGCCGTGCAGGGTGCGCAGCGCGAGGGTCACCGGCGCGCCCAGGGCCAGGAAGATCGGTCCCACCATGGACAGCACCATGTGCTGGACCATGTGCACCGATACCAGCGTGGTGTCGTAGGCCTCGATGCCGCTGACCGTGACGGCCGCGATCGAGCCCAGTCCACCGGCGACGAAGGCCACCGTCCGGCCGGCCGGCCAGTGGTCGCCGCGCAACCGGAGCTGATAGACGCCGTACCCGTACAGGGCCGCGGCGATCAGCAGGAACAGCGCGATCAGGCTGGTCAGGTTGATCTCGGTGAAGATCGAGGCCGCGGTGAACGGCGGTAGAACAGTATCTCCCGCCGCGGCCAGCAGCGGGGGCGTTTCGACTAGCAACACCACCTGAGGCTAGGCCTATCCGGTCGGCGAATGTTATTCCGGGCTGCGACACGTGCCGGATTCCACCCCCCACGGCACGTTGGACTGATCGCGGGGCAATAATGAGCCTCGTGACAGCGGCCCCAGCCATCGACAAGAGCAGGATCCACTCGCTGACCCGACCGAATATGGTCAGTGTCGGGACGATCGTGTGGCTCTCCAGCGAACTCATGTTCTTCGCGGCGTTGTTCGCCATGTATTTCTCGATTCGCGCGGCGGACTACAGCATGTGGGAAGAGCACACGCCGGAGCTGAAGCTCCCGTACGCGACCACCTTCACGGTGATTCTCGTGCTCTCCTCCGTGACCTGCCAGCTCGGCGTCTTCGCGGCGGAGAAGGGCGATGTGCATGCGCTGCGGCGCTGGTTCACGATCACCTTCGTGATGGGCCTGATCTTCGTGCTGGGCCAGGCCAACGAGTACCGCAACCTGGTCCACGAGGGCATCAAGCTCAACGGCGACGGTTACGGCTCGATGTTCTACCTGACGACCGGCTTCCACGGCCTGCACGTCACCGGTGGTCTGATCGCCTTCATCGTCTACATGATCCGTACGACCATGGGCCGGTTCACCCCGGCGCAGGCGACGTCGGCGATCGTCGTGTCGTACTACTGGCACTTCGTGGACATCGTGTGGATCGCACTGTTCGCCATGATCTATTGGCTTCAGTGACCCGCGCCCGTCCATGAGTTTCAGGTCAAAACCCAGAGGGACACAGCTGATGACTTCAGGATCCCCCGCCGGCCGGTGGCGTTTCCGGGGCGTACTCGCCCGGCGTCGCACCGCGCCGAGTCGGGCGCGCCGGCGTCTCGGCGCCGCGGTGCGCATGCTCGCCGCGCTCGCGCTCGCCGGCGGCGTATACACCGCGTTCGCCCCCGGCGCCTTCGCCGACGACACCACCCAGCTCTCGGCCACCGCGCAAGAGGGTAAGCAGCTGTACGACAACAGCTGCATCACCTGCCACGGGCGCGACGCGCAGGGTGTCACCGGCCGGGGACCGAGCCTGATCGGCGTCGGTTCGGCCTCGGTCGAGTTCCAGGTGGGCACCGGCCGCATGCCGATGACCCGCCAGGAGGCTCAGGCCGAGGAGAAGAAGCCGCAGTTCGACAAGACCCAGACCAAGCAGCTGGGGCAGTACATCCAGGAACTCGGCGGCGGCCCGCAGCTCCCCTCGGACGGCAAGTACACCGAGGACCTGAAGGAGAACCCCGAGGCCCTCGCCCGCGGTGGCGAGCTGTTCCGGGTCAACTGCACCTCCTGCCACGGCTTCGGCGGCGGCGGCGGCGCACTGTCCTCCGGCAAGTACGCTCCGGCCCTGCACGACGCCTCGCCCGAGACGCTCTACGCGGCCATGCTGACCGGCCCGCAGAACATGCCGGTCTTCGGCGACAACCAGCTCACGCCCGACCAGAAGCGCGAGATCATCACCTACGTCACCGTCCAGCTGCAGCAGGACAGGGACCCGGGTGGCCTGTTCAACCTGGGCCGCTACGGACCGGTGACCGAGGGTCTGGCGATCTTCGGGGTGGGCATCACGATCCTGGTCTTCACCACCCTGTGGATTGCGGGGAAGTCATGACGGCCGTGCACGACAAGTCGACGGACGCTCCGGTCGACGTGACCGATCCCCGGCTGAGCCGGTTCGAGATCGTCAAAGAGGGCGCACGGCGTGACGAGATCGAGATCGTCACGTACGAATCGCAGTTCCCCGGCGTGGACTCCAAGGCGGAGAAGCGCGTCGTGCGCAACATCGCCCTGCTGTTCCTGATCGCGGGCGTCGGCGGTTTCGCGTTCCTCGGTTTCTACATCTGGTGGCCGTGGCGCTTCGAGCTCGGCGACACGCTGAGCGACTACTACACGCCGCTGCTCGGCATCTCGCTGGCGGTCTCGCTGTTCGGTGTCGGCTTCGGCATCCTGGCCTGGGCCAAGAAGCTGCTGCCGCACGAGGTGTCGATCCAGCAGCGGCACAACGACCCCTCGCCCAGCGAGGAGCAGATCATCACCGGCCAGACGATCCTCTTCGTGGGTGACGAGCTCGGCCAGGGCGTGCAGCGCCGGCCGCTGCTCAAGGGCGCGATCGCGATCGGCATGGCGCCGATCGGGCTGGCCGCCGCGGCGCCGCTGATCGGTGGGTTGATCGAGAACCCGCACAAGGCCGACCCGCCGATCATGTTCAGCACCGGCTTCAACAAGGCGCACAACGGTGGCAACCTGGTCCGGCTGACCCGCGACGACGGCAGCCCGATCCGCCCCGAGGACGTCAGCACCGGCGGTCAGATGACGGTCTTCCCCGGCATCCCCGGCGGCGCGACGAACGAGTGGGCCGACTCGCCGACCCTGCTGATCCACCTGCGGCCGGACGACGCCGAGCTGACCCGGACGAACGCGAACAGCGACACGCGTAACAAGGACTCGATGTGGGGCGATTACGTCGCCTACTCGAAGATCTGCACGCACGCCGGTTGCCCGGCGAGCCTGTACGAGCAGCAGACCAACCGTCTGCTCTGCCCGTGCCACCAGTCGCAGTTCATGATCACCAAGAACGCGCAGCCGATCTTCGGCCCGGCCACCCGGCGTCTGCCAATGCTGCCGCTGGGCGTGGACGAGGAAGGTTACTTCGTGGCAAAGTCCGACTACAAGGACACCGTCGGACCAGACTTCTGGGAGCGGCCGTGAAGCGCAAGAAAGTTGATCTCGCGCAGGCGCCGATCACCTTCGCCAAGGGGGTGGACGAGCGCTACAAGGCGGCCACCCCGCTGCGTGGCCTCCTCAACAAGGTCTTCCCCGACCACTGGTCGTTCCTGCTCGGTGAGATCGCGCTCTTCTCGTTCATCATCCTGCTCCTGACCGGTGTCTTCCTGACCCTCTTCTTCGATCCGTCGATGAAGGAGGTCGCCTACGAGGGCCCCTACTCCGCACTGCGTGGCGTCGACATGTCGGCCGCCTACGAGTCGTCCCTGCGCCTGTCCTTCGAGGTGCGCGGCGGCCTGTTCATGCGGCAGATGCACCACTGGGCGGCGCTGCTGTTCATGGCGTCGATCGTCGTGCACATGTGCCGCATCTTCTTCACCGGCGCGTTCCGCAAGCCGCGCGAGGCGAACTGGGCCATCGGTGTGGTGCTGTTCCTGCTGGGCTTCCTGGCCGGCTTCACCGGTTACTCGCTCCCCGACGACGGCCTGTCCGGCACCGGTCTCCGCATCGCCTCGGCGATCATGCTGTCCATCCCGGTGGCCGGCACCTGGATCTCGGCCTCGATCTTCGGCGGCGAGTTCCCCGGCCACCTGATCATCGGCCGGTTCTACATCGCCCACGTGCTGCTCATCCCGGGTGGCCTGCTCGCACTGATCAGCGTCCACCTGGGCCTGGTCTTCGCGCAGAAGCACACCCAGTGGCCGGGCCCGATGCGGACCAACACCAACGTGGTCGGCGAGCGGATGTTCCCGCGCTACGCGCTCAAGCAGGGCGGCTTCTTCATGGCCGTCTTCGGCACGGTGGCGCTGATGGCGGGCCTCTTCCAGATCAACCCGATCTGGCTGTTCGGCCCCTACCGCGCCTCCGAGGTCTCCTCGGCGAGCCAGCCCGACTGGTACGTCATGTTCATGGACGGCCTGGTCCGGCTCATGCCGAACTGGCAGATCTACATCGGTGACTACAGCATCCCGCCGCTGTTCTGGCCCGCCGTGGTCGGTCTCGGCGCGCTGACCACGGTCCCGATGTTCTACCCGTGGATCGAGGCCCGGCGCCTCAAGGACAAGCAGGTCCACAACCTGCTGCAGCGTCCGCGAGACAACCCGGAGCGGGTCGGCATCGGCGCGATGTCGCTGGCGTTCTTCCTGGTCGCGACCCTGTCCGGCGGCAACGACGTGATCGCCGACAAGTTCCACATCAGCCTGAACGCGATGACCTGGGCCGGCCGCATCGGCCTGCTGATCCTGCCGCCGCTGGCCTACTACATCTCGGTCCGCGTCTGCCTGGGTCTCCAGCAGCACGACCGCGAGGTCCTGGCCCACGGCGTGGAGACCGGCATCATCCGCCGCCTCCCGAACGGCCAGTTCATGGAGGTCCACCAGCCGCTCGGCCCGGTCGACGACCACGGACACCCGATCCCGCTCGAATACGGCGGCTGGGTGGTCCCGAAGAAGATGAACCGGGTGGGCGCCCTGGCCCCCGCCATCAAGGGCTTCTTCTTCCCGGTCGAAAAGCCGGCCGAGGCCCCGGTCTCACCCGGCATGCCGCCGGTGAGCGGCAAGGACGAACGCGAAGAAATCACCACCGGCCACTGAGCCCGGCAAGAACAAACCCGTGAGGGGTCCGCTTCGGCGGGCCCCTCACGCTTTTCTTTAAGTACGCGGCCACGACGAGTCCCCGCCGCTCAGTCCCGCGCCGTCGCTGCTCACCCTCCGCGCGCCCGCGCCGGGCGGGCCCGCGACCCACCCGTACGGACTCACCTGTTTGGACGGTGCTGGTTAAGTTGACGTGTGCGGGGTTCCGGTCGGCGAGGGGTGCGCTGGATCGCGTGGCTGCTCGTCTCCGCGGCCACCGCGATCTGCTCGCTGCTGCTGGTGCCCTACCTGGTCAACCTCGCATCGAGCACGCCGACGAAGGTCTGGCCGCTGACCCTGTTCGCGGCGCATCCGCTTCGCTGGCTGGCCGGCGTCGCGGTGGTCGCCTTCCTCGGCGCCACGTTCCTGATTCCCCCGCTTCGCCGATTCCTGGTCGGCGACCCGGCCGGCCCGGATCCGGACCCGGTGCGGCAGCAGTTCGTAGAGGATGTGCGGGCTCGGTGCGCCGAGGCGGTGGAGCAGCGGCGTGAGCTGCTGACCCCGGTCCGTCTGCGGTGGACGATCAGCACCGGCCGAGCTGGGCAGCGCGCCGCGGTGTTCCCGGCCGAGCCCGAACTGAGCTGGGCCGACCGGCCGCTGACCGGCGATCAGGGCACCCTGGCCGAGACCCTTCTACGGCTGCCGCACCGGCAGTTGGTGATCCTCGGCGACGCCGGCGCCGGCAAGTCGGCCTGCGCCGCCCTGCTCGCCCGCGAACTGGCCGGCTCCGGCGCGACACCCGCGCCCGACCTCATCCCGCTCCCGATGCCGGCGGCCGGCTGGCATCCGGGGGAGCAGGGCCTGCTCGAGTACGCCGTGAGCCAGGTGCCGGAACAGTTCCGGCCGCTGGTCCGGCGGGGTGCGGTGCTGCCCATCCTGGACGGACTCGACGAACTGCCCGGCGACCGGCATGAGCTTGCCCTGCGGCAGATCCAGAGTCACGACGGGCCGGTGGTGGTCACCTGTCGCGGAGCCGAGTACGACCGGGCCGTCGCCGCCTCGGGATGGTTCCTGCCCCGGGCCGCGGTCGTGGAGATCCAGCCGCTGGCGGCCGCGGACGTGCGGTCCTACCTGTCCCGTGTCACCCAGCAGCCGGACCGCTGGCAGCCGGTCTTCGACGCGATGGACGAGCCCCCACTGGCCGGTGCGTTCGCGTCGCCGCTGATGGTGACGATGGCGGCGGTCGGCTACCGGAAACCCGGGACCGACCCCGGCGAACTGCTCCGGCTGCCCCGGGCCGCCGTCGGGGAACGCCTGCTCGACGGCTTCGTGGCCGCCGCGTTCGAGGGCGAGGACGTGACCCGGGCCGACCACTGGCTGTCCACCCTGGCCTACCAGCTCGACCGGGCGCAGAGCCGCACGCTGCGGTGGGGCCGGCTCGAACCGGGCCTGTTCATCCGGGAGACCGTGCGGGCGCAGATCGGGCTCGGCGCCCTGGCCGCGCTGGCGGTGTTCATCGTGCCGGTCACCTGGATCTGGTTGATCATGTTCGGCGTGGTCGGCGGGCTGACCGGCGCGCTGGCCCTGCACGCGGCGGCCGGCGGCCTGATCTGCGCATGCGGCCTGGCCCGGCGGTGGCACCGGTACCGGTTCGGGGTCGAGACCGCACTGTGGATCGGCTACGGCTACCAGTTCGGCTTCCTGGTCAGCGTCCTGATCGGGGACCACGGCCGGGGCCTGCTCACCGGCCTCGGGGCCGGGATCCTCCTGGCTTTACTGCCCCACCGCGCGCCGCGGCCGCCGGCCGGGTCCGACCGGCACGGGTTCCTGCCGGCTCTCGAGTCGCCGGCCCGGTTGCGCTCCCCGATCCTCGCGGCCGCACTCCACGCCGCGGCGGCGTTCGTCCTGTTCACCGCCGTGTTCTGGCCGACCGGCACGCCGGCCGCGGCGCTCCGCACCGGGCTGGTCGCGGCCGCCGTCTTCGGGCTCGCGGCGGCCCTGGTCACCGGCGGGATCGGCGGGATCGCGTTCCGTGCCACCCACCTCCGGCTGGCGATGCGCGGGCGGTTGCCACTGCGACTGCGGGCCTTCCTGGCGAACGCCCACCGTCGTGGGGTGCTGCGCCGAGCCGGCGACGCGTGGCAGTTCCGGCACGCCATCCTGCTCGAACATCTAGCCCGGCGGATGCGGCACCGGCTGATCCTGGAGACCGCCCACGGCTGGCACCACGCGGGCCTGCTGATCGAACGCGGTGAGATCGACCGCCTCCGGCAGCTGGCCGTCCGCGACGCCGAGGCCGCCTACCGCCTGGCCGACTGGCTCTGCGACCAGGACCGCACCGCCGAGGCCGTCGACGTGCTGAGCGCACACTCCACCCCGGACCGTCTCGTCGCCTGGCGCCTGGCCGAGCTGCACCTGGCCGCGGGTGCGATCGACGAGGCCGCGCCGCTCTACGAACGCCTGGCCGAGTCCGGCGACTGGGCCGCCGCCTGGCGCCGAACCCAACTCGAGGCCGCCGGTGGGGCCGCCGCCCGGCAGCGAACCCAGCTCGAGGCCGCCAGTGGGGCCTCCGCTCGGCAGCGAACCCAGCTCGAGGCCGCCAGTGGGGCCGCCACCCGGCGCCGAACCCAGCTTGAGGCGGCCGACGGCCGGGCCGCCGTGCGGGAACGGGCCCGGGCCGGTGATCGGGCCGCGATCTGGTACCTGGTCGACGTGCTGGCCGCCGAGGGCGAGTTCGACGAGGTGGCCGAGGTGGTCCGGCAGCGGCTGCGGACGGACGACTGGCTCTCGGCGCGGCACGGGCTGGCGGTGCTGATCACCGCCCGCCGTCTCGGCGATGCCGAGCGGCTGCAGGCCGTGGTCCGGGCGCGGGCCGCCGAACTCGACCGACTCGCCCGCGACGAGGAGAACGCGCCGGGCGCGGGTGAGGGCGATGCGCCCATCAGCCGGCATCGTGCTCCAGCCGACGCGGCCGAGAGTCTGGCCACCTGGGCCGCGGCCCGGCTGGCCGAGGTGCCGGCAGCCGACGGATTGCTCGACCGGGCGCCGGCGGTCGACGGGCTGGTTGCCGGAGTGCCGGGGGCCGACGGGCTGGTTGCCGGAGTGCCGGGGGCCGACGGGTTGCTTGCCGGGATGCCCGGGGCCGACGGGTTGCTCGCCCGGTTGCGGCGGTCGGGTCGGACGTCGGGTGACGACTTCGCTGCCGTTCGGTGTCTTGCCGAGATCGCGGGCGGGGACAGCGCGATCGAGCTCCTCCGGCGGTATCGGGGAGCGGAGGCGGTCGACCTGATGCTGGCCGAGCGGCTGGCCGAGCGGGCGGAGTTCGACGAAGCCCTGGAGGTGCTCGCCCGGCAGACCATGTGGGATCACTCGGCGGGGGCCCGGCTGCGCGCCGAGATCCTGGCGGCGGCCGGCCGGACCGGTGAGCTGGCCGGCCTCGCCGCCCGCGGTGACCTCCAGGCGGCCGCCGGTTATGTGGCCGTGCTGGCCCGAGGTGGCCAGGTGGAGGAGGCAGTCCGGTTCCTCGCCCATCGCCGGGAGGGCGGGGGCGGAGCGCTGTTTGCCGACCTGGCCGTGCGTAACGGGGGCTACCTCGCCGACCTGCGGGCCGAGGCCGAGACCGGTGGGTGGCTCGCCGGTCGCCGCCTGGCCGTGCTGCTCGACCGGATCGCGGCGGAGTCCGCGGAGATTCGGTCGGCCGACTCGCCGGGAAGCCGGGCGCTGCTGCTCGCCCTGGGTGGCCGGTTGGCCGAGGCGGTCGAGGTGATCCGGCCCGGCGCGGACGTCGATGACCAGGTCAGTGGCCTGTTGCTGGCGATCCTGCGGGGCGAGCTCGGTGTCCTCGAGGACCGGCTGAGCCCGTCGCCGGGGCGCGCCGTGCCGGTGCTCGGCACGGCGGAACTACTTATCGAACAGGGCCGGCGCGACGAGGCGATCGTCACGCTGAGCTCGCCGGCCGGGCATGCCGCCGCCCATCGACTGGTCCAGCTGCTGGGTCTTGATCTTGAACCGGGCCCGCCCGCCGCGGGCGCGCGGAGGGTGACCACGACGGCGCGGGACTGAGCGGCCGGGACTTTTCCCGCCGCGTACTTTCCGGAGGTTTTGTCAGTCGGCGTCGGGGAGGCCGATGGCGAAGGCGTCCTCGAGGTCGTGCTTGGAATAGGCGCGGAAAGCGATGTGCGACTCGGTGTTGAGGACGCCGGGGGTCTTGGAGATCTTGCCGGCGATGACCTCGGCGATGTCGTCGAATTTCGCGACCCGGACGATCGCGATCAGGTCGACGTTGCCGGCCACCGAGTAGACCTCGCTGACGCCGTCGAGGGCCGCCAGCGCCTCGGCGACCTCGGGGATCGAGTCGGTGGCGCAGTCGATGTGCACGATCGCGGTGTTCACCTGGAGGCTCCTCGACGGTGAGAGCGGGATGGGCTGGTGACCATGCTATCGGCCCGGCATCGTCAAGCCGCCGGGCCCGCGGATCACGTCGGTGAGAGCCTCGGTTTCGGCGACCTCGGCGTCCGCCAGGACGACGCTGCGGGTGACCCGGCCGCGGATGTGTGCCCGCGGGCCGATCACGGACTCGTGGACCGGTCCGTCGATGTGGGCCGAGGGGTCGATGAGGCTGCCGCCGTTCGCGGCGTGGAGATTGGCTCTCAGGTAGTCGGCGGGCGTGCCGGTGTCGATGTAGAGGCCCTCGTAGGGGACCAGCTCCAGCTCGCCGGCCGCTTCCGCCGGGCGCCAGACCGTGCGGACCAGGCTGCCGTCGCCGGCCGGCAGGTCGCGGACGTAACGCCACGGGATCAGCGAGAAGCCGGCGAAACGCAGGCCGGAGAAACCGCCGCTCTCGCCGTCGCGGCAGGGCTTGGTCAGCATCCGGACGGTGTCGCCGGACCAGCCGTCGAGCAGGGCGGCGATGTCCTTGCCGGGCTCGCGAGCGGGATCGGCCAGGTAGGCGTCGGCGTTGCCGACCAGTACGCCGCGGCCGTCGATCCAGGGCTTGAGGCGTTCGACGCCGCCCGAGGTGCCGAGCGGGCCGTCCGGTTCCACCGAGAGGTGGGCCCGGTCGCCGACGTGCCGGACGATCTGCTCGCTCAGGTAGGCGGCGTTGACCGCGACCTCGGTCAGGCCCAGGCCGGCCAGCCGGGCCAGGGCCCGGTCGAGCAGCGGGACGTTGCCCACCGGGCAGAGGGCCTTGGGGATCAACTCGGTAAGCGGGCGCAGGCGCTGCCCCTCGCCGGCCGCGAGGATGAAGCCGCAGATCATGCTCGCGGGCCGATCCCGAACCGGCCGAGCAGCAGGGCGGTGTTGACCGTCAGGTGCGGCAGGTCGTCGACCGCGAACCAGGCCGCTTCCAGGACCTCGGCGCCGTCGACCACCAGGGGCGTCTCGGACGCCGGGACCTCGGCGAAGAAGATCGTGTCGACCACGCCGACGACGTGGACGATCGCATTCGGAGTGCCGGCGGTCATCTTGTCGGGATGCACCCGGACGCCGGTCTCCTCGAACAGCTCGCGGGCCGCACCGACGTGCGGGTGCTCGTTTTTCTTGAGCAGGCCGGCCGGCAGACCCCAGCCGTGGTGCGACGGCTGGCGCAGCAGCAACAGCCGGGCCGCGCCGGTCGCCTCCGAGTCGTGCAGGATGGTCACCGCGCCCACCAGGAACTTCGGCGCGACCATGCGCGCCACCCGGCGGCGCATCGACCCCGGCAAGCGATAGAACGTGGTGTACGCCAAGCCGCGCACTCGCCGAGGGAAACTCACGTAGGCAAGGCTAGCGGGGCCCGCTGTGAACTCAGTCGGGGTGGTCGACCAGGGCGATGAGCTGCTCGACGACTGCGTCTGGTTCGAGGTTGCGCTCACACACCGCGACCAGCATCGTTTCCAGGTCGGGGTAGCCCAGCTCCTCGGCCAGCCGGCGCAGCGGCACCTCGCTGGCCAGGCCGCGGTCGTGCTTGCGCAGGGTCAGCCCGATCGTCGCCCGGCCCAGCTTCACCTTGTCGGCGATGCTCATGCCGGGCTCGTTCTTCTCGTCGAAGTAACGATTGATCTGCATCTGGGCCTGGCTGGACTTGACGAAGCCGAGCCACTCCCGGCGCGGTCCGCGCGGGGTGTTGGGCTCGACCTCGGCCTGGCCCTCATTTTCGGCGAAGATCTCGACCACGTCGCCGTCGCGCAGCGGCGAGCTGAGCGGGGCTAGCCGGCCGTTGATCGTCGCGGCCAGGCACTGGTCGCCGGTGTCGGGGCTCAACTCGTAGGCCAGGTCGACCGGGGTGGAGCCGCTGGGCAGCTCGAACGCCTGCCCGTGGGCGAAGACCGTGATCTGCGCCTCGGCCAGGTCGCAGCGCAGCGAGGCGAGGAACTGGGCGGCGTCGGTGGTGTCCTGCTGCCAGTCGAGCACCCGCTTGAGCCAGGAGAGCTGGTCGGCACCGGACGGGTCGGCGGTCTCGGCGCTCTTCGGGTAGCGGTAGGTCGTCGCCACCCCGAACTCGGAGAAGCGGTGCATCTGCTCGGTGCGGATCAGCACCTCGACCAGGCGGCCGTCGGGGCCGGTCACGGTCGTGTGCAGCGACCGGTAGAGGTTGTTCTTGGGCGACGCGATGAAGTCCTTGAAGCGGCCGGCCACCGGGCGCCACTGGCCGTGGATCGCGCCGAGCGCGGCGTAACAGTCGGTGGCCGGGCCGTCGACGATCACCGCGATCCGGGGCAGGTCGAACGGGACGGCGTGACCGCCCGCGACCGTGTCCTTCCAGATCGAGTAGTAGTGCCGGGGCCGGACCGTGACCTCGGCCGTCACCCGCTGGCGGCGCAGGGCCGACCGGGCCTTGGTGCTCACCTCGGCGAGGTATTCCTGCCAGCCGGGGCGGTTCTGCACGTGGTCGTCGATGCGCGCGTAGGAGTCGGGCTCGAGGTGGTAGAGCACCACGTCGTCGAGGTCGCGCTTGAGGGCCTGGATGCCGAGCCGGTCGCAGAGCGGGACCAGCACGTCGAGGGTCGCGGTGGCGATGCGGGCCCGGCTCGCCGGGGAGCGGGCGTCCAGGGTGCGCATGTTGTGCAGCCGGTCGGCCAGCTTGATGACCAGGACCCGGACGTCCTTGCCGGCCGCGACGATCATCTTGCGGATGGTCTCGGCCTCGGCCGCCTTGCCGTAGAACGCCTTGTCGAACTTGGTCACGCCGTCGACCAGGTGGGTCACCTCGGGGCCGAAGTCGCTGTGCAGCGCCTCGAGCGTGTAGCTGGTGTCCTCCACCGTGTCGTGCAGCAGGGCCGCGACCAGGGTGGTGGTGTCCATGCCGAGCTCGGCGCAGATCTGCGCGACCGCGAGCGGATGGGTGATGTAGGGATCACCGGACTTGCGCATCTGGCCGCGGTGCATGTTTTCCGCGATCGCGTAGCTGCGGCGCAGGACACCCGCATCGGCGGAGGGATGGATGCCGCGGTGGGTCTTGGTGAGCTTGGCCACCGGGTCGTCATCGCCGCCCGGGAAGCTCAGGAACGACCGGAGCCGCTTGCCGAGTGGAATGTCCTTCGAGGCGGGCGCTTGCGTAGGGAGGGCGCGTCCAAGGGCGGCGCCGTGGCCGGCGTCGACGTCCACTGGACACCCCCTCACCGCTCGGTCGCCCGGCATCTCTCGCGCCTGGAGCGATCCGCCTGGCAAATCGCCGTGAAGCCACCCTAACCGTGCCGGGTGATTCCACTTGCCTTACAGCCTAAGCGAGCGAGCGTCATCCGAACGGTCAGTTACCGATGAGCGAACGGCCGAGTCTTTGCCCGATGCTGCGGCTTCTGCCCGGTTGAGCAGGTGAGTGAACCGCGCGGCGCCACGAACCGGTGACACCCAGTCGCCGGAAGTTTCCACCAAGCGGGTGTCGGGCTTCTCCAGCCAGGCCAGGATTCGCTCGGTCTCCTCGGCGGACGCGGCGGGCACCGGACCCGGTCCGGGTAGGACCGTCTCGGCGGTCATCCGGACCGCGTCGAGGGTCGGCCGGGGGTGTGCCCGGGGTGGCGAGGTGGCGGCCGCGGCGAGCCGGCCGTGCCGGACCACGATGATCTCCCAGCCGCCGATGTCGTCCCGGCGGGCGGCGACCATCTCGGTCAGCCGGGTCAGCGCGGTCAGCCGCTGCATCCGGACGGTGGCCCGGAGCAGGGCGATCAGCCGGGACCGCAGGACCGCGGCCTCCTCGTATCGCCGGCCCTCGCTCATCGCCTCGATGCGGCCCATCAGGGCGGCCACCACGATCTCCGGGTCGCCGTGGATCGCGGTGCGGAACGGCAGGGCGGCGGTGGCCGCGTAGACCTCCGGGGTGATCCGGTGTTCGCACGGAGCCGGGCAGCGGCCCAGCTCGGCCAGGGCGCAGGCGGGCATCGGGGTGCGCACGCTCAGGGTGTGGTTGCACTGCCGCAGCGGCAACGCGTCGTAGACGCCGGCGGCGGCCAGCTCGGCGGTGCGCCGCGAGGAGAACGGGCCCAGGTAGGCGGCGCCGTCGTCGACCAGCTTGCGGACCACCGACAGCCGGGGCCAGACCTCGGTGGTCAGCTTGAGCCAGACCACCCGATCCGGATATTTCGACCGCCGGTTGTAGGGCGGCGCGTGGGCCGCGATCATCCGCAGCTCCCGCACCTCGGCCTCGAGCGAGTGGGCGCACTCGACCGCCTCGACCCGGGTCGCGGCACCGAGCATCTCGGAGATGCGGGCCCGTTTCTCGCTGGCGGTGAAGTAGCTGCGCACCCGGGTGGCGATGTCTTTCGAGGTGCCGACGTAGAGCGGGCGGTCGTCGGCGGCCCGGAACACGTAGACCCCGGGGGCGTGCGGCAGGCCGTCGGCCAGATGCCGCTGGCGGCGCTGGGTGGGGGTGACCGCCTTGGCGAACTCGATGGCGTCACCCAGCGAGTGCACCTTGAAGCTGCCCAGCCGCTCGATCAGGCCGTGCAGCACGTCGACGGTGGCGCGGGCGTCGTCGAGGGCGCGGTGGCTGGGCTGGACCGCCGAGCGGAAGAACTGGGCGAGGGTGGACAGCTTGCGGTTGGGCACCTCGTCGCGGGTCAGGGCGCGGCGGGCCACGGCGGCGGTGTCGAGCACCTTGGGGTTGGGCCACGGATAGCCGTGCCGGGCACAGGCCGCTTTCAGGAAGCCGACGTCGTAGGGCGCGTTGTGCGCCACCAGCACCGCGCCGCGCAGGAACTCGAGCAGGCTGGGCAGCACCGTCTCGATCGGCGGGGCCGGGGCCAGCATGGCGTCGGTGATGCCGGTCAGGACGGTGATGAACGCCGGGATGTGCTCGCCCGGGTTGACCAGGGTCGCGAAGACGCCGAGCTCCTCGCCGCCGCGCACCTTGACCGCGCCGATCTCGGTGATGCCGGCGCCGTCGGCCGCGCCGCCGGTCGTCTCCAGGTCGAGCACCACGAAGGTCGTGTCGACCAGGGAGAGTGCCGCCGGATCGGTGAGAAGCGTGTCCAGAGTGCCCTGGACATATGCGGGTTGTGCCACGGCGGGGAGATTAGAGCGGGGGTACGACAGAAACGTCCCGGCGCCCGGAAAAGATCACTTGCTTCGACAAGCTTTTCTGCTGCCCACGGTGTGAGAATGGGTAGATGTACGAGCCCGCGTCTCCCGGCGATCGCCTTCTCGAAGAGGCGGCTGCCCAGGATGCGGACGTTGAGCTCCCCGAACCCAGCCTCCCGGAAGCGGTCCGGCAGCGGATCGTCACCCTCGCGGCCGCGGCCCTGCCCGCGCTGCCGGGCGACGAGGTGCCGATCCCGATGCGGAAGGTCGCCCGATTCGCCCCGAACCGCCGGGCTCGGCTCGGTGGCCGGGAGATCGCCGCGCAGCTGACCGCCGACCCGCTCTTCCGCCAGCGGATCAGCAGCCGGGTGGTCATCGACACCGGCGACCTGGGCGCCGCGGTCGCCGCCGGGGTGGCCCCGGCCGCCGCCGACCCGGTCGAGGTCGCGGCCCTGGCCTACCTGGTCCGCCCGGACGGCTGGCGGGAGCTGGTCGAGGGGGCCGGTGACGCGGTCCGGGCCGAGGCCGACAGCGCCGCCGCGGCGGGCCAGATCCGCGACGCCGAGCACCGGGCCGCCCGCGCCGAGCACGACCGGGCGGTCGCCAAGGTGGAGGCCGACAAGCTCCGTGACGAGCTGGCCCGGGTCCGCGAGGAACTGGGCCAGATTCGCGAGGAGGCGCGGTCGACCGCCCGCGCCCTGCGCGAGGCGCAGGCCGGGCAGAAACGCGCGAGCGACCTGCTGGCCACCGAGAAGGGCCGCGCGTCGCGCATCACCGCCGATCACGATGCCGAGGTACGCCGTCTGAAGACCCGCCTGGCCGAGGCGGAATCGACGGCCGCCACCGGCAAACAGGCCGCCAAGGACGCGCGGGCCGCCGACGACACCCGCCTCTGGCTGCTGATCGAGACCATCGGGCAGGCCGCCTCCGGGCTGCGCCGGGAGCTGGCCCTGGGCCCGTCCGAGAAGATGCCGGCCGATTTCGTGGCCGACGCCGCCGCCGAGCGGCCGGGCACGCCCGAGCGGTCCCGGGCCCGCGCCCAGGACACCGACGACCCGGGCCGCCTCGATCAGCTGCTCGCCCTGCCCCGGGCGCACCTGGTCGTCGACGGTTACAACGTGACCAAGCGCGGCTTCGCCGAGATGTCCCTCGAGCAGCAGCGCAAACGCCTGATCACCGGGCTGGGCGGCATCGCGGCGCAGACCGGCGACGAGGTCACCGTGGTCTTCGACGGCGCCGAGCGGGTGCACGGGCTGCCGCCCGCGCCGCGTGGCGTCCGGGTGCTGTTCTCCCGCAAGGGCGATACCGCCGACGAGCTGATCCGGCAGCTGGTCCGGGCCGAGCCGGCCGGCCGGCCGATCGTGGTCATCTCGTCCGACCGGGAGGTCGCCGACGGGGTGCGCCGGCACGGCGCCTACCCGATGGGCGCCGACTCGCTGTTACGGCGGCTCGCCCGGTCGTAATTTTTTGTCGTACCCCTCGCCTAGCGTGACGGTCACCGATGGTGGTCCCGCCACCCGGGTGAGGAGGAGTGATGATCATCGACTGCGGTCGCTGCGCCGGCCGGTCCGGCGAGTGCCGGGGTTGCCTGGTCAGCGCGCTGATCGACACCCCCGACGGCATTGCCGACCTGATGCCCGCCGAGCTGCGGGCGATCGAGGCGTTCGAGCTGGCCGGCTTCGACGTGGAGTTGCTGGAGACGCCGGAACCGCCGGTCGTGGTGCCCATGTTCACGCGCCGCCGGCACGTAGCGTGATCTTGCCTAGGATGTCCCGATGACGCCACGCGCCTGGGCCGCCGGCACGCTCGTCGTGCTGCTCGTGTTGATCGCCGGCTATGCCGCCGTGACCATCCCGTGGCACCGGCCGCCGGCGCCCCGGGCCGACCAGCTCGCCGCCCTCGCCCAGCTGCCCGGCGAGCAGGTGGCCCGGGCCCGCGAGTTCCACTCCGCGCTGCGCCCCGGGTCCTACGGCGCGATGGGGATCGGCCTGATCGTCGCGCTGGTGCTCGGGCTCACCCCGGTCGGTGCCTGGCTGGTCGGTCAGGCCGGCCGCCCGTTCGGCGGCAACTGGGTGGCCCAGGCCATCCTCGGCGGCCTGCTGGTCACGCTGGCCGGTGAGGTGGTCACGCTGCCGTTCGCGGCGTGGCGGCACACCGTCGTGGTCCGCTACGGCATCTCCACCCAGAGCTGGGGCGCGTGGACGACCGATCTGCTCAAGTCCTGGGCGGTCGGCGCGGTGATCGGGGCGGTGGCGCTGCTCGGCTTCTACACCGTCACCCACTTCGCGCCGCGCTGGTGGTGGGCGTTCGGGGCGGTCGGCGCGGCCGGGCTGGTCGTGCTGCTGTCCTTCGTGCTGCCGGTGCTGGTCGAGCCGGTGTTCAACAAGTTCACCCCGATGGCCGACGGCCCGCTGCGCACCGAGTTGATCGCGCTCGCCGACCGCGACGGCGTCCCCGTGCGCGACGTCCTGGTGGCCGACGCGTCCCGCCGGACCAACGCGTTGAACGCCTATGTGTCCGGCCTCGGCCCGACCCGGCGGGTCGTCGTCTACGACACCATGCTCACCGAGGCCACCCCCGACGAGGTGGTGTCGGTGGTGGCCCACGAGCTGGGCCACGCCAAGGACAACGACGTGCTGGTCGGCACCATCCTGGGCGCGCTCGGCACCGCCGCCGCGGTGATCGCGCTCTACCTGCTCGGGTCGTGGGCCGGCCTGCTGCGGCTGGCCGGGGTCGGCTCGATCGGCGAACCGCGTGCCATCGGCCTGATGCTGGCGATCGTCTCGGTGGCCGGGCTGGTGTCCGGGCCGGTGCAGGCGTTCGTGTCCCGGCGCATCGAGGCCCGCGCCGACGCGCACGCCCTGGTGCTGACCGGCGACCCGGCCACGTTCGAGGCCATGCAGCGCCGCCTCGGCACCGTCAACCTGTCCGACCCCGACCCGCCCACCTGGGAATATTTGTTCGCGGCCTCGCACCCGTCCACGGTGGAACGGATGGCCGCGGCCCGCGCCTACGCCCGGGGTGACCGCTGATGGCCCGCACCCTGCTGATCACCAACGACTTCCCGCCCCGCCCCGGCGGCATCCAGCAGTTCGTGCACAACCTGGCCGTCCGGCAGCCGCCCGGCTCGGTGGTCGTCTACGCGTCGACCTGGAAGGGCGCCGAGAAGTTCGACGCCGAGCAGCCCTTCGAGGTGGTGCGCCAGTCGACCGGCGTGCTGCTGCCGACCCCCGCCGTGACGCGCCGGGCCGCCGAGCTGGCCCGCGCGCACGACTGCGACCGGGTGCTGTTCGGCGCGGCCGCCCCGCTCGGCCTGCTCGCCGACGGACTGCGCCGTAACTCCGGGGTCACCCGGGCCGTCGCCATCACCCACGGCCACGAGATCGGCTGGGCCGCCCTGCCCGGCGCCCGGCAGCTGCTGCGCCGCATCGCCCGGGGCAACGACGTGATCACCTACCTGGGCGACTACCAGCGGGTGCGGCTCGACCGGGCGCTGCACGGCCTCACCGACCTCGAGCGGCTCGCGCCCGGCGTCGACGTGGCGGCGTTCCACCCCGGCGTCGACGGCTCGGCGGTCCGCCGGCGCCACGGCCTGACCGGCCGCCCGGTGATCGTCTGCGTCTCCCGGCTGGTCCCGCGCAAGGGCCAGGACATGTTGATCCGGGCCCTGCCGGCCATCCGCCGCCGGGTCCCCGATGCGGCGTTGCTGCTGGTCAGCGGTGGTCCCTACCGCCCCAAGCTGGAACGCCTGGCCCGCGAGCAGGGCGTCGAGTCCGACGTGATCTTCACCGGTTCCGTCCCCTGGGCCGAGCTGCCCGCGCACTACGCGGCCGGCGACGTCTACGCGATGCCCTGCCGCACCCGGGCGGCCGGCCTCGACGTCGAGGGCCTGGGCATCGTCTACCTGGAGGCCTCGGCCACCGGCCTCCCGGTGGTCGGCGGCGACTCGGGCGGCGCCCCCGACGCGGTCCGCGAGGGCGAGACCGGCTACGTCGTGGGCGGCCAGGACCTCGCGGCCCTGACGTCCCGCCTGACCGACCTGCTGTCCGACCCGGCCAAGGCCAAGGCCATGGGCGCGGCCGGCCGAGCGTGGGTAGAGCAGGAGTGGCGCTGGGAGGCCCAGGCCGCCCGTCTGGCCAACCTCCTCGACGGGCTTGATCGCTCGGCGTGAATGAATTCGGATGCGTCCGGAACCTGATGGACGGGCGCGGGGCGCCCGGCGTAGGAAGGGATTGGAGCTTCCGGCGCGCGGCGTTGCGCGCTGCCCGTGCGTCGCGCGTGCCCGAGCGCGGACGCGGAGCTCGCGCTGAGGGATCCCCGAGACGGAGCCTCCGATGCCGGACGCCTACTCCGAAACCGACCTCCCCGCGAACCCCGACCTCCCCGAGCCGCCACCCACCCGCGCTGAGCCGCCGCCTGCCGTCGCTGAGCCGGGGCGGGGGCGGGACGCTGCGCGAGACGACGTCGAGCGGGAGCTTGATGATGGGGAACTCGAGCTTCCCTACTGGCTTACCAGCACTGAGGAGGCGGCCAATACCTCCTTTTTGCGGATGATGCGGCGGCTGCCCAAGCTGCTGCGGGACGCCTGGGTGATCGCCTGGCAGGCGGACCGGCGGACCACGGCGGCGGTCGCCGGGCTGCAGGTCGCGGGTGGGGTGGCCAGCGCGGTCGGGCTGATCAGCGTGGTCGGGGTGTTCGACGGGCTGCTGCAGACCGGGCCGACGCCCGAGCGGGTGCGAGCCGCCGTACCCTCGCTGTTGCTGTTGATCTGTGCCTTGGCCGTGCGGGGCGCGCTCACCTCGGCCGCCGCGGCGGCCAACGGCCGGCTGTCTCCCCAGGTCTTCCAGGCCGCCGAGATGCGGCTGCTGAACCTCACCACCCGGGTCGACCTGACCACGTTCGACGACCCGGACTGGCGGGACGCCATGGAGCGGGCCCGCGACCGGGGCATCTCGGCCGCCGAGCAGCTTGTCGACCGGGCCATCGAGCTCGCCACCAACACGATCGGGCTGGTCGCGGCGGCCGGGGTCCTGGCCGTGCTGCACCCGGTGTTGCTGCCGCTGCTGGTGTTGTCGGTGGTGCCGGTGGCGTGGGCAGCGGTCCGGTCGGCGCGGCTCGGGCACCGGCGGCTGCTGCGGCTCATCGCGGTCTGGCGGCGGCAGCGGATGCTGGCCGAGCTTCTCGCGGCCCGCGAGCCGGCTCCGGAGCTGCGAGCCTTCACGCTGCGCGAGTTCCTGCTCGGCGAGGTGCGCCGGTTGCTGGCGATCTCCACCAACGAGGAGATCCGGGTGGCCGGGCGGATGGTGCGCACCACCCTGGTCGGCACGGTGCTCAGCGCGGTCGCCACCGGGGTCACTTACGCGGTGCTGCTGTGGCTGCTGTGGACGGGACGGATGGAGCTCGCCGCCGGTGGCGCCGCGGCGTACGCGATCAACATGGGTATCGGGAAGCTCCGGGAGCTGGCGTTCACCGCCAACCGGGTGTTCGAGCAGGGGCTGTACTTCAACGACTTCCAGGGTTTCTGCGAGCTGTCCCGGCAGCGCGCGGAACCCACGCCCGACGGCGTCGCCCCGGACGGCTTCCGGGAGATCAAGCTCGACCGGGTCACCTTCAGCTACCCGGATGCCGAGCGCCCGGCGGTACGCGACGTGAGCCTCACCCTCCGCCGCGGTCAGATCATCGCCCTGGTCGGCGAGAACGGCTCCGGCAAGTCGACCCTGGCCGCGCTGCTGGCCGGCCTGTACCGCCCCCAGCACGGTGCCGTCACCTGGGACGGCCGGGATGTGTCCGGCCTCGACCCGGACACGGTGCGCGAACGGGTCGCCGTGGTGATGCAGGAACCGACCCGCTGGCCGCTCTCGGCCCGCGACAACATCACCATCGGCCGCTACGACCGCGCCGTGGAGACCACACTCGTGCACGCGGCGGCCCGGGCCGGTGACGCCCACGAGTTCGTGATGGAGCTGACCCGGCAGTACGAGACGCTTCTGTCCCGGCACTTCACCGACGGCGCCGACCTGTCCGGCGGGCAGTGGCAGCGGCTGGCGGTGAGCCGCGCCTTCTACCGGGACGCGCCGCTGCTGATCTGCGACGAACCCACCGCGAACCTGGACGCGCGGGCCGAGCACGACGTCTACCAGCGGCTTCGGGAGCTGGCGGCGGGCCGGACGGTCGTGTTGATCACGCACCGGATGGCCAGCGTGCGGGAGGCCGACCGGATCTACGTGCTCGACCACGGCGCGGTGGTCGAGCAGGGCGACCACCAGGAGCTGATGGCGTCGAAGGGCATCTACGCGCAGCTGTTCACCCTGCAGGCGAGCGCCTATCAGTCGGCGTGAGTGGGATCGCAGCGACGATCGCAACCCGGGCGTGCCACAGTTGGCGCCATGGACGCGATGGGTATCGCCGTCATCGTCGCCGTGCTGGTGGTGGCCACGACGATCGGCCTGTGGCACCGCCGCACCGACGGCATGATCCGGGACGAGGCCGACGACAAGCGCAAGCGTGCTGCCCTGCTGTCCGCAGCCGGCCTCGAGGTCGTGGAGCTGCCCGACCGCAAGTCGGCGTCGGCCAACGCCGCGACGGCCGCCCGGGCCGCGACCGGGGCCGCGGCGGCCGCGATGCACGGCGGCGCCGGGGTGCACCCGAGGCCGGCGCCACCGGGGGAGTCGGGTCTCGTGCTGGACACCCGCGAGGAACCGGGCGTGGTCGAGCCGGACGCGAGTGCCGAGGGGGAGAACCTCGATCCGGGCCTGCTCGACCGGCTCGGGGTGGGGCCGTCGCCGGTGACGCTGTTGCAGTTCTCGTCGGCGTTCTGCGCGCCGTGCCGGGCGGTGCGGCGGGTCAGCTCCGAGGTGGCCGAGCTGCTGCCCGGGGTCCAGCACGTGGAGGTCGACGCCGAGAGCCACCTGGCCGAGGTGCGCGAGTTGAACATCTGGCGCACCCCGACCCTGCTGATCGTGGACGCCGGCGGCCACGTGGTGAAGCGGGCCACCGGCGTCCCGAGCAAGCCCCAGCTGATCGCCGCCGTGGCCGACCTCCTGCCGGGCTAAACCGCGGTTTCCACCAGATCGGCCGGGGCGGCCGTGGTCTCGGACGCCCGGGTCAGGTTGCGCGAGCCGGGGATCAGCAGCTGGGAGGCGCCGGCCAGGAACAGGACGGCGGCGCAGACGGTCAGCACCGGGCTGGTGCCGAAGCGGGCCGACAGCGGGCCGGCCAGCGCGTTTCCGATCGGCATGGCCAGGAACGACGTCAGGTAGTCCCAGGACGCCACCCGGCCCAGCGCGGACTGCGGGATCTGGTCCTGCAGGGCGGTCTCCCAGGCCACGTCGAAGAAGATCAGGCCGGCCCAGCCGATCACCGCGCCGAGCAGCACCGCGACGAGTTCGGCCGGCCACACGTACGCCAGTGCCCAGAGCGGCATGAGCAGCAGCGTCAGCCAGCCCGCCCGGAGCAACCGGCGGGGCTTGAAGCGCAACGCGACCGCCGCGCCGATCAGGCCGCCAAGACCCTCGGCGGCGGCGATGAAGCCGGCCGCGGGGGCGCCGCCGAGCCGTTCGATCGCGGTCACCTGCACCAGCACCAGGATCACGCCGTTGGCGACGTGGTAGAGCGTGGCCCCGAGCAGACCGCCGAGCAGCCAGTCCCGGCTGCTGATCTCGCGCCAGCCGGCGCCCAGCTCGCTGAGCATCGACGACCTCGGGCCCCGCACGGTGCGGGTGCGCAGCAGCAGGCAGGCGGCCATCGAGGCGAGGAAGCTGGCCGCGTTGACCCCGAAGCCGGCCGGCGCGCCGAACCCGGCCACGGTGAGCCCGCCCAGTGCCGGGCCGACCACCGAGCTGCCGGTCTGCAGCATGCTCAGCGTCGCGTTGGCCGACTGCCGGCGGTCGGCCGGGATGATCAGCGGGCGCAGCGCGGTCATCGCCGGGTTGAAGAAGCTGCCGGCACCCGACGACACCGCGGCCAGGGCGCACAGCAGGGCCAGGTGATAGCCGCCGGCCGCGAACATGACGGCCATCGCGGCCGCCGCCAGCAGCCGGGTCAGGTCGGCGAGGACCATCACCCGCTGCGGCTGCAGCCGGTCGGCCCAGACGCCGCCGAACAGCGAGCTGATCAGGGTGAAGGCGACCGAGCAGGCCATCACGAGGCCGAGGTCGCGGGCGCCGCCGCCGGTCGACACGACGGCGACGGCCAGGGCGACGGTCTGGAAGCCGTTGCCGATCCAGGAGAGGGTCTGGCCCGCGGCGAGCAGGCGGAAGTCGGTGAGCACGTTCGAGACAGTAGTTCGACGTCGAACTATTAGCAATCGAATTACAATGAGCTGGTGACTGACGAGCGGGACGGCGTGGATCTGCATGTGGCGCGGTGGGCGGCGTACTGGAAGGACGATCCGCGGTTCGCGCCCGAGGTCGAGGGCGCCCTGGTGCGGATGAACGACATCCACAAGTGGGCCCGCCGGGCCGACGCGGCCGCGTTCGCCGGCAACGAGGCCTTCACCATGGAGGACTACAAGACGCTGCACGCGCTGATGGTCCAGCCGCACCCGATGGAGGCCACCCCGGCTCAGCTGGCCGACGCCACCCATCTCACCCGGGCCGCGATGACCAGCCGGCTCGACCGGCTGGAGTCGTCCGGCCTGGTCACCCGGCAGGTCGACCCGGCCGACCGGCGGCGGGTGCTGGTGCGGCCGACGGCGGCCGGGCGGGAGGCGTGGAACAAGCACATCTTCGAGGGGATGGCCCGGGACCGGCAGATGCTGGGAGCCCTGTCGCACGACGAGTTGGTGCAGCTCAATGCCCTGCTGCGAAAGGTGACTAAGTCTATCGAGTAGGTAGTGATCAGGCTCACCGCGCGCTCACCAGGAAAAACAGCGAGGCTTCGAGACATGGAACTCGACCCCCGCGGGCAGCGCTTCGCCGCGGCATTGACCAGCGCCGTCATCATCCTGGTGCTGGCGACCGGCTCGGGCTGGCTCGCGCTGGCCCAGGCCGTCGTCTTCGCGATCACGGCCCTCGATCCCCGCAAGGGCCCCTACGGGTACGTCTACCGTGCCCTGATCCTGCCGCGCCTCGGGCCGCCGGCCGAGCGGGAGCCCGCCGCTCCGGTCCGGTTCGCCCAGACCGTCGGCCTTGGCTTCCTGACCGTGAGCGCGATCGGCTATCTCACCGGGCTGACCACGCTGGGCGTGGTGGCGGCCGCGTTCGGGCTGCTTGCGGCATTCCTGAACGCGGCCTTCGGGCTCTGTCTGGGCTGCGAGGCCTACCTGCTGATCAAGCGGGCCTCGGTCCGGGCCTAGAACTTCGGCGCGTCCGGAGCTTCCAAGAGGCCCAGTCGCAGCGCGGTCATCAGGGCCTGGGCCCGGTTGGCCGCGCCGAGCTTCTCGTACAGCTTCGAGATGTGCGTCTTGGCCGTCGACTCCGAGACGAACAGCTGCTTGGCGATGCCGGCCACGCTCATGCCGTCGGCCAGCAGGCGCAGCACCTGGCCCTCGCGCGGCGACAGCTGCGGTCCGGACGGGGCGAGCCGGCGCTTCATGGCCTCGGCCAGGTCGGCGGCGGTGAACGCGCTCGGTGCCGAGGCGGCGTGCCGGGCCGCGGCCACGACCTCGTCGGCCGGGGCGGTCTTCGGCACGAACGCGCTGGCGCCGGCCTCGAGCGCACCGAACAGCTGGTCGTCGCCCGCGTACATCGTCAGTACGACGATGCCCATGTTGGCGTTGTTCTTCCGCAGGGCCTTGGTGGCCTCGAGACCGCTGCCGTCGGGCAGGCGCAAGTCCATGATCACAACGTCCGGCTGCAGGGCACCGGCCTGGCGGACCGCCTCGGCGGCCGTGGCAGCCTCGCCGACGACCTCGAACTGACGGTCGCGCTCGAATGCGTGTCGCAGCCCCTTACGAATCAGATCGTGATCGTCGACAAGGAGGACCTTGGTGCGCGTGGTCGGCGCAGGACTGGTCGACATGCTCGGGTTACTCCCCTTCTGGAGCGGAAACGCTATCCCGCACGCTATCGCGCCGCCCCGAGGATCCGAGCACTACGGCCACGGTTGTCCCGCTGGGGTGTCGCGGCGTGATTTTCAATCGGCCCCGGATCCGTTCCGCCCGCTCGGCCATGATGGTCAGACCGTAACGACCGTCCGGGCGGTCGTCAGCGAAGCCTTTACCGTCGTCAGAGACCTCGATCTCCGCGTACGGCGGGTCCACCGTACAGGTAACCCACAGATTAGATGCTCCAGCGTGTTTGCGCGCGTTGGTGATCGCCTCCTGGGCGATCCGGAGCAGTTCCGCCTCGGTCGCGGCGGGCAGCCGCGCCGTCGATTCGTCGAAGGTGAAGTGCACGCGCAGACCGGCCGAGGTGCCCAGAGTCCGTGCGTACTCGGCGATCGCGGCGGCCAGGCCGCCGTTGCGGTCCACCTCGGAGCGCAGCTCGAACAGGCTCAGCCGCAGCTCGGTGATGACCCGGGTGACCTCGTTGCGCAGCGAGCGCAACTCCTCGGCGGTCTCCTCGGCGCCTTCCGGCAGGGTGGCCTGGGCGTTGTCGATGCCGTAGCCGACCATCACGAGTTCCTGCGCGACGCCGTCGTGGATCTCCCGGGCGAGTCGCTGACGCTCCTCATTGGTGGCCAGCGACCGCACGTCGTCGAAGAGCAGCGCGGCCTCGAGCCGGATCGCGGCCGGCTCGGTCACCCCGGTGACGTCGAAGACGACCGACGACGGGTAGGCGCTGCTCACGTCGGCCTCGAGGATCACCAGGCCGATCGTGCGGACCCCGGCGACCAGCGGAACGACCAGCGAGGAGACCTCGCCGCGGCGGTGCGAGCGGGCCTGCGAACGGCTGGCGGTCTGCGGCTGCTGGGTGGCCCACGCGTCGGCGATGGCCGAGTCGGCGTCGAGCGTCGTCTCCCAGTCGACCCGCTCGGCGCCGGTCTGGGCGAGCACCACGAGCCGGCCACCGCCGCTCGTCGACAGCACCGCGGCGCGATCACCCGGGGCGACCAGGCGCAGCTCCTCGAGCAGGTGCTCGGAGATGCCGCCCGGGTCCAGAGTGGCGCCCGGCAGCGAGCGAGCCACGCTCCGCAGCTGCGTGAGCAGGCGGGTGGCTTCCGCGTACGGCTGGGGGGTGGGTTCGGCGGGTTGCATCAGTTGTCGCATTGTATCGGCCGCGAACGTCACGATCGCGCCGAGAACCAGCCATTGCCCACCGGCCGCGAGGAAGCCCGGCTGGGTGATCGGGCTGTCGTCGCCGGTCAGCGTGCCGCCGGCGACCAGTGCCACGGCGGCCACCCCGAGCAGCGCGGCGCCCTCGGTCGGGCGCCGGCGCAGGGCCGCGGTGAGCAGCGGAACGGCCAGGTAGGGAAGCACCGCCTCGGCGCCGAACCCGGCGTCCACAGTGCCGGTCGCGTCGGCGGCGGCGGCGATCGAGCCGGCCGCCAGCCCGGTGACGGCGACCTCGGCGAACCGGCCCAGCGGGCCGAACAGGCGGTGGTCGGGTGCGAGGAACGCGGGCAGGGCGGCGACCACCAGCAGGGCGATCCAGCGCAACTGCGCCGGGTCCTGGGTGGCGATCAGCGTCAATGCCGCGACCAGAGCGAGCATGACGATGCGCGCGGCCACCGCGAGCGGCTGGACGCGCGCGGAGACACTGGCTAGCACCGGCACCTGACGGATGGTAGTCGTACCGGGCCGGAACGGCTTGGCCCGGTCGTCGGGATTGTCGGACCGAAGAGGTAGCCTCCGTTCATGGCGGACACCTCGACGCAGTCGATCCAGGTTCATGCGCCCGTCGACCGCGTGGCCGCGGTGATCTGCGATTTCCCGCGCTACCCGGAGTGGGTCGACGCGCTGAAGCAGATCGAGGTCCTTCAGGAGTACGAAGACGGTTACGCGGCCCAGGTCCGGTGGGTGATCGACGCCGGCGTGATGGCCGACGACTACACCCTGGAATACGCATATGCCGACGATCTGACCCGGATCGAGTGGCATCTGATCGAGCCGTCGAAGACGCAGAAGTCGCAGGAAGGTTCCTACGACCTCGCCGATAACGGTGACGGCACCACCACGGTGACCTACACCCTTGAGGTGGAGCTCTCCATCGGCATGCTCGGGATGTTCCGGCGCAAGGCCGAAAAGATGATCATGGACACGGCGCTGAAGCAGCTCAAACGCCGTGTCGAGAGCCTGCCGGCGAGCTGAGCGGGAGGTTCGGGATGACGGCGTCCGCACGAGAAGAGGCCGAGCGCCTGGTCGCGACGATGATCGCGATGGCCGCGAGCGGCGGCCTGGGTGCCGCGGCCCGGGCTTCGGGCGATTCCTCGGGTACGCGGGACGCGGTCACCGCCGGTCTGGGTGCCCTCGCCGACTCGGTCAGCGGGCTGGTCGGCCGCCTGGCCGGGAGCAACGACCAGGGCGACAAGTCGCACAGCTGGTCGACCGGCAGCGCCGAGTGCTGCGTCTGCCCGGTCTGCCGGGCGATCGCCGCGGTGCGCGACCCGAGCCCGGAGGCGGCCGTCCGGCTGGCCATGGGCGCCGGCGACCTGGCCTCCGGGGTCGCCAGCATGATGCGGGCGCTCTCGTCGCTGGCCGGCGACCGCCCGAAGCCCGCACCCGCGCGCCCGGCGCCACCCGCGCCCGACCCCGACGAGGCCTGGTCGTTCGCGACCCGCACGACCGCGCCTGGGGATAGCGCCGTGCCCGGCGACGACGCCGCGCCAGGCGAGAGCGAAGCACCCGGCCGCGACGATCCCCGCTTCGCGGGCGACCCGTGGGCGGCCGCTTCGGCGGCGAGCGCGGCCGAAGCAGAGGCTGAGCGCCTGCGCGCTCGCCGAGCTGCGGACGCGGCCCGGCGCAAGGCGGCAAAGGAAGCTCGTGAGGCGGCGGCGGAGGCGGCCCGCCGGGTAGCGGAAGCCGCGGCGCTGGCCGAGGCAGCCAAGGCGGAGGTGGCGGCGGCCAACGCGGAAGCGGCCGGGTCGCCCGGGTCCCGGGCCGGCGAGGCGGCCGCTGCCCGGAATGCCGGGACTGGGACGCCGAAGGCCGAGACTGGGGACACGAATGCTGGGGCGGGGCGCTCCGCCCGTACCCCTCAAAGGTTTGATGTGTGGGCCGCGGCCACCGCTGATGCGGGTGTTGGCGGCGTGGCGCGACCCACGACGGTGGATCATGATGTTCCGGGCGCTGTGGCGCCCGGTGAGCGCGACGGCGCGGCGGGCGACGCAGCCCCCGGCGACGGCGCACAGTAAGCGGGTAGCAGAAGGAGACAGCGTGACGCTGACCATCGGAGTCGACGTCGGCGGCACCAAGGTGGCCGGCGGGGTGGTCGACGAGCACGGCACGGTGCTGGCGTCCAACCGCCGCGACACGCCCGCCGAGGACCCGGCCGGCACCCGGGACACGATCGTCGAGGTGGCCGCCGAGCTGGCCGCTCAATATCCCGAGGCCACCGCGATCGGCATCGGCGCCGCCGCCTGGATCGACGCGGCCGCCTCCACCGTGCTGTTCGCGCCCAACCTGGCCTGGCGGGACGAACCGCTGCGGGACTACGTCGCCAAGGCGGTCGGCCTGCCCACCGTGCTGGAGAACGACGCCAACGTGGCGGCCTGGGCCGAGTTCCGGTTCGGGGTGGCCCGGCACGCGGACGACTCGATGGTGATGATCACCGTGGGGACCGGGATCGGCGGTGGCATCGTGCTGGACGGCAAGCTGTGGCGCGGCGCCAACGGCATCGCCGGCGAGCTCGGGCACATCCAGTCGGTTCCCGACGGCCATCCCTGCGGCTGTGGCCGGCTGGGCTGCCTGGAGCAGTACGCGAGCGGCAACGCCCTGGTCCGGTTCGCCCGGGCCGGCGCCCGGCAGGAGCCGGAGCGGGCGGCGAAGCTGCTGGCCCTGGCCGGCGGCGACCCGCTGGCGATCACCGGGCGGCAGATCACCGAGGCGGCGCACGCCGGCGACGGGGTGGCCCGGGACGCGTTCACGCAGATCGGCTACTGGCTCGGGGTGGCGATGGCCGACCTGGCGCAGAGCCTCGACCCGGAGATCCTGGTGGTCGGCGGCGGCGTGGTCGACGCCGGTGAGCTGCTCATGACGCCGACCCAGAACACCTACCGCGACCAGCTCAAGCAGCGCGGCCGGTTCCCGGTCGCCGACGTGGTGGCGGCCGAGACCGGCAACACGGCCGGGGTGGTCGGCGCGGCCGACCTGGCCCGGCGGGCCTGACCATGCCGTCGCTGCGGGTTCTCAGCTACAACGTGCACGGGCTGCGTGACGACCGGGCGGCCCTGATCGCCCTGGTCCGCGACCTGGCGCCGGACGTGTTGGTGGTGCAGGAGGCGCCCCGGCGGTTCCTGTGGCGGCACAAGTGCGCCGCGCTGGCCAACGACACCGGCATGGTGGTCGGCGCCGGCGGCCTGCCGGCGCTAGGCAACCTGCTGCTGGTCAGCCTGCGGGTCCGGGTGCACGAGGCCTGGTGCATGCGGTACCCACTGACCCCGGGCCGGCACCTGCGGGGAGCCGCGTTCCTGCGTGGTTCGGTGCGCGGCGGCGGGTTCACCGTGTCCGGTTCGCACCTGGCCACCGACCCGGCCGAGCGGCCCGCCCAGGCGGCGCTCTGGAAGGAGGCCCTCGACAAGATCGAGGGCCCGGTGATCGCGGCCGCCGACCTGAACGAGGGCCCGGGCGGCGGCGCCTGGCGCACGGTCGAGGACGGCCTGGTCTCCTCGTCGGCGGGCTCGTTCACCTACCCCGCGACGCTGCCCGCCCGGCTCATCGACGGCTTGTTCGTGACCCCGGACATCACCATCGACCGGTACGAGGTGGTGGAGTCCGACCTGGCCCGAAAGGCCAGTGATCATCTTCCTGTTCTCGCGGATCTTTCGCTCCCTTCCGAGTAGCCCAGGTATCTGGCAGTATCGCCGCGTGCACGACACTCCGGACATCGCCGACCGTCGGGACGCGGTCTGCGTCATCGGGGCCGGGGCCAGCGGACTCGCGACGATCAAGAATCTTCGCGAGCACGGTTTCGCGGTCGACTGTTATGAGCGCGAGACGTCGGTGGGCGGCGCGTGGAACTGGCGGCACGATCGCAGCCCGGTCTACGCGAACACCCACCTGATCTCGTCGCGCCCGCTGACCGAGTTCCCCGATTTCCCGATGCCGGACAGCTGGCCGGACTACCCGCATCACAGTCAGGTGCTGTCCTACCTGGAGCGCTACGCCAAGCATTTCGGACTGGGCGAGCACATCTGGTTCGGCACCGAGGTGGTGTCGGCGGTGCCGGTCGGCGACGGCCGCTGGGACGTCACCACCCGCTCGACCGGCGGTGGCTCGTCCCGGGTGCAGCGCTACGCCGCGGTGATCGCCGCGAACGGGCACAACTGGTCCCCGGCCAAGCCCGACATCCCGGGGGCCAATTCTCAGGAGGCTTGGAAGGGTCAAATCATCCACTCGGCGCAGTTCAAGGACCCGGCGCAGCTGCGCAACCGCAAGGTCCTGGTGATCGGCGGCGGCAACACCGGCTGCGACATCGCGGTCGAGGCCGCCCAGCAGGCCACCACCGTCTGGCACTCGACCCGCCGGGGCTACTGGTACGCCCCCAAGTACGTGTTGGGCCGCCCGGCCGACCAGGTGAACGACCGGCTGCTCAAGTGGCGGCTGCCCCTCAAACTGCGCCAGTGGCTCTACCGCCGCACCCTCGCGCTGACCACCGGCGACCTGACCCGTTACGGCCTCCCGGCGCCCGACCACCGGCCGTACGAGAGTCACCCGATCGTCAACAGCCAGCTGCCGTACTACCTCGGCCACGGCCGGATCAAGGCCGTTCCGGACGTGCTCCGGTTCGCCGAGGGCCGGGCCGAGCTCGCCGACGGCCGCCGGATCGACCCCGACCTGGTGATCACCGCGACCGGTTACGCCCCGCGCTTCGAGTTCCTCGCCCCCGAGCTGATCGGCACCGAAGAGAGCGGCCGCCCCGACCTGCACCTGCATGCGTTCGCCCGCAAGCACCCGACGCTCGCCGTGGTAGGCCTGCTGCAGCCGGACGCCGGGCTGCTGCCGCTCGCGCACTGGCAGAGCGTGGCGGTTGCCCGCTGGCTGCAGCTGCGCCGGGAAGATCCGGTGCGGGCCGCGGCCGTGCAGCAGAAGGAGTCGGCCCGCCCGGTCAGCAGTTGGTCGCGCCGCCAGGTGGTGGCCACCCGCCGGCACTGGTTCGAGGTCGACCACATCGCCTACCTGAAGTCGGTCGGGGAACTGCTGCGCGAGATGGAGCCGGCCACATGAGCGACCTGCTGCGCTTCGAAGACTGGACTTCTCCCGTTCCGCCGGTCGAGCGGGAGGTGCTGTCCCGGCTGGTCGAGGGCGAGGACGAGCAGCCGCCGCTGCTGTTCGTGCCCGGTCCGAGCATGGGCGCCTGGGCGTTCGCCGAGCACTGGCTCACGCACGCGGCCGGCCGCGGCTTCCCGGCCCACGCGCTGACCCCGCGGGCGGACGGTGACCTGCGGGCCCACGTCCACGACGTGGTGCAGACGGCGGCGTCGCTGCCCCGGCAGACGGTGCTGATCGGGCACGGCGCCGGCGCCCTGGTGGTGTCGCACGCGCTGGCCCGCTATCCGGCCCGGGCGGCCGTGCTGGTCGCGCCGGCGGTGGACCGCTGGGCCACGCTCGGCGCGGGCCTCAAGACCAACCCGTTCGGTACGCTGCGCGGCCGGCCCCGGTTGAACCGCAAACAGCTGTTCAGCGCGGGGGTGGACGCCGAGGCGTACCTGTCCCGCCTGGTCTTCCCTCGTCGCCTGACCGCCTCGAAGGAGGCACCGCGCCCGGTCGGCAGCCCGCCGGTGCTGGTGGTGGGCTCGCCGGACGACCGGGTCGTGCCGCGCAAGTCGCTGGACCGGGTGGCCACCCGGTACGGCGGCGCGCCGCTGCTGTTCCCCGGCATGGCGCACGCCCTGATGCTCGACACCGGCTGGCAGGAGCCGATCGACGCGATCCTGGACTGGCTGACCAAGGAGCTACACGCCGGGAGCTAGCGCCTCCCGCTGCCGCGGCAGGTGCCGGGCCAGCTGGCCGGTGTGGTCGAGGGCGGTGAGGTAGGCGCGGGCCCAGGCGTGGATGTCGTTCTCGGTGATGTGCGCGCGCATCGCGGCCATCCGCCGGGACAGGTCGGCCGGGTCGGCGTCCAGCGCCTGCAGCAGGGTCTCCTTGAGCCCGTCCACGTCGTGCGGGTTGACCAGGAACGCGTCCTCCAGCTCGTTGGCCGCCCCGGCGAACTCGCTGAGCACCAGCGCGCCGGTGTCGTCGGCGCGGGCCGCCACGTATTCCTTCGCGACCAGGTTCATCCCGTCGCGCAGCGGGGTCACCACCATGACGTCGGCGGTCTGGTAGAGCGCGGCCAGGTCGGCCCGGTCGAACGGCTGGTTCAGGTAGTGGATGGCCGGCTCGCCGACCCGGCCGTACTCCCCGTTGATCCGGCCGACCTCGCTCTCGATCCGGTCCTTCAGCCCCCCGGTAGCTCTCCACGCGTTCCCGGCTCGGCACCGCGACCTGCACCATCACCGCGTCGCGGACCTTGACCCGGCCGTCCCGCAGCAGCTCGCTGTACGCCGTGAGGCGGTGCTCGATGCCCTTGGTGTAGTCGAGCCGGTCGACGCTGAGCAGCACTTTCTTGTGCTGCCCGAGATCGTGCCGCAGCTGCCGGGCCTGGTTGACCACGTACGGCCGGGCGTTCAGCGCCTCCATCTCGGTGACGTCGATCGACACCGGGAACGCGCCGGTGCGCACCACCCGGCCGTCGAACAGGATCGCGTCGTCGGCGCCCTTCGCGTCGAGCAGCTTGCCGGCCAGCTGGGCCACGTTGTGCGCGGCCTGCGGACGCTGGAAGCCGACCAGATCGGCGCCGAGCATCCCGCGCAGCAGCTCGACCCGGCGGGGGAGCTGCATGAACAGCTCGGGCGGCGGGAACGGCACGTGCATGAAGAAGCCGATCAGCAGGTCGGGGCGCAGCTCGCGGAGCATCTGCGGCACCAGCTGCAGGTGGTAGTCCTGGATCCAGACGGCCGCGCCGGGCTCGGCCACCTCGGCGGCGGCCTCGGCGAACCGGCGGTTGACCGTGCGGTAGGTCTCCCACCAGCCGCGATCGAAGACCGGTTGCTCGACGGCGTCGTGGTAGAGCGGCCAGAGCGTCGAGTTGGCGAAGCCCTCGTAGTAGCCGCGCAGCTCGTCCTCGGTCAGCGGGACCGGGCGCAGCCGCAGCGTGCCGATGTCGGCGAGAGAGGGCGCCGGGCCGACCCCGCCGCCCCAGCCCACCCAGGTGGCGGGGGTGCTTTCGAGGATCGCGTGCAGGGCGCTGGCGAGCCCGCCCGGACTGCGCCGCCACTCGCAGGCCCCATCGGGAGCGACATTGTCATCGAGCGGGAGACGGTTGGCGACCACGACCAGCGAGCTCTGGCGCATCACCGAAGGTTACCGGAACCCGTCACTGTGCTACACCGACAGTGGTCAATTTAACCGAACGGGCAGGAACTAGACGGCTGGTACTAGACGACCGCGCCGTCGTCGTCCTCGTCGTCGCCCGAGCGCAGCCGCCACACCAGCATGACCGCGCCGGACACGATCGCCGCGAAGCCGATCAGGGTCACGTAGTCCTGGGCGATCGGCAGGATGCGCGGGAAGAGGAAGAGCACGAAACCGACAAGGACCCCGAGGATGCCGGCGATCGCGTACTTCGACAGGCGCGGCAGTGGCGGGGGATCCGGCGGGATGTACCGGTCTTCCTCCTCGTCGTCCTCGATGTCGGCGCCGAACGTGTCGAGGCCGTCCAGCAGTGACGACTCGGTGGCCGGTTTCTGGTCGGTGCGGCGGCGGCCGTAGCCGGGGGCGCCCTCGGTGGCCGGGGGAGGCGGGGCCGGCTCGGCCGGCAGCTCCTCGGAGGCGGGCCAGGGCGCGGCGGTCGGATCGACCGAGGTGTGGAAGCCGGCCACGATCTTGGCCCACTCGGCCTCGATGTCGGGGCCGGTGCTCTTGGGTTCTGCGGTCGGATCAACCGGCGGTGCGGTGGCCGGCTGACCGCCGGTCACCTGGTGCAGGTGCTCGCGGGCCACGTCGAGTTGGGTGCGATCCACATAGAGCCGGTCGGTCGGCCGGGCCGGCAGGGTGGTGGCCCGCAGGATCGGGTTGAGATCGGCCGTGGGCTGGAGGTATGCCGCGATGCCCGCGGCCTGCAGCACGTCGAGCAGGTGCTCACCGACGCGCGGATCAACGTCGCCGGCCACCGCGAAGTCGGCCGCGTCGATCCCGTTGTCCCGCCGCCCGCGGCGGGCGCCACCCGCTGTCACCCTGCACACTCCCTCGCCGACCGTGCCTTGAATGGTGACACGCCAAGTACCGGTTGCGGGAGTGCGTTGTGGCGCGCCGTCCCGCTTCGTACGCTTCGCTGGTGTTCTATTGGTTGCTGAAGTACGTGGTTCTCGGGCCGCTGCTGCGTGTCCTGTTCCGTCCGGACGTGCGTGGCCTGGCGAATGTGCCCGGGTCGGGGCCGGTGATCCTCGCCTGCAACCACCTTTCGTTCTCCGACTCGATCTTCACACCCCTGATGGTCGGCCGCAGGGTGACTTTCGTCGCGAAAGCGGAGTACTTCACCGGTAAGGGCATCAAAGGTCGGCTGATGCGCCAGTTCTTCCTCTCGACCGGGACCATCCCGGTCGACCGTTCGGGCGGCCGGGCCGCCCAGGCGGCCCTGGACACCCTGCTGCGGGTGCTGGGCGAGGGTGGCATCGCCGGCATCTACCCGGAGGGCACCCGCTCGCCGGACGGCCGGCTCTACCGAGGCAAGACCGGGGTGGCCCGGCTGGCGCTGGAGAGCGGCGCCAAGGTCATCCCGGTGGCCCTGCTGAACACCGACGAGATCCAGCCGACCGGCACCTTCATCCCGAAGATCAAGCGGGTCCGGATGCGGTTCGGCCACCCGCTCGACTTCTCGCGTTACGCCGACTCGCACGGCGACCGCTTCGTCGAACGGGCCATCACCGACGAGATCATGTACGAGATCATGGTGCTCTCCGGCCGCGAGTACGTGGATGTCTACGCCAGCAAGCTCAAGACCTCGATCGAGGCGCCGCTCAAGACACAGCCATCCCCGCTCGACGCCGCAAAGCCTGAAGGTCGGTGACCACGATCCGGCGCCCCTCGGTGCGCAGCCAGCCCCGGCTCGCGAACGAGCCGATCGCCTGGTTGACGCTCTGCCGGGAACCGCCGGCCATCTCGGCCAGCTGACTCTGGTTGAGCTCGATCGTGATCATCGGAGCCTGGCTCTCGCCGGCCAGCCGCACGAGCGTCTTGGCCACCCGCCCGGGCAGGTCGAGGAAGACGTGATCGGTGTTCTGCTCCGTCAACCGGCGGATCAGGGCACCGACCGAGCGCATCACCGCGTCCAGGATGCGCGGGTTGGAGTGCACCAGGTCCATGAACGCGGCCCGGGACAGAGTGAGCGCCTGGCAATCTTCGATCGCCTCGGCCGAGGTGCTGCGGGTCGACGCGTCCAGAAGGGACACCTCGCCCAGCACGTCCGGCGGGCGGACCACGGTGAGCACCGCGCGCTCCCCGGTCGGTGCGGTGCGGAAGATCGCGACGGCGCCGCGCTTGAGAATGATCAGGGACTCGCCGGGATCGTGCTCGACGAAAAGGATCTGCCCCTTGCGATAGTTGCGTGGAACTGCGGCGGCGATGACCCGCTGCCGAACGTCCGGCTCTAAGCCGGCGAACATCTCCACGCCGGTGAGCGCGTCGCCGGAATCCGGCAAACGATGGTCCACGGCGCTATCCCTCCCCCGGTGGGGACCGCGCCGTAGGCCCCCCGGCCGGCGTCGGCCCCTCGACGCGAACGATCACTAATAGCATGAAGCAGCCCTCCAGCGCCATTTCTCTTGTATAAGAGGCGTACGCGGGCGGACCATGATGGCCTCGTACGATCATGTCGCGCTGGTCGCTATCTGTAAACCTCCCAATAGCCAAGCGTGATTGTCGCCCGTCCTGTCCGTCGCCGGGCCGGCCGATGCCGCGATACTCCCGCCGTGCCGGACGACGACCTTGTTCTCTCCACTTTGCGCGATCAGTGGCATCTGCAGCCCAGCGAGATCGTCGCGTTGCCCGACGAACTGCTGTCCCGGGGGTGGGAGGTGTCGGCCGGGCCGGAGCGCTACGTCTGCCGGCTGTCCGAGCCGGGCGCCCGTCAGCCGGTCGAGGCCGGCCTGATCGCCGCCGAGCATCTCCGGGTGCGGAACATCGCGGCCGGCGAGCCGGTGCGCACCCTCGGCGGCCAGCTCACCGCGCAGACCCCGGCCGGGGCGCTGGCCCTGCTGCGCCGGGTGCCCGGCCGGCCGCTGGACGGCGGCGACCCGATCGATCAGCAGTGGTGGGGGGACCGGCTGGGCGTCGTACACCGGGCCCTGCAGCATTTTCACCACCCCGGCCTGCGGCCGTGGCAACCGCTCGACCCCGGCGCGGCCCATCTGACCGCGGAGCCTTGGCTCCGCGGGGCCGTCGCCGACGCGGTCGGCGCGGCCACCCGGCTGACCGTCACCGACCGGCTGACGTACGGCGTACTGCACGGTGACCCGGCGCCGGGCAACTTCGTGGTCGACCCGGGCACCGGCCGGGCCGGACTGCTCGACTGCGGCGCCAGCGGGGTCGGGCCGCTGGTCTACGACGTGGCCGCCGCGGTCGGCTACACCGGCGGCCCCGACCAGGCCACCGACCTGATCGACGGCTACCTGGCGGCCGGGCCGGTGCGCCGCGACGAGCTCGAGGCTGCGCTGCCGGTGCTGGCCCGGCTGCGCTGGGCGGTGCGGGCCGACCGGGCCGCCCGCCGGGGTGACTCCCGGACCCTCGGATGCGCCCGCAAGGCCCTGGAGTCGGCGGCCGGCTGAGGATGGACAAGGATGGTCGGGTGGCCGCATACAGGTACTTCTACGACTGCGAGTTCATCGAGGACGGCCGCGTGGTCGATCTGGTCTCGATCGGCGTGGTCGACGAGTTCGGCCGCGAGTTCTATGCGGTCAGCACCGAGTTCGATGACACCAAGGCGATCCCCTGGGTGCGCCGCAACGTCCTCGACAAGCTTCCGTCCCCCTCCGACAAGGCGTGGCGGTCGCGCGAGCGCATCCGCGAGGACCTGTACGAGTTCCTGATGGAGCCGATCCGCGGCCGCGACGAGCAGATGGAGTTGTGGGCCTGGTTCGCCGCCTACGACCACGTTGCCCTGGCTCAGCTGTGGGGTGCGATGCCGGCCCTGCCCCGGGAGATCCCGCGCTTCACCAAGGACCTGCGCCAGCTCTGGGACGACCGCGGCAAGCCGCACCTGCCGAGCATGTCCGGGCGGCACGACGCCCTGGTGGACGCGCGGCACAATCTGGCCCGCTGGGACGTATTGAAGGCTTAGCCTGGATGTCGGGGCGCTTTCGCCCACGTTTCGGGCTGCGACTACTGTTCCGATCGCAGCCCGCCCCGGGGCCGGCAACGCTGCCGAGAGTGCTTCCTGGGGCTGACGGGCTTTCTGCATCCTCGCGACCCGATTCAGGGAGGACGAGCAAATCATGCGTATCGGCGTGCTCACCGGCGGCGGCGACTGCCCCGGTCTCAACGCGGTGATCCGGGCGGTGGTCCGCAAGGGCGTCGCCGCGTACGGTCACGAGTTCGTCGGATTCCGCGACGGCTGGAAGGGCCCGCTCGAGGGTCTGACGAAGCCGCTCGGCATCGCGGAGGTCCGCGGCATCCTGCCGCGCGGCGGCACCATCCTGGGCTCCTCGCGCACCAACCCGTTCAAGATCGAGGGTGGCGTCGACCGGATCAAGGCCAACCTGGCCGAGCAGGGCGTCGACGCGCTCGTCGCGATCGGCGGTGAGGACACCCTCGGTGTCGCCACCAAGCTGAACGACCTCGGCGTCAACGTGGTCGGTGTGCCGAAGACCATCGACAACGACCTCAACGCGACCGACTACACGTTCGGGTTCGACACCGCGGTGAACATCGCGATGGAGGCGATCGACCGGCTGCACACCACCGCCGAGTCGCACCACCGCACCCTGGTCGTCGAGGTCATGGGCCGGCACGCCGGCTGGATCGCGCTGCACGCCGGCCTGGCCGGTGGCGCCAACGTGATCCTGCTGCCGGAGCGCAACTTCGACGTGGAGCAGGTCGCCACCTACGTGACCAAGCGCTTCCAGGTGGAGTACGCCCCGATCGTGGTCGTCGCCGAGGGCGCGCAGCCGCTCGAGGGCCAGATGATCACGCACAACCAGGAACTCGACTCGTTCGGCCACGTCCGCCTCGGCGGCATCGGCCAGTGGCTGGCCGAGCAGCTGGAGGAGAAGACCGGCAAGGAGGCCCGTACGGTCGTCCTCGGTCACATCCAGCGCGGTGGCACCCCGACGGCGTTCGACCGGGTGCTCGCCACCCGCTTCGGCCTGCAGGCGATTGACGCCGTCCACGAGGGTGACTTCGGTAAGATGATGGCGCTGCGGGGCACCGACATCGTCCGCGTGCCGCTGATCGAGGGCACCGGCGAGCTCAAGACCGTGCCGCTCTCCCGCTACGAAGAGGCTGAAGTCTTCTTCGGTAGCTGATCTTTTGACAAGGGGGGCGACCGACGGTCGCCCCCCTTGTTTTGTTCGCAGTGCTTCTTGACCGATGGGGTGAACGTGACCAAGCACAGTGTCGCCGTGATCGGCGCGGGCAAGCTCGGTGAGCTGGTCCTCTCCGGACTGCTGCGCTCCGGCTGGCCGGTCAGCCAGCTGCTGGCCACCACCCGCCGGCCCGAGCGCGCCACCGAGCTGGCCGAGCGCTACGGCATCCGGCCGGTGCTCAACCTGACCGCGATCACCCAGGCCGACGTGCTGCTGATCGCGGTGAAGCCGCAGGACGCGGCCAAGCTGCTTGACGACTTCGGGATGAAGGTGCCGCCCGGCAAGCTCGTGGTGTCGCTCTGCGCCGGCCTGCCGACGAGCTTCTTCGCCGAGCGGCTGCCCGGTGGCATCCCGGTGGTGCGGGTGATGACCAACACCCCGGCGCTTGTCGACCAGGCGATGACGGTGATCTCCCCGGGGCCGTACGCCACCGAGGAGCACCTCGCCCTCACCGAGGAGATCTTCAAGCCGGTCGGCAAGACCATGCGGGTCCCCGAGTCCCAGCAGGACGCGGTGACCGCGCTCTCCGGCTCCGGGCCGGCCTACTTCTACCTGCTGGTCGAGGCGATGATCGACGCCGGCATCCTGCTCGGACTGCCGCGCCAGGTCGCGCACGAGCTGATCGTGCAGACCGCGATCGGCTCGGCCGTGATGCTCCGCGACTCCGGCGAGCACCCGGTCAAGCTGCGCGAGGCGGTCACCTCACCGGCCGGCACCACCATCTCGGCGATCCGCAAGCTGGAGGAGCACGGCGTACGCGCGGCTTTCCTGTCGGCGCTGGAGGCGGCGCGCGACCGCGCCGCCGAGATCGCGTCGCAGATGTCTCGGCCAAAAAGCGAGTAGAGCTAGTACCAAATAGCGATCTTCGAACCGTTGGTCTCCTCCGGGGGCGACGGATGGCTCAGGGCCGTGCCGGTCGCCATCCGGTGCGCCGACCAGGCCACCGCGGCCGCGTCCAGGATGTCGTCGGGCGGGGCCTGCCCGGCCGGGCCGATCTGGTCGGGCAGCACGATGCCGTTGCGCGCCAGCAACTCGCGCCGACGCGCCTGACCGGCCCAGGTCTTCTTCGCGTACGCCAAGGGCTCGCCCGCCATGGTGCGGAAGGAGACCTCGGGGTGCGCCTCGAAGAGCAGGCCCGGATGCCGTTCCCAGATCGCGTTGGCCTCCAGCAGCTTGGGCCGTAAGGCCCAGGACTGCCGGCTGAGGCCGGCCCCGGTCAGGTCGCGGCAGAGCCGGTTGGCCGCCGCGAAGTCGGCCTCCATCCAGACCTGGCGGGGCGGCACCCGGAAGATGCTGCCGCGCCGCGGCCCGAGCTGGTCGGCGGCGAGGGTGTCCGCGGCGCGCCACTTGTCGGGCAGCATGCCGAGCGGGATGTCGACGCCGATGACGGCCGCACCGGAACTGTTGGCAACGATCTCGTAGAGCGAGGCGGCGAGCACCGCGCGGCCGAACGCGCCGTCGCGCAACTCGACACCGACCCAACCCAGGGCGTACGCGTCGACGCCGATCACGTGGATGCTCATCGGCCTGGGAACCCTCGGCCACCGCTATGGGCGTCGATGCCGACGTCGAAGATGGTCATGACGGCAGACTACGCGCTGTGCCCGTTCGTGTGCACCCTGTACATCTCGGCGCCGTGAAGTTAAGACCGTGATTAATCACGGTCTCGCGTCTTGACGTTGGTGAATACCTGTGACTACCGTCTCCCTCACGAACTTTTTGGAAACTTTCCTAACTGTTCACATCCCCCTTTGCTCGACCGCCTTGAGGAGACGAAGTGCAGAAATCCCTCCGCCGGGCTCTCTGGGCCGGGGTGATCGTCGCGGCCGCTACCGCCACGGTCCCCATGGTTCAGGCGTCAGCCGCAGCGGCCTGTGCCCCCGCCTGGTCCTCAACCGCCGTGTACGTCAAGGACAACGCCGCCTCCCAGAACGGCCACAACTACACCGCCAAGTGGTGGACTCAGAACGAGTCCCCGGCCACGCACAGCGGACAGTGGGACGTCTGGATCGACGGTGGAGTCTGCGGCGGAACCACCCCGACCACGCCGCCGACCACCACCCCCACGACGGCTCCGACGACGTCGCCCACCACGTCGCCGACCACCGCCCCCACCACGGCCCCGACCACGGCGCCGCCCGGAACCAGTGGCAAGAACGTCGTCGGCTACTTCGCCGAGTGGGGCGTCTACGGCCGCAACTACCACGTCAAGAACCTGGTGACCTCGGGCTCGGCCGCCAAGCTGACGCACATCCTCTACGCGTTCGGCAACACCACCGGCGGCACCTGCTCGATCGGTGACTCGTACGCCGACTACGACCGCGCCTACTCGGCGGCCGAGAGCGTCGACGGTGTCGCCGACACCTGGGACGCCGGCGCGCTGCGCGGCTCGTTCAACCAGCTGCGCAAGCTCAAGAAGCAGTACCCGAACATCAAGGTGATCTGGTCGTTCGGCGGCTGGACCTGGTCCGGCGGCTTCACCCAGGCCGCGGCGAACCCGGCCAACTTCGCCAACTCCTGCTACAACCTGGTCAAGGACTCCCGCTGGTCGGACGTCTTCGACGGCATCGACATCGACTGGGAGTACCCGAACGCCTGTGGCCTGTCCTGCGACGCCAGCGGGCCGGCCGCCTACAACAACGTGATCTCCGCGCTGCGCACCAAGTTCGGCTCGTCCTTCCTGATCACCTCGGCGATCTCGGCGGACGGCTCGAACGGCGGCAAGCTCGACGTGGCCGACTACGCCTCCGGCATCGCGAAGCTGAACCTGGTCTTCCCGATGACGTACGACTACTTCGGCGCGTTCGCCCCGCAGGGCCCGACCGCCCCGCACTCGCCGCTCACCTCGTACACCGGCATCCCGACCGCCGGCTTCTACTCGGACGCGGCGATCCAGAAGCTGAAGAGCAAGGGCGTTCCGGCCAGCAAGATGCTGCTCGGCATCGGCTTCTACGGACGCGGCTGGACCGGCGTCAGCCAGGCGGCACCCGGCGGCTCGGCCACCGGCGCGGCGCCCGGCACGTACGAGGCGGGCATCGAGGACTACAAGGTCCTCAAGACCAGCTGCCCGGCCACCGGCACGGTCGGCGGCACCTCGTACGCCAAGTGCGGCAGCAACTGGTGGAGCTACGACACCCCGTCGACGGTCGCCGGAAAGATGACCTACGTGAAGAACCAGGGTCTCGGCGGAGCGTTCTTCTGGGAGTTCTCGGGCGACACCAGCAACGGTGAGTTGATCTCCGCGATCAAGAACAACCTCTAGGCGTACGCCTAAAAGTACTCATCTCCTCAGGTGAGAAGCGGGGCACCGGGCGCAAGCTCGGTGCCCCGCTTTCGTAGGCTTGGTGGCATGCGCCGTGAGTGGCACCAGCTGAGTTACCCCGGGGTCGGTAACCCGGCCTTCCAGACCTCCCGCCCGTCCGACGACTCGGCCGAGGACGCCGCCCTCGGCCTCGATCGATGGCGGGACCTGCCCCGCGTGCAGATGCCGCCGTGGGCGGACATGGACGAGGTCGCCTCGGTCTGCAAGGTGCTCGACAACGTCCCGTCCATCGTCGCCCCCTACGAGGTCGACCAGCTGCGGGTCAAGCTCGCCGAGGTCTGCGAGGGACGCGCGTTCCTGCTGCAGGGCGGGGACTGCGCCGAGACGTTCGAGGCCAACACCGAGAGCCACCTGCTCGCCAACGCCCGCACCCTGCTGCAGATGGCGGTGGTGCTGACCTACGGCGCGTCGATGCCGGTGGTGAAGGTGGCCCGGGTCGCCGGGCAGTACACCAAGCCCCGCTCGGCGCCGACCGACTCGCTCGGCCTCCCGGCCTACCGCGGCGACCTGATCAACTCGCTGGAGGCGAACGAGGCCGCCCGCGTCGCCGACCCGCAGCGGATGATCCGGGCGTACGCGAACTCGGCCGCCGCGATGAACATGCTCAGGGCGTACCTGTCGGGTGGTCTGGCCGACCTGAACGGCCTGCACGACTGGAACAAGGACTTCGTCCGGGCCTCGCCGGCCGGCGAGCGCTACGAGGCGATCGCCCGCGAGATCGACCGCGCCCTCGACTTCATCCGGGCCTGCGGGATGACCGACAACGAGGCGCTGCGTACGGTCAGCCTGTACTGCTCGCATGAGGCGCTCGCCCTGGAGTACGACCGGGCGCTGGCCCGGGTCAGCGACGGCAAGGCGTACGGCCTGAGCGGTCATTTCCTCTGGGTGGGCGAACGCACCCGGCAGCTGGACCACGCGCACCTAGACTTCATCAGCCGGATCGCCAACCCGGTCGGCGTGAAGCTCGGCCCCGGCACCAGCCCCGACACCGCGATCGAGCTGTGCGAGAAGCTCAACCCGGACAACATCCCGGGCCGGCTCACCCTGATCAGCCGGATGGGCAACGGCCGGGTGCGCGACGCGCTGCCGCCGATCGTCGAGAAGGTCACCGCGACCGGCGCCAAGGTCGTCTGGCAGTGCGACCCGATGCACGGCAACACCCACGAGTCGTCCAACGGTTACAAGACCCGGCACTTCGACCGGATCGTCGACGAGGTGCTCGGCTACTTCGAGGTGCACCGCGGCCTCGGCACCCACCCCGGCGGCATCCACATCGAGCTGACCGGCGAGGACGTCACCGAGTGCCTGGGCGGCGCGCAGGGCATCGAGGACCTCGACCTGCCGGACCGCTACGAGACGGCCTGTGACCCGCGGCTGAACACCCAGCAGAGCCTGGAACTGGCCTTCCTGGTGGCGGAGATGCTCCGTGGCTGACCTGCGATCCACAGCGCCTACTTTCGACCTTCGGTCCGACACCGTCACCCGCCCGTCGGTCGCCATGCGGCGAGCGATGGCTGAGGCGATCGTCGGCGACGACGTCTTCGGCGACGACCCCACGGTCAACGCCCTCGAGGCCCGGGTGGCCGCGATGTTCGGGCACGAGGCGGCGCTGTTCGCGCCGTCCGGCACGATGGCCAACCAGATCGCCCTCCAGCTCGTGGTCCCGCCCGGCGGCGAACTGCTGGCCGGCGGCGACGCGCACGTCCTGGTGTACGAGATGGGCGCGGCCGCCGTGGTCGGCGGCATCTCGTCGCGTACGTGGGGTTCGGTCGGCGCCGACCTCGACCCCGCCCAGATCGGCGCGATGGTCCGCAAGCCGGGCGGTTACACGGTGGCGACCCGGGCGATCGCCGTCGAGCAGACCCACAACCTGGGCGGCGGGGGAGTGGTGCCGCTGCCCACTCTGCAGGCCCTGCGGGCCACGGTCGACAAACACAGGGCCGACCAGCACGAGATCGCCCTGCACTGCGACGGCGCCCGGATCTGGCACGCGCACGTCGCCGACGGGGTGCCGCTGGACACCTACGGCCGCCTGTTCGACACCATCTCGGTGTGCCTGTCCAAGGGCCTCGGCGCCCCGGTCGGCTCGCTGGTGATCGGCAGCGCCGAACGCATCGACCGGGCCCGGATCATCCGCAAGCGGATGGGCGGCGGCATGCGCCAGGCAGGCATTCTCGCGGCGGCGGCGGACTACGCGCTGACCCACAACATCACCCGGCTCGCCGAGGACCACGAGCGCGCCCAGCGGGTGGCGGTGGCCCTGGCAAAGTACGGGGTGGTGGACCCGACCCAGGTGCGCACCAACCTGGTCCTGGTCGACCTGAGCGGCACCCGGCTGGACGCGGCGTCGTTCGTCGCCCGAGCCGCCGCCCAGGACGTACACATCGCCGCGATGCTGCCGCACCTGGCCCGCGTCGTGACCCACCTGGACGTCGACGACAACGCCCTCGACCAGGCGATCACGGTACTGACGGGGATCCTCGCCCAGGAGGCGTGACCAATGTCCGACCCGATCGTGGTGGCGCACGCCGCCGACGGCCTGCTTCCGCACTTTCCCGACGTGGTGCGGCTGCCCGAGGGCCGGCTGCTGGCCGCCTACCGGGAGGGCACCGGCCACATCAGCCACGAGGGCCGGATCGCCGTCGTGTCCTCCGCCGACGACGGGCAGACCTGGAGCAGGCCGCGGGTCGTGGTCGACGGCGCACACGACGACCGCGACCCGAAACTGGCCGTCCTCTCCGACGGCACCGTCCTGCTGAGCTACTTCGTCCTGGAGTGGACCGGCGAGCGGACCCACGACAACCACGGCGTCCAGGTGCGGCGCAGCACCGACGGCGGCCGCACCTGGTCGCACGCGGTGCAGGTCGGCAGCCACTGGTGGGCGTCGCACGGAGCCGCCGTCGAACTGCCCGGCGGCGACCTGCTGCTGCCGGTCTACAACCGCCCGCCCGGCGAGAAGTGGCACCGGGCGGTGGTGGTCCGCAGCACCGACGGCGGCCACACCTGGCCGGCCAAGTCCGAGGTCTCGGTGGCGCACGGCAGCACGTTCCACTTCCAGGAGCCGACCCTGACCGTCCTGGACGGCCAGATCGTGGCCCTGATCCGCACCACGGTCGAGCACGCTTACCTCTCCCGCTCGACCGATCACGGCCACACCTGGACCGCACCCGTCCCGACCGACATGCCGGCCTCGTCGCACCACGCGCTGCGTCTGGCGAACGGCGAGGTTCTGGTCACCTACGGCGACCTGTCCAAGCGCTTCGCCGAACACCGTGACACGGTGGGCCGCCTGGTCCGGCGGCCGCTGGCGACCTGGGACGGCTACCCCGACATCCAGCTGTACGACTCGGGCCACCCCGACCAGGCCAACCCGTCCAGCGTGGAGCTGTCCCCGGGCCAGTTCCTGACCCTGGGCTTCGACATCCCGGCCCGCACGGTAGTCGCCTTCCGCACATCGGCCGAGGACTATCCGGGATTAGTTTCATAGGTTGACTTAATTGCGTTCAGTTGCCTAGCCTCCTCGCGAAGACATCGAGGGAGGACGATATGGCGCGCCATCGAACCAGGGCTGCCGCGGTGATCGCCGGGCTGCTCGCCGCCGGGCTCACCCCGGTCACGCCGGCCCGGGCGGCCGCACCGCCCACCCCGGCCTATCTCGACCCCCGCTACTCCTTCGCCGAGCGGGCCGCCGACCTGGTGTCCCGGCTGACGCTCCCGGAGAAGGTGGCCCAGCTGCACACCAACAGTGCGCCGGCCGTTCCGCGCCTGGGCATCCAGCAGTACACGTACTGGAACGAGGGCCAGCACGGGATCAACCGGCTCGGCGGCAACGCCCGGCACGGCAGCGTCGGCGGTGGTGTGCACGCCACCAGCTTCCCGACCAACCTGGCTACCTCGATGTCCTGGGACCCGGAGCTGATCTACCAGGAGACCACGGCCATCTCCGACGAGGCCCGCGGCCTGCTCGACCGGTCATTGTGGGGGACCGGGCAGAACAACATCGGGCCCGACCCGGCGGCGTACGGCAACCTGACGTACTGGGCGCCGACCGTCAACATGGCCCGCGACCCCCGCTGGGGCCGCAACGACGAGGGCTTCGGCGAGGACCCGGTGCTGACCGCGACCCTGGCCGGCGCGTACGTCAACGGTTACCAGGGGCAGACCCGGTCCGGCGAGCGCCTGACGCCGTACCTGAAGACCGCGGCCACCGCCAAGCACTTCGCGCTGAACAACGTCGAGGCCACCCGGCAGTCCGGCAGCTCGGACACCACCGACGCGAACATCCGCAACTACTACACCCCGCAGTTCCGCAGCCTCATCCAGGACGCCCACGTGTCCGGCCTGATGACCGCGTACAACCGGGTCAACGGCACCCCGGCGCCGGCCGACACCTACCTGGCCAACCTGCTGGCCGAGCGCACCTGGGGATTCGGCGGTTACACCACCTCCGACTGCGGGGCGATCACCGACATCTGGGCGAGCAACCGGCACAACTGGGCGCCGCCGGGCTGGACCACCAGCACCGCCGGCGGCACGACGACCTGGACCGAGACCGCGACCGGCCGGCAGCTCTCCGGCGCGGCCGGCGGGCAGGCCTGGGCGCTGCGGGCCGGCACCCAGCTGAACTGCAAGGGCGACGAGTACACCCTGGCGAACGTCCGGGAAGCCATCGTCGCGGGCGTGCTCAGCGAGGGCGTACTCGACGACGCCCTGGTCCGGGTCTTCACCACCCGGATGGCCACCGGCGAGTTCGACCCGCCCGCCGAGGTCGGTTGGACAAAGATCCAGAAAGACCAGATCGAGAGTACGGATCACCAGCGTCTCGCCGAGCAGGTGGCGGCCAGCTCCCTGGTCCTGCTGAAGAACGACGGCGCCCTGCTGCCGGCCGACCCGGCGAGCCTCGACCACGTCGTGGTGGTCGGCGACCTGGCCGGCAAGGTCACCCTCGGCGGTTACTCCGGCGACCCGACCGTGCAGGTCAACGCCGTGCAGGGGATCAGAAACGCGCTGCCGGGGGCCACCGTCACCTTCGACCCCTGTGCCACCTCGACCACCGCCACCACCCCGGCCGCCTGCGCCGCGCAGACCCTGACCGAGCTGCCCGCCGCCGACCTGGTCGTGGTCGTGGCCGGCACCGACCTCAACGTGGCGACCGAGGGCCGCGACCGGGCCACCCTGGCGCTGCCCGGCAACTACCGGTCGCTGATCGACCAGGTCGGCGCGGCCGGCAACCCGCGAACCGTGCTGGCCCTGCAGGCGAGCGGACCACTGGCCATCGAGGACGTACAGCCGAAGTTCCCGGCCGTTGTCTTCGGCGCCTACAACGGGCAGAGCCAGGGCACCGCGCTGGCCGACGTCCTGTTCGGCAAGCAGAACCCCAGCGGGCACCTGAGCTTCACCTGGTACCGGGACGACGCCCAGCTTCCCGGCATCGAGAACTACGGGCTCACCCCGGCCCAGACCGGCGGCCTCGGCCGCACCTACCAGTACTTCACCGGCACCCCCAGCTACCCGTTCGGCTACGGCCTGAGCTACACCACCTTCGGGTACGGGCCGGTCCGCACCGACCGCGCCGCCACCACCCCCGACGGGCGGATCACCGTCCGGTTCGACGTCACGAACACCGGAACCGTCCCCGGCGCCACCGTCGCCCAGCTGTACGCCACCACTCCCGCCGTCCCCGGCGTCGACCTGCCCGCCAAGCGGCTGGCCGGCTTCCGGAAGACCCGGGTCCTGCAGCCCGGCGAACACGAGACGGTAGCCATTCCGGTCCAGGCCGCCGACCTGGCCTTCTACGACGAGAAGCAACGTAGGCAGGTGGTCTACAACGGCCGTTACCGGTTCCAGGTGGGTGCCGACGCGGCGCACGTCGCCGGCGCCGTCGACGTCCGCATCCACGGCCGGATCACCCCGCGGATCACCTCGGTGACCGTCCAACCCGACCGGGTGCGACTCAGCCCCGGTGACACGCTCGACCTGCGCGGCCGGAACCCGTGGATCGCCGACGACACGGCCCGGTCCGACGCCACTCCGTCCGGCGAGCACGTCCGGGCCGACCGGGTGATCGAGGCCGTGCACAACGACGAGTCGTTCGTGAACCTGGACCGGGCCCGGGTGACCTACCGCAGTGGCAACCCGCGGGTCGCCACGATCAGCCCGTCCGGCCGGGTCACCGCGGTCGCGGCCGGCGTGACCACCATCGCGGTGACCGTCGGCGGCGTCACCGGAACCACGCCGATCGTGGTCGAGCAGCCCTTCACCCTCGACGTCCCGTCCCTGACCACGGCCGGGAGCAGCATCACCGCCACCGCCACCCTGCCCAATCCCGGCCGGGTCCCGCTGACCGGCGTGACGCTCGGCGTAGACGCCCCCGGCGGCTGGTCGGTGACCCCCGACGGCCCCACCACCTTCGCGTCGGTCGCCCCCGGCGCGACGGTGCGGGCTTCGTGGACCCTCACCCCACCGACCCAACCCGGGGCGTACGACGTGACCGCGCACGCCACGTTCCGCAGCACCAGCGGCCTGGCGACCGCGTCAGCCGCCCGTACCGTGGCCCTGCCGTTCCCGTCCCTGGCCGCGGCGTACGGCAACGCCGGGGTCAGCGACGACACCCAGCCGGCCACCGGCAACCTCGACGGCGGCGGCTACTCCTACTCCGCGCAGGCCCTGGCCGCGGCGACCCCGGCCATCACACCCGGGGCGGTCTTCCGCCACGACGGCCTCGACTTCATCTGGCCGGCCGCCGAGCCCGGCGCCGCCGGCAACGTGGTGGCCGGCGGCCAGACCATCGACCTGACCAGCGCCGGCTCGGGCACTGGTCCGGGCGCCCGGCTCGGCCTGGTCGGCACCGGGGTCAGTGGCACCGCCTCGGGCCCGGCGACCATCACCTACACCGACGGCACCACCCAGACGTCCACCCTGGCGTTCGCCGACTGGTACGCCAACGCGCCGGCCGCCGGTGGTGCCATCGTCACGTCGGTCGCCTACCACAACATGGCGAGCGGCCGGCGCGACCGCAAGGTCAGCCTCTACTTCACGTCAATCCCGCTCGACCCGGCCAAGACCGTCCGTTACCTCACCCTGCCCGACATCAGCCAGGGCGTGACCGCCTCCCAGACCAGCATGCACATCTTCACCGTCGCCATCGGCTGAGCAGCGCTGTTCTCCCGCCGGCGGGCGGCGCAGCAGCAGGGCCGTGATCAGGAGGGCGGCCACGACGAAGCCGGCCGCCACCAGGAAGGCCCGGACGTAACCGTCGTGCAGGGCGGCCACCTCGGTGGAACCCGCGGTGCGGTTGGCGGCGACCACGGCCAGGATCGACAGGCCGAGGGCGCCGCCCGCCTGCTGGGCGGTGTTGGTGAAGCCGGAGACCGTGCCGGTGTCGGCCGGGGCCGCCCCGGCCATGGCCAGCATGATGATGGCCGGCACGGTGACGCCCACGCCCAGACCCATCACGATCAGCGGCGGCAGCATGTCGGCCACATAGGACACCTCCACCGGCATCCGGGCCAGGAGCAGCAGCCCGACCAGGAACAGCGACAGCCCGGCCAGCAGCACCGGCCGCGGCCCGAAGCGGGCGGTGACCCGAGGCGCCACGAACAGCGAGACGATGCCGATCACCAGCGGGGTCGGCAGGAACGCCAGCCCGGTGCCGAGCGCGTCGTAGCCCATCACCCGCTGCACGAACAGGGCGTTCAGGAACTGGAACCCCATCCCGGTCGCGAAGATCAGCAGAACCGCGGCGTTCGCGATCAGGAGCCACCGGCGGGACAGCACGCGCAGGGCGATCAGCGGCCGCCGGGCGTACCGCTGCCGGAGCAGGAACGCGACGATCAGCACCGGGGCAAGCACCCCGGCGAGGGGCGAGCTCGCGATGATCGCGTACACCCCGGAAGAGAGACCCGCGGTGATCAGCGCGGCCCCCGGCAGGTCCAGGCCCGCGGCGAAGCCCGGGCCGGACTCGCGGGGGAGCAGCCGCCGTCCGGCCAGGTAAACGGCGGCGCCGATCGGCACGTTCACCAGGAAGATGACCGGCCAGCCGACCGCGTCGGTGAGGACGCCACCGGCCACGAACCCGAGCGCCGCCCCACCGGCCTGGGTGAAGCTGTAGATCCCCATGGCTCGCGCCTGCGCCCCCGGCTCCGGGAACAGCCGCACGATCATGCCGATCACCACGGCCGCCGCGAGGGCGCCGCCGGCCCCTTGGACGAACCGCCCGCTCACCAGCCACCCGGCCGTGGGTGCCAGCCCGCACAGCAGGCTGGCCACCGTGAACAGGGCCAGCCCGGCAAGGAAGACCCGCCAGGCGCCGAGCAGGTCGCCGAGGCGCCCGGCCAGCAGGAGCAGCCCGGCGAAGGCGACCAGATAGGCGTTGACCACCCAGGACACCCCGGCCGGCGAGAACCCGAGCTCACGTTGAATGTCCGGAACAGCGACGGCGACGATCGTGCTGTCCAGCACGATCATCAGCGACATGGCGCAGAGCACGGCGAGCGCGGCCGAGCGATGGTTCACGGAAGGGCTCATGACCCGACCGTAACAGATAATCCGCTACCGGACTATCTGCTAATCACCTACCCGCGCGCCTGCCTACCGCCCTCGCGCGCGCCGGATCGGCTGCGGCCCAGGGTCCTTGGGCGCCTCGACCAGCGCACCAAGCGCCGCCACGAACGCGGCCCGGTCGGCCGGTGACAGGGCGCCGAGCGCTTCGGAGTGCACCCGGTCGACGATCCGCTGCCCTTCCTCGGCGGCCGCGCGCCCCTTCTCGGTGACCACCACGATCCGGGCTCGCCGGTCGGTGGCCGACGGCCGTCGCTCGGCCAGGCCGAGCTGCTCGAGGTCGTCCACGGTGCTGACCATCGTGGTCTTGTCCAGGTCGGCCAGCGCGGCCAGCTGAATCTGAGTGCGGTCTTCCTCAAGCGCGTGGATGAGCACGCACTGCATCCGCGGCGTCATGCCGATGTCGGCGAGCGCGGCCCCCAGCCGGTTGGACAGCACATGCCCAGCCATGTTGAGCAGCCCGGTGATGTCCCGCTCGGTCCGTTCAGGCGCGCCGGTTCGTTCAGGTGATGCCGTGCGTTCAGGTGCTGCCATGTGGGCAATCTTATCCTTGGATTATCCGATAGCGGATGATCCGAACCTGGGACTACCGATGGCGATGGAGGCACGGGGTCCGGTCGGCGGCCTGTCACCAGGCCTTGGTGGTTACGCCGTCCAGCTCGCGGATAGCGTTACGGTTCTCGGTAGCCAGGATTGTGAGCACTCGCTCGGCATCGTCAAGGCTGGCGTACTTGCCGACCGAGGCGGACTCGGTCACGAGCGGCGACTCGAGCCAAAGCCTTCCGTCCTCCCACCGCATCTGCACGATGCCGGCGTCGTGGACGGCAGCCAGCCAGGAGTTCGTCCGAGTGGGCAGCCGCCGCACGACGGCGAGTATCTCGGGCAGACTCATCGGCTGGCCGGCGACCTGTTGCGGACCAGTTGGCATGCACTGGTAGGTGACCTCGATGAGCCCCGTCTCGCTGGGTACCGCACCTTCGTCTTCCGCACCTTCGTCTTCCGCACCTTCGTCTTCCGAGTCGAGAAGCCGCAAACCCTCGAAGCGGCCCGCCTCCCGGCCGTCATCGCTGATCAGGCGGTGCCTCTCGCGCCGGATCGTCACCGTCCGTTCGCCGTCGTCGACCCGCACGCTCGTATCGTCGGGCAACCAGGGCAGCTCGAGCGCGGCGAGCGCGCCCAGTGACATCGGCGGGAAGACCATGTTCCGGTCCGGAGCGAACCGCACTTCCGCCGTACGACCGAGCTCAGCGCTCACCGGAAATGCCGCCATCCGGCCGTGCCGGCGTTTCGCCCACCGCAGCCGGACGTGAACGCGCTCGAGCGGGTCGCCGGTCCAGTCCACCTCCAGGCCCTCACCGCGCAGGGCGGCCACCACCTCGTCGCCGATCTGCGCCTCGCCGATCTTCTTGTCGAAGGAGCCGTACGCCAGCCACAGGGTCCCGCCCTGAGCGGCCCGTTCGGCATCCTGCCCGTGATAAAAAACGTATCCGCGAGCCGGCTCCCCGGTGCCTGCCTCGTCGCCGATCTCGCTGTTCCCGCAGGACTGGCAGCACGCGAAATCCTCCCGGGCCACGATCCCCGCCAGATCGAGCGCGCGAAACGCGTCCGTGAGCCGATCGCTGTCGGTCCGAGCAGGCCACCCCGCCTGGGCATCGAGGTGCGCGGCGAGCTCGCGCGGCACGATCTCCCAGGCCAGCGAGTACAGGTCGGCGACGTCGCCCTGACCGTGCAGGTACTCCGCCACACCGGACACGATCATCCCGCACGTCATAAGGCCGCGGGCCACCTCACCACGTGCGTACTCGGTCGCGGACTGCCGAAGGTCATCGGGTTGCACCGCGGCAAGATAGCAACGTCCCAGCGTCCCAGCGTCCCAGCGTCCCGGCGTCCCGGCGTCCCGGCGTCCCGGCGTCCCAGCGTCCCAGCGTCCCAGCGTCCCAGCGTCCCGGCGTCCCAGCGTCCCGGCGTCCCAGCGTCCCGGCGTCCCGGCGTCCCGGCTGTCGGCTTGCCGAGGCGCGCCTCGCTGAATGGCGCGAAGCGGACTACCAGGCCTGGCGTGCCCTGCTCGACGGCAAGGATTTCCGAAGTTTGGCCCATGCGTCTTGATCAACGGCCCGACGTGGGTCAACGACCTATTCGCGCTGGTGGAACGCCGGGGAAAACGCCAGGTGGAAGGTGTTGCGCCGGGGCCGGCGCAGCGGGTCGACGCTGGCGGGTGGCAGGAACTCCGGGTGGCCGTCGGCGGCTAGGCGGACCTGCCAGTCGGTGTGGTGGATGACGCGGTGGTGATGCCGGCAGAGCAGGCAGGCATTGGACAGCGCCGTCGGGCCGCCGTCGGCCCAGGGGATCAGATGGTGGCCGTCGCACCACGCGGCCGGCCGGTCGCAGCCAGGGAAGCAGCATCCGCGATCGCGGAGGATGAGGGCGCGGCGCAGCGGGCCGGTGAAGAGGCGGCGGGAGCGCCCGAGGTCGAGAACCTGGCCGTCAGCGCCGAGAACAGCCGGAATGATCCGGGCGTCACAGGCGAACATCCGCGCTTCCGCGGCGCTGACCGGCGCGCCGGTGTCCAACCGCCCGGGACAGGTCGGCGCCGCACCAGGGCCGGGGGTCGGGCCGGGGGTCGGGCCGGGGGTCGCGCCGGCGCTGGTCGCCGCTGCGGCCGGATCGGTCTTCAAGGTGTCGAGGGGGATCGTTACGACCACCTGGGCCGGTTCGCCGCCGGAAGTGGGCAGGTCGCCGTTGCGCAGGGCCTGGGCGCAGATGTCGACCAGGGCGTCCGCGCGGCGCTGGGCCGGGGTGCGGGCGAGGTCGGGGTCGAAGGCGGCGTCGCGGTCGGGATGACACGGCGGGTCGCCGGAGGGGTCGAGGTAGGCCTGGTGCCGCGGGTCGGCGGCGGGGTCGAGGATGGTGGCGGGGTCGAGGATGGTGGCGGGGTCGAGGATGGTGGCGGGGTCTAGGACGGCGTCGCGGTCGGAGCGGCACGGCGGGTCGGCGGCGGGATCGCGGCTGGGGTGGCAGAGCGGGTCCAGGGCGGCGTTGACCGTGGCGGCCGCGGTGGTGTCGAGCCAGCCGGACAGGCGCACTCGGCCGTCGCCGAACGGGCTCATCGTGAAGCCGCGGGTGCGCCTCGCCTTTTCCTCCTGCCGGCGCAGCGTTTCGGCGTCGTGCCGGTCGGCGGCTTCCGGATCGATGTGGGCGAGGATGCGGGAACCCAGCCGGCCCAGGTTGGTGGGGTCGAACTCGGCCGCGAGCGCGATCAGCGCGGCTGAAGCCTCGGCCATCGTGTCGGCGCCGGTGTCGCGGGGCAGGTCGGTGAGGGCGGCCGCGATGGTTCGGGCCTGCTCGGTGGTGAGGGTGCCGGCGGTGACGGCGGCGTTGAGGGCGGGGGAGTCGAGGGCGGCGGCGAGCCTGGTCAGTTGCCGGCCCTCCCAGATGGTCGTGCGGAGTCGCTGGCGTAGCCACACGGGGGTGCTGGATTGGGCTTCGCGCCGTGGAATTCCACGGCGCGAAGCCTCACCGACGAGGCGCGCGGTGACCGCCAGAGCTTGCTGCGCGCAGGCCCAGCCCTTCTCCATCGCGGTCACCACGTCGGAGTCGGACCCGGACCACAGCGGCACGTCGCACTTGGCGAGCATGTCGCGGATCTCGGTCAGTTCCTCCAGCACCCCGACAGATTCGCACACCTGTACGACAAAAAATCAGGACGGCCGGCGGACCTGTCCCGTGCCGGCCCGCCGACCGCGATCGAGCCCGCAAGGGCGCCGCCGCGCGGTGCACCAACTCGGCCTCGCCGGCTGTGCCGCCAGCGGGTCACCGCGTAGCTGACCAGCCGCACCACGGTGGGCATCGGGACAGGGGACTACTGCTGGGTGCGGCGCCAGCGCTGTGGGGTGATGCCGTAGCGGTTGCGGAAGCGGCGGACCAGATAGGTGGCGTCGCGCAGGCCGGTGCGGGTGGCGACGGTGTCGAGCGACAAATCGGTCTCGCGGAGCATTCGCCGCACCTCGGTCATCCGCCGTTCGGTGATCCATTCCAGCAGGGGACGGCCGGTGCGCCGGCGGAGCACGGTCGTGAGGTGCCCGGGGGTGTAGCCGAGTGCGCGGGCGACGTCGGTGGCGGAGACCGGCTGGCGGAACGTCGCCTCGATCTGGGCGAAGACCCGCTCGACGAGTGGGTCCAGCGCGGGCGGAGCGCTGGGTGCCAGCCGCGCGGCCGCGACCAGAAGCCGGGTGAGCAGCGCGGCGACCGCCTCGTGGGCGCCGAGGCGGGCCGGGTCGGCCAGTTCCCCGGCCAGCTCCGCCAGCCACCCCGACCAGGCCGCCCGGTCGGGGCCGGCAATCCGGGCGGGCGGCCCGTCGGCCGCGAACAGGGCGAGCAGGGGATGGTGCAGCCAGGCCAGTGGGGAGACCGAGGCGAGGGCGGGGACGGCGTCCGGGGTGAAGGCGACCGACCACGCGCGGCCGCGGGCGATCTCCGCCGCGGCCCCGACGCCGACGACCTGCCCGGGCGACACGGCGTGCAGCTCGCCGGTCCGCAGTGACCGCTCGGTGCCGTCCACGGTGACCGAGCCGGTGCCCTGCTCGACGTAGAGCAGGACGAAGAAGTCGTGCGCGTGCCGGTGGTCCGGCGGGAGGCCGGCGTGGGTGGCTTCGGTGTCGAAGTGGGTCACCGAGACGGGCGGCAGACCGGGGCGCTGCCGGTAGCGGTAGACCAGCGTCCCGCCCGGCCGTACCGTCCGCAGGCTCGAGGGAGCAACCGAAGAAAGTCCCATATTCACCCCGCTTAGTCCTGCCTGACGACCGCAGGATATCCAAGTCTTGGAGGTGACGACGAGAGGGAGGCATCAATGGCACCTTCGACCCCCGTACGCATCCTTGATCAGCGGACTCCGGAGGAGCGGGACCGCCCGTTCCTGCCGGGTGCGCGAAAGCCCTGGCTTCTCCCGTTCTACGACGCCCTCACCCGGGTGGCCGGCGTCCGCGCATTGCACGAGCGAGCGGTCGCGCTCGCCGGCATCGAGCCCGGTCAGACCGTGGTCGATGTCGGCTGCGGCACGGGCAACCTGTCGTTCGCCGTGCTGGCGGCCCAGCCGGGCGCGCGGGTGACCGGCCTCGACCCCGACGCGCAGGCCCTGCGCCGGGCAGCACGCAAGGCCCGCCGCCGGAACGTCCCGCTCACCCTCGTCCGGGGGTACGCCGACCGGATTCCCGCCGAGGACGCCTCGCTCGACCATCTGATCTCGGCACTGGCCCTGCACCACGTCGATGACGACGGCCGCATCGCGCTCGCGCGGGACGCGTTACGCGCTCTTCGTCCGGGCGGAACGGTCACCGTCGCCGACTTCGGCGGCCCGGCGTCCGACGTCGAGAACGCCGGACATTCGGCCCGCTGGCGGCACCTGACCCGCCCGATGCACTCCCGGGTCGCGCGCAGCCCGGTGGTGTCCCGCAACCGCGGCAACGGCATCGTCACCCTCCTGGCCGACGCCGGTTTCGGCGACGCCCGGGAGGTCGCACACGCCGACCACCGGCTCGGCCGGGTCACCTTCGTGCAGGCGACCCGCCCCTGATTCGGGACGACCGGCGGACCTGCCCCCGTGCCGGCCCGCCGGCCGCGATCTGGCCGCAAGGTCAGGCGAGCGCGGCCCAGGACGGGGCGGCCGGCCGCACTCGCAACGGCATCCGCGCCTCGGACGGGGTGCGGTCGCCCTTGCGGTTGTTGCAGCGGCCGCAGGCGGCCACGGTGTTGGTCCATTCGTTGGCGCCGCCGCGCGAGCGGGGCAGCACGTGGTCAATGGTGGACGCCGGGGCACCGCAGTAGGCGCAGGCGCGGTGGTCGCGGGCCAGCACGCCGACCCGGGACCAGGCCGGGCCGCGGCTGTGCCGCCAGCGGGTCACCACGTAGCTGACCAGCCGCACCACGGTGGGCATCGGGTAGACCCCGATCTGCCGGTCGGGCTCGGCCTCGTGCACGACCGCCACCTGCCGGAACAGCATGCGGACGGCGTGCCGGAGGCTGACCCGGTGCAGCGGCCCGAAGTCGGCGTTGAGAACAAGGACGGCGCTCATCGTGGCCACCTCCCCGCGTGACTGAGCGATGAGCACACGGTAGGGAAAGCGCTCCACGAGGGACAACCGATTAATGATCTCCGAGCTCTCGCCGCACCACGACGGTGAGCTGCAGCAACCCGGCCGTGGCGAGCGCGATCCAGATGATTGTCGCGACCGTGACCAGCTGCGTCAGCGCGAAGCCGAGCAGCAGGCCGAAGATCGCGATGAGCACCCGGGTGGGTCGTTCGGCGACCGTCACGACGCCGATCTCGGCCATCCCGGCGGCGGTGGCGCGGGCCCGCGCGTACTCCTGGAGCCAGCTCGCCGCGCCGGCCGCCACCACCAGCCCGCCGGGCACGCCGGCCAGCCAGAACGCGTACAGCCAGGCGGCCTCGCCGAGCCGGTCGGCCACCGAGTCGTAGACGTAGCCGAGCCGGGTGGCCCGTCCGGTGATCACCGCGACCGCGCCGTCGAGGCCGTCGGCGAGCGCTGCCAGCAGCACCAGCACCGCGCCGGCCAGCAGACCCGCGCGGCCCAGGCTCACCGCGCCGGGCACGGCCAGACACAGAACCAGGCCGGCGGTGGTCACCGCCGACGGTCCGATGCGCTTGGCGCCGAGCCAGGAGCCGATTCCGTACGCCGTGCGCACCCAACCCCGCACGAACGGCGACGCGGTCGCCGGGTTGAATCCGCCGTGCAGCTTCGACCAGGCCGCGCAGTAGTCGTCCCAGGTCACCGCGGTGTCAGGCGGCCGCGGCGACGGTGGCGGGGGCCGGGGTGAGCAGCTGCCACACCTCGCGGGTCGCGGTGGAGCGGTTGAGGGTGATGAAGTGGATGCCGGGCACGCCCTCGTCGAGCAGTTTCTGGCACATCTCGGCGCACGCCTCGATGCCGAGCTCGCGCACCGCGGCCTCGTCGCCGGCGACCCGCTCGAAACGCTCCAGGAGCTTGGCCGGGAACGGCGCGCCGGACAGCTGGGACGACCGCTCGATGGTGGCCATCCGGGTCACCGGCATCACGCCGGGCACGATCGGGGTCTGGCAGCTCGCCGCCGCCACCCGGTCGCGCAGCCGCAGGTATTCGTCGGCGTCGAAGAACATCTGGGTGATCGCGAAGTCGGCGCCGGCCCGGCATTTGCGCACGAAGTTGGCGGTGTCGGTGTCGGTGTCGGCCGAGCGGGGGTGCTTGTAGGGGAACGCGGCCACGCCCACGCTGAAGTCGCCCGACTCCTTCAGGAGCCGGACCAGGTCTTCGGCGTAGAGCACGCCCTCGGGGTGCCGCACCCACTCACCCATCGGGTCGCCGGGCGGGTCACCGCGCACCGCGAGCACGTTGCGGATGCCGGCGCCGGCCAGCCGCCCGATCACGTTGCGCAGCTCGGCGACCGAGTGGTTGACCGCGGTCAGGTGGGCCATCGGCAGCAGCGTGGTCTCGGTGGCGACCCGCTCGGTGACGGCGACCGTGGTGTCGCGGGTGGTGCCGCCCGCGCCGTAGGTGATCGAGACGAAACTCGGCCGCAGCGACTCCAGCTCGCGGATGGCCTTCCACAGCAGCGTCTCGCCCTCGGGCGTCTTGGGCGGAAAGAACTCGAAAGAGAAGGTCGGCGCGGCATGCCGGATGAGCTCACCGATCGCCGGTGTGCCGGGAAGACGTGAGGGAAGTCCGAGAGCCACGTCAAGAACTCTACCGGCCGGGCGTCGGTTAGCGTTTCCCCGTGACCTCCCCTGTCGAAGTGGCCGGCCTGCGACCTCGCGTCGACAAGGCCCTGACCGCCTTCCTCGCCGATCAGCGCACCCGCCTGGCCGGTATCGACCCGGCCCTGGCCGACGTCTCGGACGCGCTCGAGGCGTTCGTGCTGGGCGGCGGCAAGCGGCTGCGCCCGGCGTTCGCCTACTGGGGTTACCGCGGGGCCGGCGGCGCCGACGGCGACGAGGTGGTGGCGGCGGTGGCGGCCCTGGAGCTGGTGCAGGCGAGCGCGCTGATCCACGACGACCTGATGGACCGCTCGGACACCCGGCGCGGCGAGCCGTCGATGCACCGCCGGTTCGAGAGCCGGCACGCCGGGGCCGGATGGCGCGGGGCGTCCGCGTCGTTCGGTGACGCGGCGGCGGTGCTGCTCGGCGACCTGTCGCTGGTCTGGTCGGACGAGCTGCTGCACACCTCGGGGCTGGGCCCGGCCGAGCTGACCCGGGCCCGCCCGGTATTCGACGAGATGCGCACCGAGGTGACCGTGGGTCAGTACCTCGACGTGCTCACCCAGGCGACCGCCGACACGTCGCTGGAGCGGGCCGGCAAGGTGGCCCGGTTCAAGGCCGCGAAGTACACGGTCGAGCGGCCGCTGCTGCTGGGCGCGGCGGTCGCCGGCGCCCCGGCGAGCGTGCACGAGGCGTACACCGCGTTTGGTCTGCCGTTGGGTGAGGCTTTTCAGCTGCGTGACGATGTGCTCGGCGTGTTCGGGGATCCGTCGCAGACCGGCAAGCCGGCCGGCGACGACCTGCGCGAGGGAAAGCGGACGTACCTGGTGGCGGCGGCGTTCGGCGCCCTGGACGACGGCGCGTGGGACGAACTGGACAAAGGACTCGGCGATCAGTCCCTCACCGATGACGGCGTGGAGCGCCTGCGCGCGCTGATCCGGGACAGCGGCGCCCTGGCCGCGACCGAGCAGCGCATCGACGACCTGATGACCGCGTCGCTGTCGGCCCTGGCGGCGGCGCCGATCGACGAGGAGGCGCGCACGGTGCTGCGCGCGCTGGCCGACGCGGCCACCCGCCGGACGGTCTAGCGGCACGGGCTAACGGCGCAGGCTAACGCCGCAGGCGGCGCAGCAACGCGCTGCCCTGACCGGCCTTCGGCTCGCGCTGCACGCCGCGCCGCCCCCACCACACCCACAGGTCCAAAGTCAGAAGAACCAGGGCAAATCCAAAGACCAGATCCTCAACCGGGGCGTACGCGATCCGCACTCCCACAATCGCGTCGGGGTCGTACATCACGATGTTCCGGCCGGTCAGGATGCCGTTCGAGAGCAGCTGAAAGGTGATGATGATCGGGTAGGTGGCCCAGAAGACGGCCCGGCCCAGCAGTCGCACCCGGAACACGAACAGGTCCAGCCCGATCGCCACCAGCGCCCCGGTCAGCGCGGCGGCGGTGTAGCTCACTCGTCACCGGCCAACTCGTCACCGGCCAACTCGTCGCCGGCTGGTTTGTCCAGGACGGCTCGGACGGCCTCGAACCCGAGGATCGCGCAGACCGGCACCACCGCGAAGAACAGCACCTCGTCCAGCGGCAGGCCGCCCGGGAAGACGATGCCGGTGGTCTGCGCCGGATCGAAGTGCCAGTGGCCGGCCGCGATCGCGGCCAGGTCCCAGAGGACGAAGACGATCACCACCGGAACGACGGCCAGCAACAGCCGCCGCCACCGGCGGAAGACGTGCACCCGCAGCACTGGTTCGAGCCAGCTCGCCGCCCCGAGGCAGCCCGCGAGAACCAGCAGGTAGGCGAGGTGCCGCACTAGAAACCCCGCGCCATCAGAAACCCAGAGCTTGCGCGCGCCGCTTCACCTCGCGTGCCCGGTCGCCGCCCAGCCCGAGCGCGGGGTTGCCGTCCACGGTCGGATCGGGCTCGTAGAGCCACCGGAGGGCTTCTTCGTCGTTATACCCGGCGTCGCGTAGCAAGGTCAGGATGCCGGGCAGGTGCTTGAGCACCGTGCTGTTGGCCACGAGCTCCGCGGGGACCTGGCGGACCCCGTCGTGCTTGAGGGCCAGCAGGTGCCCGTCCCGGATCATCTGGTGGACCTTGCTGATCGACACGCCGAGTTTTTCGGACAGGTCCGGCAGGTTGACCCAGGCGGCCGGTCCGGCAGTAACGGAATCGCTCACTCCTACAGCGTGCCAGATCGGAGAACGAACGCGATGAGCCTGTGGCGGAGAGTCCGCGCCGAGCTGACCGGAGCGTGGCGGTCGGTGCGCTACGACATGGGCCGCCGGCCGGTGCAGCCCGCACCGGGCGGGCCGGATATGACGTCGACCGGGATGAATACCTTCGGCGGTCCGGTGTTCGCGGAGTTCGTCCCGCCCCGGCGGCCGCGCCGGGCGCTCGCCGTCACCGGTTTGGGGGTGCTGACCGTGGTCGGTGCGACCGGTGCCTACCTCGGGGTGGTGAACGGACTCGGGTCGCTGCTGAAGGAGCCGTCGGCGGCCGCGGACACGGTGCCGGCCCGACCGGCGGCGACGAGCACCTTCACGCCCAACACCGGGATCGGTCAGGGTCCCGTGCCGGCGGTGCACAGCTCACGCCGTACCCCAGCGGTCGGCCTCGAGCCGGCGGCGGACGCACCCGGCCCGGCCACGACGGACCCGATCCCGTCGCTGCCACCGCAGCCGGCGAACGTGAGTCCGATTCGGACGACAAATACCGCCAAACCCGGATGTCGCTGCGACAGCCCGCCGGTGCCGACACCGACCGCGCCCAGCTCATCGGCCTCGCCGACGCCCTCCGGCAGTGCTTCGCCGAGCGCCTCCGTCTCACCCAGCGAGACGTCGGCCACACCCTCCGATTCGGTCGAACCTAGCGAATCCCCTGATTCCTGGCATCGCCACCGACGGCAGTAAATCCGCTTTTGTCGGGGCAGACAGCCGGTGTGAGCAGCTGGTCCGGACCGCGGGCGTACCCGTTTGGACTCAGCTATGACATCCTGGTCTGCCCCCACCGGAAAGACACATACACTTCACGCCGATGGACACCACAGTCGCCGACACGTTGATCGGCACGACGATTGACGGCCGCTACCGGATCACCGGTCGAGTGGCCCGTGGTGGCATGGCGACCGTCTACACGGCCACCGATCAGCGACTCGAACGCACCGTGGCCCTGAAGATCATTCACCCCTCGCAGGCGACGAATGTCCACTTCGTGGACAGGTTCACCGACGAGGCCAAGACGATCGCCCGGCTCACCCACCCCAACGTCGTGGCCGTGTACGACCAGGGCCGCCACCAGGGCTTGCCCTACCTGGTGATGGAGTACGTGCAGGGTCACACCCTGCGGGACGTGCTCAGCCAGCGCCGCCGTCTCAACCCCAACGAGGCCTGCGCGATCCTCGAGCAGATGCTCGCCGCGATCGCCGCCGCCCACCGGGCCGGCCTGGTCCACCGCGACGTCAAACCGGAGAACGTGCTGGTCGCCGAGGCGCCCAGCGGTGGCGCCGGCAACCTGATCGACGCCGTGGTCAAGGTGGCCGACTTCGGGCTGGCCCGCGCGGTCGAGGCGAGCAGCGTCGACGACTCCGGCCAGCTGATGGCGACCGTGGCCTACGTCGCACCCGAGCTGGTCACCGACGGGCACGCGGACGCGCGCACCGACGTCTACTCGGCCGGCATCGTGCTCTACGAGATGCTCAGCGGCCGCGTCCCATTCGACGGCGACGACCCGGTCGAGGTCGCCTGGCAGCACGTCGACAACGACGTGCCGCCCCCGTCGGCGGTCGTCAAGGGCATCCCCAAGGCGCTCGACGACCTGGTCGCCCGGGCCACCCGCCGCGACCCGGGCGCCCGGCCCACCGACGCCGGTGCCCTGCTCGGCGAGGTCCAGGCGGTCAAGGACGACCTCGGCGCGGCCAGTGTCGAGACCGCCCTGCTGCGTCAGGTGCCGCAGTCCCGGCACGCCGACGCCGACGCGACCGCGATGGTTCCGGCCGTCACCGACGGCTACGGCACCGACCGGCCCACCTGGGCCCGGCTGCCCGAGCAGAGCCGCAACACCCAGGTCTACCGGCGCGGCGACGCCGCCCTGGGCCGTAACACCGGTTTCGACCGGCGGCGCATCCTGCTGTCGGCCGCCATCGCGGTGATGGTGCTGGTGGTCATCGGCAGCACCTGGTGGGTGACGCTGGGTCGCTACACCGAGGCGCCAACCATGGTCAACATGACCAAGGAGCAGGCGCAGCTGTTCGCCCGGCAGAACAACTTCGAGCTGTTCTACGCCGACGGCGCCTACAGCGAGACCGCCCCCAAGGACACCGTGGTCAGCCAAAATCCGGCCGTCAAGGCGCGGATCGTCAACGGCGGCACGATCACGCTGGTGCTGTCGCTGGGCCCGGAGCGGTTCGAGGTGCCCGACCTGGCCGGGCTCGAGCTGACCGCGGCCAAGGCCGAGCTGGATCAGAACGGCCTGAAGGTCAAAGAGGGCACCGCGCAGTACAGCGACACCGTCCCCGAGGGCGCGGTGGTCTCCACCGACCCGGCCAAGGGCACCGAGCTCAAGCGGGGCGACACGGTCACCGTCGTGGTCAGCAAGGGCCGGGCCCCGATCCAGGTGCCCGACCTGGTCGGCAAGAACATCAACGACGCCCGTAACGCGTTGCAGGGGCTGGGCCTGACCGCGGTCGAGCGCTACAAGGACAACGACCAGCCGGCCGACACGGTCATCGCGCAGACCCCCAAGGCGGGCACCGGCGCGGCCAAGGACGCCGAGGTCACCCTGGACGTCAGCAAGGGCCCGCCGCTGGTCGGCGTGCCCGACCTGAACAACCAGCCGTGCCAGCAGGCCGCGGCCACCCTGCAGGGCCTCAACCTGCGGGTGCGCATCGAGGGCTTCAACCAGAACGGCTTCGTCCGCCAGCAGAACCCGGTGAACACCCAGGTGCCGCCGCAGACCGAGGTGGTCATCGCGTGCTTCTAGACCGTCCCATCGGTTCGCACACCAAGACGTCCGGCGGGCTGGCCAAGGCCGCCCTGCCGTACGTGGACGCGGCCGGGTCGGAGACCCTGCAGGTGTACGTCTCCAACTCGCGTGGCTGGGCCCTGCCGCCCGGTGACCCGAAGCAGGACACCCTGTTCCGGGACGGCATCGGCGAGCGCGGTCTCCCGGCGTACATCCATGCCTCTCTGCTGGTGAATTTGGGTTCGCCGACCGAGATGACCGTCGAACGGTCGATCGCGACGCTGGCCCACGCCCTCGACCGGGGCCGGGCGATCGGCGCGGCCGCGGTGGTCTACCACGCGGGCAGCTCGGTCGACCCCGAGCACGACGCCAAGGCGATGCACCAGCTGCGCGAGGCCCTGCTGCCGCTGCTCGACGACGCAGCCGCCCGCGGTCTGCCGAAACTGCTCGTCGAGCCGAGCGCCGGCGGTGGCCGCAGCCTGGCCTCGAAGGTGCAGGACCTGGGCCCCTACCTGGCGGCGGTGGAGCAGCACCCGTGGATGGGCGTCTGCTTCGACACCTGCCACGCCTGGGCGGCCGGGCACGACCTGGCCACTCCCGGCGGGATGACCGCGACGCTGGACACGCTGATCGACACGATCGGCGCCGACCGGCTGATGCTGATCCACGCCAACGACTCGAAGGACGAGTGCGGCTCGACCCGCGACCGGCACGAGACGATCGGCAAGGGCCGCATCGGCGAGGCCGCGTTCGCCGAGCTGATGACCCACCCGGCCGTCGCTGCCGTCCCGGTGATCGTGGAGACGCCGTCGGTCGAGCACGAGGGCCACGCGGCCGACATCGCCCTGCTCAAGTCCCTGCGCTGAGCAGCGCCGACAGCCGGGCGGCCGGGCCGTCCTCGTCGGCGCGCAACGACAGCAACTCCACCCGGTGGACCAGCCGGTCCACCGGCACGCCGGTCAGGCCGTCGTGCGCGGCGACCATGGGCTCGGGCAGCACGGCCAGGCCGTGCCCGGCGGCGACCAGACCGGCCAGCACGGTGGCGTCACAGCCGTCGTAGCGCAGGCTCGCCCGCAGGCCGTCGACCGGCAGCCGGGTGAACGGCGCGATCTCCGGGGCATCGATCCAGTACGCGTCGGCCAGGTCGCCCAGCCCGACCCGCGACCGGCCGTGCAACGGGTGGGTCCGCGGGACCGCCACCACCGCCCGGCTCTCCGCGACGCCGACCGCCCGCGGGCCGCCGGCACCGGGCTCGGGCAGGCGCAGCGGGTCGTTGGGTGCGGTGAAGCCGTCCACCAGGCCGAGGTCGTGCTCGCCGACCGCCACCGCCTCGACAATCTTGTCGCGATCGGCGACCCGGACGTGCGTGCGGAGCAGCGCCGACTCGGCTCGGATGGTGGCGATCGCGGTCGCCACCGGGGCCGCCCAGGACAGCGGGGTCAGCCCGATCACCAGCCGGCCGGGCGGGGCCAGCGCGCGGGCCACGTCGGCGCGAGCCGCCTCCAGGCGTACCAGGATGAGCGCCGCATGTCGTCGCAGCCGCTCGCCGGCCGGGGTCGGCGCGACCGGGCGCCGGGTGAACAGCGAAGTGCCCAGGTCGGCCTCCAGGGTCGCGATCTGCTGCGAGACCGCGGACTGGGTGTATCGCAGGCGCTCGGCGGCGGCCGAGAACGAGCCGGTGTCGGCCACCGCGAGGAAGGTACGGAGCAGGTGCGGATCCACATCAGCGATGCTAATACCGGCCGTACCAATCATCGTTGGACCTTATGTCTCAGGGCGGGCAGCATCGGGGCATGATTTCGATTGCCCTGGTCGGCGACCGGTCGCCCGCCGTGCGAGCCCATTCGCGCATCCCCGCCATCCTCGACGCCCTCCGTGAGCAGGAGCAGATCGACCTCGACGCGTACTGGATCCCGTCGCCCGACGCGGCCGACCCGGCCGCGCTGCGCGGGTTCGCCGGGATCTGGCTGGCGCCCGGCAGCCCGTACCGCAGCGAGGCCGGAGCCGTGACCGCCGCGCACACCGCCCGCACCGCCGGGATTCCGTTCCTCGGCACCTGCGGCGGTTTCCAGCACGCCATGCTGGAGTTCGCCCGCAACGTCTGTGACCTGCCCGGCGCCCGGCACGCCGAGAACGACGAGGGCCCCGGCACCGACGCGCTGATCGCCGAGCTGTCCTGCTCGCTGGTCGGGCACGAGGGCGCGATCAACCTGGCCCCCGGCTCGCGCATCGAGGAGCTGCTGGGCGCGAGCCGCACGGTCGAGCGCTACCACTGCAGCTACGGCATCGCGGCCGGTTACATCGACCGGCTCGCCGCGCACGGCATGCGTTTCTCCGGGCACGACGACTCCGGCGAGGTACGCGTGGCCGAGCTGCCCGGCCACCCGTTCTTCCTGGCCACCCTTTTCCAGCCGGAACTGCACACCGACGGCGTGCACCCGGTGATCCGTGGTTTCGCCCACGCCGCGGTCCTCGCCTCGCTGAGTGAAGGCCGCCTCGCTGAGTGAAGGCCGCCTCGCTGAGTGAAGGCCGCCTCGCTGAGTGAAGGCCATCTCGCTGAGTGAAGGCCGTCTCGCTGAGTAGCGGCCGGGAGGTTGCCGCTGGATGATGGAGCCGATGCTTGCGATGGAAGCGGTTCGGCGGCTGCTCGCGCTGCGACACGGGCGGGCCGAAGATCTGCCCGTGGTGCTGGCGCGGGCCGCGCCGCTGCTCGACGCCGAGTCGGCGGGCGTGCTGCTCATCGACTACGGGCAGCTGGCCCTGTGCCCGCTGCACGGCAGCGCGCCCGGCGACCTGGAATCACAGCCGGTCGAGACGACCGCGGCCGGGCGGTGCTTCACCACCGCGACCGAGACCTACGACGACGGTTACCTCTGGCTGCCGCTGCTGCACGGCGCCGAGCGGCTCGGCGTGCTCGGGCTGGGCGTCAAGGAGATGCCGGGGGCCGACGCCCGGCGCGACCTCGACGTGATCGCGGCCCTGGTCGCCGAGCTGATCGCGAGCCGCCGCTTCTACGGCGACGCGGTCGAGCACACCCGGCGCCGGCTGCCCATGCAGCTGGCCGCCGAGATCATCTGGAACCAGCTGCCGCCGCTCACCTGCGCGGTCGACGGCACCGTGGTGACCGCGGTGCTGGAACCCTGTTACGACGTCGGCGGGGACGCGTTCGACTACGCGGTCAACGGCGACGTGCTGCACGTCGGGCTGTTCGACACGGTGGGGCACGGCATCAGCGCCAGCGCCCTCACCACGCTGACCCTCAACACCTACCGCAACGCCCGCCGGTCCGGGCTGTCGCTCGCCGACACCTGCCGCTCGATCGACAAGTGGATCAACGCGCAGTACCCGGGCAGTTTCGTCACCGCCCTGCTCGTCGAGCTCGACACCGCCACCGGCCACTACCGGCGGATCAGCGCCGGCCACCCGGCCGAGCTGCTGCTGCGCGACGGCCGCCAACTGCCCCCGCTGCGCACCCCGACGACCCTGCCGCTCGGCCTCGGCCACATGCTGGGCCGCGCCCCCGGCATTGTCGAGCAGCAGCTCGAACCGGGCGACACGCTGATCCTCTACACCGACGGGATCACCGAGGCCCGGGACGCGTCCGGCACGCTGTTCGGCCCCGACCGGCTGGCCGACTTCATGATCACTCTGTTGAAGGGGGGCCTGACGGCCCCGGAGATCATGCGCCGGCTGATTCAGGCCATCGTGACGTACGAGGAGGGCGAGCTCCGCGACGACGCTACCGCCGCGATGCTCCAGTGGCGGCACTGAGCCCGGCGGGTTGTCCGGCGGGTTGTCCGGCGGGTTGTCCGGCCACCAGCGCCAGCCGGAACTTGGATTCGTCCTCGGTGCCCGGCACCACGGTGAGAATCACGACCTTCAGGTCGGCGTCGGACATCACGTCGCAGTCGACCTCGATCGGCCCCACCGCCGGGTGCTCGACGACCTTGTGGTCCTCGCGATGCGTGCCGACCGCGCCGGCCGACCACAGCTCGGCGAACCGTGGGTTGCCGTCGGTGAGCGACCGGATCAGCCGGGTCAGGCGCGGGTTGCCCGGGAAGCGGCCGGTGGCCTGCCGCAGGTCGGACACGATCGCCGCCTCCACCTCGTGGTGGGCGTGCGAGACGACCGGCCACTGCGACATCCCCGGCCCGTCGTCGCCGACCGGGAAGGTGTCGCGGGCGAAGTTGCGCAGCGGCACCGGCACCGTCGACGGATCGCCGAGCAGCGCGGCCCAGCCCCGGTTCCACCAGATGACCTGCCAGTCGGCGGCGAACACGGCGACGGCCGCGTCCCCGAGCCGGTTGAGGGCCCGCCGCAGGCCGGGCGGGATGTGCTCGGAGATCTCGCCGCCGGCCGGCGGCACCAGACCGGCCAGCCGGTAGAGATGGTCGCGCTCGGCCACGCTGAGCTGCAACGCCCGCGCCAGCGCGGCCACCACCTGCGCCGACGGCGAGGAAAATCGACCCTGCTCCAGCCGTACGACGTAGTCCACCGAAATGCCGGCCAGGTCGGCGAGCTCCTCCCGGCGCAGCCCGACCGCTCGCCGCGCACGCCCCGCGGGCAGACCGGCCGCCGCCGGGGAGAGCCGATCGCGCCAAGCTCGCAGAGTCACGCCGAGTTCCATGGCAGCGATTCTCGCTCGGAGTCGCGGCCCGAGGGTGGTAACGATGTTCTCTGGATGACTGCGTCCACCGCGCCGACGATGGACGCATGACGATCACCTTCATCACCGGGGCCAACAAGGGCCTCGGCCGCGAGACCGCCCGCCGCCTCATCGAACAGGGCCACACCGTGCTGCTGGGGGCCCGCGACGAGCAGGCCGGCCGCGCCGCGGCATCTTCATTGGGCGCTCGTTTCGTTCGTATTGACGTGACCGACGACGACTCGGTCACTGCGGCGGCTGCCGACGTCGAACAGCACGAAGGCCGGATCGACGTGCTGATCAACAACGCCGGTGTCCACGGCCCGATGGGCGACCCGAGCACCCTGACCGCCGCTGAGGTCCTCGGCGTGCTGGACGTCAACGTGGTCGGCGTGGTGCGGGCCAGCACCGCGTTCCTGCCGCTCCTGCGGCGCTCGGCCGACCCGGTAATCATCAACGTGAGCAGCTCGATGGGCTCCCTGGCCGCCACCCACGACCCGGCCCGCGCCGAGTCCAAGGTGATCGCCGCGCCCTACACGTCCTCGAAGGCCGCGCTGACCATGCTGACCACCCAGTACGCCAAGGCGTTGCCGGACATCCGGATCAACGCGGCCGACCCGGGTTACACGGCGACCGACTTCAACGGCAACTCCGGCCCCCAGACCGTAACCGAGGGCACCGACGCGGTAGTCACCCTGGCCACCGAGGGCCCAGGCCACGGCTCCGGCCGCTTCCTGGACCGAGACGGCGAAATCACCTGGTCCTGACCCGGCCCGCAGCGAGGGCGAGAGCCAGCAGCGCGAGGCCGGCCGCGGGAGCCAGGGCGAACGCGGCGGAGGTGCCCGCGCTGTCGGCGAGGCGGCCGGCCAGCGCGGCAGCGATCGCCGAACCGGCCGCGGTGCTCGAGTTGTTCCAGGTGAACGCCTCGGTGAGGACCGCCGGCCGGACCGACCGCTCGGTCAGGACGGCCAGCAGGACCAGCGTGGGCGGCACCGCCGCCTCGGTCAGCACCGCGGCCGCGCCGAGCCAGACCGGCGACGGCGCGACCGGCAGCAGCAGGGCCGTGCCGGTCAGATAGGCGGTGACGGCGACGAGCTGGACGGTCACCGGGGCGCGGCGCCGGCGCCGCCCGTAGAACCAGCCGGACAGCAGCCCGCCCAGACTCGCGGCCAGGATGATCGGCGCGGCGGCCCCGGGCGTGCCCTGACCGACCGCGAAGGCAGTGATCGCGACGCTGAGCGTGCCGAAGTAGACCCCGACGGCCAGGTGCAGGCCGCCGAGGAGAGGCACGAAGGCCGGCGGCCCGCCGCCGGTGCCCGCTTTTCGAGGGGGCGGGGCGGTGCGGTGCTGGGCGGCCAGGGTCCCGCCGCCGATCAGGATCAGGGCCGCGGCGATCGCGCTGGCCACGGCCGGGTTGCCGGCCGCGCCGAGCCCCGCGACCAGGACCGGCCCGAGCAGAAACGCGGTGGCGTTGGCCAGCGACTCCAACGAGAAGGCGGTAGCCAGCTCACCGGCCCGGTCGGCCGGCTTGGTCTGGTTGGCCTCGTTGGGGCGCAGCAGGTGGGCCCAGCGGGCCGCGGTTAGCGCGCCGAGCTGGGGCACGGCCGCGCCGGCGCAGGTGGCCGCGACGATCATCGCGGCCGGGGTGCGGGCGGCCAGCACGGCCGCGATCGCGGCGCCGTGCGCGACCAGGGCGAACGGCAGGACTCGCGGCTGGCCGAACCGGTCGATCAGGCGGGCCAGGTACGGCCCGAGCAGGGCTTCGGTGACCGCGAACCCGGCGGTGGCCAGGCCCGCCGTCCCGTAGGAGCCGGTGCGGGCATGCACCAACCAGATGAGGCCGAGGCCGGTCATGGCGATGCCGACCCGACCGGCGGCGGCGGAGAGGAAGAAAGCGGCGGCACCCGGGGTGCGCAACAACGGAAGGTACGCGGACGGCATGAGTCCCTCGTCGCCGCCGGACGACGCGGACCACCCGGGGTCGCCGGTGCCGGTGAAGAGGCGCGACCCGTGGCCCGACCGGGACGCTCTCAGGTTGCGGCCGGACGGGACACACGCCCGCGCCGCCACCCCGATCGCCGGGCGGAAGAAATGCACGGCCCGGACCAAGGTGGGACCGGGCGACTGACCGGACTTTATCAAGACAACAGCGGCCGCTGGTTGTCAATTTTGCATTGACAACTGTTAGGCTGGCCAACGTGGTCGAGCTGAGTGAGTTGCGGGCGATTCCGGAGCGGCGGGCGAGCCTGGAGGCCGACGAGCTCGCGCTGATCGACCGGGCCCGCCGGGCCGGCGCCACCTGGGCGGAGATCGCCGAGGCGCTCGGGCTGACCAGCCGGCAGGCGGCGGAGCAGCGGCGATTGCGCTTGGCGGCGACCTTGCGGCCGGTGCGACGAGACCTCGACCGGGCGTACGGCGAAAAGCTCTCCGACCTGCGCGCCGCCGCCGTGGAGCTGCATCGCCGCATCGGCGCCGACCGGCGATGGGATCGCCGGTTCGTCCGGGCCGCCCTCGTGCGGGAGACCCTCGCAGCCGCCCCCGAAGCGCCGGGCGGAGGGCTGTATTCGCTTGTCGATGCCGCTTTGAGTGATCTCGCCGAGGCCGAGCCGGCCCTGCCGGGGCCGACCCGGGCCGCGATCGCCCGGCTCCGGGCCGCCGTGGAGGCCGCGTCGCCGCAGGGTTGACAGATTGCCGCTCAAGTCTTGAGGATGAACCCGGTCGGCTCATTCTCGGGAGGTCGTGCGGTGCGACGGAACGCTGTCCTGTTTGTCGTGATCTCCCTGGTGTCCGGGTTCGGCAGCACCGCGATGACCCTGTCCGCCGGCATCTGGGTCTTCGACCTGACCGGCTCGCCGGGCATCGCGGCCCTGACCGGCCTGTGCGTCTACGCGCCGACGCTGGCCGCACCGTGGCTGGGCGCGCTGGTCGACCGCCTGCCCCGCCGCCCCCTGATGATCTGGACCGACCTGCTGCTCGCCGCGATCATGCTGACCCTGCTCACGGTCACGTCGGCCCGCGAAGCCTGGCTGATCTACGCGGTGCTGCTGGCCCGCGGCGTCAGCTACGTGCTGATCGACGCGGGCGAGACGGCCATCCTGCCGTCCGCCCTGCCACCGGGCCGCCTCGGCGATGTCAACGGCTGGCGCACCAGCGCCCAGGAGGGCATGAAGCTGGTGGCCCCACTGGCCGGCGCCGGCCTCTACGCCTGGGCGGGCCCGACCCCGGTGGTGCTGCTGGCCGCCGCGATGCCCCTGCTGACCGCCGCCTGCTACGCCTTGGTCCGGCTACGACCGCCCACAACGCACCCGGAGGTGGCAGTGCGTTCCCGGCGCGGGGAGATCCGGGAAGGGCTGCGGGCGCTGTTCGGGAATCCGGCGGTGCGGGTGCCGGTGCTTGTCGCGGCGGTGGCCATCGGGCTCTCCGGCCTCACCAACGCGGGGATCCTCGCGCAGGTCGTGCACGGACTGCATCTGCCGGCCACCCGGCTCGGGGTTCTCTCGGCGGCGCAGGGCGCGGGATCCATCGTGAGCGGGATGCTGGCCGGGCGCCTGCTGGCCCGCCGAGGCCCGGCCGTTATCGCGGCGGTGGGTGCGCTGGTCTTCGCCGCCGGCTGCCTGGCCTCGTCGCTGCCCTGGTGGCCGTCGATGATCGCGGGCAGCGTGCTGGGCGGGATCGGCCTGGTCTGGGCGCTGATCGCGGGGATGACCGCGGTCCAGACCGAAACCCCGGACCACCTGCTCGGCCGGGTCGGCGCGACCTCCACCACGGTCATGTTCGGGCCGGTCGCGGTGGCGATCCCGCTCGGCGCGGCGGCCGTCCAACTCGGACCCAGCGTGCCGCTGCTGACCGCCGCCGCCCTGATCCTGCCGGTAGCGCTGCTGACACTCGCCGGCGGCCGCCGCCCCGCAGCGGCGACCGCCAGCTAGTGGCTCAAGCTGGTCAGCGGAGTTCGGCGTTCATTGCGGCCAGGTAGCCGTCGCGCTGGCCGGCGTCGTTGGGGTGGAAAGAGTTGCCGGGTGGGAACGTCACGGCGTTCAGCCACGGGGTCGCCGCGCAGGCGCCGTGGCCGGCGAACAGCGGGCGCACATCCACGTAGCGGAAGCCGGCCGCGGTCGCCTCGGTCTCGATCACCTGGTTCAGGGCGTCGATGGTGTCGTTGATGGCCTCGCGCTCCGGGGTGGTCAGCAGGCTGCAGCCCAACCGTCCGGTGTGGAAGAAGCGGGGATAGCCGAGTACCAGCACCGACGCCTCCGGGGACCGGCCGCGGATCTCCCGGTAGAGCTGCCGCAGCCGGCCGGGCAGCACTGTCCGGGCCAGTTTGCCGCCCTGCGCCGCGCCGGTCAGGCACGGGGCCGGGCGGGGGTCCACGACACAGACCGTCATGGTGCCGGCGAAGCCGACGTCGTTGCCGCCGGCTGTCAGGGTGACCAGCGTGGTCGCCGCGGTCAGCGACGACAGCTGGCTTCGCCGGACGGTCTCGGTGCCGGCTCCGGCGCACGCGGCCAGCACGGCGTCATAACCGGGGTGGGCTTTCGCCCACCGCGCCGGGTAGGAGTTGGTGTTGCGCCGGCAGCCGCCCCCACTCTCACTGCCCGCACTGCCCACCCCGGCGGAGTACGAGTCACCCAGCGCGACATAGCGCAGCTCCGCGCGGCCGGCCATGGCGCACGCCGGGTCGACCACCAGGGACAGGACGAGCGCGAGGGCGGCGACGGTACGCGGCCGGAACAGTCTCACAAGTTGATCAACGCGCTACTGGCCGATCAGGGTGCGGTAGGCGGTGATGTCGGCCGGGTCGGTGGTCGCGCATCCCAGGTAGCCGTCCGGGCGTACCAGGAAGAGCGTCGGTTCCCGTACGGCATAGGCCTTGATCGTCTCTGGATCGGAGATCCGGTGGGCCGGGTCGAAGGGCAGGTCGCCGTCCCAGCCGAAGGCCAGCAGGGTGGCGTGCGGGCCGCGCAGCAGGTCGAAGACGCGGCGACCGTCGGGCAGCAGGCCGTCGGGCGCGCGGTCGCCGGCCCGGACCGGACCCGGCGTCGCGCGATGTTCGGCGGCCAGCGGACCGCCCCGGTAGGTGAGGGACAGCTGGCGCAGGACCGGATCGTCGCGGCGCATCGCGTCGTCCTCGCCGTCGACGTGACGCTGGTGCAGGCGGGTGCTGATGCCCAGCACGCCGGCCGCGACGGGCAGGCGTTCCGTCTCGTACGTCTGCAGCAGTTGATCGTCGCCGACCGCGAGTTTCCAGCCCAGGTTCCAAGCGTCCTGGATGCCGGTGTTCAGGCCCTGGCCGCCGGCCGGGGAATGGACGTGGGCGGCGTCGCCGGCCAGGAAGACGTTCCCGACCCGGTAGCGGGCGACCATCCGGATGTTGGCCCGGAAATGCGATGTCCAGCCGATGTGGGTGACCGTGAGTGACGGGTCGACCGAGGCGACCAGGTCCTCGACGGACTGGTCGGTGGGCGGGGCGGTGAGCTGGAAATCGTCGGTGCCGGGGAGCGGGCACAGGCCGAGCCGGAACGATCTGGCGTCGGCGCCGGGCCAGATGTGCCAGTTGTCGCGGTCCAGGCCGTCGATCCGGACATCGGCGATGAGCAGCCGCTCGGTCTCGTGGGTCTCGCCCTCGAACGGCACGCCGAGCTGCTGCCGGACGGTGCTGCGGCCGCCGTCAGCGCCGACCAGGTAACGGCAGGTGACGGTCTCGCCGGTGTCCAGAGTGACGTGCACGCCGGCTTCGTCCTGGGTGAACGACGTCAGGCCGGTGCCGTACTCGATCGGGACGCCGTCGGCGAGCAGGGACGAGGTGCGCCACTGCGGAACCATCAGCAGATTCGGGTACGGCACCTGGGGTGTCGGGTCGTGCAGTTCATCCATCCGCTGCCGCATCGAGGCGCCGCCGGGCAGGTGGATGAGCAGTTCCGGGTAGTCCCCGCCGTACTTCCGGAAGTCGGTTATCAGGCCCAGGTCGTCGAGGATCTCCTGGGTGCGGGGCTGCAAGCCCTTGCCCCGGGAGCCGGTGAACGGCGTCGTCTCCTTCTCGACGATGCGGAACGGGACGCCGCGGCGCTGGAGTTCGCGGGCCAGGGTGAGGCCGGTGGGTCCGGCGCCGGCGATCATGATGAATCCAGATTCAGTGAACATGGATTCACCGTACGGCAGGTTGATATTCTGCGTCAATGGCGGAGACGGGTGTGCGCAAGCTGCGGGCGGCGCAGACCGAGGTGGAGCTGAAGGCCGCGGCGATCCGGGTGTTCGGGCGGGTCGGCTACCTCAACGCCAAGATCACCGACATCACCGCCGAGGCGGGCCGGGCGACCGGGTCGTTCTACCAGCACTTCGCGAGCAAGGAGAAGCTGCTCGAAGCGTTGTTGGCCGACCTGCTGCTCGAGGGGGACGAGTCGGCGGCGGCGCCGGGGCACGGCGAGGATTTCCGCGACCGGGCCGCGGTCCGCTATCACGTGGCCGCGTTCTGGGGCTTCTACCGGCGGCATCACGTGGTGATGGAGGCGCTGCGGCAGGCGGCGATCGTCGACCCGGAGTTCGAGCGGGTCGTTCAGTCGATGATGGAGCCCGATCGCGGGCACATCGCCGCGCACCTGGCGAAGCTCGACCTGCCGGGGGAGCCGCTCGTCATCGCGTCGATCTTCGGGACGCTGGTGTCGGGATTCGCGGCGGAGTGGATGTCGAAGCTGCCGGATGACGAGGCCATCGAGACGCTGACCTCGTTCATCTACGGGGGCATCGGCGGCAGGTGATTGGCCGGACCGGGCACGCCGTTGTGCCCGGACCGGAGATCAACTGTTGCTGTTGCGCAGTGCCTTGCGGTAATCGCTGTTCAGGCGGCCGATCAGAGTCAGCGGAATGCCCTTCGGGCAGACCGTGGTGCACTCGCCGGCGTTGGTGCAGCCGCCGAAGCCGGCGTCGTCCTGCGCCTGCAGCATGTCCAGCACCCGGGTGTCCCGTTCCGGCTGGCCCTGCGGCACCAGGCCCAGGTGGGCCACCTTGGCCGCGGTGAACAGCATCGCCGAACCGTTCGGGCAGGCCGCGACGCAGGCGCCGCAGCCGATGCAGGTGGCCGCCTCGAACGCCAGGTCGGCGTCCTTCTTCGGCACCGGCGTCGAGTGCGCCTCGGGGGCGGCCCCGGTCGGCGCGGTGATGTACCCACCGGCCTGGATGATCCGGTCGAACGCGCTGCGGTCCACCACCAGGTCCTTGATGACCGGGAAGGCGGCGGCCCGCCACGGCTCGACGTCGATCACGTCGCCGTTCTTGAAGTGCCGCATGTGCAGCTGGCAGGTCGTGGTGGCCCGCTCGGGGCCGTGCGCCACGCCGTCGATGACCATGCTGCACGCGCCGCAGATGCCCTCACGGCAGTCGTGGTCGAACGCGACCGGGTCGTCGCCGTCGAGGATCAGCTTCTCGTTCAGGACGTCGAGCATCTCCAGGAAGGATGCGTCGGGGGAGATGTCCTTGACGTCGTAGGTCACCATCCGGCCCTTGTCGGACGAGTCGGTCTGGCGCCACACGCGAACCTGGATGTCCATTACTTGTAGCTCCGGGTGCTCGGGTGGACGTACTCGAATTCGAGCTGTTCCTTGTGCAGGGTGGGCTTCTGGTCGGCGCCGAAGTACTCCCAGGCCGCCGCGTACGCGAACTCGTCGTCGTGGCGCAGCGCCTCGCCGTCCGGGGTCTGCGACTCGGCCCGGAAGTGGCCGCCGCAGGACTCCCGGCGGTGCAGCGCGTCGATGCACATCAGCTCGCCCAGCTCGAAGAAGTCGGCCACCCGGCCGGCCTTCTCCAGGTTCTGGTTGAGCTGCTCGCCGGTGCCCGGCACCTTGACCCGCTGCCAGAACTCGTCCTTCAGCGCCCGGATCAGGCCGATGGCCTTGGTCAGGCCCTCCTCGGTGCGCTCCATCCCGCAGTACTCCCACATGATGTGGCCGAGCTCGCGGTGGAAGGAGTCGACCGTGCGGTCGCCGTCGATGGAGAGGAACTTGTTGAGGCGCTCCTCGACCGCGGTGCGGGCGGCGACGACCTCCTCGTGATCCTCGGAGATCTTCTCGTACGGCCCGCTCGCCAGGTAGTTGCCGAGCGTGGTGGGCAGCACGAAGTAGCCGTCGCCGAGACCCTGCATCAGCGCGGACGCGCCGAGCCGGTTGGCGCCGTGGTCGGAGAAGTTGGCCTCACCCACCACGAACAGACCCGGGATCGTCGACTGCAGGTCGTAGTCGACCCACAGGCCACCCATCGTGTAGTGCACCGCCGGGTAGATCCGCATCGGCGTTTTATAAGGATCCTCGCCGGTGATCCGCTGGTACATCTCGAACAGGTTGCCGTACTTGGCCTCGACCGCCTTCTGGCCGAGCCGCGCGATCGCGTCCGCGAAGTCCAGGTAGACACCCAGCCCGCCGGGGCCGACGCCGCGGCCCTCGTCGCAGACGTTCTTGGCGGCCCGGGACGCGATGTCGCGCGGCACCAGGTTGCCGAAGGCCGGGTAGATCCGCTCGAGGTAGTAGTCGCGGTCCTCCTCGGGGATGTCGCCCGGTTTTCTGGAATCCCCGGCGGCGAGCGGCACCCACACCCGGCCGTCGTTGCGCAGCGACTCGCTCATCAGGGTGAGCTTGCTCTGGTGGGTGCCCGACTCGGGGATGCAGGTCGGGTGGATCTGGGTGTAGCAGGGGTTCGCGAACAGCGCGCCCTTGCGGTGCGCCCGCCACGAGGCGGTGACGTTGCAGCCCTTGGCGTTGGTGGAGAGGAAGAAGACGTTGCCGTAACCGCCGGAGGCCAGCACGACCGCGTCGGCCATCTCGGTGGTGATCTCGCCGGTGACCATGTCCCGTACGACGATGCCGCGGGCCTTGCCGTCCACCACGATCAGCTCGAGCATCTCGTGCCGGGTGTTCATCTCGATGTTGCCGAGGCCGACCTGCCGCTCCACCGCCTGGTAGGCGCCGAGCAGCAGCTGCTGACCGGTTTGGCCCCGGGCGTAGAACGTGCGGGACACCTGGGTGCCGCCGAACGAGCGGTTGTCCAGCAGGCCGCCGTACTCGCGGGCGAACGGCACGCCCTGGGCCACGCACTGGTCGATGATGTTCACCGACACGCTGGCCAGCCGGTACACGTTCGACTCGCGGGCGCGGAAGTCGCCACCCTTGACGGTGTCGTAGAACAGCCGGTAGATCGAGTCGCCGTCGTTGCGGTAGTTCTTGGCCGCGTTGATGCCACCCTGCGCCGCGATCGAGTGCGCCCGGCGCGGGCTGTCCTGGTAGCAGTACGACTTGACGTGGTAACCGGCCTCGGCCAGGGTCGCCGCGGCCGAGCCGCCGGCCAGGCCGGTGCCGACCACGATCACCGTGAGCTTGCGGCGGTTGGCCGGGTTGACCAGCTTGGCGGAGAACTTACGGCGCTCCCAGCGGGTCTCGATCGGCCCGTCCGGGGCGGCGGTGTCGGCGATCGGGTCGCCGTCGTTCCAGAAGTCAGTCATCTGAATCAATCCACCAATCCGGTCATGACCGCGAACGGCACGCTCAGGTAACCGACGACCAGAACAACCGAGAGGACCAGGGCGGAGGCCCGGGCGATCCGCTCACCGCGGGCGGTCTGCTGACCCAGGGTGCGTACGGCGCTGAAGATGCCGTGCCGCAGGTGGAAGCCGACCGCCACGATCGCGAGTGTGTAGAACAGCGTTACGTACCAGCGGTCGAGCGCGAAGTCGGCGACCACGTTCGCGTACGGGTGAGCCTTGTCCCCGACCGGGTTGAGCGTGCCGGTGGTCAGGTCGAGGATGTGGAAGATCACGAAGAGCAGCACGATCACGCCGCCCCAGCGCATCGTGCGGGCCGCGTAGCTGCCCTGCACCTTGGGCCGGTGCACGTACTTGACCGGCCGGGCCGCCGAGGCCCGGCGAGCCAGGATCACCGCCGAGGCGATGTGCGCGATCACCGCGACGGTCAGGCCACCCCGCTGGATCCACAGGAACCAGGTCTTGGGCAGCAGCGGCGTGGCGATGGTCCGCAGCCAGTGCGCGTAGTGATCGAAGGCTTCCTCCCCGAAGAAGATCTTCAGGTTGCCGATCATGTGCAGGTACAGGAACAGGATCAGCATGATGCCGGTCACGGCCATGATGATCTTCAGCAGAACGGACGAGGTCCGTTTCTTGCTGCGCGAAGGCGCGACCGCCGCCTGGGGAACTTTCGTGTCTACCGCCACAGGAATGACGGTATGAAGTCCCTGGCCCATTCGTCTAATGCATGATCGGGTAGGTAACGATAGAGATAGGCTATCGAAGTGCAGCTCCAGCAGCTTCGTTACTTCTTGGCAGTCGTAGAAACCCGACATTTCACCCAAGCAGCTGACAATCTGGGCGTCTCTCAGCCAACGTTAAGTAAGCAGATTCACACGCTGGAACAGAGCCTCGGCGCGCCGCTCTTCGAACGCATCCGGGGCGCCGCCACCCTGACGGTGGCCGGCGAGACCCTGCTGCCGATGGCCCAGCGCATGGTGGCGGACGCCGACGCCGCCCGCGAGGCGGTCCAGGACATCGTCGGCCTGCGCCGAGGAGACGTACGCCTGGGCGCGACCCCCAGCCTCTGCTCCTCGCTGGTCCCCGAGGTGCTGCGCACCTTCCGAGCCGGACACCCCGACATCCAGCTGTACGTGAACGAGGGCAGCTCCCAGGACCTGATCGAGAACCTCCTGGCCCACACGCTGGACCTGGCCCTGATCGTGCAGCCCGACGGCGGCGTGGACGAGGCCCTGACCACCACCCCCGTGCTCCGCGAGAGCCTGGTGGTGGCGTCGGCCTTCGACCGCCCGCCCCCCACCACGCACGGCCAGATAGCCCTCTCCGAGCTGGAGCACACCCCGCTGGTCATGTTCCGGGCCGGCTACGACATCCGAGGGGTCACCCTGGAGGCCTGCCGCCAGGCGGGTTTCACCCCGAAGTTCGCGGTGGAGGGCGGCGAGATGGACGCGGTGCTGGCCTTCGTGGAGGCCGGCTTGGGCGTGGCCCTGGTCCCAAGCATGGTGCTGGCCAACCGCCCCATGCTGCGAGCGACGCCGCTGGCGCCCCCCGGCATGCGCCGGACGATAGCTTTGGCCCACCGCAAACGCTCAGTGCTTCCTCATGCAGCAGAGGCGCTGCGTACGACGTTGCTCGCGCACGTGGCTACGGAAGAGCTGCCCTCCGGCGTACGCCCACTCTAGAAGCGCGTCCCGTTTCGCCAGTGCGACCCTGCCGTTGACGATCAGTTGCCGGGGGGAACCTAGGGCGCTACCGGGTGCGTTCGCGGTATTTCGATCATCGATGGCTGGGCCACGATCTTTTGGGGTGGCGTCGCCATTCTGTGTCCTTTTGCGACGGTGCGTATAAAACGGTGGGCGGCACTCTTCGTGTCGATCAACCTGGTCTCGGGAGGATGGCCGGTTTCGGTCCGGAGGGGAGCCGATTCGCGCGATCTGCGCGGGTCTAGCTGGGGGTTCGTCTGGTGACATCTGCGGCGCGCCAGTTTCTCTGTTGCTGGACGTGAAACTGTGGCTACTATTCGGCCTCGTCCAAAGGCGACCTTGCGTAATCGGCCGAAGGGGGGTGTCATGTCGGATCCGCTATGGCGCGAGCCGGTGCCGGAGCATGATCCGGAAATCGGGCAGGTGGTCAGTCCGGGAGTTCGCATGATGCTCGCCGGGATGATCGTTATTGTGCTTGTTCTGGTGGCCGGTGGGACCACCTGGTGGCTCTATGCGCAGAAGCCGGTCGCCAACGGCACCGGCATCGGTGAGCGGGTGGCGGCCGGGCCCTGCGACGAGACGCTGTTGCATGTCGTCGCGGCGCCGGAGATCGCGCCCGCGGTGGAGGAAGCGGCTCGCGGCCTCAACTCGGGGAACGGGTGCGGGCCGATCGAAGTGACCGCGCAGGAGCCGGCCGTCACGGCGCTCGCGGCCGAGCAGCCCGACGTGTGGATTCCGTCCAGCAGCGTGTGGCTGCGGATTGCGCTTGTCGGCGGCGTCAACGCGTACCGGCTGGAAGGTGGGCCGATCGCCCGCAGCCCGATCGTGCTGGCCGCGCCCACCGCCGTGGCCGCGAAATTCGCCAAGGGTGACCAGACTTCCTGGATCCGGCTGATGAACGGCGTCGCCGGGCATCAGGTCCCGGCCGTCACCATGCCCGACCCGCTGCACTCCAGCGTGGGCATGCTCGCCGTCTACGGGATCCAGACGGCGATGGAGCGCAGCACGCCGGACGAGGGCATCGCGCAGCTGCGCGCGCTCACCCTGCGCAGCCGGCTCAAGGATGCCTCGGCCGACCCGGCCGAGCTGCTGCGGCGGGTCGCCGCGCAGAGCGACCCGGACGCGGTCGCCAACGACGTGGGTGTCTTCCCGATCACCGAGCAGCAGCTCACCATGTACCAGCGCGGCGGGAACACGGTCGCGCTGAAGGGCACGTTCCCGACGGACGGGCTGGTCGAGGCGGACTATCCGTTCGCGATCTCGACCTCGACCAAGCAGGCGGGGCTGGCCGAGCGGCTGCGGGCGGCGATCACCGTGCCGGCGATCACCGAGGCGGGGTTCCGGGCCTACAAGATGCCGCTCTCGGTCGAGCTGCCGGAACACTCCGACCAGGTGCTCGACCCGGCCGTGCAGTGGGCGCAATATCGCGCGCTCGAGTTCCAGGTGCTGTTGCTGATCGACTCGTCCGGTTCGATGAACAAGCCGGCCACCGACAAGACCGGTCGCGTCACCACCAAGGCGGGGCTGCTGCGGCAGTCGGGGCTGGCGGCGGCGCAGCTGTTCGGCGACGAGACAAGCATCGGCATGTGGACCTTCAACACCCCGGCACCGGAGAGTCCGCCGCACACCGAGATGGTGTCGTTCGGCCCGATCACCGGTCCGCTCGCCGGGAAGACCCGGCGGGACGCGCTGGCCGCGGCGATCACCGGTTACAGCGCGCCCAACCAGGCCGGCACCCCGCTGTTCCAGACCATTCTGGACGCCCGGGCCGCGATGAAACCGCGGGTCAAGCCGCGGGCGACCACGATGATCATCGTGTTGAGCGACGGCACCGACGCCGAGTCGAAGTACACGATGCCGAAGAAGACGTTCCTGACCCGGCTGGCGAAAGAGGGCGACGCGCAGCGGCCGGTGCCGGTCATCGGGGTGGGCTTCGGGCCGGACGCCGACATGGCCACCCTCAATGAGATCGCCCAGGTGACCGGCGGCAAGGCGATCGCCGCCAAGGACCCGGCCGACCTGGCGTCGGCGATGGCCAAGGCGTTCCTGGCCGCGCACACCCCGGCGTAACCGCTGGTCAGCAGCGCAGGCGCGGGGCCAGGCCAGCGTCAGCAGCGCAGGCGCGGGGCCAGGCCAGCGTCAGCAGCGCAGGCGCGGGGCCAGGCCGGCGGTGTCGGCGCCGCGGTCGCGGTACGTGCCGGTCAGGAAGTCGAGCAGGTGCTGCACGTCGCCGACGGTGGAGGCGACGCCGAACGACACCCGGACCGCGCCGCCGCTGGGCAGGCCGATCATCGTCAGGTAGTCGTCGATCGTGCGTACGCCCCAGCGGGCCGAACCCCGCAGCTGCCGGCGGCCGATGTCGAACGCGCCCTCGCCCGCGCCCGGATTGCAGAAGCAGCCGGTACGCAGCGACAGGCCCTGCGCGGCCGCCTCGGTGGCGACCAGGCGCTCATCGACAATCCGGCCGTCCGGGTCGAGCAGGTTGAACGCGACCGTGCCGCCGCGGTTGTCCAGGCCGGTGGGGCCGTAGAGCCGGCACATCGGGCGGCCGTTGGTGTGCCGCAGCACGGCCAGCCGGTCCAGCAGCCAGCCGGTGAGCGTGCGCACCCGCTCGCGGATCAGCTCCGGGCCGATCCGGCTGAGCCAGGACAGTCCGAACTCGACGTCCGGGATGTCCAGGAAGTTGAGGGTGCCGTCCTCGAACGCGGTCTCGTCGGGGGCCAGCTGATGCCACTCGGTGCCGACACTGACCGCGGCGATCGTGCCGCCGGCGAACCACGGCCGGCGCAGCCGCGCGAGGGCGTCCCGGCGGGCGACCAGGCAGCCGACGCCGGTCGGGTAGCCGAACACCTTGTACCAGCTGATCGGCACGAAGTCCGGTTTGACCCGGCTCAGATCCAGGGGATAAACCGGCAGGTAGGCGGCCACGTCGAGAAGTACGTCGTACCCGGCGTCGTGGGCCTTTTCAATCCAATTCAACGGATGCTGTACGCCGGTGAAGTTGCTCTGTGCCGGGAAGGCGAACAGGCCCTTCCGGGGTCGCAGGGCCGCGCCCACCGCTGCGTCGGCGATCCGCAGGTCGGGCGGCACCAGCGGGACATATCGGCGGCGACTTCCGGCCCGGCGGGCGAACTCGCGGATGCCGTTGACCGAGTTGTGGTTGTCGAACGTCATCACCAGGTCGCGACCGCGGCCGAACGGGTACGCCTCGCCGACCAGGCGGCACGCCCCGGACGCGTTCGGCGTGAAGATCGCCGCGTACTCGGCCGGATCGGCGTTCAGGAAACGCAGGACCGCGCGGCGGGCCGACTCGACCAGCTCGGTGGAGGCGACCGAGGCCGGGTTCTCCGAGTGCGGGTTGCCGAACGTCCGCGAGGTGAGCCGCTCGTGGTGGGCGCGGAGCTGGGCCTGGGCGTACACCCCGGCGCCGGTGTAATCGAGGTAGACGTGGTCGAGGTGCGAATACTCGGTGGCGCGCAACTCGTCGAGGCGGCCGGTGTCCTGATAACCCGGGTAGCGCGAGAGGAAGTCGAGCTCAACCACGGCGCCGCCCGCAGCGCAGCCGCAGCACCAGCACCGCGCCGGCCAGGAACAGCAGGGTCATGCCGCCGAGGATCAGCCAGTTCTGCCAGGGCGCCCGGGCGAACGAGTCGCCGTAGGTGGCCAGCAGCGGCGGCCCGAGCGGGGAACCGCCGTCCCGCCACAGCGTTTCCAGCCCGGCCGAGTGGCCGAGCGCCTCGAACGACCAGCGGTTCGACATGGCGAAGCTGAGCGCGCGGCCGACCGGGGCCATGACCGGTACGGGCAGGATCGCGCCGACGAACAACACCTGCGGGAAGCAGAGCATCGGCAGCAGCAGGCTGGCCTGGGCCACGTCGGAGACGCTCGCCGAGCAGAGCAGGCCGAGCGCGAGAGCGCAGGCCGAGGCGAGCAGCGCGGTCAGGTAGAGCTCGGCGAAGTGGCCGGTGGCCGGGAGCCGGTCGAGGGCCCGGAGCACCGCCAGCAGGAGCAGGTCGACAAGCGCCAGCGGGGGCAGCAGAAGAGCCACCTTGGCCGCGAGGTAGGGGCCGAGGCGCAGGCCGGCGAACACCTCGCGGCGCAGGATCGGCAGCTCGGAGCAGATCTGCAGGAGGCCGTAGGTGAGGCCGAAGAAGAAGACCCCGAACGCGATCCAGAACAGGATCATCACGGTGGTGGCCGGGTCGGGGTGGGCCGGGTCGAACGCGCCGGCCCGGAACAGCATGAGGAACATCGCCAGGATCACCAGCGGCGACCCGATCAGGATCGCCAGGGTGAGCCGGTTGGCGCCCAGAATGTCGAGATTGCGCCGGGTGAGAAGAGCGGCCTGACGCAGCGAACCGGGAGACTTGGGTGCCGGGGCCGCGGGAGCGTGGTCGGAAATATCCGTTGTAGACCCCGGCCAGGACGGCGCGTCCGCGAGCCGGCCGTAGACCCCGGCCACATCGTCCGCGTCGAAGTGGGCCGGTGCGGACGACGGTGGGCCGGCGAAGACCAGCCGGCCGCCCGGGGCCAGCACCACCACGGTGTCGCAGCGGTCGACGTCGGCCGGGTTGTGCGTGGTCAGCACGACCGGGACCCCGTCGGCGGCCAGCTCGCGCAGCAGCGTCAGCAGCTCGGCCGCGGTGGCCGGGTCGAGGCCCGAGGTGGGCTCGTCGAGGAACAGGGCGCGCGGCCGGGCCAGCAACTCGACCGCGATGCTGGCCCGCTTGCGTTCGCCGCCGCTCAGGCTGCCCACCCGGGTGTCGGCCCGGCCGGTCAGGCCCAGCACGGCGAGCACCTCGGCGACCCGGGCGTCCACGTCGGACCGGGCCGGCAGGCGCAGCCGGGCCGCGTACCGCAGGGTGCGGGCCAGCGGCAACTCCTGGTGGATGATGTCGTCCTGCGGCACGTAGCCGACCGCGGCGTCCGGCGCCGGCCGGCCGTCGTGGCGAACCGAGCCGGTCCCCGGCCGGCGCACCCCGGCCAGGGTTTCCAGCAGGGTCGTCTTGCCGGCGCCGCTGGCCCCGATGATCGCGACCAGCTCACCCGGCCGCACGGTCAGGGAGACGTCGTCGAGCAGGCGACGGCCGCCGCGGGCGACCTGACCGAGGCCGATGGCCTCGATCGGCAGGCCCGGCCGGACGGCAGCGCGCGGATCGTCCACAATCGGCACGCCCGCCACCGTACCGGTCCCGCTCAAGGACCGGATGGGCCCAAATCGGCGCTCACGCCGGTGAATGCCTACCTATCCGGTCGGCGGCAATCTTCGCGGACAGGGTGACCATCGGCAGGCCACCGCCCGGGTGTACCGAACCGCCAACCAGGTACAGGTTGCCGACCGGGCCACGGTTGGCCGGCCGCAGCAAACCGCCGGCTGTGCCGTAGATCGCACCCCCGGGCGCGGCCGCCGCGTCGGCCAGATCGGCCGGGGTGCGGGTCTCGGCGAACAACAGCCGGTCGCGCACGTCCAGGCCGCGGCGGGCCAGAAGATCAAGGACATGCTGCGCGTACGCGTCGGCCAGCCCCGGTCGTCGCCAGTCGATCGCCGACCAGGCGGTGCCGTGCCGAGGGGCGTTGACCAGCACGAACCAGGCCTCGGTGCCGGGCGGGTGCACCGCCGGGTCGGTGGCGCGGGTGACGAACACGGTCGGGTCGCTCGCCACGGTGGCGCGGCGGGCGGGGGAGCCGAAGATGGCGTTGAACTCGGCGTCGTAGTAGTCCGGGAAGAAGACGTTGTGGTGGGCCAGCTCGGGGGTCTCGCCGCGCACGCCCAGCAGCATGACGAAACCGGCGAGGCTGCGGTCGGTGAGCTGGGCCAGGCGGCCCGGGGTGGGCAGCAGATCGCGGTAGAGGGCAAGCGCGTCCACATCGGACACCACGATGTCGGCCTCGGCCCGGCCGGTCGGCAGACGCACGCCGGTCACCCGGCCGCCGGCGGTCTCGATCCTGGTGACCGGGGAGCCGGTGACGATCCGGACGCCCAGCTCGGCGCAGCGGTCCACCATGGCAGTGCCGATCGTGCCGAGGCCGCCGGGCAGGTACCAGCCGCCGAAGTGCAGCTCGGCGTAGGGGATCGCGGCCAGCGCGGCCGGCGCCCGGCGCGGGTCGGCGCCGGTGTAGGTGGCGTACCGGTCCAGGAGCATCCGCAGCCGCGGGTCGCGCAGGTAGCGCAGGCTCAGATCGCGCAGCGTGCGGCCGGGGGCGATCGCGGCCAGGTCGGTCAGCCGCCAGGAGAGCCCGGCCAGGGCGGCCGGGGTGATCTCGCGGCGGAGTACCGACCGCCAGGACGCCCGCCAGATCCGCTCGGCGCGATGCCAGAAACGGTTCCAGTCGGCCGCCGCCCCGGTGCCGAGCGCGCCGGCGATGCGTTCCAGGAAGACCTCGTGCTCCGACGACGAGTCGAGGACCGTGCCATCCGGGAAGAAATGCCGGACGACCGGGTCGAGCGGCTGCAGCGGCGGCAGCCGCAGCCCGAGGTCCGTGAAGACCTGCGGCAGCGTGAGCAGGCTCGGCCCGGTGTCGAAGCGGAATCCGTCCCGCTCGTAGACGGCCAGCTTGCCGCCGACGGTCGCGGCCCGTTCGTGCACCTCGACGTCGTGGCCGGCCGCACCCAGCCGGATCGCGGCGGCCAGCCCGCCGACCCCCGCGCCGATCACCACGACCCGGCTCATGCCGCCCTCCTGGTTTCTCTGGTCATATCGCTCGGCCTCGCCAGGTCAGGCGGCCGGCGCGGCGCAGCCGGAACGAGCGGGCGACGAGCCATCCGAACAGGACGATCGAGATGGGGTGGGCGAGGGCGGCGGGCCAGGCTTTTCCGCCGGTCGCGGTGGCGGTGATGACGCGGCCGAGGACGCCTAGGAGGTAGGCCGCCGCCGCGACGAGAGCGGGAACGCCGAAGCCCGTGATGGCGAAAATCAGCGCGGCCGCGGGCGGAAGCGCGTACAGAAGAAGCAGCAGGACCACGACGCAGCCGGCGGCGATCGGGGAGCCGAAGCTCGCCCAGAGGGATTTGGTGTAGCCGTTGATCATTTCCGGCCAGGAGTCGTACATCTGGCAGGTGGCCACGCCGGAGGCGTCGGCCAGCGCGATTCGGCCGCCGGAGCGTTTGAGCTGGCGGGCCAGGGCGATGTCCTCGAGGATCTCGGTGCGGCCGGCGGCATGGCCGCCGGCCCGGCGGTAACTCTCGGCGTCGATCATCAGCCATTGGCCGCCGGCCGCCGCGAGCGACGGCCGCGGCGACCGCTCCATGCCGCGGAGCGGCAGAAACGTCAGCCAGGACCACTGCAGGAGAGGCTGCAGGAGGGAGCTTCCGGCGCCGACAATCCGGGGGTACGGAGATAGCAGGTCAACGTCGATTCCACGCATCAGCGTCGTGGCCTCGGCGATCGCGTCCGGTGCGAGGACGACATCCGCGTCCACAAAGGCCAGGATGTCAGCATTTTTCGCGGCTTCGGCAAGCTGGTGGCAGGCGTGCGGTTTCCCGAGCCAGCCGTCCGGCAGGTCCGCGCCGGTGATCAGCTCAACCCGGTCGCCGGCAATCGCCTTCACCAGGTCGGCGGTCCCGTCCGTCGAACCGTCATCGAGCACATGGATGGTCAGCCCGGGAACGCCGCGCTGAGCCAGCAGGCCCTCCAGGCACGGCCCGACCCGCCCGGCCTCGTCCCGAAGCGGGAGCAGAACAGCAACGCGCTCCCGCGCACCGGATTCGTCGGCCGAAGGCAGGCGGCGGAGCAAAACAGCGTTGACCGCCGTGTGGACGGTCAGGGCGAGCCAGGGCAGCAGGGCCAACCATGGCAAGGCGGGCCAGGTCATGGCAGCGCCTCGGTCCGTCGGGTCCTGATCATTTTGGCGGCCAACGGGAGGACGGCGGCGCCCATCAAGGCGGCGCCCCAGGCCGCGGAAGCGGGGAGGCCCAGGAAGACCGCGTGGGCGAGCACTGACGAAGCGTACGTCCAGAACCAGAGAGTGAGGATCGGCGCGTCACCCACCGTGGGGGTTTTGATCGCCCGGCCGCCGGCGGCGGACAGCGCCAGCATCAGCAGCAGGGCGAAGCCGAGCCAGCCCAGGTAGTTGCCGATCGGGATGCCGGGCACGCCGGGCAACGCGGGAGTGGGGGAGTGCCATCGCCAGTAACCCTCGGCGACCATCTGCGGGTCGAGGAAGAGGTCCCAGGTCGCCAGGCCGGCGGCGGCCACCACGATGCGCAGGGTCGCGTTCCGGGTGAGCCGGGTGGCCGCCACCCAGGCCGGCCAGGCCATCCAGGTCCAGGCCAGCGGGATGATCAGCGGCACGTCGAGGAGTTTCGGGCCGAGCTCGCCGGAATAGTCGTAGGTGCCGAACGGGAAGCCGGTGGCCACCCCGATCGCCTCCACCGCGAAACCGCCCACCGTGGCCGTGCCGATCAGGGCGGCCGCCGCGCGCGGGCCGCGCGTCAGCCACGCGTGCGCGACCGACATGGCGTAGCCGAGCAGGACCGTGCCGACGGTCAGTGCGGCGCGGGTGCCGCCGCCGGTCAGTGGATAGCAGATCTGGGCCAGGACCAGGGCGGCGAGCAACGCCCACGGCAGCCGGGTGCGCATCGTCCGGTTAGATGCCGACGATGCCGGGTGCGTCCTCGGCGGGCCGGTCCACCAGCGGCAACTCGCGGCCCAGGATCGCGAACGCCCGCTCGTCGCCGGGGAAGAGGAAGTCGCGCAGCACGTCGACGAAGCCGAACCGGCGGTACAGCCGCCAGGCCCGGGACTTCTGCTCGTCGGCCTCGGGAGTGGACAGCAGCACCGTCTTGCCGTCGGCCATCGCGAGCAGGGCGCGCAGCTGGCGGGCGCCGACGCCGTGACCCTGCGCGGCCGGGCGGACGTGCAGCTCGACCACCTCGAAGCAGTCGGACAGCCAGTAATCGCGGTTCGGGTCGTCGAGCGCTGACCGCACCTGGTCGTGCCACCACTGGCCGGGACCGGACGTGTAGCCGTAGCCGAAACCGGCGAGCTGGCCGTCGGTGGTCAGGGTGGCCACGGCCCGGAAGCCGGGCCGGCGGACGTGGGCGCCGATGTAGCCGCGCCGGGTCTGCAGCAGCTCCTGGCGGTAGCCCATGGCCTCGCCGTAGACGGTGACCACGTCGTCAAGCCGGCGGAGCAGGTCGTCCGGCTGCCACGCAACGAGCCTCATACCTCAGTCTGCCCCTCTTCCAGCCAGCCCAGCACCGTGCGATCGCCGGCGATGCCGTCGACCGCGAACCGGGCGAACAACTCCTCGGCGTACCACCGGGCGGCCGCGGTGCGTGCGATCACCGCGCGGTGCTCCGGCTGACGGTACGCGAAGCGGGTCAGGTCCGCCGCATCCCGCCATACGCTGACCGTGCCCTGCCAGCCGATGGGCGCCTCGCCGACGCCGAACCGGGCCAGCAGGCCGGGCGCGGCGTGCACCTCCCGGACCACCGGCGGGACGGCTCGCCAGAAGGTCAGCGCCCGCGCCGGGCGTAACCGGGCGCGGGTCAGGGCGAGAACCATGCCGTCGTGCTTCCCGCCCGGCGGTTCACCGAACGGGGTCCGGCCCGACCAGGTGCCCCGGCTGGTCAGCGGGGTGAGGTCGACCGTTGCCTTGGCCACGGCCAGCCGGTCCCACTCGGGCAGCTCGATCCGGGACGAGCTGACGATCAAGGCCGCCCACCGGGTCAGATCGGAATCGCCGGGGCCGAAGCTGTCGCCCGTACCCGTACCCAGGAATTTGGCGAATTGGACTTTGTCCGGTTTTTTCTGGAGGAAGGTCAGCGCCCGGCGCAGCATGACCGCGCCGATTTTCCGCCTGGGCACCCGCCAGACGTGCAGGGTTACCGGCATGGGTGGTCAGGCCACCGCGGCAGGCGTGCCCGCGGTGACCCGGACCAGTTCGGCGTAGGTGATCGGGAAGACCGCGCGGGGTACGCCGCCGGCCGCCCAGATCACGTCGTATTGCTCCAGGGCCGTGTCGACGAGCGTGCGCACCGGTTTCGGGTGGCCCAGCGGGGCGACGCCGCCGATCGGCTGGCCGGTGTGCTCGCGGACGAACTCGGGAGTGGCCCGGCGCAGCCTGCCGATGCCCTGGTCGGCGGCCAGCTTGGCGGTGTCCACCCGATGCGCGCCCGAGGTCAGGACCAGCAGCGGCGCGCCGTCCGCGTCGAAGATCAGCGAGTTGGCGATCTGGCCGACCTCGACGCCGAGCGCGGTGGCCGCCGCGGCGGCGGTGTGCACGGCCTCGTCCAGGACGATCACCTGCGCGGCGTCGACGCCCGCCGCGTCCAGGGCGTCCCGGACCGCGACGACGTTCGGGTGGTTCTCCATGTCGATCATTCTTTCCCGAGGTAGCCCTTACCGAACACCCAGGGTGCGATCCCGTTGACGAAATCGTGCGGGAAGCCCAGCTTGAAGTCGGTGGCCGCGGTCAGCGCGTCGACCTGCTCGGGGGTCAGCGTCACGTCGAGGGTGCCGAGGTTGTCGGTGAGCTGGGCGAGCGAGCGGGCACCGAGGATCGGGATGATCGCCTTCGAGCGGGCGGTGGTCCAGGCGATCGCGACCTGCGACGGGGTGGCGCCGATCTCGTCGGCGACCTTCTGCACGGCGGCCGCGGCGGCGTGCTGGCGCTCGTCGATGTCGGCCGGTTTGTGCCGCCCGGTCGCCTCCGAGGAGGTGTATTTGCCGGAAAGAATGCCGCCGGCCAGCGGACTCCACGCGGTCACCGCTAGACCCAGCGACTCGGCCATCGGCAGCAGTTCGCGCTCGATGTCCCGGTCGATCACGTTGTACGGCATCTGCAGAGCGGTGAACGGGGACCAGCCGCGCAGCTCGGCCAGGGTCTGGCCGCGGGCGATCACCCAGGCCGGCGCGTCGGAGATGCCGACATAAAGCACTTTTCCCGACCGTACGGCGTCGTCCAGCGCCCGCATCGTCTCCTCGATCGGGGTCGCGGCGTCCCAGACGTGCACCCAGTAGATGTCGAGGTAGTCGGTGCGCAGCCGGCGCAGGCTGGTCTCCAGCGAGGCGCGCAGGTTCTTCCGGGCGTTGCCGCCGGCGTTCGGGTCGGCCGGGTCGCGGGTCGCGGTGTACTTGCTGGACAGCACGAACGACTCGCGGCGGCCGGCCAGCAGCTCGCCGAGGATCTCCTCGCTCTGCCCGTCCCGGTAGTTGATCGCGGTGTCGACGGTGTTGCCGCCCGCCTCCGCATAGGCGTCAAAGATGCGGCGGCACTCGTCGGGCGGGGCGCCGACCCCGCCCTGTTCGCCGAAGGTCATCGCGCCGAGGATCAGTTCCGACACGCGCAGCCCGCTCGGGCCGAGGGTCCGGTATCTCATGCGGCGATTAAATACCCACGGCGGCGGCGCTCGCGTCCCATAATTTCGCCGCCGCGACCGGGTCGGCCGCGTACGAGGCCGGGGCCTTCGGGTCGTGCCCGACGTAGTAGCCGCCGTCGACCAGGTCAGGCGTGGTCGCCAGCCACACCAGCAGGGCACCGGCCTTCTCCGGGGTGACCAGGAACGGCGCGAACCGGTAGAAGAGCCGGGTCAGGGTGCCGTCGCCGAAGTTGGTGCGCACCACGCCGGGGTGGAACGAGACGCTGGTGATGTCCGGCCAGCGGCGGGCCGCCTCGGAGGCGAACAGGATGTTGGCGGCCTTGGCCCCGCCGTAGGCCCGGAAGCCCCGGCCGCCGGTGAAGTCGTCCGGGTCCGGGCGGCCGGAACGATGCGCGTCCGAGGCGGTGTTGACGATCCGGCCGCCGGCCAGCCGCTCGCGCAGCAGGTTGGTCAGCAGGAACGGGCCCAGGTGGTTGCCCTGGATGGTGGCCTCGTGGCCGTCCACCGTCTTCCGGTACTGCGCGATCATGCCGCCCGCGTTGTTGGCCAGCACATCGATCTTCGGGTACGTCTCGAGCAGGTGCGCGGCCAGCTCGCGGACCTCTTTCAGCGACTCGAAATCGGCGCGGAACTGGCCCGGCTCGCGGCCGTTGCCCGCCTGCCGTACCTTCGCGACGGCGGCAGCCAGCCGCTCGGGGTTGCGTCCGACGACGACCACCTGATCGCCCTGCGCGGCCAGTTGCTCGGCGGCGGCCAGGCCCACCCCGGAACTGGCGCCCGTGATGACTACGGTCCGATCCATTGGTGCATCCTGGCATCTTCATCCACGATCGGGGAGCGATGAGCACCGAGATCAATGTGCCGGCTGTGGTCGACAGCCCGGTGCACCCGCACGTTCCCCAGCACACGGTGAGTCGCTGGCTGCTGGCCAACCGGGTGCAGCCGGTCGGTCCCGAGTCGGCCCAGACCGACCACGAGCAGCCCTGGTGGAAGGTGATGTGCCTGACCGGGGTCGACTACTTCTCGACGCTGTCCTACCTGCCGGCCATCGCGGCGCTCGCCGCCGGTGCGCTCTCGCCGCTGGCGACGTTGCTGATCGTGGCGCTGACCCTGTTCGGCATGCTGCCGATGTACCGGCGGGTCGCCAAGGAGAGCCCGCACGGGCAGGGCTCGGTGGCGATGCTCGAACACCTGCTGCCGTTCTGGCGGGGCAAGCTGTTCGTGCTGGTCCTGCTCGGGTTCGTGTGCACCTCGTGGATCATCACGATCACGCTGTCGGCCGCCGACGCGACCGTGCACATGTCCGAGAACCCGTACTTTCCGAGTTTCTTCCACGGTCACGCCGTACTGATCACCGTCGTTCTGCTGTTGATCCTGGGTTTTGTCTTTTTGCTCGGCTTCAGCGAAGCCGTCGGCGTGGCGATCCCGCTGGTCGCGATCTTCCTGCTGCTCAACGCGGTGGTCACCGTGGTCGGCCTGGTCGACGTCTTCACCACGCCGGGGGTCTTCTCCTCCTGGACCTCGGCGCTGACCTCGTCCGGGAATCCCTTCGGACCGTCCATCCTGGCCTTCCCGGCCCTGGTCCTGGGCCTGTCCGGCTTCGAGACCGGGGTCAGCATGATGCCGCTGATCAAGGCCTCGTCGATGGAGGAGCGGGTCCGCAACACTCGCAAACTGCTCACCACGGCCGCGCTGATCATGAGCGTCTACCTGATCGCGACGTCGTTCATCACCACCGTGCTCATCCCGAAGGAGGAGTTCGAACCGGGCGGCGCGGCCAACGGCCGGGCCCTGGCCTACCTGGCCCACGAGAAGCTCGGCGAGGCTTTCGGCACCACCTACGACGTCAGCAGCATCCTGATCCTCTGGTTCGCGGGCGCCTCGGCGATGGCCGGCCTGATCAACATCGTGCCCCGCTACCTGCCCGGTTACGGCATGGCACCCGAGTGGGGCCGGGCCGTCCGCCCGGTCGTGCTGGTCTACACCGCGATCAGCGTGGGCATCACGATCGCCTTCGGCGCCGACGTGAACGCGCAGGCCGGCGCCTATGCCACCGGCATCCTGGCGATGATGGTCTCCGGCGCGGTCGCGGTGACCATCTCGGCCTGGCGGGCCGGACAGCGGCGGGCCGCCGCCGGCTTCGCGCTTCTCACCCTGATCCTGCTGTACGCGCTGGGCGACAACATCATCGAGAAGCCGGACGGGATCGCCATCTCGGCGGTGTTCGTGGCCGGGATCATCCTGGTCTCGCTGATCTCCCGGGTCAGTCGCACCACCGAGCTGCGGGCCGAGCGGATCGAGTTCGACGAGAACACCCGGCAGTACATCGCCGACTCGATCGCCAACGACGGCGAGCTCGACATCGTCGCCAACCGGCGCGAGGCCGGCACCTCGGCCGAGTACGCCTACAAGGAGGACGAGCAGCGCCGGATGAACCCGGTGCCCGGCCGCAACGACATCCTCTTCCTCGAGGTCGAGGTGGCCGACCCGTCCGGGTTCAGCGGGGTGCTCGAGGTGCACGGCGCCGAGGTGGACGGCCACCGGGTGCTGCGGGTGAAGAGCCCGGCCGCGCCGAACGCGATCGCCGCGGTCCTGCTCGCGCTGCGCGACGCCACCGGCGTCCGGCCGCACTGCTATTTCGCCTGGGCCGAGGGCAGCCCGCTGGTCCACCTGTTCCGCTACCTGCTGCTGGGCCGCGGCGACACCGCCCCGGTGGTCCGCGAGATCATCCGCAAGACCGAGCCCGACATCGAACGCCGCCCGGTCATCCACGTCGGCGGGGTCTAGGAATTCTCTGGAAATTCCCGGACCCAGGTCCGAGAATTTCCGGATGGACCAGGTCCGCCGGCTGCGGATGGCCGCCGTGGTGGTCGAGGTGGTGCCCGACGACGCGCCTGCGGCGCGCGAATGCCTGCGTCGATACGCTTCCGAGCTCGCTGTCCGCTTCCCTGAGGGGTACGCCGAGAGCGCGCTGATCCGTCCCGGTGAACTGGCCCTCTCCGGCGGCGAGTTCCTGGTGGCGACGGAGGACGGCGCGGCCGTCGGCTGCGGGGCCTGGCAGGTGCTGGAACCCGGCGTCGCGGAGATCCGGCATCTGTGGGTCGGCCCGGAGTGCCGGGGTCTCGGACTCGGCCGCCGGCTGCTGTCCCGGCTCGAGCAGGGGGCCGCTGAGCAGGGGATCCGGGTCTTCCGGCTGGGCACGCACCTGTCCTTGGCGGAGGCCGCGGCGCTGTACCGGAGCAGCGGCTACCGGGAGATCCCGCCCTACGGCGATTCGCCCTACAACCAGCTCACCTTCGAGAAGTCCGTCGCCCGGGGCTGAGGGTTGCGTTTTTGTCGTACAGGCGTGCTAGCCTTCTTCTTGGTTAGAACGGATGTTCGAAAGCATTCGAACTAGCTCCGGAAGCGGTGTTTCGCGGCACGGCTTCCGGGTGCGGCACCCGCGAAGTGCTGCACATGAGGTTCCGGGCATTCGCGGGTCCGGTGCCCTCGAGACAAGGCAGGACCGCCGTCCGTTGCCCCCCGACCCCCGGGTGGCGGGCGGCGGACCCGCCGGTCAGGTCCGGCCGGGTGTGGTGTGGGGAAGCTTCACGCCCGGCCGGTTCGGCACCGCAGGTGCTGCGTCTTCCTCCGCAGCGGAGATCGGTTCGACCCCGACACGTCGGATGCGAGACACGCGAGGAGAGACGACCTATGGCGAGCAACACGGCGCCGGGCCTCATGCAGGTTCCCGGCTTGGCGCACGCGCCGACCGCGGCCATCCAGACGGAGGCCCCCACGGTCCCGGCGCACATGCTGCCGCACCGCACCCCGTCCCAACTGCTGGTGATAGCCCGGCAGGGCCTGACCGAGGCGGCGCACACCCGCCCCGACGGCCTGCGTTACGCCGCGGCCCACCTCGCCGCGCTCCGGGCCGCCGCCGCGATCCTCGCGGCCCGCGCCCGCCCGGCCGCACCCACCCGCCGCCGCCCGGTGACCAGCGTCTGGTCCCTGCTGGTCCTGGTGGCCCCCGAGTTCGGCGACTGGGCCGGCTATTTCGCCCTGGGCGCCACCAAACGGGCCGCGGCCGAGGCCGGCATCCCCCGCGTCGTGACTCCCCGGGAGGCCGACGACCTGCTCCGGGCGGCCGAACAGTTCGTGGCGGTGGTCGAAAGCTCCCTGGGCCTGAGCTACCAGCCGCCGCTCGCCGCCGCCTGACCCGCGCGCCATGGCCGGCCCTGATCGCGGGCGGGCGGAAACACTGTGACACGGAGCGGGGCAACGATGGCGGGACGCATGATCAACGGTGCGGCCGCCCTCGCCGAGCTGATCCGGACGGCGGAGGAGACCGACGAACCGGGCGTGCACCGGGTCCTACCGGTGGCACCCGAGCTGAGCGGTCTGCTGCCCGGCCGTGGGCTGCGCCGGGGGAGCACGGTCGCGGTGGCCACCGGGCGGGCCGCGCCGGCCGGCGGTGGCACGTCGCTGATGCTCGCGCTGCTGGCCGAGGCGTCCCGGGCCGGTTCCTGGTGCGCCGTGGTCGGCGTGCCGTCGCTGGGTGCGCTGGCCGCGCAGGAGAGCGGCATCGTCCTGGAACGGCTCGCCCTCGTGCCCAACCCCGGCCCTGACTGGCCCACCGTGGTGGCCGCGCTGATCGACGGCGTCGACGTGGTGGTCACCGCGGTGCCCGGCCCGGTCGCGGCGACGGTGGCCGGCCGGCTGGCCGCCCGGGCCCGGCAGCGGGGCAGCGTGCTGGTGCCGTTCGGCCAGTGGGACGGCGCCGACGTGACGCTGCGGGTCACCGAGGGTCGCTGGGAAGGACTCACCGCCGGGCGGGGCCGGCTGCGCCGCCGCGAGGTGACGATCGTGGTCCGGGGGCGGGGCGCCGCCAGCCGCCCCAAGGAGATAACCATGTGGATGCCGGGCCTCACGGTCCGCCCGGCCGCGCGCGGGCTGCGGGTGCTCCGTGGCTGAGGTGCGCACCCTGCTGGTGTGGTGCCCGGACTGGCCGGTGACGGCGGCCGACATCGTCGACGGGGTGGACGCGGCCGGGCCGGTGGCCGTGCTGCGGGAGAACCGGGTGATCGCCTGTTCCGAGGCGGCCCGCCAGGACGGCGTACGCCGTGGGTTGCGGCGCCGGGAAGCGCAGAGCCGGTGCCCGCGGCTGGTGGTCGTCGAGCACGATTCCGGGCGGGACGCCCGGGCCTTCGAGGCGGTCGTCGCCGCGGTCGAGGCGGTCGCGGTGGGCGTCGAGGTGATCCGGCCGGGGGCGCTCGCGCTGGCCGCGCGCGGCCCGGCCCGCTATTTCGGCGGCGAGGAGGCCGCGGCCGAGCGGATCGTCGAGCAGATCGCCGAGACCTGCGCGGTGGAGAGCCAGGTCGGGATCGCCGACGGAGTGTTCGCGGCCGGTCTCGCGGCCCGCGACGGCCGGGTGCTCGGCCCGGGCGAGACGGTCGCGTTCCTGGCCGGCCTGCCGATCGCCGCGATCGACCGGCCCGAGCTGGTCGACCTGCTCAAACGACTGGGCGTCAAGACCCTGGGCGACTTCGCGGCGCTGCCGGCCGGCGACGTGCTGACCCGGTTCGGCTTCGACGGCGCGCTCGCCCACCGGCTCGCCGGCGGCCGCGACCATCGCCCCCTGGCGGTCCGGCAACCGCCCCCCGACCTGGACGTCGCCGACACCTACGACGAACCGCTGGACCGGGTCGACGTGGCCGCGTTCGCCGGGAAGGTGCTGGCCGAACGCCTGCACGACCGGCTCGCCGGGCACGGTCTGGCCTGCACCCGGCTCGGCATCGAGGCGGTCACGGCGGACGGCCAGGAGCTGCACCGGGTGTGGCGGCACGACGGCACGCTGACCGCGGCCGCCATCGCCGAACGGGTCCGCTGGCAACTCGACGGCTGGCTCACCGGCGCCCGGCGCGGCGCCCCCGCCCGGCCCACCGCCGGCCTGGTGCGGCTGCGCCTGATCCCCGACGGCGTCCTGGTCCATCTCGGACTCCAGCCCGGACTGTGGGGCGACGCCGGCGCCGACCGGGAGCGGGCCCACCGCGCCTTCAGCCGGGTGCAGGGCCTGCTCGGCCCGGATGCCCTGGTGACGCCGGTGCCCACCGGCGGCCGCTCCGCCGACGACCAGATCCGGCTGATCCCGTGGGGCGACGAACGAGACCCGCACCGTCCCACCGCTCCACACACCGACCCCATCCCCGACCTGGTCACCGTCCCGCTGCAGGCGCACGGCGGCGCCGAGGTGATCGAGCTGTCCGCCCGCCGGTCATCCCGGCCCGCGGAGAAGGAAACCCTGGCCACGGTCTCCCACCTGCCAGCACCGGCCCGGCGGCTCCTCGAGCTGGTGCCACCCGCAGCCTCGGTGCCCGCCGAGGCGCACGTCGGCGGGCTCACGGTGGTCGCCGTCCCGCCGGGTCCGCGTAAGGGCCGTGGGCGGCGGGTCGCCGATCCCGCCGCCGGGCTGCCGCCCTGGCCGGGCCGGCTGCCGAAACCGGCGCCGGCGGTGGTGCCGCTGCGGCCGCCGGCCGCGGTGGTGGTCGACGAGAGCGGTACGCCGGTCGGCGTCAGCGCCCGCCTCGAACTGACCGGCGAACCGGCGGCGCTGCTGGTGGAGCGGGGCAGCCCGATCGAGATCAGCGGCTGGGCCGGCCCGTGGCCGGTCGACGAGCGCTGGTGGGCCACCGGCGAGAGCCGCCGCCGGGCGCGGTTCCAGGTGGCGCTGATCGACGGGCGAGCGCTGCTGCTGACCCTGGCCGGCGGTCACTGGGCGGTGGAGGCGATCTATGACTGAGCGGAGCGGCCATGGGCTTCCATAACCCACGGATGCCCTGGTCGGAGCTGGAGGAGGCACTCACCGGCCGGCCGGTGAAACCGCCACCGCCGGAGGAGGGGACCCGGCGGATCGGGGTGGAGAAGCCGCAGCCGTTCGCGGTCGATCCCCTCGCCATCGACGCGGACGGCGGGGATTCGCCGGTCTGGAGCCGGAAACGCCAGCCCTATCAGGCGCCCGCGCTGGTGCGGGCGAAGGAGACCACCGTCCCCTACGCCGAGCTGCACTGCCACACCAACTTCAGCTTCCTCGACGGGGCCAGCCACCCGGAGGAACTCGCCGAGGAGGCGGCCCGGCTCGGGCTCACCGGGCTGGCCGTCACCGACCACGACGGGTTCTACGGTGTGGTCCGGTTCTCCGAGGCGGCCGGGAACCTGCGGCTGCCGACGATCTTCGGGGCGGAACTCTCCCTCGACCTGACCCGGCCGCAGAACGGCGAACCCGACCCGGAAGGCCGGCACCTGCTGGTGCTGGCCCAGAACGCGGCCGGTTACGCCGCGCTGGGCCGGACCATCGGCGAGGGGCAACTCGCGGGCGGCGAGAAGGGCAAACCGGACTACGGCTCGGTGGAGAAGATCGCCGAGGCGCTGCGTGGGCAGGTGCTGGTGCTGACCGGCTGCCGTAAGGGGATCGTCCCGGAGGCGCTGGCCACCGGCGGGATCGACCGGGCGGCCGACGAGCTCGACCGGCTGACCGAGCTCTTCGGCGCCGGCAACGTGGTGGTCGAGCTGACCGATCACGGCAATCCCGACGACGGCGACCGCAACGACGTGCTCTACGAGCTGGCCCGCAGCCGCCGGCTGGGCGCCGTCGCCACCAACAACGTGCACTACGCGACCCCGGCCCGGCGCCGGCTCGCCACCACCCTCGCCGCGGTCCGGGCCCGGCGCAGCCTCGACGAGATCGACGGCTGGCTGCCCGCGGCCGGCACCGCCCACCTGCGCAGCGGCGCCGAGATGGCCCGCCGGTTCGCCGCCTACCCGGGGGTGGTCGAGCACGCCGCCGAACTGGGTGCCGCGCTCGCCTTCGACTTGCACCTGGTCGCCCCGCAACTGCCGGCCTTCCCGATCCCGGAGGACGGGCACACCGAGATGAGCTGGCTGCGCGAACTGACCATGCGCGGCGCCCGGGAACGCTACGGGCGGCCGGAGGAGATGCCGGAGGTCTACGCGAAGCTCGAGTACGAGTTGCAGATGATCGAGGAGCTCGACTTCCCCGGCTATTTCCTGATCGTCTACGACATCGCCAGGTTCTGCCGGGAGCAGGACATCTACTGCCAGGGGCGCGGCTCGGCGGCTAACTCGGCGGTCTGCTTCGCGCTGTACATCACCAATGTGGACGCGTTCGAGTACGACCTGGTCTTCGAACGGTTCCTGGCGCCGGAACGGGACGGGCCGCCGGACATCGACGTGGACATCGAGTCGGACCGGCGCGAGGAGGTCATCCAGTACGTCTACGAGAAGCACGGGCGCCGGCACACCGCGCAGGTCGCCAACGTCATCTCCTACCGGCCGCGGTCCGCCGTACGGGATGTGGCCAAGGCTTTTGGATTCTCGCCCGGTCAGCAGGACGCCTGGAGCAAGCAGATCGACCGCTGGGGCAGCGTCGCCACGGTCGACGTCGAGGACATCCCCGAGCAGGTCGTGGCGTACGCCAACGAGTTGCAGACGTTCCCCCGGCACCTCGGCATCCACTCCGGCGGCATGGTGATCTGCGACCGGCCGGTGAGCGAGGTGTGCCCGGTCGAGTGGGGCCGGATGCCGGGCCGCACGGTGCTGCAGTGGGACAAGGACGACTGCGCCGCGATCAACCTGGTCAAGTTCGACCTGCTGGGCCTGGGCATGCTGTCGGCGCTGCACTACGCGTTCGACATGATCGAGTCCAAGCTGGACTTCACCAGCATCCGGCCGTCCGACAAGCAGGTCTACGCGATGCTGTGCGAGGCCGACTCGGTCGGGGTGTTCCAGGTGGAGAGCCGGGCCCAGATGGCGACGCTGCCCCGGCTCAAGCCGCAGGTCTTCTACGACCTGGTGGTCGAGGTGGCGCTGATCCGGCCGGGGCCGATCCAGGGCGGCTCGGTGCACCCCTTCATCCGGCGCAAGAACGGCCTGGAGAAATGGGAGATGCCGCACCCGACCATGGCGCGGGCCCTGGAGAAGACGCTGGGCGTGCCGCTCTTCCAGGAGCAGCTGATGCAGCTCGCGATGGACTCGGCCGGGTTCACCGCGGTGGAGGCCGACAAACTGCGCCGGGCGATGGGTTCGAAACGTTCGGTGCGGCGGATGGAGGAGATGCGGGAGCGGCTCTACCAGGGGATGGCTGCCAACGGCATCCGTGGCGAGCTGGCCGACGACCTGTACGTGAAGCTGTGTGCGTTCGCGAACTACGGCTTCCCGGAGAGCCACGCGATCAGCTTCGCCTACCTGGTCTACGTGAGTGCCTGGCTCAAGCGGTACCACCCGGCCGCGTTCTGCGCGGCGCTGCTCAACGCGCAGCCGATGGGCTTCTACTCGCCGCAGTCGCTTGTCGACGACGCCCGGCGGCACGGGGTGGAGGTGCGCCGGCCGGACATCAACCTCAGCGACGCGGCCGCCACCCTGGAGTGGACCCCGGACAGCAAGAAGAAGGCCGGCGAGGACGAACCCCGGCACGCGTGGGGGCTGGGTGGGCCGGCCGTCCGGCAGGGGCTCAGCAGCATCCGGACGATCGGGAAGGAGCTGGCCGGGGCGGTGGAGGCGGAGCGGCGGGCCGGCGGGCCGTACCGGAGCATGGCTGATCTTTCCCGGCGTACCGGATGTCAGACCGCGCACCTCGAGGCTCTCGCCACCGCGGATGCCTTCGCCGGGTTCGGGCTTTCCCGCCGGGAGGCGCTGTGGGCGGCCGGCGCGGCCGCCCAGGACCGGCCGGACCGGCTGCCGGGGACGGTGACCGGGACCGACGCGCCGATGCTGCCGGGCATGAGCGAGGTGGATCGGCTGGTCGCGGACGTGTGGGCGACCGGGCTGTCGCCGGAGGCGCATCCGGCGCAGTTCCTGCGGGCGGACTTCGACCGGATCGGGGCGTTGCGGATCTCGCAGCTGGCGGCGGTCGAGGCGGGCACCCGGATCCGGGTGGGCGGGATCGTCACGCATCGGCAGCGGCCGGCCACCGCGGGCGGGGTGACGTTCGTGAACCTGGAGGACGAGACCGGGATGCTGAACGTGACCTGCTCGCCGGGGTTGTGGCAGCGGTACCGGCGGGTGGCCCGGACCAGTTCGGCGCTGATCGTGCGGGGGCGGCTGGAGAAGGCCGAGGGGGTGCTCAACCTGGTCGCCGATCGCCTCGACGCGGCCACGCCGCCGGTCACTCCGGCCTCCCGCGACTTCCGGTGAGTTATTCTCCCGCTTTGCACCATTTATGGCTTACACCGGAAAAGCGGGGGAATGGCAGATGCTCAGCACCATCGTGGGTCTGGCGGCGTCGGCCGCGATCGTCGCCGGCGGAGCGGCAGCGCCGCCGGTGCGCGGCCACGCCGGCTATGAGAGCTCGAAGCTGACGCTCAGTTACCTGGCCGACGCCGGGTTCGCGGCCGCGGTCAAGCTCGAATGCGACCCGGCCGGCGGCGGGCATCCGCACCCCGACCTGGCCTGCGCCGAACTCGCCAAGGTCGGCGCCGAGGTGGACCGGATCGAGCCGGCCGCCAACAAGGTGTGCATCCACCTCTACGCGCCGGTCACCGCGCAGATCACCGGCGAGTGGCGCGGCACCACCATCACGTGGAGTCACAAGTTCGGCAACACCTGCGAGATGCGCCGGGCCACGGCCGACCTCTTCGAGTTCTAGGCCGATACGCTGCCGGGGTGGAAACCGCATCGACGCGCACGGCCCGCCCGCTCGTCACCGCCCGCACCGCCGCCGTCTGGGCGGTGCTGCGCCGGGAACTGGAACGACACGAGGGACGCGCGCTGACCGTCCTCGACGTCGGCGGCGGCACCGGAGGCTTCGCCGTGCCGCTGGCCGAGTCGGGACACACCGTCACCGTCGTCGACGCCAGCCCGGACGCGCTCGCCGCGCTCACCCGGCGGGCCGCCGACGCGGGCGTGGCCGCCCGGATCCGGGCCGTGCAGGGTGACGGCGACGCGCTCGCCGGCCTGGTCGAGCCGGGCAGCGTCGACCTGATCCTCTGCCACGCGGTGCTCGAGGTGGTCGATCAGCCGGCCGACGTGGTCGCCGCGATCACCGCCGCCCTGCGGCCGGGTGGTGCGGTCAGCGTGCTGGTGGCCGGCCGGGCCGCGGCGGTTCTCGGGCGGGCCATCAACGGGCATCTGCGGTCGGCGTCCGCGCTGGTCAACGACCCGGAGGGGCACGCCGGGGCGCGCGACACGCTGCGCCGCCGCTACGACGCGGAGACCGCGGCGGCCCTGCTGAGCGCGGCGGGCCTGGAGGTGGAGGAGACCCACGGCGTACGCGTGCTGGCCGACCTGCTGCCGGCGGCGGTCCTCGAGGAGGACCCGCAGGCGCTGCTCGACCTCGAACTGGCGCTGTCGGCCCGGCCGCCGTTCCGCGACATCGCCTCCCAGCTGCACCTCTTCGCGCGCCGCCGCTCGTGATCCCGGACCACCTGCCGGCCTCGGCGTTCGCGACGGTGCCGCCCGCCTACGGGTCGGGCAGTCTCGCCGACCTGATGCCCAGCGTCGGCTCGGTGCTGGGAGTGCCCGGGATGGCCGACACCCTCGGGCTCGCGGCGGCGCTGGACGGGGTCGAACGGGTCGCGGTGCTGCTGGTGGACGGCCTCGGGGCCTACCAGTTGCCGACCGCCGCGCCGTACTCTCCGGTCCTGGCCGACCTGACGCCCGGCTCGCGCACCCTGACCGCCGGTTTTCCGTCGACCACGCCGGTCAGCCTGGTCACCGTCGGGACCGGGACGCCGCCCGGGGCGCACGGGGTGCTCGGCTTCACCGTGCGGCAGCCGGACGGGTCGATCCTCAACCACATCCAGTGGGGTGACACCCCCGATCCGCGCGCCTGGCAGCCGGTGCCGACCATCTTCGAGCGCGCGGTCGCGGCCGGCCTGCCGGTCACCGTGGTCAGCCGCCCGGAGTACGCCGGGAGCGGGCTCAGCGTCTCGGCGAACCGGGGCGCGACGTACGTGGGTTCCTCGAACGCCGACGAGCTGGCCGACGGCATGCTCCGCGCGTTGTCGGCCGGCCGGGGGCTGGTCTACGGCTACCACCCCGAGGTCGACAAGGCCGGGCACGAGCACGGCGTCGACTCGCCCCAGTGGCGGATGGCCATCACCGGGGTGGACACGCTGCTCGACCGCCTGGTGCACGGCCTGCCGCCCCGGTCGGCGCTGCTTGTCGTGGCCGACCACGGGCAGCTGAACGTTCCGCTCGGTGGCCGGTTCGACCTGGCCGACCAGCCGGAGCTGTCGGCGGGGCTGGTGGCGGTGGCCGGCGAGCCCCGGGTCCGCTATCTCTACCCGGCGGCCGGCGCCCACGACGACGTGCTGGCCACCCTCCGCGGCCTGCTCGGCTCCGGGGCACACGTGCTGACCAGGGATGAGGCGATCGCCGAGGGCTGGTACGGCCCGGTGCCCGCCGGCCACCGGGGCCGGATCGGCGAGATCGTGGTGGTCTGCCGGGAGCGCACGGTCGTGCTGGCGTCCGGCCAGGAACCGCCCACGGCGGGCCGGCTGATCGCCTATCACGGCGCCCTGACCGCCGCCGAGATGACGATCCCGCTGCTGATCGCCCGCTGACCGCCGTTTTTTGTCAGGGGGTCCGGCTAGGGTCCGTGACGTGGGACGAAGTCAGGTGGTGCCGAAAGGGCGCGACCCGCGGTTCGGGCCGGATGCCGACGACGCGGGCTGCACCATCCTGCACGTCGACATGGACGCGTTCTTCGCCTCGGTGGCCGTCCGCTCACACCCCGAGCTGCGCGGGAAACCCGTGGTGGTGGGCGGGGTCGGGCCGCGCGGGGTGGTCAGCTCGGCCAGCTACGAGGCCCGCCGGTTTGGGGTGCGCAGCGCGATGCCCACCGCGCGAGCCCGGGCGCTGTGCCCGCAGGCGGTCTTCCTGCCGGTCGACGGCCCGGCCATCGCGGAGGCGTCCCGGGCGGTCATGGCCATCTTCCGGGACGTGACACCGCTGGTCGAGCCGCTCTCGTCCGACGAGGCCTTCCTCGACGTCGCCGGTGCGCAGCGGCTGCTCGGCCGGCCCGCCGAGATCGCCCGGCAGATCCGCACGCGGATGCTCGCCGAGCAGGAGCTCACCTGCTCGGTCGGGGTGGCGCCGACCAAGTTCGTGGCGAAACTCGGCTCGACCCGGGCCAAACCCGACGGCATGCTGGTGGTGCCGGCCGGCCTGGTGCTCGACTTCCTGCACCCGCTGCCGGTCGACGCGCTCTGGGGCGTGGGGGAGCGGGCCGCCGAGACGCTGCGCCGGCTCGGCCTGACCACCGTGGGTGAGCTGGCCCGGGCCCCGATGGGCATGCTGCGCCGGGCGGTCGGCGAGGCCTCCGCCGCGCACCTGCACGAGCTGTCCTGGGGGCGCGACCCGCGCCGGGTGACCCCGGAGCACGTGGAGAAGTCGATCGGCGCCGAGATGACCTTCGACGTCGACGTGGCCGACCCGCTGGTGATCCGGCGCAGCCTGCTCGCCCTCGCGGAAAAGGTCGGCGCGCGGGTGCGGGCGGCCGGTCAGGTGGGCCGCACGGTGTCGATCAAGGTGCGGCTGGCCGACTTCCGGACGGTCAATCGATCTCGCACGGTGCCTACGAGCACCGATGTGGCACGTGAGATCTTCGAGATCTCCTGGGGATTGTTCGAAGCACTCGGCGCGAGTGATCACATCCGGCTGGTCGGCGTGCGGGTCGAGGGACTGTCCGCCGCGGCCACCACGTCACGGCAGCTCAGCCTCGGTGAACCGGAGCACGGATGGCGCGAGGCGGAGGCGGCGGCCGACGCCGTGGCGGCCCGGTTCGGCGGCGCCAGAGTGGGGCCAGCCAGTCTTTTGGGACGAACTGATCTTCGCCGGGCCGAAAATCACCCGCAGCGGACGGTCGTCCCGCTTTCCGAGCCGCCCACCCCCTCGTAGACTTGCTCGGTAAGGCAGCCGACGGCTGTCCCGCGCCACCTACCTGTTTCACCCCGGCCCCGCCCTTGGGACCGGCTGAGTTTCATCAACGATGCGCCCGGGGAGGAATGCCGTGCCGCTCTCGGAGCACGAGCAGCGGCTGTTCGATCAGATCGAGCGGTCGCTTGCCGAGGACCCCAAGTTCGCCTCGGCTGTGCGGGCCAACGACCCGCGTTTCCATGCACGACGCCGGATCCTCGTCGCCGCCTTCTTGATCATCCTTGGTCTCGCCCTCCTCGTCTTCGGCACCGCGAGCAGCAACGCCCTGCTCGCTGTTGGCGGTTTCGTGGTGATGCTGGGCTCGGCCGCCTTCGCGATGCAGTCCCGTCGCAAGGTCAACGCCCCCGACCTGCACGCGGTCGGCGGCACGGCTACTCGCCGCACACGGCAGACGCGCAAGGCTGGATTCATCGATCGGCTCGAAGACCGGTGGCGTCAGCGCCCGGAGGGGCACCGCTGACACCGGCGCGCTCAACGACCGAGCGCGCGAACTGAACGAACGCCGGCGCCCTCCGGGGCGCCCGCGACCGGCAGATGGCGGCCACCGGCCGCCATCGCCGTTTCTCGATGCTTTGCGTGCTTTTGTCCGCGCTGCCGGGGGGTTCGAGCGTTGATCGAGGTGCGCTACACCAAGTGGGGCGGTAAGCGGCACTGGCGGTTCCTGGCGGAGCCGCTGGGCAGTGACGAGTTCGGCTGGTGGTACGGCTGCCCGGCCGGCACGTCGATGCGCCGCGGCTTCGAGGAGCCGGTCGTCGTCGACTACGAGTTCATCGTGCTGGTGCCGGCCGACGGCCGGTGGATCGCGTCCTGGAACGGCCCGGCGCACCGGCACGTCGCCATCTACGTGGACGTGACCGACCGGCCGGTGCGGGCGAACGGCCTGGTCGAGGCGGTCGATCTGGACCTCGACGTGATCCGGCTGCGGGACGGCAGCGTGGAGATGCTGGACGAGGACGAGTTCGAGGAACACCAGCTGCTCTACGGTTACCCGGCCGAGGTGATCGCCGAGGCCCGGCGGACCGCCGACGCTCTGTTCGCGATGATCGAACAGCGGCAGGAGCCGTTCGGCGAGGTGGGCGACGCCTGGCTGACCCGTTTCACCGCCGAGCGCCACCCCTGAATCAGGAGCGGCGCCCGGCAATGGGTCAGCGGCGGCCGGGCAGCAGCCGCAGCGGGCTGAAGCGGGCCAGTGAGTCCCGCAGCCGGCCGGAGACGGTGACCGTGCGGGTCGAGGCCTCGGCCAGGGCCAGCCGCCACCGCAGCAGCACCGACGGCGGCAGCAGCACCGCCATCAGGCGGGTGCGGCGGTTGGCCGAGCGGGCCAGGCCCTTACGGACCGTGCCCAGCGCCGCCGTCAGCTCGCCGCCCTGCATCGGCTGACGGGCGTACCGGGCCCGCTCCTCGGCCGTGCCGAGCAGGGCGGCCGCGGAGGCCGGCTGCTCGAGCAGGACCGCGTCCTGGATCAGCCGCTGGGCGGTGACCCGGGGCGTCTCGGTCGGGTCGACCGGGATCCGGAAGTCGATCATCGTGTCGAGGAGCTCCTCCCAGGCGGCGTGGGCGTCCTCGCGGGCGCGTGCCGCCTCGGGGGTGACCTCGATGTCGAGATCGACGCCGGCCCCACCGGACGCCGACAGCACCTTTGGTGTCCTGGGCACCGTCGCGGCGTGCCGGTGCCGGCGCAGCAGAACCCGGCGCAGGGCCGGGATCAGCAGCAACGCGATCAGCAGGGCCACGATGCCGAAGATCCACAGGGTGGTCGACGACGTGCCGCCGCCGGTCGTGTCGAAGGCGCTGGAGCCGGCCGTGTTGTTGCCGCCCCGGTCGGCTTCGTCGGGGCCGTTCGCGGCGGCCGACGGGTTGGTGCCGGGCGCTGCCGCCGACGTCGACGACGAGGCCGTCGGGATCGGGGCGTCGGTGTCCGGCGCGTAGTCGGAGCGGGCCGCGCCGAGCACGTTCGCCGCCGGGGTGGCGTCGAACGGGACCCAGCCGAAGCCCTGGAAGTAGACCTCGGTCCAGGCGTGCGCGTTGCGGTTGGTGATCGACCAGCCGCCGCTGTCGGGGGTGCCGCGGGTGAAGCCGAACGCGACCCGGGCCGGAATGCCGGCCACCCGGGCCAGCCAGGCCAGCGCCGCCGCGTACTGCTGGCAGTAGCCGACCTTGGTGCGCAGGAACGCCGCGATGTCCGAGCTGTTGCCGGCCGACTGGGTGGACAGGCTGTAGGTGAACCCGTTGTCCTTGGAGAAGTAGTCGTACAGCGCCCGCATCTTGTCGTAGTCGGTGCTCTTGCCCTTGATCTTCTCGGCGACCAGGGCATCGACCTCGGCGTCGCGCGGGGTGTTGGTGTACTGCGTGCGCAGCGGGTTGTCCTTGCCGAGCGGGTCGGCGGTGCGCAGCTCGGTGGGGGTGTAACTCGCCCGTACGTAGTCGAACTCGTACTTCTTGCCCTTGGTCGTCTGCCGGTTGGAGAAGATGACCTGCTGGTTGGGGTCGAAGGACCAGCCGCCGCCGATGTCACTGATCTGCACGGTGTTCGAGTAGATCGGCATCATGCTCTGCCGCAGCGCGTCGGTGACCTCGACCTCCGCGTGGTACTGCTGGAAGTCGCCGCCGGCGGTGCCGCCGCGCGGGTCGGGCAGGCCCCGGTTGACCGAGTTGCCGACCGGCGCGCGGTTGCCGAAGCCCAGGTTGGTGAGCTGGTCGGCGACCCCGAACCGCAGGTAGAACGGGTTCTTCTCGGTGGTCTTCAGCTTGATCAGCTGGGTGGTCTCGCTCTGCTGCAGCTGGCCGCTGAGCCCGGCGAACAGGCTGATCCGGCCGCCCGCGCCGTTGCCCGCCCCGGCTCCGCCGATCCCGCTGCCGCTCTGGGTGATCTGCGACAGCAGGCCACCGCTGACGGTCGGCACCAGCAGCGGCAGCACGACCGCCGCGGCCACGCCCACCACGCCGAGCCGGCGGCCGGCCGCGGCCAGCGGGGAGGGTTCCCACACGTCCACGTCGCGGCCGTCGCCGGTGAACCGGCGGCCGAACCGGCGGACCCGGTCGACGTTGTCGGAGACCAGCAGCCACATGAAGCCGACCGCGCCGATGATGAACGGCAGCACCGGCACGCTGTCGACGTAGACGGCCACCGGCACCGAGTAGATGGCCAGCATCGGCAGCCCGGCCAGGGCCGGGCGCCGGGCCACCACGGTGAGCAGGTCGACGGCGATCGCCACCGACCCGACCCCGAAGGTGGTGATGAACAGCAGGCCGTCGCGGTCGGGGACCGGCACGCCGTACGACCGGGTGTCCTGGCCGGCCTGCTGGACCAGCTCGGCGAAGTGGGTGAAGGTGGCCGGCTGGGGGATCAGGATCTCGTGGCCGCTCGGGTACATCCAGGTCAGGGTCAACAGCAGCACCAGGACCTCGGTGACCGCCACCGCCCAGACCGGGAACCGGAGGGTACGGGCGAGCAGTGCCGCCCCGGCGATCAGGCCGACCGCGAGGATGCAGCGCAGCAGCCAGGCCCAACTGTCGAAGATGGACGAGATCGGCGCGGCCGCGAGCAGCGTGGCCCCGGCCGCGATGACGCCCAGTCGCCTGCGCCCGGTCATCGGATCACCCCGCCGACCGTCTCGGCCATCGCGGCCCGCCAGGCGAACCCGCTCGAGCCACGGGCCGCGGCCGGCCACAGGTCGGGCAGGGTGGCGCCGTGCGTGACCGGCACCGACCGCCAGCCGGAGTGCACCAGGGCGAGCGCCGCGGCGGCGTGCTCCCGGTCGGCCTCCTGCCGTTCGCCGGCCGTCATCGACACCCAGGTGGAGCTGTCGATGGCGAAGCCGATGCAGGTCGCGCCGTTGCCGCGCAGCCCGGCCAGCAACTCGGCCTCGGCCACCGTGAGCGAGCCGAAGATGCCGATCACCAGGCCGCCGTCGGACCGCCGGCGCACCTGCTCGACCAGGACCGAGATGTCGCCGTTCTGGGCGAGCTTCGCGTCGGCGAGGGTGTCCAGGATCACGCCCTCGCCGGCCACCTCGGCGGCGTCGATGTCGACGCCCGAGCCGGTGACCAGGCGCAGCTTGTAACCGGCGTGCCGCAGGTGCATGGCGATGCTGGCGGTGGCCGACACCGCCCATTCGAAGCTGGCGGTCGGGCCCTCGCCGCGGTGGGCGTAGACCCGGGTGTCCAGCACCACGGTGGCCCGGCTCTCCCAGGGCTGTTCCTCGCGGCGCACCATCAGTTCGCCGGTGCGGGCGGTGGACCGCCAGTGCACCCGGCGCAGGTCGTCGCCGCGACGGTATTCACGGGTCGCGGCGTCGTCCTCACCGTGCACCGCGACCGACCGGGCGCGGCTGTCGCCGGTGCCGGCGTATTCCCCGGCCAGGCGCACCGTGGGCAGCGGGATCACCTGCGGGATGACGGTGAGCCGGTCGACGCTCGGGAACGAGCGGGTCAGTTCGCACAGGCCGAACGGGTCGGTCAGCCGGATGACCAGCGGGCCGATCGGGTAGCGGCCGCGCACGTCGGCACGCACCGTGTACGCCACCGAGCTGGCCTGGTGCGAGCCGAGCCGCTCCAGGACCACCCGGGGGCGGCTGCCCAGGGCGTACGGCAACTTGTCCTCCAGCAGCAGGGTGCCGGTGGGCAGCCGGGACATGTTCTGCAGGCGCAGGATGACCCGGGCGCTGGAGCCGACCGGGGCCCGGCCCGGTTCCAGCGACCGGGTGCAGGCCAGCTTGTAGCGGCTGCGACCGACGTACGCCGCGGCGAGCAACGGCAGCGCCGCGAGCAGCACCGCCACCCGCAGCAGGTCGCGTTCGCCCAGGACGATCGCCGAGATGCCGGCCGCCGCCGCGGCGGCCAGGAACGATCGGCCGCGCGTGGTGAGTCCCCGCAAGGCCTCTCGCATGATCAGTGCCCCCGCGCCTCGTACTGGGTGCCCCCGTTGGAGGACGGCCGGGTGTCGTACGGCGAGCGGTTGCGCTCGTGCGGCAACGGCAGCCGGTGCACGATCTCGGACACGATCGCGTCGGTGGTGCGCCGGTTGAGCTGGGCGTCCGCCGTCGGGATGATGCGGTGCGCGAGGACCGGCACCGCGAGGGCCTGCAAATCGTCGGGGAGCACGTAGTCGCGGCCGTCGAGCGCGGCGACCGCCTTGGCCGTGCGGATCAGCTGCAGCGTGCACCGCGGCGACGCGCCGAGCCGGATCTCCGGGGCCTCCCGGGTCGCGGTGACCAGCGCGATCGCGTACTGCTGGACGGCTTCGGCGGCGTGCACGCCACGGGCCGTGGCGATCAGCCGGCGGACCGTGGCGGCGTCGGTGACCGAGCGCAGGTCGTTCAGCGGGTCGTGGGCGCCGTGGCCGTTGAGCATGGCCAGCTCGGCCCGCGGGTCGGGGTAGCCCATCGCGATGCGGGCGGTGAACCGGTCACGCTGAGCTTCGGGCAGCGGGTAGGTGCCCTCCATCTCGATCGGGTTCTGCGTCGCGATCACCATGAACGGCGCCTGCAGCTCATAGGTGGTGCCGTCGACGGTGACCTGCCGTTCCTCCATGCACTCCAGGAGGGCGGACTGGGTCTTCGGCGAGGCCCGGTTGATCTCGTCGCCGACCACCAGGTTGGCGAACACCGCGCCCGGCTTGAACTCGAAGTCGCGCGTCTCCTGGTTGTAGACGCTGACCCCGGTCACATCGCTGGGCAGCAGGTCGGGGGTGAACTGAATACGGCGTACGGAACAGTCGATGGAACGGGCGAGCGCCTTGGCAAGCTTGGTCTTGCCGACGCCCGGTACGTCCTCGATCAGCAGATGGCCCTCGGCGAGCAGCACGGCCAGCGCCAGCCGGACCGTTGCGCTCTTGCCCTCGATGACCTGCTCGATGTTCGACATGATGGCCTGCGAGGCGGTGCGGAAGTCCTCGCCGGTCATCGGTCCACCGGGCGCGTCCCAGGTCGGGGTTGTCACGGGCCTCCTCCAAGTCGTTCTCGCCGCATTCCAGCGGCTCCGGCGCCGCGGAAAATAGGGCAGCGAAGAGTGCGCGGGCCGTCCAGGACGCGCCCGTCCCCACAGGTTAGCCCGATCACACCAACTCGCCGAGTGTCGCCGTCCGTCGCCATTCGGCGACCGTCAACCAGACACGAATATCGGATAGGTAAAGAATCAGACATCGGTCTAGTTGCATTTACCGATCTTCAGACAGAGTCAGCCATCGACGGGCGCCACCATCGGGCGCTCGGCCGAGAGGGGCTTAACTTTGAGACCGTTATCCGTACCGTCCGTGACCCGGCGGGTCGGGGCGGCGACCGCAGGCGTGTTCTTGCTGGCAGGACTGTTGCCGGCAACCGCGCAGGCCGCACCGGACCCGGCGAAGGCCGCCGCCACCGACCGCAAGCAGGCGGACCGCCGCGCCGACTACGACAGCCGGGACAGCCTCGGCGCCGCCGCGGCGGCCCAGCCGACCGCCGCACTGGCCGCCAAGGTCGTTCCGCAGGCGTCGGCCACGGCGGTCAACAAGCTGCGTGATTCGCTCGGCGTGCAGGGCATCGTCGACGTGGACAAATCGACCGGAACGCCCCGCCGGGTCGCCAAGCTCGACGGTTTCCTGACCGCCAAGAGCAAGGCCAAGCCGGAGAAGATCGCCCGGGACTACCTGGCCGCGCACGCGGACGTGTTCGGCCTGGACGCCGGCACGATCGCCAACCTCACCCTGCGCCAGGACTACGTCGACATCGAGGGCACCCACCACCTCAGCTTCGTGCAGAGCGTCGGCGGTGTCCCGGTCTTCGGCAACGGCCTGAAGGCACATATCACCTCCGATGGGCAGCTCGTCCAGCTCGACGGTGCGCCGCTGCGGCAGCTCCCGGCAGCGGCCGGCACTGCGAAAATCACGGCGGCCGGTGCGCGGGCGGCCGCGGTGAAGGACGTCTTCGGCACGTCCGCCGCCAAGGTCACCACGACCGACACGGGCGCCGTCAAGAAGACAAACTTCTCCGACGGCGGCAACGCCAAGCTGGTCTGGTTCCAGGCCGCCGGCGGGGCCCGCCTGGCCTGGCAGACCATCGCGGTCGACGAGGGTTACGTGCACGTCGTCGACGCGGCCAGCGGCGAGATCCTGTACCGGCAGAACACCGTCGACGCCGACTCGGCCGAGACCTGGACCAACTACCCGGGCGCGGCCAAGGGTGGCGTCCAGAAGAAGGTCAGCCTCAGCAAGTGGCTGCCGAACAACTCGCCGCGGCTGGCCGGCAACGTCGCGCACGTCTACTCGGACGTCAACGACGACGATGTCGCCAACCCGGCCGAGGAGGTCCTGCCATCCGGGAAGAAGAGCTTCGACTTCCCGTTCACCGACTTCTCGGCGACCGTCGGCGGTAACTGCTCGGCGACCAACCCCTGCTCCTGGGACCCGAACACGCCCAACTCGTGGCAGGTCAACCGGGCCCAGAACGCCACCCAGATGTACTACTTCCTGGGCACCTGGCACGACCACCTGCTGAGCAAGCCGATCGGCTTCACCCGCACCGCCGGCAACTTCGAGGCGGTCGACGGTGACGCGGTGCAGGGCCAGTCGGACGACGGCGCGAACACCGCGAACGGGCTGCCCGACGGCAACCACGTCGACAACGCCAACATGAACACCCCGCCGGACGGCACCCCGCCGACCATGCAGATGTACCTGTTCCTGCCGGACGACCTGTTCATCGCCGGCAACTCCGGCGACGAGGCCGACATCGTGTACCACGAGTACACGCACGGCCTGTCCAACCGGCTCGTGGTCGACGCCAACGGCAACTCCACCCTCGGCAACGTGCAGGCCGGCTCGATGGGTGAGGCCTGGAGCGACTGGTACGCGATGGACTACCTGATCAACGAGGGCCTGGAGAAGGACACCTCGAAGATCGGTGACGTCCTGGTCGGCAAGTACATCACCAACAACAGCACGATCCGCAGCGAGGCGCTCGACTGCACCGTCGACGCGCCCGCCACCGCCTGCCCCGGCACCGTCGGCGCCGGCCCCGGCGGCTACACCTACGGTGACTTCGGCCGGGTCTCCTCGCGAGGCGCCGAGGTGCACGCGGACGGCGAGATCTGGGCCCAGACGCTGTGGGACCTGCGCAAGGCGATCGGCAGCAAGCAGGCCGAGTCGCTGGTGACCCGGGCCATGGAGCTGTCCCCGGAGAACCCGTCCTTCCTGGACGAGCGCAACTCGATCCTCGCGGCCGACCTGGTGGTCAACGGCGGCAAGCTGTCCAAGACCATCTGGAAGGTGTTCGCCAAGCGCGGCATGGGCTACTTCGCGGCCTCGCTGGACGGCAACGACGGGGCTCCGGTCGAGGACTTCTCGGTGCCGCCGGCGGCGAACACCCCGAAGGGCGCGCTCACCGGCAAGGTGACCGACCAGGACACCGCCGGCCCGGTCGCCGGTCTTACCGTCGGTTTCGGCGGCCACGTCTCCGGCTTCGCCGGCGACCTCTCGGCCACCACGGCCGCGGACGGCACGTACACCATCTCCGGGATCATCCCCGGGACGTACGCCAAGGTCTTCGCGAAGGGCGCCGGGTACGACCAGCAGGTCGCCACGTTGTCGATCCCGTCGCACACGGTCCGCAAGGACTGGGTGGTCCGCAAGGACTGGGCGGCGTCGAGCGGCGGCGGCACAGTGGTCGACTTCACCGGCCCGGACTACTCGCCGTACGGCTGTGGCCCGGCCAAGCTGATCGACAACTCGCAGATCTCCGGCTGGGGTTCGGATGTCGCCGCCGACGGGCAGTGGATCATCCTCCAGCTGGGCGCCAAGGTGAACATCGCCGAGCTGGTGATCAACCCGTCCGCGACCTGTGGTGACGACACCACCGCGTCGACCGGCGGGTACCGGGTGGAGACCTCGGCCGACGGCACGACCTGGGCCGCGGCGGCGTCCGGCACCTTCCCGGACGGCACCGTCACGCCCACCGCGGTCGCGCTGGCCGCGGGTACCGGCACCGGCGTCGAGTACATCCGCTACACGATGCTGACGACGCAGGGCCAGGACGCCGGGCTCTGCCCGGCCGACCAGCCCCCGGCGTTCAGCGGCTGCGTCTTCCAGGACTCGACCGAGCTCGCGGTCTACGGAGGCGCTGCGTAACACAGTACCGGCGATTGCCGCCGGTGAGATGGCACGCGGTTCCCAGCGCCCGCGGGGTTTGCGGGTGTTGGGAACCGCGAGTCATCTCGCTGGCCTAAAAGGCAATCGCCCCGCGGAGCGAAGCGGAGCCAGCCAGCTCAGTGATACCGGTCGCCGTCTGCGGGCGGCGACCGGTACCATGCAAGCCATGGCCCGGCCGTTCCTGCTTCTTAGCCGGCCGTGCTGCCTCCGCCGCTAGTTGCGGGCACAGCACGGCGAACCCCTCCTGCGTGAGGGGTTTTTTCGTGCCCATCGACTGATTGAGATGCCGACACCATGAGCGAGTCAGAGACACCGCGGTTCCGTTACACGGCCGCGCTGGCCAACGAGATCGAGCCGCGCTGGCAGGCCTGGTGGGCCGAGCACGGCACGTTCCACGCCCCGAACCCGTCCGGTGATCTGGCCGACCCGGCGCACCCGCGGGCCGGCGCGCCCAAGCTGCACGTGCAGGACATGTTCCCGTACCCGTCGGGCGCGGGCCTGCACGTCGGTCACCCGCTCGGGTACATCGGCACCGACAGCTACACCCGCTACAAGCGGATGGCCGGTTTCAACGTCCTGCACCCGATGGGCTTCGACGCGTTCGGCCTGCCCGCCGAGCAGTACGCGGTGCAGACCGGCACCCACCCGGCGATCACCACGGCCGCCAACGTCGAGCGCTACAAGACCCAGCTGCGCCGGCTGGGCCTGGCCTACGACGATCGCCGCTCGTTCGCCACCACCGACCCCGAGTACTACCGCTGGACCCAGTGGATCTTCCTGCAGGTCTTCAACTCCTGGTACGACGAGAAGATCCACAAGGCCCGGCCGATCCCCGAGCTGATCGCCGAGTTCGAGGCCGGCACCCGGCCTGCCCCGGAACAGCCGTGGGCGGAGCTGTCCCCGGTCGAGCGCCGCAAGCTGATCGACGACCACCGCCTGGCCTACGTCAGCGAGGCCCCGGTCAACTGGTGTCCCGGGCTGGGCACGGTGCTGGCCAACGAGGAGGTCACTCCGGACGGCCGCAGCGAGCGGGGTAACTACCCGGTCTTCCAGCGCAGCCTGAAGCAGTGGATGATGCGGATCACCGCGTACTGCGACCGCCTGATCGAGGACCTGGACACGCTGGACTGGCCGGAGCCGGTCAAGCTGATGCAGCGCAACTGGATCGGCCGCTCCAAGGGCGCGCACGTCGACTTCCCGGTCGGCGACGACGTGATCACCGTCTTCACCACCCGGCCGGACACGCTGTTCGGCGCCACCTACATGGTGCTGGCGCCCGAGCACGAGCTGGTCGACAAGATCGCCCCGGCGGCCTGGGCTGCGGGGACAAATCCGACATGGACCGCTGGTGCGGCGACGCCGGGGGAGGCCATCCGGACATATCGGGCAGCGGCCGCGGCCAAGACCGACGAGGAGCGCACCGAGTCCAAGGAGAAGACCGGCGTCTTCACCGGGGCGTTCGCCACCAACCCGGTCAACGGCGCGCAGATCCCGGTGTTCATCGCCGACTACGTGCTGGCCGGTTACGGCACCGGCGCGATCATGGCGGTGCCCGGCCAGGACGAGCGCGACTGGGCCTTCGCCGAGGCCTTCGAGCTGCCTGTCATCCGTACGGTCAAGGCTCCTGATGATTTTGAAGGTGCCTTTACCGGCGACGGCCCGGCGGTCAACAGCGACTGGCTGGACGGCATGGGTGTGGCCGAGGCCAAGGCCGCGATGATCGCCTGGCTGGAGCAGCACGGGCACGGGCGGGGCGCGACCACCTACCGGCTGCGCGACTGGCTGTTCAGCCGGCAGCGCTACTGGGGTGAGCCGTTCCCGATCGTCTACGACGAGACCGGGCTGCCGATCGCCCTGCCCGACGCGATGCTGCCGGTCGTGCTGCCGGACGTCGACGACTTCTCGCCGCGCACCTTCGACCCGGACGACGCGAACAGCGAGCCGGAGACGCCGCTGTCCCGCAAGAAGGACTGGGTCAACGTCGAGCTGGACCTGGGGGACGGCCTGAAGTCGTACACCCGGGAGACCAACACCATGCCGCAGTGGGCCGGCTCCTGCTGGTACGAGCTGCGCTACCTGGACCCGCGCAACTCCGGCGCGCTGGTGGGCAAGGAGAACGAGGCCTACTGGATGGGCCCGGCCCGGGACGGCGACTCCGGCGGCGTCGACCTGTACGTCGGTGGCGTCGAGCACGCCGTGCTGCACCTGCTGTACGCCCGCTTCTGGCACAAGGTGCTGTACGACCTGGGTCACGTCTCGTCGTTCGAGCCGTTCCGCAAGCTGTTCAACCAGGGCTACATCCAGGCGTACGCGTTCCGCGACGCCCGCGGCGTCATCGTGCCCGCCGAGGAAGTCGTCGAGCGCGACGGTGCCTACTTCTACGGCGACGCTCGCGTGACGCGTGAATACGGGAAAATGGGCAAGTCGCTGAAGAACGTCGTCACCCCCGACGAGATGTGCGAGCAGTACGGCGCCGACACGTTCCGGGTGTACGAGATGGCGATGGGCCCGCTGGACGTCTCCCGTCCCTGGGAGACCCGGGCGGTCATCGGCTCGCAGCGCTTCCTGCAGCGGGTGTGGCGCCTGGTCGTCGACGAGGAGACCGGCGCGACCCGGGTCACCGACACCGCTCTGGACGAAAAAACCCGGAAGCACCTGCACCGCACCATCGCCGGGGTCCGCGAGGACATGGACGAGCTGCGGTTCAACACCGCGATCGCCAAGCTGATCGAGCTGACCAACACGCTGACCCCGCTGCCGGTGGCGTCGCGGGAGGCGATCGAGCCGCTGCTGCTGATGACGGCGCCGTTCGCGCCGCACCTGGCCGAGGAGCTGTGGAGCAAGCTGGGTCACGAGGGCACGCTGACCTACACCGCGTTCCCGGTGGCCGACCCGGAGCAGCTGAAGGCCGAGTCGATCACCTACCCGGTGCAGGTCAACGGGAAGGTGCGCGGGCGGGTCGAGGTGTCACCCGAGGCTGACGAGGCGTCGGTCCGGGAGGCGGCGCTGGCCGCCGTGGCCGAGGTGCTCGATGGGCGTACGCCCAAGAAGGTCATCGTGGTGGCCGGCCGCCTGGTGAGCGTCGTCGTTTAACACCAACCATGCCGAAAGGGGCGTCGCGCGAACCGCGCGGCGCCCCTTTCCGATCAACTACTTTCAGGCGACAAGCCGGCGTACGACGTAGTTGCTGCCGTAGATCTTGTGCTTGCCGACCCGGGCGCCGGTGTGCGGCGAGTCGTACATGTAGCCGCCACCCGCGTAGATGCCGGCGTGGTAGCCGTACGAGCCCGAGCGGAAGACGATCAGGTCGCCGACCTGCTTGTTGCTCTTGGCGACGGACTTGCCGTACTTCTGCTGGGTGTTGGCCTTGTGCGGCAGGGCCTTGCCGGTCGTCTTCTTGTAAACGTACTTCGTGAAGCCGGAGCAGTCGAAACGCGACGGCCCCGACGCGGCGAACTTGTACAGCGCGCCGGTGTGCGACTTGGCCTCGGCGAGCACCTTGGCACCACTGGCCTTCACCGTGAACCGGTAGCCGTTGGTGTACTTCACGTTGTAGTCGCCGTTGCCCAGGAACACGGCCCGGAAGTTGATCGTGGCCAGCGGCTTGGCGTACAGCGTGACTGCGCCGTTGCCGTTGACCTTCGCCGACCCCCAGGAGGTCCACGCGCCGCCGCGGTTGCCCTCGAGGCGGACGTAGCCGGTCGTAACCGCCTGGCCCGTCTGGGGGTTGTAGACCCGGGCGGTCACCCTGACTCTCGAACCCCACGCGACGGTGCGGGTGCTCGAGTTGATGGAGACGGCCGGGGTCACCTTGGCGGTGGCCTGGACTGCCGCTACGACGGGAGTTGACGTCGTGGCAGCGCTTGCCGCGGTCGGAGCCATGAGCTGACCTGCGCAGAGGCAGAGACCCAGGGACAGCGCGGCAGTACCGGTTCCGACGGACAGCCGTCGACGCCGGCTCGAGTTGTGCTCGTGCACGGTAAGGGATTCCCTCCGGCACGCCTGCGAGGTTAGCTGTCGGGTTCGGGCGGGAAGGTGTGCCCGGTCGCCGTGATGGCCGACTTCACCCCGAGGGCTGCTCCGTGGATCGCCACCGGAGCGGGTGGCGCGGAGCGGACCAGAATTGGGTCCCCCGTCCCTGCCCCCGTATGCCTATGTGGTCGTGAGCGTGGTCGCGGCGATCGACCCGGGGCAGGGCTCGGCGTGAGCCTGATCGTCGCGAGCCGGTTCGCTCGGAACCGGCCCAACCTTGCTACCCGAAATTTTCCATGATCGTCGGGCCGTTTTCGTCACTCTCCGTGTTTGGCATATTGGATGCTGTCCGGTTTGTTATCTCCGCGAGACAAATGCCATGACGTCGGGTAGCTGAGTTATTACTGAACGTCCAAGGTTACGGGTGAAACAGAACACACAAAAAGTGGCCGTAACCCCGCGTTTGCTGGCCCGAAACGGTTCAGTAGACTGCCCGCCCTCCGCAACTCGACGTAATCGCCGGGTCCGGTACCCTCGCTGGCGTGACGGACGGGAAGATGCCCCTGCGGGCCAAGGTCGCGACCTCCGTGTCGAAAACCGCGGCCGCGCTCTCCAGGGCGGCGGGACGCGGCGACGGCTCGGTCATCGGCGGATGGATCGGCCTCAAGATCGACCCGGAGCTGCTGAACCACCTGGCCGGCGGCCGCGCGATCGCGCTGATCTCGGGGACCAACGGCAAGACCACCACCACCCGGCTGGCGACCGCCGCGCTCGAGGTGATGGGCCGGGTCGCGACCAACTCGTTCGGCGCCAACATGCCCACCGGGCACACCTCGGCGCTGGCCAAGGCCGGTTCCACGCCGTTCGCGGTGCTCGAGGTCGACGAGCACTACCTGGCCCGGGTGATCGACGCCACCGAGCCCCGGGTCGTGGCTCTGCTCAACCTCTCCCGCGACCAGCTGGACCGGGCCAAAGAGGTCTCGATGATGGCCCAGATGTGGCGCGACGCGCTGGCCAACCACCCCGACGTGCGGGTGGTGGCCAACGCGGACGACCCGATGGTCGTGTGGGCCGCCGGGGACAGCGCCCACGTCACCTGGTTCAGCGCCGGTCAGCGCTGGCACGACGACTCGTTCGTCTGCCCGCAGAGCGGCCACCCGATCGAGCGCGCCAACGGCGACTGGTGGTGCGTCGGCTGCCCGCTGCGCCGCCCGCAGGCCCAGTGGCGGGTCGAGGACGAGGGCGTGGTCGACCCGCGCGGCGACTGGCACCTGGTCAAGCTGCAGCTGCCCGGCACGGTCAACCTCGGCAACGCGGCCACCGCGCTCGCGGTCGCGGCCGAGTTCGGTGTACGCCCGATAGAGGCTCTCCCGCGGCTCTCCAACGTCGCGTCGGTCGCCGGTCGATATGCCCAGGTTGACCGGGACGGACGAAATGTCCGCCTACTGCTGGCCAAGAACCCGGCAAGCTGGCTCGAGGCGTTCGACATGGCCGAGCAGGCACCCACCCTGCTCTCGGTCAACGCCCGGGACCCGGACGGCCTGGACACCAGCTGGCTGTACGACGTCGACTTCTCCCCGTTGCGCGACCGGCCGGTGCTGATCACCGGGGACCGGGCCTACGACCTGGCAGTTCGCCTCGAGGTGAACGCTGTGCCGTTCCGGCACGTTAGGACTTTTGACGAGGCGATCCAGGCCGTTCCATCGGGCCGCCTCGAGGTGATCGCCAATTACACGGCGTTCCAGGACATCCGAGCGGAGTTGGATCGTGTCCTCTGAGAGCACGCTGCGGATCGTGTGGATCTACCCCGACCTGCTGTCCACCTACGGTGACCGGGGCAACATGCTCATCCTGGCCCGGCGGGCCGCGATGCGCGGCATCCCGGTCGAGGCGTACGAGATCCGCTCCGACCAGCCGATGCCGTCCAGCGCCGACATCTACCTGATCGGCGGCGGTGAGGACGGCCCGCAGGCCCTGGCCGCGCAGCGCCTGATCGCCGACGGCGGCCTGCACCGCGCCGTCAACCAGGGCGCCGCGGTTCTGGCCATTTGTGCCGGTTACCAGCTGTTCGGCCACTCGTTCTTCGCCAAGGGCACCAAATGTCCCGGGCTAGGCTTGCTGGACCTGCACTCCGACCGGGGCGAGACCCGCGCCGTCGGGGAGCTCCGCGGCGACATCGATCCCCGGCTGGGCTTGCCCCCGCTGACCGGTTTCGAGAACCACGGCGGCCGCACCCACCTGGGCCCCGGGGTGTCACCCCTGGCCCGGGTCACCGCGGGCATCGGCAACGACAGCCAGACCGAGGGCGCCTGGCACGGCAAGATCCTGGGCAGCTACTCACACGGCCCCGCGTTGGCTCGCAACCCAGCTATAGCCGATCTGCTACTGCGTTGGGCGATCGGCGCGGATAGCCTTTCACCCGTTGACGACACCTGGGCCGACCGGCTCAGAGGCGAAAGGCTCGCAGCCGCGGGCGCTTGACCAGCACGTTCACAGATCATGAACCGACGATGAGTTGGGGCGGTTTGCCTGCATGACTGACACCTTGATCGCACCTCCGGCCCCTTCGACGGTCGCGCCGGCCCTGCCGGTCACCGAGCCCATGGGCTGGAAGCGCCGACTGATCCGCGTGGCGGCCCTGGCGCTGGTGGTGGGCGGCCTCGCCGCCGCCGCGGCGCTGCTGCCCCTGCGTGACATCGGCGACGCGATCCTGGCGCTGGGCCACGGCGCCCCCGTCGCGATCGCGGTGGTCGGCGGCCTGCTGCTGTCGGTCCTCGTCCCGCGCACCGCCATCACCCTCGCCTGCGGCGCCCTGCTCGGTGCGGCCACCGGCGCCGCCACCGCGCTGGCCGCGGCCGTGATCGCCGCCACCGCCACCTACTACGCCGGCCGCTGGGCCGGCCGGGGCGCCCTGAACGCCCGGGCCGGTGGCCGCCTGGCCCGCCTGGACGGCTGGCTCAACCGCCGCGGCCTGGCCGCGGTGCTGCTGGTCCGCTTCCTCCCGCTGGCCCCGTTCGGCCTGATCGGCTACGCCTACGGCACGACGAGCGTCTGCCGCAAGCGCTACCTGCTGGGCACCACGCTCGCCTCGATCCCGTCGGCGGTCAGCTACGCGGTGATCGGCGCCGCGGTCGCCAACCCGGGCGGCCTGAACCCGCTGAGCCTGGCGCCCGCCCTGATCGGCTTCACCTTGACCACCACGATCGTCTGGCGCTGGAAGCGCAGCGCCCGCCGAGAGGCCGCCCTGGCCACCGCCGCGGCCTGAAAGACCCAAGCTGACTGAAGGCCCGCCTCTCCAGGCGGGCCTTCAGCTTTTCCGTATATAAGAGGTGTACGGGGTTGCTACCGCCGATCTTGTTGACCTGCCGCTTCGACCGGCGATCTTGTTGAGCTGGCGCACCGGCCGAACGGGAAATCGACATCCTCGAGCGTCGCTGCGGAGTTATCCACAGGGCTGGAGCGGCGTCGGCGGCAGATGCGGCAAGGTCTGCCGATGCGCAACGTCCCCGGCCCCGACGCATCCGACCTCGACTGGCTGATCTTCGAGCAGGCCGGCGTGCTGACCACCGCCCAGGCGGAGCAACTGATCACCCCCGGAAAAGCGCGCGGCCACCTGCGCCTGAACCGATGGCGACGCCTGTGCCGCGGAATCCTGCTTGCCGAGAACGGTCTCCTCCGGCGCGACCAGCAGCTGTGGGCCGCGGTGCTGCTCGCCGGGCGCGACGCCCACCTGGCCGGCGCGACGGCGGCGACCGAGGGCGGATTGACCGGTTTGTCGCCGGACCCGATCGAGGTGCTCGTGCCGGCCATCCGCAGCCGAAGTCTCCGCATCCCGCAGCTGCCTCCGGACATGCCGCCGATCCGGCTGTACCGGACGGCGGCCCTGCCCGAGCACCACCGGCAGATCGGCCGGCCACCGCGTACGACGATCGCCCGCGCCGCTATCGACGGCGCCGCCTGGGCCCGGACCGACCGGGCGGCCGCCGGTCTGATCGCGCGGGCGTATCAGCAGGGCTGCGCGACTACCGGTGAGCTTCGGGCGGTGCTGGACATGTTCCCGACGATCCGCCGTCACCGGCTGATCGGGACGACGATCGCCGACCTGGCCGGCGGCGCCATGGCGCTCTCCGAGATCGACCTGCTCGCGTTGTGCCGGCGTCATCGGATTCCGGCGCCGAACCGCCAAGCCCCGCGCACCGACGGCACCGGCCGCATGCGGTTCGTCGACGCCCACTGGGCCGATGCGCGTCTGCTGGTCGAGGTCGACGGCGGGTATCACCTGGATGTGCGGCAGTGGGCAGCGGACATGCTGCGGCAGAACGAGATCTGGATCAGCGGCGATCGCATCCTGCGCTTCCCGGCGTGGCTGGTGCGCGCGGAGCCGGCCACGGTGGCCACCCAGATCCGCGCGGCGCTGGCCGCGGCCCTCCGCCCTCCGGCGCCACCCGGGTAGCCGAGGTTGTCGACCTCCTGTCCGGAGCTAGCGGCATTTCCACAAGATCGCGGGTGGGGGGAGCGCGAGGCGAGCGGGCGGCGGCGGTCGTGTTGCGCCGCAGGCCCGAGGCTGTGGAGTTGGCGCTCGGAGCGAGCGCCAACTCCACAAGATCGCGACAGGAGTAGGGCCGGGCGGCCGAGGTTGTGGGCTTGCCGTTTGGAGCGAGCGCGTTTTCCACAAGATCGCGGGGTGGGGGCGGGCCGCTGAGCGGTGGGGGCGGCGGGCCGGCGGGCCGGCGGGCCGGCTGCGGTTGTGCGGCCAAGGGCGGCCGAGGTTGTGGAGCTGGCGTTCGGAGCTAGCGCGTTTTCCACAAGATCCCGGGTGGGGCGGAGCGCGGAGCGCTGGGGTTGGGGCTGGCCGGCCGGCGCCGGCCGAGGTTGTGGGGCTGGCGCTTGGAGCTAGCGCGTGCTCCACAAGATCGCGGGCGGGGTGGAGCGCGCCAGCGCTCGGGCGGGGCGCCGGGACGGCCGCGCGGCCGTGGGCCGCCGAGGTTGTGGAGCTGGTGTCAGGAGCTCGCGCCAACCCCACAAGATCGCGATAGGGGGTGCGAGTGGCGGGCGTGCGTGTGAGGGCTGCTCGGCTCCACTTTGCTCCACTGGAGGGCTCCACTTCCCTCCCTAGGAGGGCTTGACAGGGTGTTGGATGCGGCGAAATGGGACATTTTGCGGTGGTATGTCGGAGGTGCCTGCGGGGGTGTCGGCTACCGGACGTGGATGATCATGGGAATGCCCTCCACCGGGTGGACTCGTCACTGACCAGGGGGTTTGGGCTTGACGATTGATTGCCGACGTGCTCAATCCGCTTGCGGGTGGAGGGAAGTGGAGTAGAGTGGAGCGCAGTGGCAGGGCCGATGGGGGAGCTAGACCGGGGAGCCTGCCGGCCCGAGTTGACAAGCGGACCGCGAACCGCTGGGGGCAGGGGGTGGACGGCCGATGTTCCTCGGCACCCATACCCCACGCCTCGATGACAAGGGGCGGCTGATCCTTCCGGCCAAGTTCCGAGATGAGCTGGCGGGAGGTGTCGTGATCACCAAGGGGCAAGAGCGCTGCTTGTACGTGTTCCCGATGCCGGAATTCCAGCGCATCGCGGGTCAGCTTCGTGAGGCACCGGTGACCAACAAGGCCGCCCGGGCATACAGCCGGGTGTTCTTCGCCAGCGCGCATGACGAAGTGCCCGACAAGCAAGGCAGGGTGACCATCCCGGCGCACCTGAGGGAATACGCGGCACTTGACCGCGACCTCGTGGTGATCGGGGCGAGCACCCGGGTGGAGATCTGGGACAAGCAATCCTGGGACGACTACCTCGCGGCGAGCGAAGACGAGTTCGCCGACATCGAGGAGGGGGTGCTGCCCGGCGGACTGTGAGGCGTGGCACCGGCCGGGCCTGCGATCAGTCCCGGACGTCACCGCCGCCGTACTGCGAGATCTCCAGCCGCTCCGGCTCCTGACACCTCTTCCCCGGTGCCAGGCGCCCGCCAGGCAACAGCGAGCCCGCTGGCAACGGGCCGCGAACACCGGGCACGAGCGGATGGGGATCTGGCGGTACGGACGCGGTGCGGACGACGTCCGGGCAGGTGCGACGACTTGGGGTACGGCCGGGGCACGAGGGGGGTCGACATGGGGGAGCCACGTGGCACGCACGTGCCGGTGCTGCTCGAGCGCTGCCTCGAGCTGCTCGCCCCCGCCCTCGAACTGCCCGGTGCCGTGCACGTGGACTTCACTCTCGGGCTGGGCGGGCACGCGGAGGCGGTCCTCGAGCGGCACCCGGACGCGGTCCTCATCGGACTCGACCGGGACACCGAGGCGCTCGCGCATTCCCGGCAGCGGCTGGCGCGGTTTCGCGCCCGGACCCATCTCGTGCACGCGGTCTATGACGAGCTCCCGCAGGTGCTCGCTGACCTCGGTTACGAGCGGTTCCACAGTGGCCTGTTCGACCTCGGTGTCTCCTCGTTGCAGCTGGACGAGGCGGACCGCGGTTTCGCGTACGCCCAGGACGCGCCGCTGGACATGCGGATGGACCAAACCGGGGGGATTACCGCCGAGGAGGTCGTCAACTCGTACGAGCCGGGCGATCTGGTCCGGATCCTGCGGCAGTACGGCGAGGAGAAGTTCGCTCCCCGGGTCGTCTCGGCGATCGTGCGGGAGCGCGCGAAGGGGCGGATCACCTCCACGGCCCGGCTGGCCGAGCTGGTCAAGGAGTCGATCCCGGCCGCCGCGCGACGAACGGGTGGAAATCCCGCGAAAAGAACGTTTCAAGCTTTACGTATCGAGGTAAATGGCGAGCTCGCCACGCTCGAATCGGCCGTACCGGCCGCTTTGGACGCATTGGCGCCGAAGGGGCGCCTTGTGGTGATGAGCTATCAATCTCTGGAGGACCGGATCGTCAAGCGCGCCCTCACCGCGAGGACGCGCAGCACGGGCCCGATCGACCTGCCGGTCGAACTGCCCGGAACCGGTCCCACCCTGCGGCTGCTGACAAGGGGGTCGGAGCCGCCGACCGACGAGGAAGTCGAGGCCAACCCGCGGGCGGCCTCGGTGAAGCTGCGCGCGGTGGAGCGCATCGGACAGAACCAGGCACCGGAGGCCGGCCGCGAGTGGCCCCGGTTGTCAACGCACGGGGGACGAGGGCGGTTACGCCCGGGGGAACGCGACGAGGGGGAGGGGAAAGCATGAGCGAGCGCACTGCGCCGCGGCCGGGGGGCCGGGCCACGGATCATGCGGACGCCCAGCGAAGTGACGCCCGGGGGGCGCGCCACTTCAAGGACGAGAAGTCCGACACGCGCCGGTCAGGGATCGGGCGGGAGGCCGCCGGCAAGCCGGCGCCGCGCAAGACCGACAAGACCAAGGCCGACCAGACCAAGACCGATGGCGTACGCGGTGAGCGTGCCGAATTGGTGCGGGGCAAGGGTCGTCGGCCGGAGCCGGCCATCAAGACGCGCCGCGAGGAGGCTCTCGAGGAGCGGGCGCAGCGGGACGGCAAGGGGCGCCGGCCGGTCGCCGACGCCCCGGTGAACGGCACCGCGGCGCTGCGCGTCGACGAGGTCGTGGCCGAGCCGGTGCTGGTCACCGGCGAGGTTCCCGCGCCCCGGTTGCGGGTCGCGCCGCCGGCTCCGATCAGCGCGCCGCGAGCGCCGTTCGTGGCCTCGGTGATCGGCGTGGTGGTCGTCGGGGTGCTCGGCATCCTGCTGATCAACACCAAGACCAACGAGAACTCGTTCCAGATCGCCGACCTGCAGAAGCAGGGCGCGGCCCTGGACAACCAGCAGCAGGACCTGGAAAACCAGCTGGTCGCGGCGTCCAGCATCGGCAACCTGGACGCGGCCGCCCGCCGGCTCGGCCTGGTCAAGGCGGACAACCCGGCGGTGTTCCGGCTGCCCGACGGCAAGATCATCGGCATCCCGAAGCCGGCCAACGGCCGCCCGGCCGTGACCGCGCAGGACGCCAAGACGCCGGGTTCGTCCGACGCGGGCGCCGGCAAGGTCGCTCCGGTGAGCCCGACCAACGTTAGTGGCGCGAACGTTAGTCCCACTAACGTTAGTGAGACGAACGTTAGTGAGACGAACGTTGGTGGCACGAACGTTGGTGGCACGAACGTTGGTGGCACGAACGTTGGTGGCACGAACGTTGGTGGGACGAACGTTGGTGGGGCTAACGGCACGGACAGCGGCGGCACGGCGAATGGGGCGACTGTGAGTGACGGGCAGACGCAGAGCGGCACGGGGCAGTAGGCCTTCATGTCGCCACGATCCGAAGACACACCGCGCCGGGGCAATCAGCCCCGGCGCGGTACGTCTCGTGACCTTCCGACCGGGGACACCGGCGCGGAGGAGACCGAGGAGACCGGCCGGGGCCGCGGCTTCGGCGGTATCGGCGACGCGCGGGCGTACACCCCGCGCGGGCGCACCATGGCCGAGCGCGACCAGCGCACCCGCTCACCGCGGGCCGGCCGCACCACCGACCCGTTCCGGCCGGCCCTGCAGGTGCTCGACGGCGGCCGCCCGCAGCGTGGGCGCCGCCCGGCCGAGCCGGCAGTGCCCGCCGACAAGACCACCACCGGCAAGACCGGCACGAAGACCGGGAAGACCGGCACCGGCAAGGCGGGCACCGGGGAGAAGGGTGACACCGGGCGCCGGGACCAGAGTGACCCGCGGCCGGCCCCGCCTCGCACCCGCCGGCCCGAGCCGGACGATCGCGACGAGCTCAAGCAGCGCCGCGACCGTACGCCGGCCCGCGGCTCCCGGGGCAGCGAGCGATCGCGCACCGGGGCGCCGTCGCCCCGCTCACCACGTGCACCGTTCGGTTCCCGTACGAAAAAATCGTCTGGCCCGAGCCGCGCCGTGCGGGCCATTTCGACGGAGCCGCCCAAGCTCGCGAATTCCACCCGCCGCCTGCGGCTGGGCACCGTGCTGGCCCTCTCCCTGTTTGTGATGATCGGCGTTCGCCTGGTCGTGCTGCAGGTCGCCTCGTCGCCCGGCGACGCGGCGCGGCTGATCAAGCTGCGTGAGCAGCGGATCACCGAGGTCACCCTGCCCGCGCAGCGGGGCAGCATCCTGGACCGGGACGGCACCGTGCTGGCGCACAGCGTCGAGGCGCGGTACGTCGGTGCCGACCCGGTGCTTGTCGAGAACGTGTCGCAGACCGCGGCCACGCTGGCGCCGCTGCTCGGCGTGCCGCAGTCGAAGCTCATCGAGAAGATGACCAAGCACAAGCGGCCGGGCGGTGGCGAGTCGCGGTTCGAGTTCCTGGCGCAGGGTGTCGACATCTCGATCGGTGACCGGATCACCTCGCTCGACCTCAAGGGCATCGTGGTCAAGCAGGATGAGCGGCGCGACTATCCCGGCGCCGACCTGGCCGCCAACCTGGTCGGGTTCACCGGCGCCGACAACTCCGGCCTGGAGGGTCTGGAAGGTCGCTACGACTCGCTGCTGCGTGGTACCGCCGGCAGCCAGGAGTTCGAGATCGGCAAGGGCGACCTGAACACCCCGATCCCGGGTGGCTACCAGAAGTACGTGGAGCCGCAGCCGGGCACGTCGCTGCAGCTGACCATCGACGCCGACCTGCAGTACGAGGTGCAGCGCATCCTGTGCGAGCAGGCCACCGACTGGAAGGCGACGATCGCCGGCGCGGTCGTGCTGGACGTCAAGACCGGTGAGGTGCTGGCTCAGGCGAGTTGCCCGACCTACAACGCGGCCAAGGCGCTTGACTACACGCCGGCCGACCGGGAGGACGTGCCGAGCGCGATCGTGGCCGACCCGGGCTCGGTCCACAAGGCGTTCATGATCGGTGCCGCCCTGCAGGAGGGCCTGATCAAGCCGGACTCGCTGATCACGGTCGGTCCGGCGCTGGAGCGCGGTGGTTACCGCTTCCAGGACAGCCACGTGCAGGACAAGGGCACCAAGATGACCATCCCGGGCATCCTGGCGCTCTCCTCCAACGTCGGCACCATCCTGATCGGCGACAAGCTGGGCAAGCAGAAGGTGTACGAGTATCAGCAGAAGTTCGGGCTGGGCAAGGCCACCAACGAGGGCATGGGCGGCGAGGCCACCGGCAAGATCCTCACGCCGGACGAGTGGAGCGGTTCGGCGTCGGGCTCGGTGCCGATCGGGATGAGTGTGGACGCCACGCTGATCCAGATGGCGGCCGGTTACGGGGCGATCGCGAACGACGGCACCTACATCCAGCCGCACCTGATCAAGGCGCTGGTCTCCGGCAAGGACGGCAAGGTGGAGCAGACCGCCAAGCCGGAGACGCACAAGGTGCTGGACCCGGGCGTCGCTTCCGAACTGCGGACCATGATGGAGTCGGTGGTCGACGACGCGGACGCCACCGGTACGCAGGCCGCGGTCACCGGTTACCGGGTGGCCGGCAAGACCGGCACCGGCAAGCGGCTCATCGACGGGCAGTACACCAGCAGCAACTACGGCTCGTTCATCGGGATGGCGCCGGCCGAGAACCCGCGGTTCGTGATCGCGGTGTCGGCCGAGGTGGCGCACGGCACCGGCGGCGACGTGGCCGCGCCCGCGTTCAGCAAGATGATGTCCTTCGCTCTGCTGCACTACCAGGTGCCTCCGTCGACCACGAAGGCGCCGACATTCCGCATCAAGGAGTAGACGTGGCGTTTTTCGTGGAAACCCGGGCACGGGGTAGGGTCTGACGCCGTGCCCGGAGTTCCACGTCCCGAGACCGTCGCGCCGCTGCGATTGACTCAACTGGCAGCGTTGCTGCCGGCCCAGCTCAGCGGCCAGGACCTCCAGGTCACCGGCATCACGCACAGCAGTCGCGAGGTGCGTCCGGGTGATCTTTACGCCGCGTTGGCCGGTGCGAACCGGCACGGTGCGGAGTTCGTGACGGGGGCCGCCGAGGCGGGTGCGGTCGCGGTGCTGACCGACGCCGCGGGCCGCGAGGCGGCCCTGGCGGCCGGACTTCCGGTGCTGGTGGCGGACGACCCGCGCGCGGCGCTGGGCGCCGCCGCGGCGGCGATCTACGGCGATCCCTCGGCCCGGCTGATGATGATCGGCATTACGGGTACGGCGGGGAAGACGTCCACTGCCTATCTGGTCGAGTCCGGGTTGCGGGCGGCCGGCCTGACCACCGGCCTGATCGGCACCGTCGAGACCCGCCTGGGCGACCTGGTGGTGCCGAGTGTGCGGACCACCCCGGAGGCGACCGACCTGCAGGCGATCCTGGCCGCGGCGGCCGAGCGGGAGGTGACCGCGGTGGTGATGGAGGTGTCCAGCCACGCCCTCGCGGTGGGCCGGGTCAACGGCATCAGCTTCGCGGTCGGCGGCTACACCAACTTCGGGCTCGACCACCTCGACTTCCACGCCGACGCCGACGACTACTTCGCGGCCAAGGCGAAACTGTTCGACGGCCGCTGCCGGTCCGAGGTGCTCAACTTCGACGAACCGGCCCTGCGACCGCTGTTCAAGCCGTCGACGATCAGCTACTCGGCGGCCGGCGACCAGACCGCCTCGTGGTGGGCGTCGCAGGTGCGGCCGTCCGCGTTCGGGCAGCGGTTCGTGGCGCACGGGCCCGGCGGCATCCAGGTCGAGGCCGGGGTGGCGCTGCCCGGCCGGCACAACGTGGCCAACGCGCTGCTGGCACTCGCCTCGCTGGTCGCGGCCGGTATCGACCCGGCCGTGGCGGCCCGCGGCATCGCGGCCTGCCCGGGGGTGCCGGGCCGGCTCGAGCAGGTCGACGCGCCCGGTGACGTGCTGGGCGTGGTCGACTACGCGCACAAGACGGACGCGATCGTGGCGGCGCTGAGCGCGCTGCGCGAGCTGGCCACCGGGCGCGGCGGGCGGGTCATCTGCCTGATCGGCGCCGGTGGCGACCGGGACAAGGGCAAGCGGCCGCTGATGGGCGCGGCCGCCGCCCGCGGGGCCGACCTGGTGATCGTCACCGACGACAACCCGCGCACCGAGGACCCGGCCGAGATCCGGGCGGCGGTGCGGGTGGGTGCCGAGGGTGCCGGTTCCTCCGCCAAGATCATTGAAGTGGCCGGGCGGCGGGCCGCCATCGACGAGGCGGTCCGGCTGGCCGGGTCCGGGGACGTCATCGCGTTGCTGGGCAAGGGGCACGAGCGGGGCCAGGAGGTCAACGGAGAGATGCTGCCGTTCGACGACCGGATCGAGCTGGCCGAGGCTCTGCTCACCGCTTCAGGGGGACTTTCTTGATCCGCATGACGCTGGACGAGATCGCCAAGGTAACCGGCGGGCGTCTCGTCAACGCCGCGCCGTCGGTGGTCGTGTCGGGGCCGGTCGAGTACGACTCCCGTCGCGTCGGCGCCGGTGGGCTGTTCGTCGCCTTCGACGGCGAGAAGGTCGACGGGCACGCGTTCGCGCCGACCGCCGTGGCCGCCGGGGCCGCCGCCGTGCTGAGCAGCCGGGACACCGGGCAGCCGGGGGTCGTGGTGGAGGAGCCCCTGGTGGCTCTGGCCGCCCTGGCCCGCGAGGTCGTGTCGCGCCTGCCCGACCTGACGATCATCGGGCTGACCGGCTCGTCCGGAAAAACTACGACGAAGGACTACATCGGGCAGTTGCTGGCCCGGGTCGGACCGACCATCGCACCGGCCGGTTCGCTGAACAACGAGCTCGGATTTCCCTACACCGTTCTGCAGGCCACCGAGGAGACCCGGTTCCTGGTGCTGGAGATGGGTGCGCGCGGCATCGGGCACATCCGGTACCTCTGCGACATCGCCCGGCCCAACGTCGGCCTCGTGCTGAACATCGGGGCCGCGCACATCGGCGAGTTCGGCTCGATCGAGGGCACCGCGCAGGCCAAGGGCGAGCTTGTCGAGGCGCTCACGCCGGCCGGGATCGCGGTGCTCAACGCGGACGACCCGCTGGTGGCCGGGATGGCGTCGCGCACCTCGGCCCGGGTCCTGCTCACCGGGGAGTCGCCGGAGGCCGCCGTGCGCGCCACCGAGGTGTCGCTGGACTCGGCCGGGCGAGCTTCCTACCGCCTGGGCTACGACGGACATTTCGGAAATGTACGGCTTGGGGTGGCCGGTCGGCATCAGGTCGCCAACACCCTCGCCGCGGCGGGGGTCGCGCTCTCGCTCGGGATGGACTTCGACGACCTGGTCGGCGCGCTCGGCGAGATCGGGATCGTGTCGAGCCGGCGGATGGACGTGTTCACCCGGCCCGACGGGGTCACGGTGATCGACGACTCGTACAACGCCAACCCGTCCTCGACCGCGGCCGCGCTGCACGCGCTCGCCGCGATGTCGGCGGGGGGCCGCCGGATCGCGGTACTCGGGTACATGGCCGAACTCGGCCGCCACGAGGTGTCCGGGCACGTGGAGGTCGGCCGGCTGGCGGCCGAACTCGGCGTGGACCGGCTGATCGCGGTGGCCGACAACGCCCGCTCGATCCTGGACGGCGCTTCCGAGGTGGGGGACTGGACCGGCGAGGCCATCTTCGCCGATGATCAAGCATCCGCCCTCGGGTTCGTCACGAGGGATCTGCGAGCCGGCGATGTCGTGCTCGTGAAGGGCTCGAGGTACCGCACGTGGGACGTGGTCGATGGACTGCGCCCCGAGGAGGGTCGCCCGTGAGGGCAGTCATCGTCGCGGCCGCGGTCGCGTTCATCATCTCCCTGTTCGGCACGCCGGTCGCGATCAAGGTCTTCACCGCGCTCAAGGCCGGCCAGCCGATCCGCGGCACCCTCGGCCTGGCCAGCAACCAGGGCAAGAAGGGCACCCCGACGATGGGCGGGGTCGCCTTCATCGTGGCGACCGTCTTCGCGTACGTGGCCGGGCACATCGCCCTGACCACCCTGCCCGAGCGGCAGATCGCGCAGGAGGGGCCGACGATGACGGCCCTGGTCCTGCTCGGGTTGTTCGTCTTCTGCGGCGTGGTCGGCTTCCTGGACGACTTCCTCAAGATCCGTAAGCGCAACTCCGACGGCCTGTCGGCCAAGGGCAAGCTGCTCGGCCAGCTGATCGTCGGCACCGGGTTCGGCATCGCCGCGCTCTACGTGGCCAGCACCAACGGGCAGACCGTGGCCAGCGAGCACATCTCGTTCATCCGGGATGTCAGCTGGCTGAACGTCGGCAAGGTCGGCTCGGTGATGGTGTTCGTCTTCGTCATCATGGCGATGTCGAACGGCGTGAACCTCACCGACGGCCTGGACGGCCTGGCCACCGGCGCGTCGATCCTGGTCCTGGGTGCGTACGCGCTGATCGGGTTCTGGCAGTACCGGCACTGGTGCGGTGACACCGCGTACCAGCGGGCCAACGACTACTGCTACCAGGTGCGAGATCCGCTGGAGATCGCCATGATCGCGGCGGCGGCGGCCGCCGCCTGCGTGGGTTTCCTGTGGTGGAACACCTCGCCGGCCCGGATCTTCATGGGCGACACCGGGGCGCTCGGCCTCGGTGGCCTGATCGGCGGGCTGGCCGTGGCCACCCGCACCACGCTGCTGTCGATCATCATCGGCGGGCTCTTCGTGATCATCACGATGTCGGTGGTGATCCAGATCATCTCGTTCAAGACCACCGGTAAGCGGGTCTTCCGGATGTCCCCGCTCCAGCACCATTTCGAGCTGGCCGGCTGGAGCGAGGTCAACATTGTGGTGCGGTTCTGGATCGTGGCCGGCATCTGCGTGGCGATCGGTCTGGGCCTGTTCTACTCGGACTTCCTAGCGGTAATGGGCTGAGTCCAATTCAAATCCGCATATCTCTTTGCGACACGCCACGGTCATGACAGGGGCTCGCGTGTCGCCGGACAGATGATGTGTCCATGGCGGACGACCGAACGCAAGCGGCGGCTCGCCCGTCACTCAGCCGGCAGCTGCTGCCCGCCGTGCACGGGCTGCTCGCCCGTCCGCTCTCCTCGTACTACCTGCTGATCGCCAGTTCCGGCCTGCTGCTGCTGATCGGCCTGACGATGGTGTTCTCGGCGACCAGCGTCCGGGAGTACGCGAAGAACGGCAACGCCTTCTCGGCCATCGCCAACCAGGCCATCTACGCGCTGTTCGGCCTGGTGGTCTTCTGGATCTGCCAGCGCCTGCCCAGCGGGACGCTGCGGGACCTCGGCAAGTACATCCTCGGTGTGGCGATCGTGCTGCTCGCGGTCCTCGACCTGCTCGGCGCGCTGGAGTCGGTCGGGGTGCTCAAGTCGGCGGCGCTCGGCCCGCTGCACGCCGAGCTGCTCTGGCTGTACGTCGGCCCGATCGGCATGCAGCCGGCCGAACTGGCCAAGCTCGGCATGGTGCTGTGGGGCGCCGACGTGATCGCCCGCAAGGGCCCGGCGCTCGGACACTGGCGGGAGTTGTCCCGTCCGCTGTTCCCGGTGATCGGGCTGCTGTTCGTGCTGGTCGGCTACAACGACCTGGGCACCATGCTGGTGCTGCTCGCGCTGATCGTCGGGCTGCTCTGGGCGGCCGGGGTGCGGTTGCGGGTGTTCGCGGCCCTCGGCGTACTCGGACTGGCCGGCATCGGCCTGCTCATCGCGGCCGCCTCCGGCGGCGCCGGCTCCGGGTCGACCGGCGCCGAGAACTACCGGCTGGCCCGGCTCACCGACTTCCTCAAGCCGCTCGACCAGTGCGACACGAGCGGGCCCTGCTACCAGCTCATCCAGGCCCGGTCGGCGATCTTCGAGGGCGGCTGGTTCGGGGTCGGGCTCGGCAAGGGCGTGATGAAGTGGAACTGGCTGCCCGAGGCCTCCAACGACTTCATCTTCGGGGTGGTCGCCGAGGAGCTGGGCGTGGTCGGCTGCGCCGTGGTGCTGGCGCTGTTCTCGGTATTGGCGTACACCGGGTTCCGGATCGCCCGCCGCTCGGCCGACCCTTTCCGCCGGCTCGCCGCGACCGCGATCACCACCTGGCTGGTCTCCCAGGCCGTCATCAACATCGGCGGCGTGACCGGCATGCTGCCCATCACCGGCCTGCCGCTGCCGTTCATCTCCGCAGGCGGTAGCGCCCTCGTGGTGACGCTCGCGGCGATCGGCATGCTCGCCTCGTTCGCCCGGGCCGAGCCGGACGCGGCCAAGGCCCTGAACGCCCGTCCGCCCGCGCGATGGGTACGCCTACTATGGGCCCCGCTGCCGCCCCTCCCCCCGCAACGGCAGCCGGCTCCCAAGAAGAGCAGCCGGGCACCTGCCGACGCCGGGGGTTTGAGGAGACGGTGATGGGTTTGCTGCGGTCGGTCGTGCTCGCCGGAGGAGGCACCGGCGGTCACATCTATCCGCTGCTCGCCTTTGCCGATGCCGTGAAACGGCACTTCCCGGATGTCCGGATCACCACTCTGGGCAGCCCGAAGGGCATGGAGAACGAGCTGATCCCGCCGGCCGGTTACGACCTTCGGGTCATCCCGGCCTTCCAGCTCCCGCGCTCGGTCAACCTGAACCTGCTGCGCACCCCGGACCGGATGTACAAGTCGTCGCACGCGGCCGGCAAGATCATCGACGAGGTGCAGGCCGACGTCGTGGTCGGCTTCGGTGGGTACGTGTCGGTGCCGGCCTACCTCGCGGCCTGGCGCCGGGAGCTGCCCATCGTGATCCACGAGGTGAACGTGCCGCCGGGGGTGGCCAACCGGATGGGCATGAAGTTCACCAAGAACATCGCGGTCGGCTTCCCCAACCAGCCGAAGGCCGCCGAGTCGCTCAAGGATGCCCGGGTCGTCGGCGTGCCGCTGCGCACCGCGCTCACCCACCTCGACCGGGCGGCGCTGCGACCGCAGGCGCTCTACCACTTCGGCCTGCGCCCCGACCTGCCGGTGCTGTTCGTCTCCGGCGGGTCGTCCGGGGCCCGCACGATCAACCTGGCGGTGGCGGCGGCGGCCAAGCGGCTCGCGCACGCCGGCATCCAGGTGCTGCACGTGCAGGGCGGCCGCAACGACCCGTTCGAGGTGCCCGCCGACCTCCCGGTGCCGTACGTGGTGATTCCCTACCTTTCGGACATGCAGCTCGGGTACGCCGCCGCCGACCTGATGCTCTGCCGGGGCGGGGCGATCACGGTGGCCGAGACGACCGCGCTCGGCGTGCCGGCGGTCTACGTGCCGTACCCGCACAGCAACCAGGAACAGAAGCGAAATGCCCTACCGGTGGTGGAGTCGGGTGGGGGCATGCTGGTGGACAACGCCGAACTGACCCCCGAGTGGATCGAGCAGCAGATCATCCCGTTGGCACGCGACCGCCAGCGGCTCGCGATGATGGGTGCCGCCGCTTCGCGCTACGGACGACGCGACGGCGACGAGGCCCTGCTGGAATTCGTTCTCGAAGCGGTGGCGAAGGCAAAGTGAAGGGGACTGGACAGTGAACACCGCGGAGCTCACCCCGGCCGGCAAGCTGACCGCCGAAGAACTGGGCAGCGTGCACCTGATCGGCATCGGCGGGGTCGGCATGGGCGGTCTCGCCCGGCTGCTGCTCACCCGCGGGGTGCCGGTCTCCGGCAGCGAGCTGCGCGAGTGGCCGGCCCTGGCCGCTCTGCGCGCGCTGGGCGGCACCGTGCACATGTCGCACGTGGCGTCGAACCTGGACGGCGTCGACACCGTCGTCTACTCCACCGCGATCCCGCACGACCACCTCGAGCTGGCCGAGGCGCGCAAGCGTGGCCTGCGCATCCTGCACCGCTCCGAGGCCCTGGCCGCGGCGATGACCAACCGGCAGGCCATCGCGGTGGCCGGCACCCACGGCAAGACCACCACCACCTCGATCATGACGGTGATCCTGCAGCACGCCGGGCAGGACCCGTCGTTCGTGATCGGCGGCGAGATCTCCGAGGCCGGCTCGAACGGGCACCACGGCACCGGCCCGCACTTCGTGGCCGAGGCCGACGAGTCCGACAAGTCCTTCCTGATCTACCGGCCGCACGTCGCGATCATCACCAACATCGAGGGCGATCACCTCAACAACTGGGGTGACCTGGAGGGGCTCAAGGCCGGGTTCCTGCAGTTCGCCGGGCTGACCGACGACGACGGCTTCGTGGTGACCTGCGCCGACGACCCCGGCACCCAGGAGCTGATCGCGGCCCTGCGGGCGGCCGGTCGCACGATCTACACGTACGGCGAGCGTGACGACGCCGACCTGCGGATCAGCGAGGTCGTCTCCACCGTCAGCGGCGTGCGCTACCTGGCGTGGCTGGACGGCCAGCCGCTCGGCGAGATCAAGCTGGCCCTGCCGGGCAAGCACATGGGCCTGAACAGCGCGGCCGCCGTGCTCACCGCGCTGCGCCTGGGCCTGCCGCTCGACAAGATCACCGAGGCGCTGGCCTCGTTCCCCGGGGTGCGCCGGCGCTTCGAGCGCAAGGGCATCGCCGCCGGGGTGCGGGTCTACGACGAGTACGCGTACCACCCGACCTCGGTCAAGGCCGCGCTGCTGACCCTGCGCGAGGTGGCCGGCGACGGCCGGTTGCTTGTCGTCTTCCAGCCCTACCGGGTCTACCGCACCCGCGACCTGCAGGCCGAGCTGGCCGAAGGGCTGGCGATCGCCGACCAGGTGATCGTGATGGAGGTCTTCGGACCGGGCGAGGTGCGCGGGCCGGGCGAGGGCGGGGTGTCGCTGACCGCGGCCATCGACCTGCCGGCCGAGCAGAAGGTGTTCGTGCCCGACTGGGAGGACGTGCCGGCCGAGGTGCTGCGCCGCAGCCGCCCCGGTGACGTGGTGGTGACCATGGGCGCCCCGCCGATCTCGATGATGGGCGACGAGCTGCTGACCGCGCTGGCCTCGGCCTCGCCGGACCAGGCGGAGTAGGCGACCGTGAGCGGGGGCGGCGGGCGCAACTGGCGGCTGGTCCGGGCGAACACCGACGCGGTGCCGCCCTCGGCCCGGCGTTTCATGGCGCGCGCCCGCCAGCGGCGGTTACGGGCCGTCCTGCCGTGGGCGGTGGCGGCCGGGGTGGCCCTGGTGATCGGCGGTCTGACCTGGGTCGTCTACGGCACGCCGCTGCTCGGGGTGCGGGACGTCAAGGTGGTCGGCGTCCAGTTCCTCACCACGCTGCAGGTCGAGGAGGCCGCCGCGGTGCCGATGGCCGAGCCGCTGGCCCGGGTCGACCTCGACTCGGTGCGGGCCCGGGTGCGTGGCCTGGCCGCGGTCGACCGGGTCACGGTGCGGCGCAGCTGGCCGTCGACCCTGGTGGTCGAGGTGGTCGAGCGCACGCCGGTGGCGGCGGTGCCGGTCGCGCCGGGCAAGCTCACCCTGATCGACGCGACCGGGGTGCCGTACCGCGAGGTGAGCCGTCAGCCGGACGGCCTGCCGCTGCTGCGCACCGCGTCGCCCGGCCCGACCGACCAGAACACCCGCTCGGCGCTGACCGTGCTGGACGCCCTCAGTGCCGAGCTGCGGGAGCAGCTGGTCGCGATCTCGGCGGCCACCCCGGCGCAGATCCGGCTGCAGCTGACCAAGGAGCGGGTCGTGGTCTGGGGCGACGACACCGAGAGCGACACCAAGAGCCAGGTGGCGACCGCCCTGCTGAAGAAGGCAGCGAAGCAGATCGATGTGAGCGCGCCGAAGGTCGTGACTATCCGCTGACCGGGTGACCAAGCGGACATTCGGGCAGGAACGGTGTATTTTTCTGGAGGTTACGGCCGCGTCGGATATTCGCCAGCTAAGCGCTCGTCGACACGCCGCGCCGGTCCTTGGTTGCGGCATTACATGCGTTTACGTTGCCCCCAGAGGTTGAATGGTTGACATAACCCTAAGCCTCTAGTAGAGGGTGAGGGTTTCCTCGCCCTCCCTTGTACGGCAGCGGATGTTCGAGTTGCGGTTCCTGGCCGGATCGCACGGGGCCCACGACATCCGCCAACCCCGAAGGGAAGGCTGAGCCCGATGACACCTCCACACAACTACCTGGCGGTCATCAAGGTCGTCGGGATCGGCGGTGGCGGCGTCAATGCCGTGAACCGCATGATCGAGGTGGGGCTCAAGGGTGTTGAGTTCATCGCGATCAACACCGACGCCCAGGCGCTACTGATGAGTGACGCCGACGTCAAGCTCGACGTCGGCCGGGAGCTGACCCGCGGCCTTGGCGCCGGGGCCCAGCCCGAGGTCGGCAAGAACGCCGCCGAGGACCACCGCGACGAGATCGAAGAGGTGCTCAAGGGCGCCGACATGGTCTTCGTGACGTGTGGCGAGGGTGGCGGCACCGGCACCGGCGGCGCGCCCGTCGTCGCCAACATCGCCCGCAAGCTGGGCGCGCTCACCATCGGCGTGGTCACCCGGCCGTTCTCGTTCGAGGGCAAGCGCCGCCAGGTGCAGGCCGAGGCCGGCATCGACGAGCTGCGCAACCAGTGCGACACCCTGATCGTCATCCCGAACGACCGGCTGCTCGCCCTGGGTGACCGCGGCATCAGCATGATGGACGCGTTCCGGCAGGCCGACCAGGTGCTGCTCTCCGGTGTTCAGGGCATCACCGACCTGATCACCACGCCGGGTCTGATCAACCTGGACTTCGCCGACGTCAAGAGCGTGATGAGTGGCGCCGGCAGTGCCCTGATGGGCATCGGCAGCGCGCGTGGCGACAACCGCGCCGTCGAGGCGGCCGAGAAGGCGATCTCCAGCCCGCTGCTGGAGCAGAGCATGGACGGCGCCCGCGGCGTGCTGCTCTCCATCGCCGGCGGTTCCGACCTGGGCCTGTTCGAGATCAACGACGCGGCCCAGCTGGTCACCGACGCGGCCCACCCGGACGCGAACATCATCTTCGGTGCGGTCATCGACGACGCGCTCGGCGACGAGGTGCGGGTCACCGTGATCGCGGCCGGGTTCGACGGCGGCACCCCGTCGTACAAGCCGGTCGAGACCACCCGCAAGGTCACGCCGCCGGTGCAGACCGCACCCGCGACGCCGGCCCCGCCGGTGGTCAGCACGCCGGCCCCGCCGGTGCAGCCGACGCGGCGGGTGCTGTTCGACGACGTGGACGTTCCGGACTTCCTCAAGAACGGCTCCTGAGGGCCGGTGACCGACGCCGCGCGGCGCGACGAACTCGCCGTTTCCCTCGCCGAGGTGCGGGAGCGGATCGTGCGCGCCTGCGTGGCGGCCGGCCGGGAGCCGGACGCGGTCACGCTGGTGGCGGTCACCAAGACCTACCCGGTCAGCGACGTGGTGTTGCTGGCCGGGCTCGGCGTCACCGACGTGGGGGAAAACCGCGATCAGGAGGCCGGGCCGAAGATCGAGGCGGCGCGGGCCGCCGGCGCGACGCCGCGATGTCACTTCATCGGTCAGTTGCAGCGGAACAAGGCCAAGTCGGTGGCCGGGTACGCGGACGTGATCGAGACGGTCGACTCGGTCCGGCTGGTGACCGCGCTGGACCGCGCGGCGGCCGACCGGCCGGAACCGCTCGGTGTCCTGGTGCAGGTGAGCATCGACGGGGACGTGGCCCGGGGCGGCGCGGTCGAAGACGATCTATGGCGGATATCCGACGCGGTGGCCGCCACGACCACGCTCCGGCTCGGCGGCGTGATGGCGGTGGCGCCCCGGGAGTGGGACCCGGACCGCGCGTTCGAGCAGCTGGCCGTCCGGTCCGCCGGGCTCGTCGAGCGGCATCCGGTGGCGACGGCCATCTCGGCCGGCATGAGCGGCGACCTCGAGGCGGCCGTCCGGCACGGTGCGACACACGTCCGGATCGGCACTTCTTTGCTCGGAATGCGAAACCTGCTGCGGTAGCCTTGCGGCGGGCAGCAAACTACATAGGTGTTGTTTAGCAACATGGCGTTGCCGGTCCGGATCGGACGGTCGGCACCGTGAGGGGGGAGCGGTTCGCCGGGGGGCGCGCACCGCGTAGCGGACTGAAGGTGGGGGACATGTCTGGTCGGGTCGACATCGCCCGGGTGCGGAATGGGGCGGGGGCATGAGCGAGCGCAGCGAGCGAATCAGCAGGCTCAGTGCGGAATTTGCTCTTGGCAGCTCGGAGCGAAGCGAGGAGCTGACATGAGCGCTATTCGGAAGGCGGGCGTCTGGCTGGGCCTGGTCGAGGAGGACGAGGACCGCGACTACGGCGAGCATGACTACCGCGAGTCCTCCTACCGTGGCCGTGAGCGCGATCGCGATCGCGACCGTGGCGACCGCTACTCGAGCTCCCGCTACATCGACGACGAGGACGACGAGGCCGAGGAGGAGGAGCGGGCCGTCCCGCGCGCCCGCACCGAGCGGACCCGCGTCTCGGAGCGGCTGTCCCGCGCCGACCTCGATGACCACGATCGGGTGGATTCCGGCGATCGGGCCCGGGTGCGTTCGATCACCCGGCCGAACACGTCGAGCGAGCAGGCCGCGCCGCTGAGTTACGCCACCCGGGACAACCTGGCCCTGGCGCCGCAGCAGGTGCACCAGCCGCAGCCGCAGGCCCGCCCGGTCGAGGAGGAGCAGCGGTACCAGATCACCACGCTGCACCCGACCACGTACCGCGAGGCGCGCACCATCGGCGAGCACTTCCGGGACGGTGTGCCGGTGATCATCAATCTCACCGAGATGGACGAGAGTGACGCTAGACGACTGGTCGACTTCGCGGCCGGTCTGGCGTTCGGTCTTCGCGGTACGATCGAGCGCGTGACCAACCGGGTTTTCCTGCTCTCACCGGCAAATGTCCAGGTCACGGCAGAGGACAAGGCCAAGATCGCCGAGGGTGGGTTCTTCAACCAGGCCTGACCCCGAACGAGGGACCCTCAGACGTGCTGTCGATCCTGTTCCAAATCCTCTACCTTGTGGTCTATCTTTTCGTCCTGGTCCTGCTGGCCAGGTTCGTTCTGTCCGCGGTACTCCAGTACGGACGGCGGTGGCAGCCCGGCAGGGGCGCGTCGGCGGCACTCGAAACGGTGTGGAGCGTCACTGACCCGCCTCTCAAGGCGTTGAGGCGTGTGATCCCACCGCTGCGCATTGGTAACGTGAGCTTGGACCTGGCTTCCATCGTGCTGCTGGTTATCCTGTTCGTGCTCATGGAACTAGTGCTAACAAAATTGATCTCGACGTACAGCTAGACAGCAGCCCCCACCGCGGCCGCGACTGACCCGAGGAGTTTCGATGCCGCTGACCCCGGCCGACGTGCACAACGTCGCCTTCAAGAAGCCCCCGATCGGCAAGCGGGGGTACGACGAGGAGGAGGTCGACGCCTTCCTAGACGAGGTCGAGCGCGAACTCGCTCGTCTTATCGAAGAGAACAACGAGCTGCGCGCCCAGGTGGAGCGCGGCGGCCGGGGTGGCGCGCCAGCCGTCTCGGGTGCCGACCCCCGTCTTGCCGCCGAGCTCAACGACGTCAAAGCGCAGTTGGACCGCGTCCAGCGGGACAAGGCGCAGGCCGAACAGGCCGCCCGGCAGATGCAGGCCGAGCTGGAGCAGGTCCGGGCCCAGGGCCCGGTCGGTGCGCCGGCTGGTGCCACCGGTGACGGTGAGCAGCAGGCCCTGCGCGTGCTGATGATGGCCCAGCGCACGGCCGACGACCACGTGTCGGACGCCCGTCGCGAAGCCGACAAGCTTCTCTCCGACGCCCGTTCCAAGGCCGAAGAGGTCACCCGCGAGGCCCGCGCCAAGGCCGACGCTCTCGAGCGGGACGCTCGCCAGCGCCACCAGGAAGCCATGGGCGGCCTGGACGCCAAGCGGTCGGCACTGCAGAAGCACATCGAGGAGCTCAAGCAGTTCGAGCGGGAGTACCGCACGCGACTGAAGGCCTACCTCGAGAGCCAGCTGCGCGACCTCGACGGTCGTGGCCAGGGCCTCGAAGCCGAGATGTCGCGAGCCGACTCGGCCCGCGCGGTCGGTGGTTCCGGCGGACTCGCCGCGGCCGGCCTCGCCGGTTCGTACGGCGGTTCCCGCACCGGTGCCATCGAGTCCGGGCGCTGACCCTCCACCCCCGGTAACCCCGACGAGGATGAGCCATGATCGTTGCTAGTTTGCTGCTCATCCTCGTCGCGGTGACGCTGCTCGTGCTGGGCCTCACCGGCGGTTCGAGCAACCTCCTGATCAGCTCGATCGTCGCCAGTCTGTTGGCCGCGGTCGCCCTGGTCATCGGCGCGCGCCAGAACGCGAGCGCCCGCCGCGCCGCGGCCGAGGCGGAACCGGCGACCGGCCGCACCGACGATTTTGCCGACCCGCCCCCGGCCTTCGCAGCCGAACCGGCATTTGCGGCCGAACCGGCATTTGCCGCCGAGCCCGAGTTCGCCGCCGACAGCCAGGACCGTCGCGAGACCGTCCAGTTCGACACCGGCCCGTTGCGTGACGACTTCCGCGACCAGGCCGATTTCCGCGAGCCGGACTTCCGCGAGCCGGACTTCCGCGAGACAGACTTCCGCGACGAGCAGGCCGAAGCCTTCGAGGCCGGGCGCCGGGACACCGTCGCCGGCATGACCGCCGGTGCCCCGGGTGCGCATGACGACCTCGACCTGATGGACGACTTCGACCTGGACCGCGAGCACGCCGCCGAGCCGGAACCCGACTACGAGCGGGCGGCCGAGGCGATCAACGCCGCACGCAGCGAGACCCCCGGCGTGGACGCCTGGCGCCGCCCCGACGCGCACGCCGAACCGATCGACGCCGACCTGGCCGACGACGACCTCGGCGAGGCCGACGACGACGATCCGGCCGACGAGCCGCTGCCGCAGGTGGTCAGCCCGGGCGACGCGGTCCGGGTGGCCCGGATGGACGCCGAGGTGCTTGTCGTCGACGGGCGCCCGCGCTACCACGTGCCCGACTGCCAGCACCTGGTCGGCCGGCTGAGCGAGCCGATCCCGGTCAACGAGGCCGTCGAGCTGGGCTTCAGCCCCTGCGGCCTGTGCCGCCCGGTCGACCGCCTGGTCGCCGCCGCCGCCCGCAACTGAGGCCCCAGGCGACCCTGCCTGCACAATGTTGGGCATGGTCAACCGCCGTCCCGCTGAAACCGCCGCCCTGTCCGTGGCCGTCCGGGTTCGTCCGGGGGCCGGCCGGGACCGGGTCGGCGGGCGATACGAGGGGCCGCACGGGCCCGCGCTGATCGTCGCGGTGGGGGCGCCGGCGGTCGACGGCAAGGCGACCGAGGCGGTCCGGCGGGCGCTCGCCGACGCGCTCGGGGTGCGCCCGGCGGCGGTGACGCTGCGACTCGGCGCGACCAGTCGCGACAAGGTCTTCACGGTGACCACGGAGAGCGACGAGACGCTCGCGCGCCTGGTCGCGGTACGTGACGGCGCCGGGTCGGCGTGACCGGCCACCTCGATATCGCGCTGCTCGTCGGGGCCGCGGTTCTGCTGGTCGCGGTGTTCGCGGTGCGGGTCTCCACCCGGCTCGGCCTGCCCAGTCTTCTCGTCTACCTGGCGATCGGCATGATCATCGGGGAGGCCGGCTTCGGCATCCGCTTCGACGACGCCGAGCTGACCCGGACGCTCGGCTTCTGCGCGCTCATCGTGATCATCGCGGAGGGCGGGCTGACCGCCCGGTGGAGCACGCTGCGGCCGGTGCTCGGTCTGTCGGTCTCGCTGGCCACCGTCGGCGTCGGGGTGAGCATCCTGGTAGTCGGCGTTGTCGCACATTTCGGCCTTGGTCTGAATTGGCGGTTGGCGCTGCTTTACGGTGCGGTGCTCTCCTCGACCGACGCCGCGGCGGTCTTCGCCACCCTGCGGCGCCTGCGGCTGCCGCGCCGGCTGGTCACCACCCTGGAGGCCGAGTCCGGCCTCAACGACGCCCCGGTGGTCCTGCTGGTCGTCCTGCTGAGCGCTACGACGGTGGGCCACCACCCCTGGTGGTACGAGGTGCTGCTGGTCGCGTACGAGCTGGCGGCGGGCACCGCGATCGGGCTGGCGGTGGGCGTGGCCGGCCGGTGGACGCTGCGCCGCGCGGCCCTGCCGTCGGCCGGTCTCTATCCGATCGCCGCGGTCGGGCTCACCGTTCTCGCCTATGCGGCCGGCACCGTCGCGCACGCCTCCGGCTTCCTCGCCGTCTATGTGGCCGGGGTGGTCCTCGGCAACGGCCGGCTGCCGCACCGGCGGGCCGTGCTGGGTTTCGCCGACGGCCTCGCCTGGCTCGCCCAGATCGGCCTGTTCGTGCTGCTCGGCCTGCTCGCCTCGCCCGACCGGCTGGCCGACGCCCTGGTTCCGGCGCTGGTCGTCGGCCTGGCCCTGGTGCTGCTGGCCCGCCCGCTGTCGGTGATCGTGTCGGCGGTGCTGGCCCGGCCGGTGCGCGGCCCGCGCCGGCCCGGCAACCGGGTCGGCTGGCGCGGCACCGCGTTCCTGTCCTGGGCCGGGCTGCGCGGCGCGGTCCCGATCGTGCTGGCCACGATCCCGCTCTCGGCCGGCTCGCCGGGCGCGGACGGCCTGTTCGACGCGGTGTTCGTGCTGGTCATCATCTTCACCCTGCTGCAGGCGGGCACGCTCGGCCGGGCCGCGAAACTGCTCAAGGTGACCGCGCCGGACGAGCCCGCCGAGATCCATGTGGAGACCGCGCCGCTGGAGAACATGCAGGCCGACCTGCTGCAGCTGGACGTGGCCCCGGGGTCGCGGCTGTCCGGGGTCTACATCGACGAGCTGCGCCTTCCGGCCGGCGCCTCGGTGACCTTGGTGGTGCGCGACGGTGCCGGCTTCGTGCCGGGCCCGGACACCCGGCTGCGGACCGGGGACGCCCTGCTGATCGTGGCCACCGCGGCGGTCCGCGACGTGGCCGAGCGGCGCCTGCGGGCGGTGAGCCGGCGCGGCCGGCTGGCCCGCTGGTTCGGCGAGGACGGCCGGGAACAGCAGTCCTGAATCGGGAACGGTCAGGTATCCGACCGGGAGATATATGACCTTTGTCGGGTCAAGATCGGTGGGCCGTGTTGTCGCTATCAGATACGTTCCGTATCCTTGCGAACCTCCGGAGTGCGCGGCTGACCGTTCAGCCGCGCCATTTGTGCAGGTGGGGCAAGATCTAACGACGTGCCCGCCTCCGGAGCCCGGCGCCGGCCGGGTCTCGAGGACCGCTGATCGCCGCGCCGGGGGGTGTGGCTGAGGGAGCGACGATGGCCAAGGCAACCGAAACCAGGACCGCCTCGACCGCCAAGGCCGCTACGCAGCGGACCCGCAGCGCGGCCGAGACGGAGACGATCCGGGTCGCGCTGACCGAGCGTCTGGACGAGCTGCAGACGGAGTACGACCAGTCGATCACCGAGCTCACCGAGCTCCAGCGGGATCGGCTGGCCGACTCGGCCGGGGACGACCAGGCCGACACCGGCAGCAAGACGCTCGAGCGTGAGCAGGAGATCACTCTCGCGAACAATCTGCTCGAGCGGATCAATCAGGTGGAGCGCGCCATCGACCGGGTCGGCGAGGGCAACTACGGTTGGTGCGAGCGGTGCGGCAACGCGATCCCGGTCGAGCGACTGGCGGCGTTCCCCTCCGCGACTCTCTGTGTGTCCTGTAAGCAGTTGGAGGAACGACGCTGAACGCCGACGAGGCAGCGGGCGCAACGGTCGTGGGCGAGCCGGAGCCGGGTTCGACACCCCGCTTCAGCGGCCGGGCCGTCGCCGTGCTGGGCGCTACCGCGGTGCTCGCCGTGGCGCTCGACCAGTGGGTCAAGTGGCTGTCCACGGAACACCTGACCGAGGGCGAGCCGGTACGCATCCTGGGCGGGCTGATCTACCTGTCGCTGCTGCGCAACAGCGGCGCCGCCTTCAGCCTGGGCCAGAACCACACCTGGGTCTTCCCGGTGATCACCCTGGTGGTGATCGGCTGGATCGTCTACATGGCCACCCGGCTGCGGTCGGTGCCCTGGGCGGTCTCGCTCGGACTGGTGCTCGGGGGTGCCTTCGGCAACCTCGGCGACCGGCTGTTCCGCGCGCCCGGCCCGTTCCACGGGCACGTGGTCGACATGATCAGCCTCTTCGCGCCGTACGCCGAGAAGTTCGCGGTCTTCAACATCGCCGACAGCTGCCTCACCGTGGGCGTCTGCCTCGCCGTACTTCTGGAATTGACCGGACGTCAGCGCGACGGCCGCAAGGTCGTTCGCAAGAAAGTTGAATCAGCGTGACCCAGCGCTCCCTGCCGGTGCCCGACGGGTTGGACGGCATGCGGCTCGATCAGGCCGTCTCCCGGCTCTTCGGGCTGTCCCGCACCGCCGCCGCCACCCTGGTCGAGTCGGGTGACGCGCTTGTCGACGGCTATCCCCGGCCGAAGTCCGACAAGGTCGCGGCCGGCTCCTGGCTCGAGGTCACCCTGCCCGCGCCGATCGTGGCGCCGGTGGTGGTCGCCGAACCGGTGACCGGCCTGACCATCGTCTACAGCGACGACGACATCGTGGTGGTGGACAAGCCGGTCGGGGTGGCCGCCCACCCGAGTCCGGGCTGGACCGGCCCGACCGTCATCGGCGGCCTGGCCGCGATGGGGCAGAACGTCGCGACCAGCGGCGCCGCCGAGCGCCAGGGCATCGTGCACCGGCTCGACGTCGGCACCACCGGGCTGATGGTGGTGGCCAAGAGCGAGATCGCCTACAGCGTCCTCAAGCGGGCCTTCAAGGAGCGCGAGGTGGACAAGCGTTACCACGCCGTGGTGCAGGGCCACCTCGACCCGCTGCGCGGCACCATCGACGCCCCGATCGACCGGCACCCCACCGCCGACTACAAGTTCGCGGTGATGAACGGCGGTAAGCCCAGCGTCACCCACTACGACACGCTCGAGGCGTTCCGCTCGGCCAGCCTGATCGACGTGAAGCTGGAGACCGGCCGCACCCACCAGATCCGGGTGCACTTCTCGGCCATGCGGCACCCGTGCGTCGGCGACCTCACCTACGGTGCCGACCCCACCCTGGCGGCCCGGCTCAAGCTGAACCGCCAGTGGTTGCACGCCCGAGAATTGGGGTTCATCCACCCCCGAACGCACGATGAGGTTCGGTTCGTCAGCGAATACCCTGACGACCTGAAGTACGCGTTGGACGTCCTTCAGGATGCGAGCTGATTCGGGGAGCAGTGTGGTGCCCGCCGGAGGAGTGCGGGAGCCGATGGTGGACCGCGGGGCAGTGATGCGAGTGCTGAGCGGACTGGCCGTGGTCGCGGCCGCCGTTCTGGTGCTCGGCATCATCTGGGCCACCCGCCGGGAAGCTGTGCCGCCCGGCGGCGATCCGGGCGACGTCGTGCGGGTCGGTGTCGTGCAGGGCCAGACCGTCGGTGGCTACCTGCACTCCAGCGCGACCGAGCTGGCCGCGCTCTCCGATCCCTCGGCGCCCGCGTCCGGCGACACCTGGGCGCTGGTGAGCCTGACCGACTACGTCCCGCCGGGTGCGCTGGGCCCGCTGTTCGAGGGGGCGGCGGTGGCGCAGGTCTACGCCCGGGTGCCGATCGCCGGGGCGCACACCCAGGTGGTCCGGATCCCGGTCTTCCGGCTCTCCTCCGACGTGCTGGCCGGGATGCTCGACGCGGCCCTGCAACGCGATCAGGAGCAGGCCGAATACGAGCAACTGGGCCGTCGGCTGGGCGGCGACGACGCGAACCGGCGGGCCCGGGCGGCGTACGAGTCGGCGGCGCGGACGGCCCGGAACGAGGCCGACGCGTACCGGTCGGGGTGTGCCTGTGTCTTCGCGGCCGTGGTCCGCGCTGCTCCGGCCGCGTTGCAGGCGGTCGCGGCCCGGACCGGGGTGCGCAGCGTCGATCCGGCGCCCGAGGTCCGGGAGCTCGAGCGGGCCGAGTTCCGGCCGCCGCAGCCGGAACAGGAGGGCACGATCCCGGCGGAACCGAGCGGATCTCCGATTCCTGTGCCAAACGGCGGTTCTGCCATTGCCTCGCGCACGCCCGCGCCGATAATCTCTTCGTCCGGAGCGCCTGTGACATCCAACTCACCGGCAGTCTCCGATCCCTCGCCTGATTCGTCAGCCACGGCACCGGAGGAGCGCACTGCCGTGCCCTCAGCAACAGACGTGAGCGCTGCTCAGGGCGTGCCGAGTCCTTGACGAACACATCTCCAGCGCCATCCGGCCGTTAGATTTCTCGTCCGCGAAACGTACGGTTGGCCAGTCGAGCACGACCATTGAGCCGTTGTTCGATCAAGGAGAACAATCAGGGTTGGTCGCTCGGGCAGTGGCCCGAACAGGGTTCGCTCCGTAGCCTGTCATGGGCGTAGCACGAGCCGTGGAATCACCGGAAGTAAACCGGAAGTAACGTGCAGGGAGGACGAGCCGTGGATGGGACCGAGACCGGCTGGGGCCGGCCTGCGGAACCAGCCCCGCGTTGGCGGGCGCTGCTCGATCGTGCCCGGCACGGCGCACGCGCCGCCGCCGAGGAAACCGAACCGGAGCAGGACGCACCGCAGGCGCCGCCGCAGCAGTTCGGCCAGCCGCTGCCGACCCGCCGGCCCTACAACCCGCTCGACCCGCGCGCCCAGCAGCCGCCGCAGCCGCACGACCGGGCCTACGAGCAGCGGGCGCCCGAGCAGCAGTTCGATCCCCGGCCGATGCCGCAGCGGCCGATCAACCCGCTCGACCCGCGCCATCAGGTCCGTCAGCCGCCGCCGGCCCCGCCGGTTCCGGCTCCGGCGCCACCGGCCGAACCCAACGGGAACGGCCGCCGGGGCGCTCCCGAGCAACCGCACAGCTACTTCAGCCCGGCTCCGGCCCGGTCCGCCCCGGTGGCGCCGCCGGCCCCGCCGCAGCGTGACTATCCGCAGATCCGGGCGTCCGCCGCGGCGCCGGTGCGGCCACCGGCCCCGGCTCCCGTTCCCGCGCCGGCCCCGACCTCACCGGCCGGTGCCCGCATCGAGTGGCGGCAGACCGAGCCGGCCGGCGAGATGGACCGCGCCGTCGCGGTGCTGCGCCGCAAGCTCGGCAAGCCGCGCGTGCTGGCCTTCGCCAACCCCAAGGGCGGCGTGCACAAGACCACCGCCACCGTGCTGGCCGCGGCCACCATCGGCAGTGTCCGCGGTCGCGGCGTGCTCGCCTGGGACGACAACGAGCTGCGCGGCACGCTCGGCCTGCGGGCCGGCAGCGCCCGGCACGCCCGCACCATCAAGCACCTGCTCGCCGACCTGATGCAGATCGAGAACCTGCACGGGGACGGCCTGCTCAGCGAGCTCGACGCCTACCTGCGGCACGCCTCCGACGGCTCCTACGACGTGCTGGCCGGCGAGGAGAACCCGCGCTTCGCCCAGCGGCTCGACCAGGGCACCGTGCGCCGGGTGATGGACCTTTTGCGCCGCACCCACGACGTGATCTGCGTCGACACCGGCAACAACGTGGAGAGCGTCAACTGGCAGACCGTGATGCGCCAGGCCGACCAGCTGGTGATCACCACGGTGCCCCGCGAAGATGCGGCGTTCACCGCCGACTGGATGCTCGACGTGCTCGACGAGAGCGGCATGGGCGATCTGGTGGCCAACGCCGTGACGTTGATCTCCTGTCCGTCGCCCGGGCCGCTGCCGATGCTTGCCGATTTCGCCAAGCACTTCGCCACCCGCACCCGCGCGGTCGCGGTCGTGCCCTACGACCCGTCGCTCGAGGTGGGCTCCTCGATCGAGTACCAGGATCTCCAGCCGGAGACCAAGCAGGCGTGGCTCAAGGCCGCCTCGCTGATGATCGAGCCCTTCGCCGAATAGGCACCGCGCGCCCCTCGAATCTTGTCGGGGGGTCGGACTAGAGTCGCTCGGGTCGTCATAACTTAAGGGGGCCCCGGGTGTCTGACTCGTTCGTGCATCTACACGTGCACACCGAGTATTCGATGCTCGACGGAGCTGCCCGGGTCAAGGAGCTGCTCGCCGAGGCCAAACGGCTGGGCATGCCGGCCGCGGCGATCACCGACCACGGCAACATGCACGGCGCCTACGACTTCTACAACCAGGCCAAGGCGGCCGGCATCACCCCGGTGATCGGCGTCGAGGCCTACGTCGCCCCCGAGTCGCGGCTCACCAAGAGCCGCATCAAGTGGGGCCGCCCCGAGCAGAAGAGCGACGACATCTCCGGCAACGGTGCGTACACCCACATGACCATGTGGGCCCGCAACGCGGTCGGCCTGAAGAACCTCTTCCGGCTCAACTCGCGGGCGTCGATGGAGGGCCAGCTCGGTAAATACCCGCGGATGGACTTCGACATCATCGCCGAGCACGCCGAGGGCATCATGGGCACCACCGGCTGCCCGTCCGGCACCGTGCAGACCCGGCTGCGGCTCGGCCAGTTCGACGAGGCGCTGAAGTCCGCCGCGAAATACCAGGAAGCCCTCGGCAAGGACAACTACTTCCTCGAGATCATGGACCACGGTCTCTCGATCGAGAAGCGGGTCCGCGACGGGCTGCTCGAGATCGGTCAGAAACTCGGCATCAAGCCGCTGGTGACCAACGACTCGCACTACGTCCACGAGGCGCAGTCCGAGGCGCACGACGTGCTGCTGTGCGTGCAGACCGGCAGCAACGTGGCCGACCCCAACCGGTTCCGCTTCGACGGCAACGGCTACTTCGTCAAGTCGGCCGACCAGATGCGCGCGGTCGACTCCTCCGAGGCGTGGCAGGAAGGCTGCCGCACGACGCTGCTGGTGGCCGAGCGAGTCGACATCGAGGGCATGTTCACCTTCAAGAACCTGATGCCCCGGTTCCCGATCCCGGACGGCTACACCGAAGAGGAATACTTCCGGCACGTCGCCTACGAGGGCCTGCACCGCCGGTTCCCGGACGGCATCCCCGACACGCACGTCAAGCAGGCGGAATACGAGCTCGGCATCATCATCCAGATGGGCTTCCCGTCCTACTTCCTGGTGGTCGCCGACTTCATCCAGTGGTCCAAGAACAACGGCATCGCGGTCGGCCCGGGTCGTGGTTCCGCGGCCGGCTCCCTGGTGGCGTACGCGATGGGCATCACCGACCTCGACCCGCTGCCGCACGGCCTGATCTTCGAGCGGTTCCTCAACCCCGAGCGCATCTCGATGCCCGATGTCGACATCGACTTCGACGAGCGCCGGCGCGGCGAGGTCATCAAGTACGTGACCGACCGCTGGGGCGAGGACAAGGTCGCGCAGATCGCCACGTTCGGCACGATCAAGGCGAAGGCCGCGATCAAGGACTCGGCCCGGGTGCTGGGTTACCCCTACTCGGTCGGCGACCAGATCACCAAGGCCATGCCGCCCGACGTGATGGGCAAGGGCATCACCCTCGGTGGCATCTTCAACAAGGACGACAAGCGGTACAGCGAGGCCGGCGAGGTCCGCAGCCTGTACGAGCAGAACCCCGACGTCAAAAAGGTGATCGACACCGCGCGCGGGATCGAGGGCCTGATCCGGCAGACCGGTGTGCACGCGGCCGGCGTGATCATGTCGGCCGAGCCGATCATCGACCACATCCCGCTGATGCGCCGGGCCGCCGACGGCGTGATCATCACGCAGTTCGACTACCCGACCTGCGAGACGCTCGGCCTGCTCAAGATGGACTTCCTGGGTCTGCGAAACCTGACGATCCTCGACGACGCCGTCAAGAACATCAAACTCAACCACAGCCTCGACCTCGACCTGCTGGCGCTGCCGCTGGACGACCAGGCGGCCTACGACCTGCTGGCCCGCGGTGACACGCTGGGCGTGTTCCAGCTCGACGGCGGGCCGATGCGGTCGCTGCTGCGGCTGATGAAGCCCGACAACTTCGAGGACATCTCCGCGGTCCTGGCGCTCTACCGGCCGGGCCCGATGGGCGTCGACTCGCACACCAACTACGCGCTGCGTAAGAACAAGCTGCAGGACATCACGCCGATCCACCCGGAGCTCGAGGCACCGCTGCGGGAGATCCTGGAGCCGACCTACGGCCTGATCGTCTATCAGGAGCAGGTGCAGCGGGCCGCGCAGATCCTGGCCGGCTACAGCCTCGGCCAGGCCGACCTGCTCCGCCGGGCGATGGGTAAGAAGAAGAAGGAGATCCTCGACAAGGAGTTCGGTCCGTTCCAGCAGGGCTGCATGGAGCGGGGCTACTCCAAGGAGGCCATCCAGGCGGTGTGGGACGTCCTGGTCCCGTTCGCCGGCTACGCGTTCAACAAGGCGCACTCGGCGGCGTACGGCCTGGTCTCCTACTGGACGGCCTACCTCAAGGCGCACTACCCGGCGGAATACATGGGTGGTCTGCTCACCAGCGTCGGCGACGACAAGGACAAGATGGCGATGTACCTGGCCGAGTGCCGGCGCATGGGCATCCAGGTCCTGCCGCCCGACGTCAACGAGTCGGCCGGCCCGTTCACCCCGGTCGGCAAGGACATCCGGTTCGGTCTCGCCGCGGTCCGCAACGTCGGGCACAACGTGGTCGAGGCGGTCGCCCGGTGTCGCCAGGAAAAGGGTAAATACCAGGACTTCTACGACTTCCTGTCGAAGGTGGACGCGGTCGCCTGCAACAAGAAGACGATTGAATCGCTGATCAAGGCCGGCGCCTTCGACTCGATGGGGCACAGCCGCAAGGGCCTGCTCGCCGTGCACGCCGAGGCGATCGACGCGTACGCGGACGTCAAGCGCAACGAGGCGGCCGGCCAGTTCGACCTGTTCGGCGCGTTCGGGGACACCGACGGCGGCAGTGCCGCCACGGTCGCGATGCCGACCATCACCGACAGCGAGTGGGACAAGCGCGACAAGCTGGCCTTCGAGCGCGAGATGCTCGGACTCTACGTCTCCGACCACCCGCTCGCCGGCCTCGAAGGGCTGCTGGCCAACGCGGCCGACACCACCATCGCCGCCCTCAACGAGGAGGGCTCGGTCCCCGACGGGCAGATCGTCACCCTGGCCGGCATCCTCACCGGCGTGCAGCGGCGCATCACCAAGCAGGGCCGGGCGTGGGCGTCGGCCACCCTGGAAGATCTGGCCGGTGGGGTCGAGGCGCTGTTCTTCCCGAACACCTACGAGGTGATCGGGCAGTACATCGCCGAGGACGCGATCGTGGTGGTCAAGGGCCGGGTCGACCGTCGCGACGACACCCCGCGCATCATGGCGATGGACATGTCGCTGCCCGACGTCACCCACAACCCGGACAGCAAGCCGGTCACCCTGACCATGCCGATCACCCGGTGCACCCCGCCGCTGGTGTCGGAGCTGAAGGAGATCCTGATCAGCCACCCGGGCGACTCCGAGGTGCACGTCCATCTGCAGAACGGCAGCCGCACCACGGTCCTGCGGCTGGGTGCGGTGCGGGTGGCGCCGACGCCCGCGCTGCGCGCCGACCTGAAGATGATTCTCGGTCCGTCCGCGGTCGCCTGAGCCGTGCCCGGGGCCGATCGCGACAGTTGCCCGGCGAACCTGGCAGGATCGTAGGGTGAATCCGAGTCAGGAGCCGGCGCAGCCGCCCGATGAACCGGTCGGTTACGGCCTGGCCCACCCGTTCGGCCCCGAGGGCGAGAGCCCCGAGGCGACCGGTCCGGAGCCCTGGTGGACGCTGAGCCGCACCCCGCGCCGGCCGTGGCGGCGCACCGCGCTGGTCGCGACCCTCGCCGCGGTCGTGGTGTTCGTGCTCGGCGCCCCGTTCGGCCTGCTGTGGGCTTGGCTGGCGCCGGCCGTCCCGGTCGTGCAGACCGGCACCGACATCGTCATCAACGACTCCTCCCCCGAGGAGTACATCGCCGCCGACGGTTGGTACACGTTGCTCGGCCTGGGCTTCGGCCTGCTCGTGGCGATCGTCGCCTGGCTGCTGCTGCGCCGCGACCGTGGCCCGTTCCTGCTGCTCGGCGTGGTGGTCGGCACGCTCGGCGCCGGTTACCTGGTCGGCCCGTGGATCGGCGAGATGATCGGTCGCGACGACTACCGGCGCTGGAGCGAGACCGCGGCCAAGGGTGCCGCCTACCTGGCCCCGCCCGAGGTGCACTCGACCGGGCCGCTGCTGGTGCCGGCGTTCGCGGCGGCGATCGTGCTGACCCTGCTGGCCGGCTGGTCCAACGACCCCGACCTCGACCAGCCGGGCGCGAAGCCCGGTTACGGGCCCAACGCGGCCGCCCAGGAGGACGCCTGGCCCGACCTCGAAGAGGCCGAGCCGGGGCGCCCGTCGGTCAGTTAGGGCTGGCCGGGCGGGCCAGGTCGGACAGCGGCACCGGCACCGCCCGCACCCGGGCCAGCAGGCCGGCCTCCCGGTTGAGCAGTTTCAGCTCGGCGCGCAGCCGGCTGGCGGTGTCGGGCGCGGCCAGCAGCAGCTGCCGCTCGTCGATGGTCAGCTGGGCGGTGGCGGCGATCAGATGGGACAGCACGGTCGGGTCGCCGGGCACCGCGTCGAGCGCCTCGGAGTCGGGGCGCAGCAGATCGAGATAGGTGCGGAAGGCGGCGAGGGCCCGCGGGGCCAGCTGGGCGGCGGTCTCGTCGGCGGACTCCTCGGGGAGCCACTCGATGCCGGCCGTCAGGTAGGGCTCGGGGCCCTGCCGGACGTCGAGGATGGTGAACCGGCGCCGGCCCACGGTCATGATGTCGAACCGGCCGTCGGGCAGCTCGGTGACCTGACGCAGCTCGGCCGTGCACCCCACCGGGTAGAGGTCGTCGGCCTTGATCGGTGGTGGTTCGGGGGCCGGGTCGTCCTCGGACTCGGGGGAGGGCGCCTCCACCCCGCGGCGGAGGGTCACCACCCCGAACTCGTGCGGGCCGTCCTCGGTGCTGGCCACCAACTCGCGGACCAGCGAACGGTAACGCTCCTCGAAGATGTGAAGGGGGAGCACAAGGCCGGGAAACAGCACCGTACCCAGGGGGAATACTGGTAGCCGCTCGCTCACGACCTCAGCCTATCGGCACCTTCACCATGGTCAACCCGTCCCCGGGCCGACCGAGGGCCGGAAACCGTCCCACGCGCTGGGCGCCTAGAATTGACGCGTGCTGAAACTGACTGACCTGCGTGGCTCCCGCCGGGATCCCCGAGGCATCCTGCCCCGGGCTCAGCTCGACGTCTCCGAGGCCGTCGAGCGCATCCGTCCGGTGGTCGAGGCGGTCCATCAGCGCGGATTCGCGGCCATCCAGGAGGCCACCGCCCGGTTCGACGGCGTCGAGCTGACCCGGCTGCGGGTTCCGGTGGAGGCCATCGCGGCGGCCGGCGAGGCCCTCGAGCCGGAGATCCGCGAGGCGCTGCTCGAAGTGATCACCCGCACCCGCAAGGTGCACCGCGATCAGCGCCGGGCCGACGTCACCACCCAGGTGGTCGACGGCGGCACGGTCACCGAGCGCTGGCTTCCGGTGCAGCGGGTCGGCCTCTACGTCCCCGGCGGCCTGGCCGTCTACCCGTCGACCGTGGTGATGAACGTGGTGCCGGCCCAGGAAGCGGGGGTCGACGCGCTGGTGGTGGCGTCGCCGCCGCAGAAGGAGAACGGCGGCCTGCCGGACGCCCGGGTGCTGGCCGCCTGTGCGCTGCTCGGGGTCGACGAGGTCTACGCGGTCGGCGGGGCCCAGGCCATCGCGATGCTCGGCTACGGCTCGGACGGCGCCGACGAGGGCGACCGCTGCGAGCCGGTCGACGTGATCACCGGGCCGGGAAACATCTGGGTCACCGCGGCCAAGCGGCTGCTGCAGGGCACGGTGGGCATCGACGCCGAGGCCGGGCCGACCGAGATCGCGATCCTGGCCGACGAGACCGCCGATCCGCGGCACGTCGCCGCCGACCTGATCAGCCAGGCCGAGCACGACCCGCTCGCCGCCAGTGTGCTGGTCACCGACTCGGAGCAGCTGGTCGCGGCGGTCGAGACCGAGCTCACCCGGATGGTCGCGGCCACCAAGCACTCGCAGCGGGTGCTCACCTCGCTGACCGGCGCGCAGTCCGGCGTCGTCCTGGTCGACGACCTGGAGCAGGGCCTGGCGGTCGTCGACGCGTACGCGGCGGAGCACCTGGAGATTCAGACGCGCGACGCGCGGCAGTGGGCCATGCGGGTCCGCAATGCCGGCGCGATCTTCGTCGGTGCCTGGTCGCCGGTCTCGCTCGGCGACTATGCGGCCGGCTCCAACCACGTCCTGCCGACCGCCGGCTGTGCCCGGCACTCCTCGGGGCTCTCGGTGCAGTCGTTCCTGCGCGGGATCCACGTGGTGGAGTACACCGAGGCCGCTCTGCAAGACGTTGCGAGGCACGTGGTGACCCTGGCCAACGCCGAGGACCTGCCGGCGCACGGGGAGGCCGTCCAGGTTCGTTTTCAGTCTGATCAAGGGCGGTCGGGTGGGGTGGCGGACGTGAGGTTCGACGGATGAGGATCGACGATCTGCCGATCCGGGACGACCTGCGCGGGCAGACGCCGTACGGCGCGCCGCAGCTCGACGTCGCGGTGCGGCTGAACACCAACGAGAACTCCTACCCGCTGCCCGACGACGTGGTGGAGGCGATCGGCAAGGCCGTGCAGGGCGAACTGCGCGACCTCAACCGCTACCCCGACCGCGACGCGATGGCGCTGCGCACGGTGCTCGCCGACTACCTCGGGCACGGGCTGTCGCCGGCCAACGTGTGGGCCGCCAACGGGTCCAACGAGGTGCAGCAGCAGTTGCTGCAGGCGTTCGGCGGGCCGGGGCGCAAGGCGCTCGGGTTCGGCCCGTCCTACTCGATGCACCCGCTGCTGGCGCTGGGCACCGGCACCGATTGGATCGGCGCGCTGCGCGATCCCGACTTCGGGCTCGACCCGGTGGCCGCCGTCGCACAGATCGAGGAACACGACCCCGACCTGGTCTTCCTCTGCTCGCCGAACAACCCGACCGGCACCGCCCTCGACCCCGAGGTGATCGCCGCGGTGCTCGACCGGGCCCGCGGCGTGGTGATCGTCGACGAGGCGTACGCCGAGTTCGCCCGGGCCGGCACGCCGAGCGCGCTGACCCTGCTGCCCGAGCACCCGCGGCTGATCGTCAGCCGCACCATGAGCAAGGCGTTCGGGTTCGCCGGCGGCCGGCTCGGCTACTTCGCCGCGCACCCGGCCGTGGTGGAAGCCGTCCAGCTGGTCCGCCTGCCCTACCACTTGAGCGCCCTGACCCAGGCGGCCGCGCGCGCGGCGGTGGCGCAACGTGACGCCCTGCTCGCGACCGTCGAGGCGATCAAGGAACAGCGTGACCGCATCGTGGACACGCTGCGTGAGCGCGGGTACCGCGTCGCCGACAGCGACGCCAACTTCGTGCTTTTTGCTGTGTCACCAGGCGAGGCGAGCGGCAACCAGAAAGTCACCTGGCAGCGACTGCTCGATCGAGGAGTGCTGATCCGCGATGTCGGCCTGCCGGGCTGGCTGCGGGTCACGGCCGGGACCCCGGCGGAAACTGATGCGTTCTTGGAGGCCCTCGGATGAGCCGGACCGCGCGGATCGAGCGCGTCACCAAAGAGACCAAGGTGCTGGTCGAGATCGACCTCGACGGCACCGGCAAGGGCGACCTGAACACCGGGGTCGGCTTCTACGACCACATGCTCAACCAGATCGCCAAGCACGGCGGCTTCGACCTGACCGTGCGCACCGAGGGTGACCTGGAGATCGACGCGCACCACACGATGGAGGACACGGCCATCGCCCTCGGCGAGGCCTTCTCCCGGGCGCTGGGCGACAAGGCCGGCATCCGGCGGTACGGGTCGGCGACCATCCCGATGGACGAGGTGCTCTGCCGGGCCGCGATCGATTTGTCCGGCCGGCCGTACGTGGTGCACGACGAACCGGAGCTGGCGCCCTACATCGGACCGGTCTACCCGACCAGCATGACCCGGCACATCTTCGAGTCGTTCGGGTTCGCGGCCAAGGTGACCCTGCACGTCAGCGTGCTGCGGGCGGCCCGCGACGGCGGCAAGCCGGACGCCCACCACGTGGTGGAGGCGCAGTTCAAGGCGTTCTCCCGGGCGCTGCGCGAGGCCGTCGAGATCGACCCGCGCAACGCCGGCGCGCTGCCGTCCACCAAGGGCGTGCTCTGATGGCGGTGGTCTGCTTCATCGTCGCGGGCTTCCTGGTCGGCGGCGTGATCCAGCTGGTCAGGTCGGGTGCCACCAAGTTCAGCGTGGGGCTGGTCGGCGTGCTCGCGGCGCTGGCCGTCGCGGGCGGCGTGGCCTGGATGCTCCCCGGAGGCGACTCGTGACCTCGGTGGTGATCCTCGATTACGGCTCCGGCAACCTGCGGTCGGCCGAGCGCGCCGTGGCCCGCACCGGGGTCGACGTCACGGTCACCAGTGACCTGCAGGCGGCGGCCGCGGCGGACGGGCTGTTCGTGCCGGGGGTGGGCGCCTACGCGGCGTGCATGGCCGGCATCGAGGAGCTCGGGGCCGGGCCGGTGATCGCCGAGCGGGTGGCGGCCGGGAAACCGGTCCTCGGCGTCTGCGTCGGCATGCAGATCCTCTTCGACTCGGGCGTCGAGCACGGCGTCGAGACCAAAGGGCTGGGCCTGCTGCCCGGCGTGGTCAGCAAGCTCGACGCGGCGCGCATCCCGCACATGGGCTGGAACACGGTGGACATTCCCGACGAGTCGCTGGTTCTGAAGGGGCTACCCGCGGAGGTGCGGTTCTACTTCGTCCACTCGTACGCCGCCTCGGATCTTGAAGGTCTTCGGCAAGCCGGCGGCAAAGTGACCACCGCGAGCCACGACCGGCCGTTCGCGGCCGCCGTCGAACTCGGCAGCCTCACCGCCACCCAGTTCCACCCGGAGAAGTCGGCCGACGCCGGCTATGCGCTGCTGCGCAACTGGGTCGCAGGACTGTAGGTGTCGAAGGAACGGGCAAAACGGCGGGCCGAGCGGCTCGCCGTACTCGAAAAGGAGAAAGCCGCCCGGGCCCGCAAGGTGTCCCGGCGGCAGCGCCGCCGGCAGCTGGTCCGCAAGCTCACTCCACAGCGGATGGGCCGGCCCGGCCGGATCTACCGGCGCAGCCGGGGCCAGCGGCTCGGCATCGTGCTGGTGCCGCTGATCGCCGTCGCCGCGGTCTGGCTCTTCGTGCCGGACGTCCCGCTGCGCATCGTGCTGACCATCGTGATCGTCATGGCCATGCCGGCCCTGGTGGTACTGATTCTGAACAGGGAGAGAGCATGACCCTCCAGCTGCTGCCGGCCGTCGACGTTGCCGACGGCCAGGCCGTCCGCCTCGTGCAGGGCGCCGCCGGTTCCGAGACCGCCTACGGCGACCCGCTCGAGGCGGCCCTGGCCTGGCAGAACGACGGGGCCGAGTGGGTGCACCTGGTCGACCTGGACGCGGCGTTCGGGCGCGGTTCCAACGCTTCGCTGCTCGCGGACGTGGTGCGGCGGCTCGACGTGAAGGTCGAGCTGTCCGGCGGCATCCGCGACGACGCGTCGCTTACCGCGGCGCTCGCCACCGGCGCGGCCCGGGTCAACATCGGCACCGCCGCCTTGGAGGACCCGGAGTGGTGCGACCGGATCTGCGCCGAGTACGGCGACCGGGTCGCGATCGGCCTCGACGTGCGTGGCCGCACCCTGTCGGCGCGCGGCTGGACCCGCGACGGCGGTGACCTGTACGAGGTGCTGGCCCGGCTCGACAAGGCGGGCGCGGCCCGGTACGTCGTCACCGACATCACCAAGGACGGCACCATGCGCGGCCCGAACCTCGATCTGCTCCGCGAGGTGTGCGCGGCCACCGACAAGCCGGTCATCGCCAGCGGCGGCGTGTCCACCCTGGACGACCTGCGCGCCCTGGCCACCCTCGAATCCGTCGGGGTGGAGGGCGTGATCGCCGGCAAGGCGCTTTACGCCGGCGCGTTCACCGTACGCGAGGCCCTGGCCGCGCTGGCCTGAGTCCAGGACGCCCGCAGTGCCTGCTCGGCCGCCTTGATGGCCGGGCGGGCCGCGGCGGCCTCCCGCCAGGCCACCACGACCCGGCGGCGGGGCTCGGGGTTGAGCTTCACGATCCGGGCGCCGTCGGGAAGAGCGGTCCGGGCCAGCCGGGGGATCACCGCGATGCCCAGGCCGGCGGCGATCAGCGTCATCTGGGTCTCGAACTCGCCGACGTGGAAGTCGGGCTGCAGGCCCGGCATCACCCGCATCAGCCACTCGTGGCAGATGTCGCCGACCGGCGCCGCGATCCACCGCTCGTCCCGGCATTTCGCCAGCGTCGTCGTGCCGCTGAGCCGGTGGCCGCTCGGCACCACCAGGTCGACCAGGTCCCAGCCCAGCTCGACGTGCGCGATGCCGGCCGGGTAGCGCAGCGGCGCCTCCGGCCAGTCGTCCAGCACCGCCAGGTCGACGTGCCCGCGGTGCAGCGCGTCGAGCCCCTCGTGCGGGTTGGCCTCGAGCAGCCCGGTGGACAGCTGCGGATGCTCGGAGGCGAGCCGGTGCAGCGCCCACGGCAGCAGCGCCCGGCAGGCGGTGGCGAACGCGACCACGGTGAGCCGGCCGGTCACCGTGTCGCGGTGCGCGGCCAGCGCGGCCTCGGCCTCGTCGACGGTCGCCAGGACCCGCTCGGCGTGCCGGGCCAGCAGTTGGCCGGCCTCGGTGAGGCGCAGGCCGCGCCCGTCCTTCTCGACGAGTGTGGTGCCGGTCTCCCGCTCCAGCTTGGCGAGCTGCTGGGAGACCGCCGACGGGGTGCAGTGCAGCGCCTGGCCGGCCGCCAGGACCGTCTTGTAGCTGGCCACGGCGTGCAGGGCGCGCAGGCGGCCGAGGTCAATCATGTAGCCAACCTACAACGTGGGTGAAGCACTATTCGATGGTGCTTAATCTTTAGCGGGCGCATTTTAAACAGATGAAACCGAAGCACATCGCCCTGGCCGTGGCGATCATGGCGATCTGGGGCGTCAACTTCGTCGCCATCGAAAAGGGCCTCGACCACTTCCCGCCGCTGCTGTTCAACGCCCTGCGGTTCACCCTCGCCGCGTTCCCGGCGCTGTTCTTCGTCGGCCGCCCGCAGGTGCCGTGGCGCTGGATCGTCGCGGTCGGCCTGATCCTCGGGGTCACCAAGTTCTCGCTGCTGTTCGCGGGCATGGCGGCCGGGATGCCGGCCGGGCTCAGCTCGCTGGTCCTGCAGAGCCAGGCCGTGTTCACCGTGCTGTTCGCGGTGCTGCTGCTGCGCGAACGCCCGCGCCCGGTGCAGGTCGGCGGCCTGGCCGTCGCGCTGGCCGGCGTGGTCGTGGTGGGCAGCCGGACGGGCGCCGATCTCGGTGCGTTCCTGCTGGTCATCGGGGCGGCCGCGGCGTGGGGCCTGTCGAACATCGCCACCCGCAAGGCGTCGCCGCCGGACACCCTGCGCTTCATGGTCTGGGCCAGCGCCGTCGCGTGCGGCCCGCTGCTCGTACTCTCCCTGCTCATCGACGGCCCGGCCGCCGACCTCACCGCGCTGCGCGCGATCGACGGCGAAGCCGTCCTGGCCCTGGCCTACGTCGCGCTGATCTCGACCCTTGCGGGATTCGCGGGTTGGGGTTTCCTGCTCAAGCGGTACGGCGCCAGCACGGTCGCGCCGTTCTCGATGCTCGTCCCCCTGTTCGGCATGACCTCCGCCGCCCTGTTCCTCGGCGAGCAGATCCACCCCACCGACCTGCTCGGCGGCGCCCTGGTGATCGGCGGCATCCTGCTCGGCCTGGCCCGGACACCTGCGCGGCGAAGTGCGCTGGTTAGGGTGGACGCATGACGGTGGCGGTGCGGGTTATCCCTTGTCTCGACGTGGATGCCGGGCGGGTGGTCAAGGGGGTCAACTTCGTTGACCTGCGGGACGCCGGCGACCCGGTCGAGCTGGCCGCCGCCTATGACGCGGCCGGGGCCGACGAGCTCACCTTCCTGGACGTGACCGCCTCCTCCGACGACCGGGGCACCATGCTCGACGTGGTGCGGCGCACCGCGGAGAGCGTGTTCATCCCGCTCACCGTGGGCGGCGGGGTCCGCTCGGTGGCCAACGTCGACGTGCTGCTGCGGGCCGGGGCGGACAAGGTGGGGGTCAACACCGCGGCGATCAACCGGCCGGCGCTGATCTCCGAGATCGCCGAGCGGTTCGGCAACCAGGTGCTGGTGCTGTCGCTGGACGTGCGGCGGTCGGCCGAGCAGCCCAGCGGGTGGGAGGTCACCACGCACGGCGGGCGGCGCAGCGCGGGCCTCGACGCGATCGAGTGGGCCCGGACGGTTGCCGAGCTGGGCGCGGGGGAGATCCTGCTCAACTCGATGGACGCCGACGGCACCAAGGCCGGCTTCGACCTCGACCTGATCGCGGCGGTGCGGGCGGTGGTCGACATCCCGGTGATCGCCAGCGGCGGTGCGGGTGCGGTGGAGCACTTCCCGCCGGCCGTGACCGCGGGAGCCGACGCGGTGCTGGCCGCGAGCGTCTTCCACTTCGGAGACCTCAGCATCGGCCAGGTCAAGGACACCCTGCGGGCCGCCGGCAACCCGGTGCGGTAGGGCCTAGCGGCCGTCGGCCAGCCGGAGAGAATATTCGCGGACGGCGGTGTTGTAGGTCTGGTCGTCCAGCACCCAGTCGGACTCGCCGGGGCGGGTGGATCGGTTTAGCTGGGCCTGCAAAGTCATCACTGCCGAGGACAGGCCGCTGAACGGGCGGGTGCGCCACAGCTGCTCGCCGCTGGGGGCCACCTCGATGATGTCGTCCTCGACCACGATCAGGCCGGCGCCGGCCAGGCGTCGCAGCGACTCCTGCAACTCCTCGCGGCTCGGCACGGCGTGGTGCAGGAAATCGGCGGCGGCCAGCAGGTCGGCCAGGCTCGCGCCGGTCACCGGCAGGGCCGCGTGCAGGGCCCGGTCCCGCTCCAGGCGCTCGGCGATGACCGCGGACACGAAGATCCAAGCGTCGTTCCACTGCCAGCCGCCAGCCCCCATGTCGCAATGATGCCGTGCGATGAGCCCGCCCGGAAGAAAATGTGTCCGGATGATCACCGAGGTGTGTCAGTCCACAGAGGCCAGATCCGGCTTGCGGGTGGGCGCGACGGTGCACAGGGGCAGGAAGAGGTGCACGAGTGGGCCGATGGCCAGGGCATATGCCACCGTGCCGACGCCGACCGTGCCGCCCAGCAGAAATCCGACACCGAGGACGGACAGCTCGATCGCGGTGCGGACCAGACGGATCGAGAGCTTCGGGAAACGACCCACGATTCCGGTCATCAGGCCGTCGCGCGGACCGGGGCCGAAGTTGCTGCCGATATAGAGGCCGGTCGCCAGACCGTTGAGCAGGATTCCGCCGACCAGATAGGCGATCCGGGCCGGGATGCCGTGCCCGGCCGGAAGCATGGCCAGGGCGGCGTCCACCGCGAAACCGACCACGAACAGGTTGGCGATCGTGCCGATGCCGGGCCTCTGCCGCAGCGGGATCCACAGCAGCAGGATCGGGACGCCGAGCAGGATCACCACCCAGCCGAAGCTGATGCCGGTCGCCTTCGACAGGCCCTGGTGGAACACGTCCCAGGGGTTGAGACCCAGGCCGGACTTCACCATGAAGGCCATGCTCACCCCGTAGAGCACCAGGCCCACGAAGAGTTGGGTGAACCGCCGGGTGAGACGACGATCTCCGTTGCCAGTTGCTCTCATAGATGCCACTCTGGGGGCCAATTGGCCACGACTGAAGAGCCAATTTCTGGGAGGTGGCTGTGACGAGCACCGTACGAGGCACGCAACTGGCCCGCCTGCTCGGTCAGTGGCACTCCCTGCCCGGCCGGCATCGCAGCCCGGACTACGTCGCTCTGGCCGCCGCCGTGCGCGGCCTGCTCTCCGACGGGCGGCTGCCGCTCGGCGTCCGGCTGCCGGCCGAACGGGAACTCGCCGAGTCCCTCGCGGTCAGCCGCACCACGGTCAGCGCGGCGTACCGCACGTTGCGGGAGAGCGGCCACCTCACCAGCCGGCGCGGCGCCGGCAGCTGGACCACCCTGCCCAACGGGCACCGGGTGGCCACCTCCGGACTGTGGGCGGCCGGCGACGACCGGGACGTCATCGACCTGGGCGTGGCCGCGCACCGGGCCCCCGACGAACTGCTCGGCGCGGCCCAGGCCGCGGTCAACGAGGACCTGCCGCGCTACCTGGGCAGCGCCGGTTACCACCCGACCGGGCTGGTCGAGCTGCGCGATGCGGTCGCGGCCGGTTACACCGCCCGCGGCGTCGCCACCAGCGCCGAGCAGATCCTGATCACCGCCGGCACCCAGCAGGCCCTCGACCTGGTGCTGCGGCTGTCGGTGCCGGCCGGGTCGCCGGTGCTGGTCGAGGCGCCGACCTATCCGAACGCGCTGGCCGCGCTGTCCGCCCGGCGGGCCCGGATCGCCACCCACGGCCTCGACACGGCCACCGGCTGGGACGCCGAGATGCTGCTCGGCGCGCTGCGGCAGGGCCGGCCGCGCTGCGCGTACGTGATCCCGGAGTTCCACAACCCCACCGGCCACCTGATGGACGCCGGCCTGCGCGAGCGCCTGGTCGCCACCGCGCACGCGGCCGGCACCGAGCTGATCGTCGACGAGTCGTTCGTGGATCTGCAGCTCGACGGCGACGAGATGCCCCCGCCGGTCGCGGTCTTCGACCGGCACTCCCGGGTGGTGTCGATCGGCGGGATGAGCAAGGCGTACTGGGGTGGCCTGCGGATCGGGTGGGTGCGGGCGTCGGCGCCGCTCGTGCAGCGGCTCGCCGCCATCCGGGTCGGCGTCGACATGGCCAGCCCGGTGCTGGAACAGCTGGTCGGGGTGCGGCTGCTGGAACAGTCCGAGCGGATCGTCGCGGCCCGCCGGACCGAACTGCGCACCCGGCGGGACGTGCTGATCGATGCGCTGCGCGAGCACCTGCCCGAATGGACCTTCACGGTGCCGGGCGGCGGCGTGATGCTCTGGTGCGAGCTGGACGGGCCGATCTCCAGCGCGCTGGCCCGCGCGGCCGAGGACGTCGACGTGCGGCTCGCGCCCGGGCCGCGGTTCGGCCTGGACGGGACGCTCGAACGCTTCCTGCGGCTGCCGTTCACCCTGCCCGAGGGCACCCTCGTCGAGGCGGTCAAGCGGATCGCCTCGGTCCGCTACGACCTGGACCGCGGGATCCGCCCGTCCTGGCGAAGCCCGGCCGTCATCGCATAAAGAAGCTTCAGCGGGTCTGCTCCAGCCACGAGGCGTAAAGCTTGGCGTAGATCGAACCCTCGTCGGCGACCAACACTGCGTGCGGGCCGCGCTGCACCACCCGGCCGGCGTCCACCACGATCACCTCGTCGGCGGCCTGCGCGGTGGACAACCGGTGTGCGATCGCCACCGTGGTGCGACCCCGGGTCACCGTGTCCAGGGCCCGCTGCAACCGCACCTCGGTGGCCGGGTCGACGGCGCTGGTGGCCTCGTCCAGCACCAGCAGGTCGGGGTCGGCGACGTACGCCCGGACCAGCGCGACCAGCTGCCGCTCGCCCACGCTGAGCGCCTCGCCGCGCTCGCCCACCGGGGTTTCGAAGCCGGCCGGCAGGCCCGCCGCCCAGTCGGCCAGACCGAGTTCGGCGAAGGCCGCCGCCAACTCGTCGTCGGTCAGCTCCGGCGCGGCGAACCGGATGTTCTCGGCGATGGTGGCGTCGAAGAGGAAGCCGTCCTGCGGCACCATCACCACCCGCGAGCGCAGCGAGGAGAACCGCACCGAGGTCAGCGGCGTGCCGGAGAGCAGCACCTCGCCGGCCGTCGGGTCCATCAGCCGGGTCAGCACCTTGGCGAACGTGGTCTTGCCGCTGCCGGTCTCGCCGACCACCGCGTACTTCCGCCGGGCGTCCAGGGTCAGATCGACGTCGGCCAGCACGATCGGGCCGCCCGGGTAGCGGAACGAGACGTCGTCGAACCGCACCGACAGCGGGCCCGGCGGCAGTTGCACGCCCTCGTCGTCGGGGTCGGCGACGTCCGGGTCGAGGTCGAGCACGTCCAGCACGCGGCGCCAGCCGGCGACCGCGTTCTGCGCCTCGTTGAGCATGTCGGTGGCGATCTGCACCGGCTGGATGAACAGCGTGACCAGGAACAGGAACGCGGTCAGTTCGCCCACGCTGAGCCCGCCGCCGATGCCGAGCAGGGTGCCCACCACGACCACCGCGGCGAGCGCCAGGCCGGCTCCGATCTCGCCCGAGGAGAAGCTGGTCACGCTGGTCCGCAAGGCCCGCTGCTGGGCCACCCGGAGCCGCTCGATCGAGGTGTCCAGGCGCTGTTCGGTGCGATCGCCCACGCCGTACGCCCGGATGACCGTGGCCCCGACGACGCTCTCCGCGACCGCGCCCAGCATGACGCCGGTCCGCTCGCGGACCGTGCGGTAAACGGCGCCGAGCCGTTTCTGAAAGAGCCGGATGATCAAAACCGAAGGGCCGAAGGCGAGGAGTACGACGAGAGCGAGCTGCCACGAGTAGATGAACATGACAAGCGTCGACACCAGCAGCTGACCGGCCGAGAGCAGCAGTTGCACCCCGCCGAACTGCAGGAACAGGGAGATCTGGTCGACGTCGCTGGTCACCCGGGACACCATCGAACCGCGCCGCTCGGACTGCTGGTGCAGCATCGACAGGTCATGGATGTGCCGGAACGTGCGCGAGCGCAGGGCGCCGAGCGCGGTCTCGGAGACGGTGAACAGCCGGCGGGTCATCAGGTAACCGGCGATCGTGGAGATCACCAGGGCGACGAAGGTGAACGCCACCACCTCGACGACGAAGCCCAGGTCGGGGCCGCCGGCACCGCGGATGCCGTGGTCGATGCCCTGCTGGACGGCGATCGGGACGGCGACCCGGCCGCCCATCTGCACGAGCGCGAGGGCGACCGTGCCGGCCATGCCGGGGCGCAGCTCGGGGGAGAGGGCCAGGCCGCGGCGAACGGTGGCCAGGGTGCCGTCGCTCATGCTTCCACCCGCTCGGCCTTCTCGTAGGCGGTGACCAGGTCGGCGTACCCCTGGTTGGTGGCCAGCAGACCGGCGTGCGTGCCGACCGCGACCACCTTGCCCTGCTCCAGGTAGACCACCTCGTCGGCGAGGGCGATGGTGGCTCGCCGGTAGGCGACCACCAGGATCGACGCGCCGGCGTCGGACGAGCGCAGCGAGGCCAGGATGGCCGCCTCCACGCGTGGATCGACGGCGCTGGTGGCGTCGTCGAGGACCAGCAGCCGGGGGTGGCCGGCCAGGGCGCGGGCCAGGGTGATGCGCTGGCGCTGGCCACCGGAGAGCGAGGTGCCGCGCTCGCCGACCGCGGTGTCCAAGCCGTCCGGCAGCTTCTCGACGAAGCCGCCGGCCTCGGCCAGGCGCAGCGCCGACCAGGCGTCCTCGTCGGTCAGGCCGTCCCGGTCGAGGGTGACGTTGCCGCGCACGGTGTCGTCGAAGACGAACGGGATCTGCGGTACCAGGGCGGCCGTCCGGGCCAGCGCGGCCTCGGTCAGCTCGCGGGACTCGACGCCGTCGATCGTGATGGTGCCGTCGGCCGGGTCGACCAGCCGGATCGCCAGCGACGCGATGGTGGATTTGCCGGATCCGGTCGGGCCGACCAGGGCTACCGTCTTGCCGGCCGGCACCTCGAAGGAGACGTCGTGCAGGACCAGGGGGCCGTCGTCGTAGCGGAAGTCGACGTGGGCGAACTTGAGAGATGCCGGATTTGTCGACGGCAATGTCTGAGTGCCGTAGTGCAAATCGCCTGTCGCGGACAGAACGGCCTGCACCCGCTCCCAGCCGGCCACGCTGCGGGGCAACTCGGCGACGACCCAGCCGATCGCGCGCACCGGGAACGCCAGCACGGTGAACAGGAACGACACGGTGACCAGCTCGGCCACGCTGATCGCGCCGTTCTGCAGGCGCCAGGCGCCGAGCAGCAGCACGGCCAGGGTGCCGACGCTGGGCAGGCTGTCCATCACCGGGTCGAACAGGCCGCGCAGCCGGCCCACCGAGATCAGCGCGTCGCGCAACTCCGACACGATGACGCCGAACCGCTGCGACTCGTCCTCCTCGCGGCCCATCGTCTTGACCACGAGCGCGCCGTCGAAGCTCTCGTGCGCCACCGCGCTGACCTTGGCCCGCATCTGCTGGGCCTTGATCTGCCGGGGCGACATGTACCGGGAGTAGATGACGTTCAGGCCGAACAGGGTGGGGAACAGCGCGACGCCGACCAGGGCCAGCACCCAGTCGGTGAGGAACAGCACGAGCACCGCGGCGAAGACCATGACGATCGTGCCGACCGCGAACGGCAGCGGGGCGATCGGCACGAACGCCGCCTCGACGTCCGAGTTCGCGTTGGACAGCAGGGTGCCGGTGGCGTGCTTCTGGTGCCAGGACGGCGGCAGCGAAAGGTAGCGGCGGGTCACCGCGCGGCGGTAGCGGGCCTGCAGCCGGAACTGCATGTAACCGGCGCCGAGGCGGCGGCCGTACACGCCGGCCACCCGCAGCGCGCTGATGCCGAGGAAGGCCGCGGCGACCAGCGCGAGCGATCCGGTGGTGGCACGATGGTCGGCGAAGGCGGGCACCACGACGCGCCCGATGACGGCGCCGACGACGTAAGAGTTCGCGATGATCAGCAACCCGAACAGCGTGCTGCCGACCACCCCGATGGTGAACAGCCGCGGCTCGGTCCGGATCGCCTGCCCGAGCACCCGCAGTCCCCGTCCCAGCACGTCGCGGCTGGCCCTGCTGTGGCTCATTTCCTACCTGACTGGTAAGGGTTAGCCGGGGTTGCCGGCCTTACCAACCCATCCTGCCGAACGGGCGCGATCGTTTACACATGTGACGATGTGTCTACGATCACGTTCGTGACTGCCTTTGCTAAGAGCGAGCGTCATCAACTCGCCGACCTGTTGCTGCGGCTCGGCCCGGACGAGCCGACGCTGTGTGCCGGCTGGACCACCCGCGACCTGGCCGCCCACCTGGTGGTGCGGGAACGCCGGCCCGACTCCGCGATCGGCATGCTGGTGCCGCCGTTGCGGGCCCGCGGCGAGAACATCCGGCTGGCCAAGGCGGCCGAGCCGTTCGAGCGGATCGTGGAGCAGGTGCGCAACCCGCCGTGGTGGAGCCCGGTCAGCAATCCGCTGACCGACGAGCTCGCCAACGGTGGTGAGTTCTTCGTCCACCACGAGGACGTGCGGCGCGGCACCGACGGCTGGGAGCCGCGCGTCCTGGGGGCGGAGCAGGCGGCGGTGCTGTGGCGGAACGCGCGGTTCGCCGGGCGGATGGCCCTGCGCCGGGCCAAGATCCCGGCTCGGGTGGTCGAGTCGAGCGGGCTGGGCGAGTTCACCGTGGGCGACAACCCGCAGGTGACCCTGCGTGGGTCGGCGGGCGAGCTGGCGCTGTTCCTGTTCGGCCGGCAGCGGGCCGCCCGGGTGCAGATCGACGGGCCGGCCGAGCGGATCCGGCAGGCTCGGCTCGGGCTCTGATTGGCCCAACTGGACCCGACGGTATTGGCCCAAACGGTGAGCCAATTACGCCGTACGTTTCGGGTATGAAGCTTTCTGTGGCGCAGGGGACCGCGCTCAGCGTCGGGGCCGTACTCGGCACCGGCGTGATCTCCATGCCCGCCCTCGCGGCCGGCGTGGCCGGACCGGCCTCGCTTGTCGCCTGGCTCGCCCTGATCCTGCTGTCGGCCCCGCTGGCCTGGACGTTCGCGGCGCTCGGCGCCCGGCATCCGGATGGCGGCGGGGTGTCCACCTATGTGCGGCTGGCGTTCGGCCGGCACGCGGCCGCGGCGGTCGGCTGGTGTTTCTACTTCGCGGTGCCGTTCGGCGCGCCGGCCGCGGCCGCGTTCGCCGGTGGTTACGTGGCCGACGTGGTCGGCGGCGGGCGCACCACGGTGCTTGTCACGTTCCTGGCGACGGTCGGGACGGTCTTCGCCTTGAACTGGTTCGGGCTGCGGATCTCCGGCCGGGTGCAGCTGGTGCTGACCGGGGTGCTGGCCGTCCTGCTGCTGATCACCGTGGTGACCGCGCTGCCGCACGCCGACCTCGGCAACCTGACCCCGTTCGCGCCGCACGGCTGGGCCGGCATCGGGGCGGCGGCGGCCGTACTCGTCTGGGGATTCGCCGGGTGGGAGGCGGTCTCGTCGCTGTCGCCGGACTACCGGAATCCGAGGCGGGACGTGCCGCGGGCGACCGTGGCGGCGGTGGTCGTGGTGGGCGGGCTCTATCTCGCGGTCGCGGTGACCAGCGTGCTGGTGCTCGGCCCGGCGCTGGGGGAGAGTTCGGCGCCCCTGGCCGACCTGCTGGCCGTCGGGGTCGGCGGGCCGGTGCGGATCGGCACCGCGGTGGTGGCGGTACTGCTGACCGTCGGCGCGGTGAACGCGTACTTCGCCGGGGCGACCCGGCTCGGCACGGCGCTGGCCCGGGACGGTGCGCTGCCGGCCCGTGCCTTCGGCACCCAGCGGAAGTCGCTGACGTTCCTGCTGGCCGGCAGCCTGGTGTCGGTGGTGCTGCCGATCGCGCTGCACACGTCGATGCTGCTGGTCACCGGGTGTTTCACACTGGTCTACGTGCTCGGCACGGCGGCCGCCCTGCGGTTACTGCCGCGTGGCGCGTCCCGGGCGGGGGCGGCGGTCGCGTTCGTGGCGGTGCTGGTGCTGCTCGTGCTGACCGGGCCGCCGGCGCTGCTGAGCCTGGTGGTGGCGGCCGGCGCGATCGTTTACCAGGCGTGGCGGGCCAGCAGGTCGGCGAAGAGCACCATGGCCTCGTCGATCAGCGCGGAGTCGGCCGCACCGAACCCGAACACGAACCCGGCGTGCGAGGTGGTGTAACCGGCCAGGTCCTCGACGGCCAGGCCGGCCGAGGCGGCCGCGGCGACCACGGGGGCCGCCGATCCGCCTCGCAGCAGCGCGGTCACGTGCAGGCCGGCCGCGGACGGCAGCACCTCCAGGCCGGGCATGGCGGCCAGCGCGGCGACGATCCGGGTGTGCCGCCGGGCGTACTCCTTACCGGCCCGGCGCACGTGCCGGGCCAGCTGTCCGTCGTCGATGAACCGGGCCAGCGCGGCCTGGATCGGCGGCGAGCCGTACCCGTCGCCGAGCTGGCGGGCGGCCGCCAGGGCGTCCCGCAGGCCCGGCGGGACCAGCACGAATCCGGTGCGGATGGACGGCAGCATGCTCTTGGAGAAGGTGCCGGCGTAGAGGACCCGGCCGGCCGTGTCGAGGCTGTAGAGCGGTTCGAGCGGGCGGGCGGAGAACCGGAACTCGCTGTCGTAGTCGTCCTCGACCAGCGCGACCGCCCGGCTGCGGGCCCATTCCAGTAGTTCCCGGCGGCGGGCGAGGCTCATCGGCCGGCCGAGCGGGAACTGGTGCGACGGGGTCGTGTAGACCAGCCGGCAGCCGGCCGGCAGCGCGGTGACGACCAGGCCCTGTTCGTCGACCGGCACCCCGATCACCCGGCAGCCGTGCGCCTCGAACAGCATCCGGGCCTGCGGATAGCCCGGGTCTTCCACCGCCACCACGTCGCCCGGCCGCAGGAGCACCCGGGCGATCAGGTCGAGGGCGTGCTGGGTGCCGTTGGTGATCACGAGGTCGGCCGGGTCGGCGCGCACCGACCGGGAGACGCCGAGGTAGCGGGCGATCGCCGCGCGCAGCGCCGGGTGCCCGGCCGGGGCCGGGTAGGTGCCGGGGCTGTTCGCGCCGAGCCGGATCTCGGCGGCGACCAGGCGCCGCCAGGTGTCGAACGGGAAGAGCGTCGCGTCCGGGATGCCGGTGCGGAAGTCGTAGCGCGGGGCCGGCTGCTCGTCGCCGGTGGGCCGCGGGATCAGCGGCCGGCCCGGTCGGGGCCGGAGCGGGTCGGCCGGGGTGCGCCGGGGCCCGCGCGGGGCCGGGACCTGGGACACGTACGTGCCGGAGCCCACTCGCGCGACCAGGTAGCCCTCGGCGGTCAGGCGTTCGTAGGCGGCCGCCACGCTGCCCCGGGAAACCCCGAGGTCGGTGGCGAGTGCCCGGGTCGGCGGCAGCCGGTGCCCGGCCGGGAGCCGGCCGTCCACGATGGCCGCCCGCAGCGCCCGGTAGACGAGCACGGTCTTCTCGCCGTTGCCGCTCGTCTCCAGGACCAGATCCACCCCACCATTCTGGTATGAGGAAAGCGGTATGCGGTCCAACCCGGGATCGCCACTTACGCTTTTGATCATGCGGAGCGACGGCCGTCGCGCTGCCGGGTCACGAGCCCGTAGACGGCCGTCGGCCGAGCCCTACGGTTGCGAGAATTGCTCGCGGTACATACCTTGCGCTAGGTGACCAAGCCGTTACCGAGCGGGGTTTGACTGGTGAGCACGCTGTGGCGCAATCGCGAATTCAATCTCCTGTGGACGAGCCAGACGCTCTCCGACCTCGGTGGCGCGATCGCGCAGCTCGCGGTGCCGTTGCTGGTGCTCGAGATGACCGGCTCCGCCGTACAGGCCGGGGTGGTCGGCACCGCGGCCCTGGTCGCCAAGCTCGCCGCCCGGCTGCCCGCCGGTGTTCTCGCCGACCGGGTCGACCGCCGCCGGGCCCTGCTCGCCTGCGACAGCGTCCGGCTGCTCGCCTGCCTGCTGCTGGCCGGCATGATCGCGACCGGCCGGGTCAGCCTGGCCGTCATCATCGCGGTGGCCGCGCTCGACGCCATCGGCACCGCCCTGTTCAGCACCGTCGAGTACGCCGCCCTGCGCAGCATCGTCCGGCCCGGCCAGCTGCCCGCCGCGGTGGCCCGCAACGAGGCCCGGGCCTACGGCGCCTCGCTGGCCGGGCCGCCGCTGGGTGGCCTGCTGTTCGGCGTCGCGCCCGCGCTGCCGTTCGTCGGCAACGCGGTGTCCTATCTGTTCTCGCTGTTCGGGATCGCGCTGATCCGGAAGCCGCTGCAGGCGGTCCGGGACACCGATCCGCCCGGGCACGCCGCCGCGCTGGCCGAGGGGTTGCGGTTCGTCTTCACCAACCCGTTCCTGCGGGCCGTGCTGGTGATCGCGGCGCCGCTGAACTTCGCGCTCAACGGGGCGGTCTTCACCATCATCGTCACGCTGCAGCGGCACGACGTACGGCCCGGGGTGATCGGCCTGACCGAGACGATCGTCGGGGCCGGCGGCCTGGCCGGCGCGCTGTTCGCGCCCCGGCTGCTGCGCTGGTTGCCGTTCCCGCCGCTGATCCGGTCGATCTGCTGGGCCTCGGCCGGGGTGCTGGTGGTCAGCGCCTGGCTGACCTCGAGCGTGGCCGCCGCGGTGCCGCTGGCGCTGGCCATCTTCATCGGGCCGGCCTGCAACGCGGCCCTGTTCGGCTATCAGGCCGCGATCACCCCGGACCACCTGCAGGGCCGGGTGCTCAGCGTGATCTTCCTGTCCGCGATGTCGGCGTCGGCCACCGCGCCGCTGCTGGCCGGGGTGGTCGTCTCGGGCTGGGGCAGCCGGGCCGCCCTGCTGATGTTCGCGGTGGCGGTGACCGTGTCGGCGCTGACCGCGAGCCTGGCTGCCGGCATTCGCGACATGAAGCCGATCGACGAGGTCAGCGCCGCCTGGCCAGCTCGGCCCGATCGATGAAGCAGTCGGGGCCGACGGGACGCGTACACGCGTACGCCCCGGCGATGACCGCCTGCCGCAGGCTTTCGTCGTCGCTGTCACCGGCCAGCCAGGCCCGCAGGAAGGCGGCGGCGAAGGCGTCGCCGGCGCCGTTGGTGTCGGCGATCGGCGCGCCCGGGTCGGTGGCCGGTTGGTGCCGGGGGCCCTTTGCTCCGGTTTCTCGGGAGAAGAGCGTGGCGCCCTTCGCGCCGTCGGTGACCAGCACGTGCGACGCCACGCCGTCGGTCAGGATCCGCTCGGCCGCGCCGGCCGCCAGTTGCACCGCGCTGACGAAGACGATGTCCGCCCCGAGTGCGAAGTCGAGGTGGTGGGGGTTCGTCCCGTCCCAGTCGTGGAGGTCGGTCGAGACGGTGACGCCTGCGTTTCGCAAATCGGGCAAAAGGTGCCGGGCGAAGTCGTTGATCGTGAGATGTGCGTGCGAGCTTTCGGATAAAAGGGGCAAATACAACGACGCCGGCAGCCGGTAACCGGGCACGTCCCGGCCGTCGTAGAGGGAGAGGCGGCGCCCGTCCGGGCTCATCAGGTTGACCGCGCGCCGGGTGCCGCCCGGCGAGACGGCGGTGTGCAGGGGAATGCCCCAGGACGCGAAGGCTTCGGCGACCCGCCGCCCGGCGTCGTCGGCGCCGATCGTGTCGGCCACCGTGACCGGCACGCCGAGCGCGTGCAGGGCCAGCGCCACGCACGTGCCGGTGTGCGACACGTCGTCATGGATGGGTCCGGTGGGCCGGGCCGAGTCGGCGCCGAGCACCGGCAGGCCGGCCACCGGGACCACCGTGTCGATTCCGGTACCGCCAACCACAAGCACGCTCATTCTTCCGGACGTTACCGGCTTGTCGGTCGATAGACTCGTCGGTACTAGCCCTCCGGCCGCACTTTCAATACCCTCCGGTAACTAGTACGCAATAAACCCCCAAGTCCCGGTTCGTAAGGCGGCGCCCGATGGCTCTCGACGTTCCCTACCGCTCGATCCCCGACATGTTCTTCAAGCGCGTCGCGGCGACCCCGAACGGTCAGGCGTTCGCGACGCCCACCCCGGACGACTCCGGCATGGTCTGGCACACCTGGTCCGACGTCGGCGAGCGGGCCACCCGCATCGCCGCCGGCCTGCGTTCGCTGGGCGTGGTCCTGGAGGACCGGGTCGCCATCCTGGCCGGCACCAGCTACGAGTGGGTCCTCGCCGACCTCGGCATCAACTGCGCCGGCGCCGCGACCACCACGGTCTACCCGACCACCGAGCCCGAGGACGCGAGTTACATCGTGGCCAACTCGGGTTCCAAGGTGCTGATCGCCGAGACCCCGAAGCAGGCCCTCAAGATCTCCGGGGCCGACACCAGCGTCACCCACGTCGTGCTGATCGAGGGGCAGGCCGACGCCGGCGCCACTCCGCCGCAGCTCACCCTGGCCGAGCTGGAGGAGCGCGGGGCGGCCGCGCTGCGCGACAACCCGAAGCTGATCGACGAGGTGGTTGCGAGCATCGGCCCCGAGCACCTGGCCACCCTGATCTACACCTCCGGCACCACCGGCCGGCCCAAGGGCGTGCAGCTGCTGCACCACGGCTGGACCTGGGAGGGTGTCGCGCAGGAAGACCTCGGCCTGTTCGAGTCCACCGACCTTCAGTACCTGTGGTTGCCGCTGTCCCACTCGTTCGGCAAGACGCTGCTCTGCGGCATCATCCACGTGGGCGTGCCGACCTACGTCGACGGCCGGGTCGACAAGCTTGTCGACATGCTGTCGGTGGTGAAGCCGACGCTGATGTGCGCGGCTCCCCGCATCTTCGAGAAGGTCTACAACAAGACCGTCACCACCGCCCTGGGTGGCGGCGGCGCCAAGGCCAAGATCTTCGGCTGGGCGGTCGGCGTCGGCAAGGAGAAGGTCGCGCTCGAGCAGGCCGGCAAGCCGGTGCCCGGCGGCCTCAAATTGAAATATGGCGTGGCCGAGCGGCTGGTCTTCTCGAAGCTGCAGGAGCGGCTCGGTGGCCGGCTGCGGGTGCTGGTCAGCGGCTCGGCGCCGCTGAGCCGGGACATCGCCGAGTTCTTCGCGGCCGCCAACCTTCCGATCATGGAGGGCTACGGCATGACCGAGTCGAGCGCCGCCAACTTCGTCAACCGGGCCGGCAAGCTCAAGATCGGTACGGTCGGGCAGCCGCTCGGTGACCTGGAGTGCAAGATCGACGCGGACGGCGAGATCCTGCTCCGCGGCGCGCCGGTGATGCGGGGCTACCACGACCTGCCCAAGGAGACCGCCGAGGCGTTCACCGAGGACGGCTTCCTGCGCACCGGGGACATCGGCGAGCTCGACAGCGACGGCTACCTGCGCATCACCGACCGCAAGAAAGACCTGGTCAAGACGTCCGGTGGCAAATACATCGCGCCGTCGGCGATCGAGGGCATGTTCAAGGCCGTCTGCCCGTACACCTCGCAGGCGGTCGTGGTCGGCCAGGCCCGCAACTTCGTCTCGATGCTCATCTCGCTCGACGAGGACGCGATCGTGTCCTGGGCGGCCGGCGGCCCGCTCGACGGCAAAAGCTACGAGGAGATCGTGGCGGCCCCCGAGACCGAGAAGCTCGTCGCCGACTACATCGACGAGCTGAACGGCAAGCTCAACAAGTGGGAGACGGTGAAGAAGTTCGCCATCCTCCCGCGTGACCTGAGCATCGAGGCCGGCGAGATCACGCCGTCGATGAAGATCAAGCGGCGCAGCGTCGAGACCAACTTCTCGGCCGAGATCGACAAGATGTACGCGGGTTCGCTCGCTCAGCTCTGACGCGCATCGGGGGCCGCGAAAGCGGCCCCCGATGAGACAGAGTCAGCGCGCGTAGAACTCGACGACGAGCTGCTCGTCGCACAGCACCGGGATCTCCTTGCGCTCCGGCAGCCGGATCACCGTGGTGCGCAGCTCCTCGAGAGCCGTCGACAGGTACGGCGCGGTCGGCCCGTCCAGGTGCGCGCCGGTCGCGGCGATCTGGAACGGCGGCTTCTGCCGGCTCTTCTCCTTGACCTCCACGACCTGACCCGGCTTGAGCCGGTAGGCCGGCCGGTCCACCTTCTGGCCGTCGACCGTGAAGTGGCCGTGCACGACGAGCTGGCGGGCCTGGTAGATGGTGCGGGCCATGCCGGACCGGACCACCACGGCGTCCAGGCGACGCTCCAGCAGGGTCACCATGGTCTCGCCGGTCTTGCCCTCGGCGCGGTGCGCATCGTCGTACGCCCGCCGCATCTGCGATTCGCTGATGTTGTACTGGTGCCGCAGCCGCTGCTTCTCGAGCAGGCGCACCTGGTAGTCCGAGGTCTTGCGACGGGACCGGCCGTGCACACCCGGCGGGAACGGCCGCTTCTCGAAGTACTTCACGCACTTGGGCGTCAGCGGGATGCCGAGGGCACGGGACAGTTTGGCCTTGGGCCGTGAGTTGTTCATGAAGTCTCCGGAGTCACTTGCGCTTGAGGCCGGTGTTACGGTTAGCCTCACCTTACTAAGGTCAGCCTAACCGGTCGTCGGAGGTACACACCATGCAGCCCAGCCACGCCGAGGTAGCGAGGACGCTCGCCGCCGGGCACCTGCCCGCCGTCGCGCACATCGCCTGCTTCCCCGGGCCGCTCCCGGTTCGGCACGTGACCGACTCGCACGGCCGTGTGCTGCTGCTTTCGCCGGCCGACGGCGCGTTCGCCGCCGCGACGCGACCGCAGCCCGGCACCGACGACACGGCGATGGTGCTCGACATCACCGACGTCCCGCCGATGGCCGGCTCGCCCGCCCTCGGCCGGGTGTGGGTCTCCGGCTGGGTCACCCGCATCGAGGGCGACGAGCTGAAGCGGGCCGTGCTCGACTACGCCGACATCGACGCCACCGGCGACCTGCTCGACGTGGGCGACAGCAAGGTGATGCACCGGATGGACGTCGCCGAGGTGCGTTACGAGCGCAACGAGAAGCTCGTCGACATCGACCCCGACGACTTCGCCGAGGCCACCCCCGACCCGCTGCGGCAGATCGAGTTCGACCTGATCGCCGACCTCGCCGATCACCACCTCGACGAGATGAGCGCCTACGTGCGCCGTCAGCTGGGCAAGTCGTTCCAGCCGAAGAACGAGCCCCAGGTGGTCCGGCTGGACCGCTACGGCTTCATGGTGCGGCTCGACGACAAGCTGGCCCGGCTCGGCTTCCCGCGCCCGGTCACCGACCGGCACGACCTGGCCCACCTGCTGCACCCGGTGCTCTGCCACCGCTGCGGCCACTAACCGAGGGGCTCATCCAGGAACCGCTGCACGTTGGGCCCGATCATGGTGGCCAGCAGCTCCGGGTCGGCGCTGGCGACCGGTTCGATCCGCAGGACATAACGGACCACCATGAGGCCTGCGATCTGCGTCGCCACCAGCGCCGATCGCAGTGGAGCCTCGTCCGGGTCGACGATCAGCTCGCTGACCGCCCGCCGCAGGATCTGGGTGACCACGAACTCGCGCAGCAACCGGGCTGTCCACTCGTTGCTCAGCGCCGAGCGGAACATGGCCAGCGCGGCGGTGCCGGCCGGCGAATCCCACACGCTCAGCGCCATCCGGATCAACCGGACGCCGGCCTCCGCCCGCGGCCCGGCGAGCGCCTGCGGAATCAGCTCGCCCGGGTTGATCGGCGCGTTCATCGCGGCCAGGAAGAGCTTCTCCTTGGTGCCGAAGTAGTGATGCACCAGGGCCGGATCAACTCCGGCGTCGCCGGCGATCCCCCGGATCGAGGCCTTGTCGAACCCCTTCTCGGCGAACGTCTGGCGGGCGGCCTCCAGGATGGACGACTTGGTGTCCTGATTGCCCGGGCGTCGCCCGCTGCGCTTGACCAACCCATTGCTCCTAGGGTGTGCGCCGCCGCAATGTCGCGGCGGCCAGAATCAGCGCCACCACGGCCGCCCCGGCCACAATGGTCACGTCCCGCCACATCGTGGCACCGGCCGAACCGAGGGCGTCCACCGCATAGGTGAGCGGCAGCACGTCGCTGATCGCCTGCAGCCACCCGGCCATCTGCTCCCGCGGCACGAACAACCCGCACAGCAGGATCTGCGGCACGACCACCACCGGCAGGAACTGTACGGCCTGGAACTCGGTGCGGGCGAAAGCACTGCAGAGCAGCCCGATCGCCACTCCCAGCACGGCGTCGACCACCGCGATCAGCAGAATGAGCCCCGCACCGGCCGAGGTATCCAGCCCGAGCAGCCAGTAGGCGACGCCGGTGGCGACCGCCCCCTGCACCACGGCGGCCAGCGAGAACGCCAGGCCGTACCCGAACAGCAGGTCGGTCTTCCGCAGCGGCGTGGTGAGCAGCCGTTCCAGCGTGCCGCTGGTCCGCTCGCGCAGCATCGCGATGCTGGTCACCAGGAACATGATGGTGAACGGGAAGATCCCCAGCATGATCAGGGCGATCCGGTCGAACGCCGGCGGCGTGTCCTGGTACATGAAGTAGAGCAGCGTCAGCAGCAGCGCCGGAACAACCAGCAGCAACGCCACCGTCCGCCGGTCATGCCGCAGCTGCCGCAAAATGCGTGCGGTGGTGGCCAGCGCGATCATGCTGCCCTACCTTGACGAAAAAGCGGAAGACCCAAAACGCGATCATGACACTCGCTTCGCTCGGTCATGCCGCCACCTCCTGCCCCTGCGAACGGATCAGCCGCAGGAACGCTTCCTCGAGGTCGTCGGTCCCGGCCGCGGCCCGGATGGCGGCCGGCGTGTCATCCCCGATGAGCAGCCCGTCGCGAATGAGCAGCAGCCGATCGCAGCGCCCCGCTTCATCCATCACATGGCTGGACACCAGCAGCGTCGTCCCCGCCGCGGCGAGCGCGTGAAAGCGCCCCCACAACTCGGCCCGCAGCACCGGATCCTGCCCCACCGTCGGCTCGTCCAGCACCAGCAGCTGAGGCTGCCCGATCAGGGCGCAGGCGAGCGAGGCCCGGCTGCGCTGCCCACCGGACAGATTCCCGACGAGCTGCCCGGACGCGTCCTTCAACCCGACGTCGGCGACGGCCTGGTCGGCTGCTGCCGCGCCGAGCCCGTAGAGCGAGGCGAAATATCGGGCGTTCTCCCGCACCGACAGATCCGCGTAGACGCTGGGCGCCTGCGTCACATAGCCGACGCTGCGGCGCAGCGCCGCACTCCCGGCCGGCTGCCCAAGAACGGTGACGCTCCCGGACTTGACGATCTGCACCCCGACGACCGCCCGGATCAGCGTCGTCTTCCCACTCCCGCTGGGCCCGAGAAGCCCGGTCACACTCCCCGCCGGCACCACACAGCTGATCCCGTGCAACACCCGCCGTCGACCCCGCTCCACCACGAGATCGCGCACTTCGATCATCACAGCCTCCGATTTCATCAAGCGATGAGTTCAACGCTAGATGAATTCCTTCAAGACCAGAAGCCCCCAGATGTACGCCCTACGAAAAGTCCCGAATCCAGCGCCCGGCCAGGCGGCCCCTCCAGGCCGTCGCGAGCTACCGGCGGCCCGGCCCGGCCCCAACCGCCCGCCTCCGGCGGACGGCTCAGGCCCGCAGGTTCTCGATCGCTACGTCCAGGGCGGCCTCGAGGTGGGTTATCTGGCCGGTGCCCAGGAAGACGACCACGCCGCCCTGGATGCCGGCGATCAGGGCGGCGGCGGTGCGGTCGGGGTCCAGGGTGGGGGCGATCTCGCCGGCCGACTGCATGTGCTTGATGCCGGTGACCAGGGCCTGCTGCCACTGGCGGATCAGCTCGGTGGTCACCGCGCGGGCGCCGGGGGAGCGGCCGCTCATCTGGCCGAGCAGGGAGTTGAGCGGGCATTCCGGGCCCTGGGCCAGGTAGCGCCGCACCACGCTGTCGCGCCAGGCCTGCCAGGCCGGCCACGAGGTCAGGTCGCCCAGCATCGGCTGCTGGTCGGCCAGGACCTGGTCGGCCTCGTGCTGGGCCACCGCCAGCAGCAGCTCTTCCTTGCCGCCGGGGAAGTAGTGGAACAGCTGGCTCTTGCTGGTGCTGGTGTGGGCCATCACGTCCTCGAGCCGGGTGGCGGCCGCGCCGCGCTCGCGGATCTCGGCGGCCGCGCCGGTGACGATGCGCTTGCGGGTCTCTTCGCCCTTGCGGGTCAGGACGGTCATGGGGGCCTCCGGCTTCTGGACTTGCGGGTCCAATTTTAGCGACGCATCGTGGGCCGCGAGAGCCACGAACGGAGAAAATCATGAGCACTTCCCTGGCCGGCAAGATGGCCCTGGTCACCGGTTCCACCGACGGCATCGGCGCGGCCATCGCCCGCACCCTGGCCGACGCCGGCGCGCACGTGGTGGTGAGCGGCCGCGACACCGCCCGCGGCGAGAAAGTGGTGGCCGGCATCGCCGAGCGCGGCGGCCGCGCCACCTTCGTCCGGGCCGACCTGGCCGAGGGCGGGCCGGCCGTGCGGGCCCTGGCCGAGGCGGCCGGGCCGGTCGACATCCTGGTCAACAACGCCGCGATGCTGATCACCCCGGCGCCGACCGCGGACGTCGACGAGGAACTGATCGACCGGGCGCTGGCCACCAACGTGAAGGCGGCGTTCCTGCTGACCGGCGCGATCGCCCCGGCGATGGCCGCGCGCGGCGGCGGGGCGATCGTCAACATGGGCTCGGTCAACGGCTTCGGCGGGACGGCCCACTCGGCCCTCTACAGCGTCACCAAGGCCGCCGTCCACTCGCTGACCATGTCGTTCGCCGACGAGTACGCGTCGCAGGGCGTCCGGGTCAACGCCGTCGCCCCCGGCCCGACGATGACCGAGAAGGTCACCGGGATGGGCGCGCACATCACCGACATGGTGGCCCGCTTCCCGTCCCGGCGGGCCAACACCCCGGACGAGGTCGCCAAGGCCGTGCTGTTCCTGGCCGGTGACGACGCCGCGAACATCCACGGCGCCGTCCTGCCGGTCGACGGCGGTGCCACCGCCAGAGCGCTCTAGAGCGCGAGGATGCGGTCGAGGAATTCGCGGTAACCGCGCATCGCCATCCGCATGCTCTCGGTGTCGGGGCTCGCGTTGCCGCGCAGCGGGTCCAGCTCGTCGCGCTCGGCCAGCAGCGCCTCGGTCAGCTCGTTGACCGCGTCGGTGAGCAGGTCGTGCGCGCGGGTCAGGGCCCGCTCCGGGTCGTCGACGAACTCGGCCTTCACCTCGTGCCAGGCGGCCCGGAAGTGGCGGGTGGCGTCGTCGTCCCAGAAGGCGATGTGCCCGGCCTCGACGTCGCCGGGGCGCAGCGGCTGGTCCTCGGCCGGGGAGTCCTGGTCGTCGTCCGGGTCGGGCGCGGCGCGGCGTCCGCGGCGGACCGGCTCGACGTCCTCGAGGCTGGCCGACCGGCGCGGCGACGGCGCGTGCAGGGCGCTGTCGTCCTCCCACGGCCGGCGGATGGCCTGGTCCTCGGCGATCCGGGCGGCGGCGACGGCCGCGATGGCCTCGGCCGCGGACGGCTTGAGCAGCTCGGACGGCTTGAGCAGCTCGGCCGGCTCGCGCTTCTCGACCGGCGGGGCGGCCGGTCCGGCCGGCGCGATCGGCGGGCCGACGGGCGTGCCGACCGCGGCGGCGGACGGCGGGGTCACGGTCGGCCGGAGGCGGTCACTGTCGACAGCCGGTTTCGCCGACACCGGCGCATTCGCCGCCGGGGCGGGTGAGCCTGGGGCCAGTGAGCTCGGGGTCAGCGAACCCGGGGTCAGTGAGCTCGGGGCCGGGGACAGCGGGGCCGGTGGGCGTGGCGCCGGGGACAGCGGGGGCGGAGCCGGCGAGCGCGGGGCCGAAGCGAGCGGGGCCGGCGAGAGCGGGGCCAGCGGCGAGGCGGAACCCCGGGGCGCGGGCACACCGGAGACCGGGCCGGAAGTCGGGTCGGGCAGCGCGGGCACATAGGACGGCGGCTGGCCGTACGCCGGTGGGTGGAAACCGGGGGAGACCGGCGCGGCCGAGACCGGCGCGCCGGAGGTCGGGTTGACCACCGGGTGCGTCGAGGTCGGCACGGACGCCCAGCCGGTCGCCTGGCGGCGCGCCTCGGGCGCGGCCGGCTCGGCGTTCTCGGCGGGGTCGCGGCGGCGGCCCTCGGGACCGTCCGCGGCGGGTACGGAGTCCACGGGAACCGTGAAACCGGGAACGCCGGCCCGTCCGTTCATGTCAACACGCCCGTTCTCGTCGGTTGCTTCAGCCGAATCCGTCTTCGCGGCCGGCTCGCCCGCCGCCGGGCCGTCCACAGTAGACGGCTCGTCGTCCGGGTGCTTCATCCGTCCGTTCAGTTCCGGGCCACCGTGCCCGTTGCCACCGTGCCCGTTCAAGCCGGGTCGTGGCTCGTCGCCGGTGTTGCGCCCACCGAACAGGAACCGGCCGTTGCGCCCGCTCAACCCGAAGCCACCGAACGCGCCGGTGTCCCGGTCCCACGGATTAGCTCGCCGAGACTCTACGTCCTGAGCTGCGTCTTCGTCGGTGTCCGACGCGCCGGAGTGATCTGGATCGCCCCCCGGAGAGTCGTGCTGGCCACCGGCGTCCGACACCGGCCGCGCACCCGGCCCGCCGCGGGCGGCAGCGGCCGAGCCGCCCTGGACCGGCCCGTTCGAGACCGGGGCGGAGCCACTCGTGGCAGAGGTCGGCGAGGCCGGTCCGTCCGGCTTGGGTCCCTCCGGTGCCGGGCCACCCACGGGCGGCCGGGCCGCCGCGAACGGCGACGCCGGAGCGACCCCGCCGTGCTGGCCCGGACCGAGCGCGATCGGATTGCCGTGCACCGGCCCGGGCGGCTGGGAAAGAGGCGGCTGGGAAAGGGGCGGCGGGGGAAGGAACAGACCGGCGTTCTCCTCGGTGCGCCGCGAACCGAGCGCGACCATCTCAGGTTCACCCGGAAGGACTACCGAAATTTCGGGCTGCTCGGCGGTGTCGGCCGGGTCCCCGGCATCCCGATGGACCGGCCAGAAGCGGGACAGCCCGCGTGATGACCGGTTGTTGTCGGGGCTGGACGTCGGCTCCATCGGTGTAAGACTCCCGTCGCGAGGCTGCCCCACCCGCGCCCGTGAGCTGCGCGGACCCATATCCGGCGGGCAGGCACCCGCGCCCTGGGCCGGGCGCGGCGCTTGACGACGGTACCGTCCCCGGCGTCCCGGCACATCCCCTGTGCCCGGATCGTGGCCGCGTCGCGGGGCCGATCCGGGGCGGGCTCGGCCCGCGGTGGACAATCGGTGTCGTGGCAGTGAAGACCGACCTCGATCCGGCCATCGCGGCGCGCCTCAAGCGCACCCCCGACGGCCTCGTCGCCGCGATCGTGCGCGAGCACGACACCGGCGACGTGCTCATGCTCGGCTGGATGGACGACGAGGCGCTGCATCGCACGCTGACCACCGGCCGGGCCACCTACTGGTCGCGCAGCCGCCAGGAGTACTGGGTGAAGGGCGCCACCTCCGGCCACCACCAGTACGTGAAGTCGGTCGCCCTGGACTGCGACGGCGACGCGCTGCTGGTCACCGTCGAGCAGGTCGGCGCGGCCTGCCACACCGGCGAACACACGTGTTTCCACACCGAGCTGCCGGTGACCGGCGGGGAGCGACGATGACCAGCGGTGCGGTCCGGCCCGACGAGGCGGAATTCCTGCGGCAGCGGCGCCGGGTGGTCCCGGTGACCCGGCGGCTGCTCGCCGACGGCGAGACCCCGGTCGGCGTCTACACGAAGCTGGCCGGCGGCCCCGGCACCTTCCTCCTGGAATCGGCCGAGCAGGGTGCTGGCCCGTCCGGCGCGGCCTGGTCGCGCTACTCGTTCATCGGCGTGCGCAGCGCCGCCACCCTGGTCGAGCGGGACGGCTCGGCGCACTGGCTGGGCACCCCGCCGGCCGGCGTGCCGACCGGCGGCGACCCGGTCACCGTGCTGCGCGAGACGGTCGCGGCCCTGGCCGACGGCCCGGTCGCCGAGGGCCTGCCGCCGCTGACCGGCGGCATGGTGGGCTATCTGAGCTATGACCTGGTACGCCGTTTCGAACGGTTGCCGGCCACCGCCGTCGACGACCTGCCCCTGCCCGAGCTGGGCATGATGCTCGCCACCGACCTGGTGGTGCTCGACCACTACGACGGCTCGGCGATCCTGGTGGCGAACGCCGTGGTGGGCGAGGACGCGGGCGACGCCGAGCGGCTCGCGGCGTACCACAACGCGGTCGGCCGGCTCGACGCGATGACCACCGCGCTGTCCCGCCCGACCCCGCCGATGATCTCCACGGTGGACCGCCGCCCGGCCGGCGAGCCGGTCAGCCGCACCGCCCCCGGTGAATATCAGAAGGCGGTCGAGGAGGCCAAGGAGGCGATCCGGGCCGGCGAGTGCTTCCAGATCGTGGTGGCGCAGCGCTTCGAGCGCCCCACCGACGCCAACCCGCTCGACGTGTACCGGGTGCTGCGGGCGACCAACCCCAGCCCGTACATGTATCTGTTGCGGTTTGATGATTTTGACATTGTCGGGTCCTCGCCGGAGGCGCACCTCAAGGTCAACAGCGACGAGCAAGGAGTACGGCGGGCGCTGCTGCACCCGATCGCCGGCACCCGCTGGCGCGGCGCCACCCCCGAGCAGGACGCCGCGCTCGCCGCCGAGTTGCTGGCCGACCCGAAGGAACGCTCCGAGCACGTGATGCTTGTCGACCTGGGCCGCAACGACCTGGGCCGGGTGTGCAAGCCCGGCACGGTCGAGGTGCCGGAGTTCGCCCGCATCGAGCGGTACAGCCACGTCATGCACATCGTCTCCACGGTGACCGGCGAGCTGCGCGACGACCAGAGCACCTTCGACGCGCTGGCTGCGACGTTCCCGGCCGGCACTCTTTCCGGCGCGCCCAAGGTCCGGGCCATGGAGATCATCGAGGAGCTGGAGCCGACCCGCCGCGGCCTCTACGGCGGCACGGTCGGCTACTTCGGCTTCGCCGGCGACATGGACATGGCGATCGCGATCCGCACCGCGCTGCTCAAGGACGGCGTCGCCTACGTGGGCGCCGGCGCCGGCATCGTGGCCGATTCGGATCCAGCCGCGGAAGAGACCGAGACCCGCAACAAGGCGGCCGCTGTGCTGGCCGCCATCGCCTCGGCGGAAACCCTGCGCGCCGCGCGATGAACAACCGCCGGACGTACGTCCTGACCCTGCTGGCCGCGCTGGCCGGGTCGGCGCTGGCGCTGTACGCGATCACCCGCACCTGGTCGATCCAGCTGACCCCGCGAACCGGCCTGTCCGACCTGCGCGAGGCCCACACCGGCACCGACCGCGAACCGTGGGTGACCGGCCTGGCCGTGGTCGCGCTGGCCGGCACGGGCGCGCTGCTGGCCACCGCCGGCTGGGTCCGCCGCGCCCTGGGCGCGTTGCTGGCCCTGGCCGGCGCGGGCGTGGCAGCCGGCGCGATCCTCGGCCGAGCCGGCCTCGACCCCGGCTCGGCGGGCGCCGCCGGCACGATCTGGCCGATCGCCTGCGCCATCGGCGGCGTGATCATCGTCCTGGGCGGCCTGACCGCCTTCACCCAGGGCCACCGCTGGCCCGGCATGTCAGCCCGCTACGACCGCAAACCAGCCGCCCCGGAACGCCCCTCGGTAGCCGCCGACAACCGAGCCGCCTGGGACGCCCTGGACCGAGGCGACGACCCAACCGACTAACCCGCCAGGTGGATTTGCTGTCCCGCGCGGCTCAGCGGGTCTTGGCCAGGTTGCGGGTCGGGGTGGTGGAGAGCAAGGCGGCTACCTCGCGGGTCAGGTCGTCTCGGGCCTGGTTTCGGGCTCGGTCGGCCAGCATGGCGAAGTAGGCGTTGTCGCGGGCCGTGGGGACCTTGGTGGGGCCCGCTACGGCGCGCTGCACGTTGGTCACCAGGCTGGCCGCCACCGAGACGACGGCCCGGGACACCTCGGCGAGGGTCGGGGACTGCTGGGAATCGGCCACGGGCAACTCCACGTCGATCATCTCCACTGGTGGGCGTCAGGGGGCGACCACCAGTCTGCCTTGTCGTCAGCATGGATGATTCGTGTTTCTGCGGCGTGACGTCGGCTTCAACGCGCCGGGGTATCCACCGATCAGATGAGGGGGCCCAGCGCAGAGCGTTGTGGCTTTTGTGTTTCCTGTGACTGACGTGACAGCATCCGCGGGCAGGCGGCATTATGCCGCAGCCCAACTCGTGAGGCTCGCCATACCCCGGGGGGCCGGTGAAGACCGCGACCTCCTAGCATCGGGCGGAGGACACCCGGAGAGGGGAGTCATTACGTGACATCCGATCAGCAGGCGGAAGCGGGCACTGGCGGGCCGCAGAACGTGCTGGAGGAAATCCTCGCCGGTGTGCGCGAGGATGTGGCGGCCCGGCAGGAGAAGGTGCCGCTCGAGCAGGTTCGAGAGCTCGCCGCGGCGGCACCACCGGCCATTGATGCTTACGCGGCGTTGCGTAAGCCCGGCGTCGCTGTGATCGCCGAGGTGAAGCGGTCGTCGCCGTCCAAGGGCGCGATCGCCGACATCCCGGACCCGGCCGAGTTGGCCGGGGAGTACGCGGCGGGCGGCGCCCGCTGCATCAGCGTGCTCACCGAGGGCCGATGGTTCGGCGGGTCGCTGGCCGACCTGGCGGCGGTTCGGCAGTCGGTCGGCATCCCGGTCCTTCGCAAGGACTTCGTGGTCTCCAGTTATCAGGTGCACGAGGCGCGCGCGCACGGCGCCGACCTGGTGCTGCTGATCGTGGCCGCGCTCGAGCAGAACGTTCTGGTCGGGCTCCTCGAGCGGATCGAGTCGCTGGGCATGACCGCCCTCGTCGAGGTCCACAACGAGGAGGAGGCCGACCGGGCGCTCGAGGCGAACGCGAAGGTCATCGGGGTCAACGCCCGCGACCTGCGGACGCTCGAGGTCGACCGGTCGGTGTTCGAGCGGATCGCGCCCGGGCTGCCGAACAACGTCGTCAAGATCGCCGAGTCTGGCGTGCGGGGCCCGCACGACCTGATCCGGTACGCGTCGGCCGGTGCCGACGCCGTGCTGGTGGGCGAGGGCCTGGTGACCCAGAAGTCGCCGCGGGACGCGGTGGCCGAGCTGGTCAACGCGGGCAACCACCCGGCGACGCCGAGGCCGGTCCGATGACCGCCCCGGCCCTGCCTGACTTATCCGGGCATTTCGGCAGATACGGCGGCCGGTTCGTCCCCGAAGCGCTCGTGCGAGCGCTGGACGAGCTGGACGCCGCCTACCGGTCGGCCAAGACCGACCCGGAGTTCCAGGCGGAGTTCCAGGACCTCCTGCTCAACTACGCGGGTACGCCGTCCCTGCTCTACCCGGCCAAGCGGCTGTCCGCCAAGGCCGGGGCGGAGATCCTGCTCAAGCGGGAGGACCTCAACCACACCGGTGCGCACAAGGTGCGCAACGTGCTGGGGCAGGCCCTGCTCGCCAAGCGGATGGGCAAGCCCCGGGTGATCGCCGAGACCGGCGCCGGCCAGCACGGCGTGGCCAGTGCGACCGCGGCCGCCCTGCTCGACCTCGAGTGCGTGGTCTACATGGGCGAGATGGACACCCAGCGCCAGGCGCTGAACGTGGCCCGGATGCGCATGCTGGGCGCCACCGTCATCCCGGTGACGAACGGCTCGCGCACCCTCAAGGACGCGCTCAACGAGGCCCTGCGCGACTGGGTGGCCAGCGTGGACAACACGCACTACCTGCTCGGCACGGCGGCCGGCCCGCACCCGTTCCCGGAGATCGTCCGCGATTTCGTGGGCGGCATCGGGGTGGAGGCGCGTGCGCAGTGCCTGCGACAGATCGGGCGGCTGCCGGATGTGGTCGCGGCCTGCGTCGGCGGTGGCTCCAACGCGATCGGCATCTTCCACGCCTTCGTCCCCGACGAGGAGGTCCGCCTCTACGGCTTCGAGGCGGGCGGCGACGGGGTGGCGACCGGGCGGCACGCGGCGTCGATCACCGGCGGCTCGTCGGGAGTGCTGCACGGCGCCCGGACGTACGTGTTGCAGGACGACGACGGCCAGACACTCGAGTCGCACTCGATCTCGGCCGGCCTGGACTACCCGGGCGTCGGCCCCGAGCACGCCTGGCTGCACGACACCGGCCGGGCGGAATATGAGCCGGTCACCGACGCCGAGGCGATGGCCGCGTTCCAGCTGCTGTGCCGCACCGAAGGCATCATCCCGGCGATCGAGAGCGCGCACGCGGTGGCCGGTGCCCTCCGGATCATTCCCGAAATAACGGCAGAAATCGGCCGCAAGCCCACGATCGTCATCAACCTTTCGGGGCGCGGCGACAAGGACGTGCACACGGCCGGCGCCTACTTCGGCATCCTCGACGAGGTCGAGACGCTCGTTCCGGGGGAGCAAGAGTGAGCATTTCCGACGTTTTCGCGAAGGCGAAGTCTGCGGACAGGGCAGTACTCGTCGGCTGCATGCCGGCCGGGTTCCCGACCGTGGACGACAGCATCGCCTCGATGATCGCGATGCACGAGGCCGGCTGCGACGTCATCGAGGTCGAGCTGCCCTACTCCGACCCGGTCATGGACGGCCCGGTCATCCAGAAGGCCAGCGACATCGCCCTCGCCGCCGGCGTGCGCACCCGCGACACGCTGCGGATCATCGAGGCGGTCGCGAACGCCGGCGCCCCGGTCGTGCTGATGACCTACTGGAACCCCATCGAGAAGTACGGGGTGAACGCGTTCGCCCGCGACCTGGCCGCGACCGGCGCCACCGGGATGATCACGCCCGACCTGATCCCGGACGAGGCCGAGGAGTGGATCGCGGCTTCGGACGAGCACAGGATCGACCGTACGTTCCTGGTCTCGCCCTCCTCGACCGAGGAGCGGATCGCGATGACCGTGGCGAACTGCCGGGGCTTCGTCTACGCCACCGCGCTGATGGGCGTCACCGGCGCCCGCACCGCGGTGTCCGGGCAGGCTCCGGAGCTGGTCGACCGGGTGCGACACGCCGACCGCGACATGCCGGTCGGCGTCGGCCTGGGTGTCGGCAACGGCAAGCAGGCCGCCCAGGTGGCGGCATTCGCCGACGGCGTGATCGTCGGCAGCGCGTTGATCCGCTGCGTGCTTGACGCGCCCGACCGCGCGACCGGGCTGTCCCGGCTGCGGGCCCTGAGTGCGGAACTCGCCGAGGGAGTCCGGAACCCGGAAAAGTAGGCCCGCCCTGGGCGACCATGGCGAGCGTCGCGACGGTAGCGTGTGCACCCGTGAACTTTGCTGCGATCCCGAGTCCGACAACGTCCGTCTGGCACGTTCTCGGCCTGCCCATCCGGGCGTACGCGCTCTGCATCGTCCTGGGCATCGTCGCCGCCGTACTGCTCATGGAGGTGCGCCTCCGCCGGCGCGGGGTGGCGCCCTGGGCGTCCCTCGACATGGCGGTGTGGGCGGTGCCGATGGGCATCATCGGAGCTCGGCTCTATCACCTGGCCACCTCCCCGCAGGACTACTTCGGTTCCGGCGGGGACCCGATCCGGGCCCTCTACATCTGGGAGGGCGGCCTCGGCATCTGGGGCGCGGTGGCCGGTGGGGCGGTGGGCGCGTGGATCGCCGCCCGGCAGCTCGGCCTGCCGTTCGCGATCTTCGCCGACTCGCTGGCGCCGGCCCTGCCGGTCGCGCAGGCCATCGGCCGGTTCGGCAACTGGTTCAACAACGAGCTGTACGGCAAGGCCACCACGCTCCCGTGGGGTCTGCGGGTGCACGACATGGACACGTCCAACCCGGGGCACGCCACCGTGATCGACGGCGAGGCGGTGACCAAGACCGGCCTCTACCATCCGACCTTCCTCTACGAGGCGATCTGGGACCTCGGCGTGGCCGGGCTGGTCTGGGCGCTCGACCGGAAGTTCAAGTTCGGCCGCGGCCGGGCCTTCGCGGTGTACGTGATGGCCTACACCGCCGGCCGGTTCTGGATCGAGATGCTCCGCATCGACGAGGCCAACAAGATCTTCGGCATCCGGCTCAACGTATTCACCGCGCTGGTGCTGTTCGTGCTGGCCGCCATCTACTTCGTGGTGGTCCGCGGCCCCCGGGCCTACGTGGTTCCGGACGACGCGCCGGAGACCGCGCCGGTGGCCGGGGCGGAGAGCGATGTCTCCCAGGTCGACGTGACGGCGAGCAGCGAGCCGCAGCGGGCGCCGAAGAGCTACCAGGTGGTCAGCGAGGCCCGGTTCGAGGCCTACCAGCGCACCGGTGTGCTGCCGCCGGACACCGAGGAGGACGTCGCGCTGGAGGTCGCCGCCGGCGCCCACCCGCACGACGCGGCCGATCCGGCCGGTCCGGCCGGGGTGGGTGAGGCGGTGCTGGCCACCGGGGCCGCCGCCGGCAACGGTCCCGAGGCCAAGAGCGACGCCGAGCCACCCGCCTCCCGCACCGACGAGAACTGATCCGCGGGCCGGTCGGCGTGCGCACAGCGGTGGTGGTGGGCGCGGGAATGGCCGGGTTGGCCACGGCCGGCGCCCTGTCCCGGGCCGGCTGGCAGGTGACACTCCTCGAACGCGGTGAGCGGGTGGCCGCCCCGCCGACCGCCCTGGTGCTGTGGTCCAACGGGCGCCGGGCCCTGGAGTCGCTCGACCCGGACGGCGGCTGGTCGGCCATCGCGTCGCCGCTGCCGGACGGCGGTGTGCGCCGGCCCGACGGCCAGTGGCTGGTCGGGCCGCGCGGCCGCACCGGGGCCGGCCCGGCCCCCGCGGTCGTGCACCTGGAAGACCTGTACGACGCGCTGGTCGCCGGTCTCGGCGACCGGGTGGAGATCCGCACCGGCTTCGACGTGACGACCGTGCGGGTCGGGCGCCGCCAGCGGCCCGCGGTGAGCGACGGCCGCACCTTCCTCGACGCCGACCTGGTGGTGGCGGCCGACGGCATCGACAGCCCGATCCGGCGCGCGCTGGCCCCCGAGTCGGTGGCCGTCGGCTCCGGCTTCGCGGCCTGGCAGGCGGTCGTCCCCGGTTACCGGGTGCCGAAACTGACCCCGGAACAGGCGTCCGGCGGCGAGACGCTGGGCGCTGGCTACCGCTTCGTCTCGATCCCGCTCGGCGAGCGGGCGGCCGGCAAGGGCGGGGTCTACTGGGTGGCCACCGCGGCCGGAGCGCCGCGTCCCGAGTCGCCCGCGACCCAGCTGGCGCTGCTCCGGCGCTGGTTCGCGAGCTGGCACGCCCCGGTCGGCGACCTGCTGGCCGCGACCCACCCGGAAGACCTGGTGCCGCAGGAGGTGCGCGAGCTACGGCCGCTGCCCCGGGCGTACGGCTTCGGCTCCGGTCCTGGGGGTGTGGTCTTGTTGGGGGATGCGGCCCATGCCATGCCGCACCACCTCGGCCAGGGCGCCTGCCTGGCCTTCGAGGACGCGGCCACGTTGCGGTCGCTGGTGGCGGACGTCCGGGTCGGGCCCGACCTGATCGCGGCCATCGAGACCTTCAGCCGCACCCGCCGGCCCCGCACCACGAGCGTGGTCCGGCAGACCCGGCGCATGTCGGCGGTGGTGCAGGCCCGGGGGCGCCTCGCGTTGCGGGCCCGGGACGCCGCGCTCAACCACATGCGGCCCCGCATCCTGGGCAACCACACCCAGCTTCAGGCCGACTGGATTCCCCCGGAGTAATCGACGTGGTGACCTGGGCCGACCGCCGTCAGCGCCGGAACGGCGGGTGGGCGTTCGCGTGGGCGGTGCTCCGCAAATACCTGGACGACGACGGCCCGCGGCAGGCCGCGCTGATCACCTACTACGGCTTCCTGAGCCTGTTTCCGCTGCTCCTGCTGGGCGTGGCGGTCGTCTCCCGGGTTCTCGAGGCGAGCCCGGACCTGCGTCATCGGCTGATCGTCGCGATCGTTCCGGCGGCGTTGCAGGACACCGTCGACTCGGCGGCGGCCCTGCTGCCCACCTCGCCGGTGGCGTTCGTGCTCGGCGCGGCCGGCCTGCTCTACTCCGCGACCGGCGTGGTCTTCGCCGCCTACCGCACGGTCAATCACCTGGCCGCGGTCCCGGTCCGGGAGTTGCCCGGGATCGTCGGCTGTTACCTGCGGGTGGGCGCCGCGCTCCTGCTGCTGCTGGCCGGCGTGATCTGCGCGGGCGGCCTGACCGTGCTGGTCTCGGCCATTCCCGGGATCGCCGGCGTCTCCGCCTCCGACCGCATCCTCGCGGTGTTCGGCACCCTCGGTACGGCCTTTCTGGTCCTGCTGCTGGGGGCCAGGGTGCTGCTCTGCCGGCCGGCGTCGTGGCGGTCGCTGTGGCCGGCGGCGGTCTCCGGCGCCGCGATCCTGACGCTCATCCTGCACGCCGGCGGACCGCTGCTGACCTACCTGGTGCGTAAGGCCGGGCCGGTCTACGGGGCGTTCGCCACGGTGGCCGGCCTGTTCACCCTGCTCTACCTGGCGAGTCAGGCCATGGTGATCTGTGCCGAGATGGCCGCCGTGCGGCACGCCCACCTCTGGCCGAGGTCACTCGACCCCGCCCACCCCACCGACGCCGATGCTCGTGCGTTGGCGCTGCTGGCCCGCGAGCAGGAGCGGGTCCCGCTCCAGCGGATCACTTCTGAGCTGCGGAAAGATCCCGATCAAGAGCAGAAGGACCCCGATTGAGTACGGACACGCAGGCGTGCCGTCAGAGCTTGGCGGTGGCCGGCTCGGCGATGCACGCCGTGCCCTGCCGGCGGAAGCCGACCTTGGTGTAGAGCCGGGCCACGTCGTCGTCGCCGGCCGACAGGAAGACCAGGTGGACGCCGTCGTTCAGGGCCTGGCGGGCCAGCGTCGCGGTCAGCTGGGAGGCGTAGCCGCGGCCGCGGGCGGTGGGCAGCGTCGCGACGCCGGCGATCTCGGCCACGTCGCCGTCCCGCATCAGCGCGCCGGTGGCCAGGATGCCTTCGGTCGGGGAGACCACCACGGCGGTGTGGTAACCGCCGGACGCCACCCGCTGCCGGAAGCCCTCGACCACGGCCGGGCTCAACTCGGCCACCGCGGCGTCCCGCTCGGCCGGCCCGGCCACCCCGGTGATCAGGGCGGTCTCGGTGGGGCCGGCCAGCGCGACCACCTCTTCCAGCGGGGTCGCGTGCGGCGGACTGCCGAAGGCGAGCTGGGCCACCGCGCGGGTGGCGGCCAGGTCGGCCGGGTAGCTCGAGGACGCCGGGTCCAGCACCGAGACGGTGGCGTCGCGCACCGGGAGATCGGGGACCAGAGCCGCCGGGTCCAGGGTCAGCAGCGGGGCCAGCAGCACGTCGAGGTCGGCCGAGCGGGCCACCGCGAGCAGATCGGGCGTCGTCTCGTGCACCCATTCGAAAGCCTCGGGGATGCCCAGCTCTCGTTGCCGGCGGCGAACGGCAGTAATATCAGCGGCGGAAGGCGTCTCCGCCCCTATCCGGGGCCGGGCGTAATAGGGCCAACCGTCGCCCTCGCGGACGAAAAGCACCAGCCCCCCGATGTCCTCAACACGTGCGTAGGGTCGGGGGAGAGCGTCATAGAAACGCTCGAGCCTGACGAAGACGTCGGTTTCCGGATGCGCCACCGCGCGAGACTACCCAATTCGGCGCGATGTCGCGCCGTACGCGTTGTGGGCCTTTCAATTTCTGCCTTGATGGGCGGTTTGGGGCGATCGAAGTGTGATCCATCCGAACTGGCGGAGATCGGTGCCCCTTAACGTAGACTCTAGAGACTTTGCAGGGCCGACGTCGTCCCGACCTTGATCTGAAACAGAGACGACAGGAGGTCCGGTGGCATCTCCGCACCCCCAGGGACCGAGCCAACCCGCGGCGGAAAACAAAATGCCAAACCGTGGGCTGTACGACCCGTCGAATGAGCGAGACGCCTGCGGTGTGGCTTTCGTGGCCGATCTGCATGGGCGCCGTTCCCATGATGTGGTCGCCAAGGGCCTGTCGGCGCTGATCCGCCTCGACCACCGGGGCGCCCGCGGCGCCGAGTACAACACCGGCGACGGCGCCGGGATCATGATTCAGGTCCCGGACGCGTTCTACCGTGAAACCACCGGGATCGACCTGCCCGACGCCGGCGGCTACGCCACCGGGCTGGTCTTCCTGCCCAACGACCCGGACGCCCAGGCCCGCTCCATCAAGATCTTCGAGAAGTACGCGCTGGTCGAGGGCGGCGAGGTGCTGGGCTGGCGGGACGTCCCGGTGCGCCCGGACGGCCTCGGTGCCACGGCTCTGGAGGCCCGCCCGTACATCAAGCAGGTCTTCCTCGCCGCGCACCGGCTCACCGACAGCGCCGCCGGTCCGAAGGACGCGCCGCTGACCGGCCTCGAGCTGGACCGGGTCGCGTTCACCATCCGCAAGCAGGCCGAGCGGGAGTCGTCGCAGCGTGGCGTGGGGGCCTACTTCCCGTCGCTGTCCTCGCGCACGATCACCTACAAGGGCATGCTCACCCCCGATCAGCTGCCGGAGTTCTTCCCGGACCTGACCGACGAGCGGGTCGCCAGCGCGATCGCCCTGGTGCACTCCCGGTTCTCGACGAACACCTTCCCGTCCTGGCCGCTGGCTCACCCGTACCGTTTCATCGCGCACAACGGTGAGATCAACACGATCCGCGGCAACAAGAACTGGATGGCCGCCCGCGAGGCGCTGCTCCAGTCGAAGGTGCTGCCCGGCAGCATCAAGCGGCTGTTCCCGATCAACACGCCGGAGGCGTCCGACTCGGCCAGCTTCGACGAGGTGCTGGAACTGCTGCACCTGGCCGGCCGCACGCTGCCGCACGCGATGATGATGATGATTCCGGAGGCCTGGGAGAACGACCCGGGGATGGAGCCGAAGCGGCGCGCGTTCTACCGCTTCCACGCCTCGCTGATGGAGCCGTGGGACGGGCCGGCCGCGGTCGCGTTCACCGACGGCTCGTCGATCGGCGCCGTGCTCGACCGCAACGGCCTGCGCCCGGGCCGCTGGTGGCACACCGTCGACGGCCTGGTCGTGCTCGGTTCCGAGGCCGGCGTGCTCGACCTCGACCCGGCCACCGTGGTCGCCAAGGGCCGGCTCCAGCCGGGCAAGATGTTCCTGGTCGACACCGAGCAGGGCCGGATCGTGCACGACGACGAGATCAAGGCCGGGCTGGCCGCCGCCGAGCCGTACGACGAGTGGCTGCACGCCGGGCTGATCAACCTGGCCGACCTGCCGCCGCGCGAGCACGTCATCTACACGCACGACTCGGTGACCCGCCGCCAGCAGGTGTTCGGTTACACCGAGGAGGAGCTGAAGATCCTGGTGGCGCCGATGGCGCGCACCGGGGCCGAGCCGCTCGGCTCGATGGGTACGGACACTCCGATCTCGCCGCTGTCCACCCGGCCGCGGCTGCTGTTCGACTACTTCCACCAGCTGTTCGCGCAGGTCACCAACCCGCCGCTGGACGCCATCCGGGAAGAGCTGGTCACCTCGCTGAGCGCCACGATCGGGCCGGAGGGCAACCTGCTCGACCCGGGCCCGGCGTCCTGCCGGCAGATCGTGCTGCCCTACCCGGTGATCGACAACGACGAGCTGGCCAAGCTGCTCTCCATCGACGAGGACGGCGACCTGCCCGGCTTCAAGGCCGTCCGGGTGTCGGGTCTCTACCCGCTGCGGGACGGCGCGGCCGGCATCAAGGCCCGGCTCACCCAGATCTGCCGGCACGTGTCCGAGGCGATCGAGGACGGCGTCCGCATCCTGGTGCTGTCCGACCGGGACTCCAACGCCGAGCTGGCCCCGATCCCGTCGCTGCTGCTCACCGCCGCGGTGCACCAGCACCTGGTGCGCGAGCAGACCCGCACCCAGGTGGCGCTGGTCGTCGAGGCCGGTGACTGCCGCGAGGTGCACCACGCCGCCACGCTGATCGGCTTCGGTGCCGCCGCCATCAATCCTTACCTGGCGTTCGAGTCGGTCGACGACCTGATCGCGACCGGGTCGCTGGCCGGGCTCGACCCGCGCGCCGCGGTGCGCAACTACGTCAAGGCGCTCGGCAAGGGCGTCCTGAAGATCATGTCGAAGATGGGCATCTCGACCGTCTCGTCGTACTGCGGGGCCCAGGTGTTCGAGGCCGTCGGCCTGGACAACAAGCTGCTGCAGCGCTACTTCGCCGGCACCAGCGGGCGGATCGGCGGTTCCGGGCTGGCCGAGATCCACGCCGAGGTCAAGGCGCGGCACGGGAAGGCCTATCCGGCCAACCCGGCCGAGCGCAGCCACCGCCGGCTCGAGGTCGGCGGCGAGTACCAGTGGCGCCGCGAGGGTGAACTGCACCTGTTCAACCCGGAGACGGTGTTCCTGCTCCAGCACGCGACCCGGTCCAAGCAGTACGACGTCTTCCGGAAATACACCGAGAAGGTGGACGCGCTGGCCGCGCAGGCCGGCTCGATTCGCGGGCTGTTCGAGTTCAAGCAGCGCACCCCGGTGCCGATCGACGAGGTCGAGCCGGTCAGCGAGATCGTCAAGCGGTTCGCCACCGGGGCCATGTCGTACGGCTCGATCTCGGCCGAGTCGCACGAGACCCTGGCGATCGCCATGAACCGGATCGGCGGCAAGTCGAACACCGGCGAGGGCGGCGAGGACCCCGACCGCCTGTACGACCCGCAGCGCCGCTCCGCGGTCAAGCAGGTCGCCTCCGGCCGATTCGGCGTGACCAGCGAATACCTGGTCAACGCGGACGACCTGCAGATCAAGATGGCGCAGGGCGCGAAGCCCGGCGAGGGTGGCCAGCTGGCCGGCAACAAGGTGTGGCCGTGGATCGCCAAGACCCGGCACACCACCCCGGGCATCGGCCTGATCTCCCCGCCGCCGCACCACGACATCTACTCCATCGAGGACCTCGCGCAGCTCGTGCACGACCTGAAGAACGTCAACCCGCAGTCCCGGGTGCACGTGAAGCTGGTCAGCGAGATCGGCGTGGGCACGGTCGCGGCCGGCGTCGCGAAGCTCAAGGCCGACGTCATCCTGATCTCCGGGCACGACGGTGGCACCGGCGCGTCCCCGCTCAACTCGCTCAAGCACGCCGGTTCCCCGTGGGAGCTGGGCCTGGCCGAGGCGCAGCAGACGCTGCTGCTCAACAAGCTGCGCGACCGGGTCACCGTGCAGGTCGACGGCCAGCTCAAGACCGGCCGGGATGTGGTGATCGCGGCCCTGCTCGGCGCCGAGGAGTTCGGCTTCGCCACGGCTCCGCTGATCGTCTCCGGTTGCATCATGATGCGGGTCTGCCACCTGGACACCTGCCCGGTCGGCATCGCGACGCAAAATCCGGTGCTGCGCGAGCGCTTCACCGGCAAGCCCGAGTTCGTGGAGAACTTCTTCCTGTTCATGGCCGAAGAGGTCCGGGAGATCCTGGCCGAGCTGGGCTTCCGCACCATCGACGAGGCGATCGGCCACGCCGAGGTGCTGGACATCCGGCCGGCCGTCGACCACTGGAAGGCGAAGGGTCTCGACCTGTCGCCCATCCTGTTCGTGCCCGAGCTGCCCGAGGGCGCCGCCCGGCGTGGCGTGGTCGCCCAGGACCACGGTCTCGACAAGGCTCTCGACAACAAGCTGCTCGAGCTGGCCCAGCCGGCCCTGACCAGCGAGCTGAAGGTGGCCGAGGAACTCGCGGTCCGCAACGAGAACCGCAGCGTCGGCGCGATGCTCGGCGGCGAGGTGACCCGCCGCTTCGGCGGGGCCGGCCTGCCGGACAACACCATCGAGTTCACCCTGCGTGGCACCGGTGGGCAGTCGTTCGGCGCGTTCCTGCCGCGCGGCGTCACCCTGCGGCTGATCGGCGACACCAACGATTACGTCGCCAAGGGCCTCTCCGGCGGCCGGGTGATCGTCCGGCCGGACGAGAACGCGCCGTTCGTGGCCGAGGACAACATCATCGCGGGCAACACCATTCTGTACGGGGCGACCACCGGCGAGCTTTACCTTCGGGGACGGGCCGGTGAACGTTTCGCGGTCCGTAACTCGGGCGCGGCCGCCGTCGTCGAGGGCGTCGGCGACCACGGCTGCGAGTACATGACCGGCGGCACCGTGGTGGTGCTCGGCCCGACCGGCCGCAACTTCGCGGCCGGGATGAGCGGTGGCACCGCGTTCGTGCTCGACCTGGTGCCCACCCGGGTCAACCCGGAACTGGTCGACCTGACCCCGCTCACCGGCGACGAGCAGGTCGTCCTGCGCGGACTGGTCGACAAGCACCTGGCCGAGACCGGCTCGGCGGTGGCCGAGAAGCTGCTGGCCGACTGGCCGGCCGCGGTCGACCGGTTCACCGCCGTGGTGCCGCGCGACTACAAGCGTGTAATGGAACTCATCCGGACCGCCGAAGCCGCCGGTCGCAATGTCGACGAGGCGGTCATGGGGGTCAAGAGTGCCTGATCCGAACGGTTTCCTCCGCTACGAGCGGCAGCTGCCCAAGCGGCGCCCGGTGCCGGTGCGGATCCGCGACTGGCGGGAGGTCTACCCGCCCGCCGGTGAGGATCTGATCCGTGACCAGGCCACCCGGTGCATGGACTGCGGCATCCCGTTCTGCCACGAGGGCTGCCCGCTGGGCAACCGCATCCCGGACTGGAACGACCTGGTCCGCACCGGGGCGTGGCAGTCGGCGGCCGAGTCGCTGCACGCCACCAACAACTTCCCGGAGTTCACCGGCCGGCTCTGCCCGGCGCCGTGCGAGGCCGCCTGCGTGCTGGGCATCTCGGACGACCCGGTGACCATCAAGCAGGTCGAGGTGGAGATCGCCAACCACGCGTTCGACCTCGGCTACGTCAAGCCGCAGCCCGCCCCGGTGCCGTCCGGTTTCAAGGTCGCGGTGGTCGGTTCCGGCCCGGCCGGCCTGGCGGCCGCCCAGCAGCTGGCGCGAGCCGGGCACGCGGTCACCGTCTTCGAGCGCGACGATCGCATCGGCGGCCTTCTGCGTTATGGAATTCCCGACTTCAAGATCGAGAAGTCGGTGGTGGACGCGCGGCTGGCCCAGATGGAGGCCGAGGGCGTGGTCTTCCAGGCCGGCGTGAACGTGGGCGTCGACATCACCGCCGACGACCTGCGCGAGCGGTTCGACGCGGTGCTGCTCGCGGCCGGTGCGCTGGCCGGCCGGGACACCGCGGAGACGCCGGGCCGCGGGCTGAACGGTGTCCACCTGGCCATGGACCACCTGGTCCCGGCCAACCGGGTGGTGGCCGGTCTGCAGGAGACCACCCCGATCGACGCGGCCGGCAAGCACGTCGTGATCATCGGCGGCGGCGACACCGGTGCCGACTGCCTCGGCGTCGCGCACCGGCAGGGCGCAGCCGGCGTCATCCAGCTCGACCAGTACCCGGTGCCGCCCGAGGCCCGGGCCGGCGACCTGCACCCGTGGCCGACCTGGCCGGTCATCCTGCGCAACTACCCGGCCCACGAGGAGGGCGGCGACCGCGTCTTCGGGGTCGCCGTGCAGGAGTTCGTGGACGACGGCGAGGGCAACGTCGCGGCGATCCGGATCGCCGACGTCGTGGTCGAGCGGATCGACGGCGTACGCACGGTGACCGTTGCCGAGGGCAGCCAGCGCGACCTGCGGGCCGAGCTGGTGCTGCTGGCGATCGGTTTCGACGGCACCGAGCAGCAGCCGCTGCTGGAGCAGTTCGGCATCGACCGCAACCGCCGGGGCGTCCTGGACGCCGACGCGAACTGGCAGACCTCGGCCGAGGGCGTGTTCGTGGCGGGCGACATGCACAAGGGCGCCTCCCTGGTGGTCTGGGCGATCGCCGAGGGCCGCTCCGCGGCCGCCGCTATCCACTCCTACCTGGGCGCCAAGGGCGACCTGCCGGCCCCGGTCCTGTCCAGCGCCCAGCCGCTGAGCGCTTGAGTTGAGCGAGCCGCCGGCCCGTTTTGACGGGCCGGCGGTGCAAAGCCCGGCCATCGCCGCACGCGAGACGCGCGTTTTCGGCCTGGGGTCGCGGGTAGGTCGCGCCTGACCGGCGGTGCGCTGTCGATGCCCGTATCTCTGAAAAGCGCGACCGAACCTCCTGGCCGAAGTCGGGTCCAACGGCCTGACATCGAGCCCGGGGAGGGGTTGTCGCCGCGCCCGCCTTGGCCAGGCGGATAAGCTGTTGCGCGCGGTCGTTGAAGCCCGCATGACGGCGATGCGCGCCCTCCAGACACCAGGAGAGTCTGTCCCGAGGACCCACGCCGCCCAGAGAGTTCACCCTGTTGACGGGGGTCGGCCGCCGGGCCGATCCGAAAGAGAGACTAGCCTGATGGCTGTGACACGCCGCGTTAAAATCGTCTGCACCATGGGTCCCGCCACCGCCTCCGCCGAGCGCATGCTCGGCCTCGTCGAGGCCGGTATGGACGTGGCCCGCATGAACTTCAGCCACGGCAGCCACGAGGACCACCAGAAGATCTACGAGCTGGTCCGGGAGGCCGCCCGGCAGACCGGGCGGGCCGTGGCCGTCCTCGCCGACCTGCAGGGTCCGAAGATCCGGCTGGGCAAGTTCGCCAATGGGCCGCACGTGTGGAGCACCGGTGACCTGGTCACCATCACCAGCGACGACGTGCTCGGCACGCCCGACCGGGTGTCCTGCACCTACAAGAAGCTGCCGCAGGAGGTCAAGGTCGGCGATCGCCTGCTGATCGACGACGGCAAGGTCGCCGTCGAGGTCGCCGCGGTCGAGGGCAACGACATCCGCTGCCTGGTCATCGAGGGTGGCCCGGTCAGCAACAACAAGGGCGTCTCGCTGCCCAACGTCGCGGTCAGCGTGCCGGCGATGAGCGACAAGGACGAGGAAGACCTGCGCTTCGCGCTCAGCCTCGGCGTCGACCTGGTCGCGCTCTCGTTCGTGCGCTCGCCCGACGACATCAAGCTCGTGCACAGCATCATGGCCGAGGAGGGCAAGACCGTCCCGGTCATCGCCAAGGTCGAGAAGCCCGAGGCGGTCGACCACCTCGAGCAGATCGTGCTCGCCTTCGACGGCGTCATGGTGGCCCGCGGTGACCTGGGCGTCGAGCTGCCGCTCGACCAGGTGCCGCTGGTCCAGAAGCGGGCCGTGCAGCTGTGCCGGGAAAACGCCAAGCCGGTCATCGTCGCCACCCAGATGCTCGACTCGATGATCGAGAACTCTCGTCCGACCCGCGCCGAGGCCTCCGACGTCGCCAACGCGGTGCTCGACGGCACCGACGCGGTGATGCTGTCCGGCGAGACCTCGGTCGGTAAGTACCCGGTGCTCACGGTCAGCACGATGGCCAAGATCGTCACCACCACCGAGGGTGGCTCGATCCCGGTCCCGCGCCTGCAGCACGACCCGCGCACGCACGGTGGCGCGCTGACCGTCGCCGCCTCGCAGATCGCCCGCAACATCGGCGCCAAGGCACTGGTGGCGTTCTCGCAGACCGGTGACACCGTGCGGCGGCTCGCCCGGCTGCACTGTGAGCTCCCGCTGTTCGCCTTCACACCGGTCCCCGAGGTGCGCGACCAACTGGCGCTGAGCTGGGGCGTCGAGACGTTCCTGACCGACTTCGTGGAGCACACCGACGACATGTTCCGGCAGGTCGACGCGAAGATGCTCGGCCTCGGCCTGGCCAAGCCCGGCGACTACGTGGTCGTCGTGGCCGGCTCCCCGCCGAACGCCCCGGGTTCCACCAACACCCTGCGGGTGCACCAGCTCGGTTCGCTCGTCGACCCGGCGACGGTGTGACCTTGCCTCTGCACGGACAGGCCGCCGTCGACCAGCTTCTGGAGATTCTGGACCTGAAGCAGGTCGACGCGGCCACGTTCGTAGGGGAGAGCCCGCAGACCGGCGCCCAGCGCGTCTTCGGCGGGCAGGTCGCCGGCCAGGCCCTGGTCGCCGCCGGTCGCACGGTCGACCCGTCCCGGTTCGTGCACTCGCTGCACGGCTATTTCGTGCGGCCGGGCGACCCGACCGAGCCGATCCAGTTCACCGTCGAGACGATCCGCGACGGACGGTCCTTCTCGGTCCGGCGGTCCACCGCCCAGCAGCACGGGCGCACGATCTTCTTCATGTCGGCGTCGTTCCAGGTGCTCGAGGAAGGCCTCGACCACTACCTGCCGGCGCCGGTCGACGTGCCCGGCCCCGACGAGATCCCGACGATGGCCGACTGGGTGCGGAAATATCCCTCCCGGGCGGGCATTTTCGCGTCCTCGCCGCAGGCCATCGACGTGCGCTACGTCGGTGTGCCCGGCTGGGTGCCGCCCGGCGACCGGGACGCCAGCGAGCAGCAGCGGGTCTGGATGCGGATCAACGGCACGCTGCCGGACGACCCGCTGATCCACGCGTGCGCCCTCGCCTACGCCTCCGACCTGTCGCTGCTCGACTCGGTGCTGTCGGCGCACGGCGAGGTGTGGGGCCCGGGCGGGGTGATCGGGGCCAGCCTCGACCACGCGCTCTGGCTGCACCGGCCGTTCCGCGCCGACGAGTGGTTCCTCTACGACTGCACCAGCCCGTCCGCCTCGGGCAGCCGGGGCCTGGCCACCGGGCGGATGTTCACCCAGGACGGCCGGCACATCGCCAGCGCCGTGCAGGAGGGGCTGCTACGCCGGGTGGGCGAACGGAAATAGCCCCGCCAAGTGGGATCCCGGCCCGGCGACTGGCCGTTTGCGGATCCCACCCGGCGGGGCGTCGGGGACATCAGTGGCGATGGTCCTCGCCGACGGTGGCCTCCTCGGCGCTCTCCGCGGTGTCCGGAACCGGCGGGATGTCCGCCTCCGCCGTCCGGTGCGCCGCGGTGGCCGACACGCCCGCTTGCGCGAGCATCAGGTCCAGGTCGGCGGTGGTCCGTAGTACCTCGTCGTGGAACGTCTGCGGGCCCTGTCCGGCCCGGTGCCGGGCCCGGCCCGCCTGCGGCGTGCCGTCGTAATCCTCCCGGCCGGCCGAATATCCGATCACCCCGGCCTCGCGTTCCGGTGACAACTGCAAAACGTCATGCCGTACGCCGGAAGCCTCCCGCAACCGCAACGCCGTCACCAGATCGGCGACCGCGCGCAGCAACCCGAGCCCGCCGAGCAGCAGAATCATCGGGTCGGCGGTGCGGGCGAGCGGCCCGGCCGCGTAGAAGCCCAGCCCGGCCTGGGCCACCCCGAGCGCCATCATCAGCCCCCAGGTGCGGTCGGTGCCCCGGTTCATCGTCGACACCGCGACGTCCATCGCGCCGCGCACCATCAGGAACCAGCCCACCAGCGACGCCGGCGTGGCATAGCTCGAGCCCGAGTCGACCAGCAGGACCAGGCCGGTCACCGTGAACAGCCCGGCCATGCCCGCGTTGAGCCACCAGGTGCGGGTGCCGGCCAGTGCCCGCACCCCCTCGCACAGCGCACCGAACAGCACCACCGGCCCGGCCACGTCGGCCACGCTGACCGGCTCCAGCCGCAGCACGCTCCAGGCGATCGCCAGCCACGCCACTCCGGCGAACATCAGGAAGCCCCACATGCTGTCACGCATGACCGTCAGGGGTGATGAACCGGACCACAGCATGGGGCCTCCAGCGAAGGTGTCTCTGCCATGACAACATCCGCGCTCGCGGCCGGGCCGGGGTTCGGGCAGATTCACAGCGCGTCCCCAGGGGCCCTGGAGCAAGATCGATGTCACCGAGCGCAGTCGAACCGGGCACCCGTTATGTCAGCCCGCCGGTGTGCGAACGGGCATCGCCGGATATCCCTCGATGACCGTGGATTCGTTTACACAGGCGTAACGCGTGAATGCGCGATTGTTGCCGTTCTGTGCGCCACGATTCGTGTACCGGCGCGACGCGAAACTTTCCGGCCGAAGGCGCCGGAATTCGAAAGTTCTGCGCCCGGGAGTGGTGGCGGCGAAAGGGCGATCCGGGGTGGTGAGCTGATGTTGGTTCCCGAGTTGGATCATGTGGGGGTGCCGGTGGGAGCGCGAATGCGGCCTTTCCGGCCGGGCACGCGCGTGAATCCCGCAGGCATTGCGGGAGGATTTGACAATTCTTGTGCCCCCGGTGGGATTCGAACCCACACTGTATGGTGTTTGAGACCATCTTCTCTGCCGGTTGGAATACAGGGGCCGGCCGGCTCGGTCCCCGACACGGTATGGCCACGCCAGGATGAGCTTCCGACAGCCTACCCACTACGCTTAGGACGGCGATACCCACATACCGGGGTGTCGCGACTTCGGGAGTGTTGGGGGTAGAGGTTCCGTGGCCGACACGCAGGCTGGGGCCGATCGCAAACGGGTGCTGATCGCCGAGGACGAGGCCCTCATCCGGTTGGACCTGGCCGAGATGCTGGTCGAGGAGGGCTACGACGTGGTCGGCGAGGCCGGCGATGGCGAGACCGCCGTCCGCCTGGCCGAAGACCTCCGTCCGGACCTGGTCATCCTCGACATCAAGATGCCGATCATGGATGGCCTCGCGGCCGCCGAGCGGATCGCCGGTGGGCGCATCGCCCCGGTGGTGATCCTGACCGCGTTCAGCCAGCGCGACCTGGTCGAGCGGGCCCGGGCCGCCGGCGCGATGGCCTACCTGGTCAAGCCCTTCCAGAAATCCGACCTGGTGCCGGCGATCGAGATCGCCCTCTCGAGGTACTCGGAGATCGCCGCCCTCGAGTCCGAGGTCGCCGGGCTCACCGACCGTCTGGAGACCCGCAAGTCGGTCGAACGGGCCAAGGGTGAGCTGATGACGAAGTACCAGATGACCGAACCGCAGGCATTCAAGTGGATTCAACGCACAGCGATGGACCACCGCATGACGATGCGTGAGGTAGCCGACCGGATCTTGGCCGAGGGCCAGGAAGCCGGCGGAGCCCAGGCAACCACAAGTTGATCTAGCGGAAACACGAGTGTTGTAACACCTCCTCCTGCCTGGGCGTCTCTGCACGTAACGGTTCGGTGAAAGCCCGATCGAAGTCTTTTGGCAGGCCCGGATCCTGGGATAGCGTCCCGGCCCATGACGGGCGCAGCGTGGTCGCGCGGGCACGCAAGTGCCAATCGACCAGCCGTGGCTCGGTGGGTTCGGTATGGAGGAGAGGTTCCAACCTTGAGGCAGGTTCTCGCACGAGCCATCGGCGGGGTGGCCATCATCGGGCTCATCGCCGGTGCCGCTGCTTGTAATAAGGACACGAGTAGCAGCAGCGACACGGCGAGCGGCTCGAACTGCGGCTACAAGCTCGCATACTTCGGCGCTCTGACCGGCTCGGCCGCCAACCTCGGTGTGAACATCGAGCAGGGCTTCGAGCTGGCGATCAACCAGTACAACAAGACCAAGGGCTCCGACTGCATCACGGTCGCGAAGTTCGACTCGCAGGGTGCGGCCGAGGTCGCTCCGGGTGTTGCCCGGAACCTGGTGGCGGACAAGAAGATCCTCGGCATCGTCGGCCCGCCGTTCTCCGGCGAGTCCGAGGCCGCTGACCCGATCTTCGAGGCCGCCGGCATCCCGACGATCACCCCGTCCGCGACCCGGGTGTCGCTGTCGGCCAACGGCTGGAAGACCTTCCACCGCGCGGTGGCCAACGATGACGCCCAGGGCCCCGCGGCCGCGGCGTACATCAAGGACAACCTGAAGGCCACCAAGGTCTTCATCGCGGACGACCAGTCGGCGTACGGCGCCGGCCTGGCCGACGTCGTCAAGTCCAAGCTGGGCGCGCTGGTCGTCGCCTCGGACAAGACCGAGGGTGACGGCAAGCAGACCGACTTCTCGGCGCTGGTGCAGAAGGTGACCTCGTCCGGTGCGACCGCGCTCTTCTACGGCGGTTACTACACCAACGCGGGCGTCATCCGTAAGCAGCTGACCTCGGCCGGCTGGAAGGGCACCCTGCTCGGCGGCGACGGCATGAAGGACCCGGGCCTGTCCAAGGCGTCGGGTGTGGCCGCTGCGGTCGGCACCGTCGTTACCTGCCCGTGCTCCCCGCCCGAGGCCGCCGGCGGCACGTTCGTCAACGACTACAAGGCGCAGTGGAACGTCGACGCCGGTACCTACTCGGACGTCGCGTTCGACGCGGCGAACATCCTCCTGCAGGGTATCGACGCCGGTAACACCACCCCGGAGAAGCTGAACACCTACCTGTCCACGATCAACTACAAGGGGATCGCGAACACGTACAAGTTCACCTCGACCGGTGAGCTCGACCCCACCCTGATCAAGGTGTGGGCGTTCAAGTTCGACCAGAGTGGCGACGCCAAGTCCGACGTGGAGATCAAGACCTCCTGATCGCGCAGTAACTCTCCGTAGGGCCGGTGTGGCCGGATGATCTCCGGCCACACCGACCTCGTCGTTTTGGAGCCCCTCTGTGGATTTTTCCGGCCTGATCAACGATTTCGGGCCGCTCACCGTGACCGGGCTTGCACAGGGCGCGATCATTGCCCTGTTCGCACTGGGCTACACCCTGGTCTACGGTGTCTTGCGGCTGATCAACTTTGCACACTCCGAGGTCTTCCTCCTCGGCACCTACGGGTGCCTCATCGCCTGGGGATGGTTCGGCCTCGACCAGAACTCGAAAGCGCCGAACTTCGGCGCGATGCTCGCCTACATGGCCCTCGGCCTGGTGGTGGCGATCGTCGCGTCGGGTCTCACCGCGCTCGCGGTGGAGCTGGTGGCCTACCGGCCGCTGCGCCGGCGTAACGCCCCGCCTCTCGCATTCCTGATCACGGCGATCGGTGCCTCGCTCGCGATCTCGGAGACGGTGGGTGTTCTGACGCACCGCAACCAGAGGGGTGTCCCGCCGATCATCCAGGCCCGGACGGTCATCACGATCGGCGACACGCATATCACGAACCTGCAGATCCTGATCGTCGTCCTGGCGCTGGTGATGATGTTCGTGCTCGACCGCTTCATCAACGGCTCGCGTCTCGGCCGGGGCATCCGCGCGGTGTCCCAGAACCCGGACAGCGCGGCCCTGATGGGCGTCAACAAGTCCCGGGTCATCTCGCTGGTCTTCCTCCTCGGCGGCCTGATGGCGGGCATCGCCGCGGTGATGTACGACCTGAAGATCGGCGTCACCAAGTACGACGCGGGCTTCCTGCTCGGCATCGACGCGTTCACCGCCGCGGTGCTGGGCGGCATCGGCAACCTGCGGGGCGCGCTGCTCGGCGGCCTGCTCCTGGGGGTGCTGCAGAACTACGCGGCCGGCCTGTTCGGTTCGCAGTGGCTGCACGCGGCGGCGTTCGTGCTGCTGGTGCTGATCCTGCTGTTCCGTCCGACGGGCCTGTTGGGTGAGTCTCTCGGAAGGGCACGAGCATGAGCGACACCGCAGTGGCCCCTTCGAAGGAAAAGACCTCGTTCCGCGGCAACGGCGGCGTTCGTGGCTGGTTCGGCCGGCAGCCGACCTGGGTGCGGGCGATCGTGACGGTGGTGGCGCTGGTCCTGGCCATCCTGCTGCCGTACGCGGGTGACGTCCCGCTGATCGGCCCGCAGATCGTCACCCAGGGCATCGACTGGCCGTCCTCGCTGTTCAACATGTCCTACTACGTGCTGCTGGCGCTCGGCCTGAACGTGGTGGTCGGCTACGCGGGCCTGCTCGACCTCGGTTACGTCGGCTTCTTCGCGATCGGCGCCTACGGCACCGCGCTGCTGACCTCCCGGGACTCGCTGCTCTACGCGCACTCCGGCTGGTCCTGGCTGGCGGCGGCGCCGGTGGCGCTGGCGATCACGATGGCGGCGGGCCTGATCCTGGGCTGGCCGACACTGCGGTTGCGCGGCGACTATCTGGCCATCGTGACGCTCGGCTTCGCCGAGATCATCCGGATCGTGGCCACCAGTACGCCGAACTTCCTGCGTGGCGACCGCGGCTTCACCAACATCCCGCACCCGCCCGGCCAGGGCTCGGACGGCAAGCCGATCTTCGGCGTGACCGACGCGACGCCGTACTTCTGGCTGGGTCTCGGGGTGATCGTGGTGGTCATCCTCGGGGTCCGCAACCTCGACCGCAGCCGGGTCGGCCGCTCCTGGCTGGCGATCCGGGAGGACGAGGAGGCCGCCGAGATCATGGGCGTCCGCACCACCCGGTTCAAGCTGTGGGCGTTCGCCATCGGCGCGTTCATCGGTGGTCTCGGTGGTGTGCTGTTCGCCGGCGAGCAGGGCTTCATCAACTCGCAGACGTTCGTGCTCCAGTTCTCGATCCTGGTGCTGGCCGGCGTGGTCATGGGTGGCTCCGGCAACATGGCCGGTGCGATCCTGGGTGGTGCGCTGATCTCGTACATCCCGGACCGGCTCCGTGGCATCTCGGACCCGTTCTTCCACACCGACCTGTACGAGTACCGGTTCGCGATCTTCGGCGTCGTGATCATCGTCATCATGGTCCTGCGCCCGCAAGGTCTGATTCCCAGCCGGCGCCGGGCGATGGAGCTCAAGGACCGGGAGAAGGAGGTGGCTCCGCAATGAGTGAGCCGCACATCGAGACTCCGGAGGAGCTCGACCGTTCCGACGCCCGGCCGGTGGACCAGGCGGCACCGACCGGTGGCCCGGACCTCACCACGCCGACCGTCGGCGACCCGGACCTCCTGCTCGAGGTCGACCACGTCACCCTGCGCTTCGGTGGTGTCGTGGCGCTCAACGACGTCAGCTTCTCGCTGCGCAAGGGTGAGATCTTCGGTCTGATCGGCCCGAACGGGGCCGGCAAGACCACCTGCTTCAACGCGATGACCGGCGTCTACCAGCCGACCGAGGGAGCCATCCGGTTCCAGGGCGAGTCGATCGTCGGCAAGAAGAAGCACGAGATCACCCGGGGTGGCATCGCCCGCACGTTCCAGAACGTGCGGCTGTTCCCCGAGATGACCGCGCTGGAGAACGTCATGGTGGGCGCCGATGCGCACCACAAGACGAGCGTGCTGAGCGCGCTGTTCCGGCTGCCGCGGTTCTGGCAGGAGGAGAAGTCGGGCCGGGCACGCTCGATGGAACTGCTCCGCTTCGTCGGCATCGCGCACCGGGCCGGCGACGTCAGCCGCAACCTCTCGTACGGCGAACAGCGCCGGCTCGAGATCGCCCGGGCCCTCGCCACCAACCCGACCCTGCTCTGCCTGGACGAGCCGGCCGCCGGCTTCAACCCGGCCGAGAAGGTGGATCTGCTCGCGCTGATCCGCCGGATCCGGGACACCGGCGTCACGGTCCTGCTGATCGAGCACGACATGCGCCTGGTCATGGGTGTCACCGACCGGATCGTGGTGCTGGAGTTCGGCAAGAAGATCGCCGAGGGGACACCCGCCGAGGTGCGGGACAACCCGGCGGTCATCGCCGCGTACCTGGGGGTTCCGACCGATGCTGCTTGAGCTTGACAACGTTTCCCTCGCGTACGGCCGCATCCAGGCCCTGCACGGCATCAGCCTGAACGTCGCGCAGGGCGAGATCGTCGCCCTGATCGGCGCCAACGGCGCCGGGAAGTCGACCACCATGCGGGCCATCTCCGGCCTGCGCCCGGTCTCCGAGGGTTCGATCCGCTTCGACGGGCAGGACATCTCCAAGCTGCGGGCCGACCTGCGGGTGGTCCGGGGCGTCTCCCAGTCACCCGAGGGCCGGGGCATCTTCCCGGGCATGTCGGTGCGGGAAAACCTCGAGATGGGCGCCTACACCCGGAAGAACCGGGCCGAGATCAGCGAGGACCTGGAGCGGGTGTTCACCCTGTTCCCGCGGATGAAGGAGCGGGAGAAGCAGTCCGGCGGCACGCTGTCCGGCGGCGAGCAGCAGATGCTCGCGGTCGGCCGGGCGCTGATGAGCCGGCCCAAGCTGCTGCTGCTCGACGAACCGTCGATGGGGCTGGCCCCGATGCTGATCCAGCAGATCTTCGACATCATCGTCGAGATCAACGAGCAGGGAACCACCGTCCTGCTCGTGGAGCAGAACGCCCAGCAGGCACTTTCCCGGGCACACCGGGCGTACGTTCTGGAGACCGGACGGATCGTGAAGGAAGGCACCGGCGCCGAACTTCTGCACGACCCGGCGGTCAAGGACGCCTACCTCGGCGTTGCTTAATTCTCTTTGAGGAGACATCCATGTTCCGCACCACCCCTGGCCGTCGGGCGATCCTCGGGCTGGCACTTGCGGCGGCGCTGACCACCTCGGTCGCCGCCTGCGGCTCGGAGTCCGGCGACGACACCGGCAGCAGCACCCCCACGGGCGCCTCGTCCGCCAGCACCGCGGTCGACGCGGCCCTGGTCGCGAAGCTCCCGGCCGACATCAAGTCGGCCGGCAAGCTGACCATCGGCACCGACTCGACGTACGCGCCGAACGAGTTCCTCGACGCCGACGGCAAGACCGTCATCGGCTTCGACGTCGACCTGTTCGACGCGGTGGCGGCCAAGCTCGGCCTGACCACCGAGTGGCAGTCGGCCAGCTTCGACAGCATCATCCCGGGCGTCACCAGCAAGAAGTACAACGTCGGGGTCTCGTCCTTCACGATCAACGCGGACCGCCTGAAGGAGACCACCATGGTCTCCTACTTCGCGGCCGGCACCCAGTGGGCGGCCAAGGCCGGCGCCACGATCAGCCCGGACGACGCCTGCGGCAAGAAGATCGCCGTGCAGACCGCGACCGTGCAGGTCGACGACATCACCGCCCGGTCGAAGAAGTGCACCGACGCCGGCAAGGCGAAGATCACGATCGACCAGTACCAGGCCCAGTCGGACGCGACGAACGCCGTCGTCACCGGTAAGGACGACGCCATGCTGGCCGACTCCCCGATCGGCGCGTACGCGGTGAAGCAGACCAACGGGCAGCTCGCCCTGGTCGGCGACATCTACGACTCGGCCCCGTACGGCTACGTGGTGGCCAAGGACCAGGCCGACGGTCTGGGTGCGGCCCTCGAGGGAGCGCTCGCGGCGCTGATCGCCGACGGCACCTACAAGACGGTCCTGACCAAGTGGGGCGTCGACGCGGGCGGCATCACCGACCCGGCCGTCAACCCCACCGTCTGACCCTTATGTCTGACCAGACACAGACCGACCGGGCACGGCCTGAACCCATCAAGGCCGTGCCCGTGCGGCACCCCGGACGCTGGCTGGCGATCGCGGTTCTCGCCGTGCTCACCGCGATGTTCCTGCACCTGATCCTCACGAACGATCAGTTCCGGTGGTCGTTCATCTTCAACTCGTACGAGCCCGGCAAGCGCGGTGTCATGTTCACCGAGCCGGTCCTCGAGGGCCTGCGCGGCACGCTGCTGCTGACCGTCACGTCGATGGCGATCGGCGTCGTGTTCGGCGTCGTCATCGCGATCATGCGGCTGTCCGACAACTGGATCCTGCGCGGGGTCGCGTTCGTCTACACCTGGTTCTTCCGGGCGGTGCCCCGGCTGGTGCTGGCCGTGCTGTTCGGCAACCTGAACATCCTGTGGGACCGGATCGGCTTCGGCCTGCCGTTCGATCAGCAGATCGGCAAGCTGTTCGGTATCGACGACCTGAACGCGCAGTTCTACAGCGTGAAGGCCAGCGACCTGCTGGCCGGGTTCGTGGCCGGCATGCTCGCGCTCGGTCTGTCCGAGGCGGCGTACATGGCCGAGATCGTCCGGGCCGGCATCCAGTCGATCGACCCCGGCCAGGCCGAGGCGGCGACCGCGCTCGGTCTGTCCCGCAGCCAGGTGCTGCGCCGGGTGGTGCTGCCGCAGGCGATGCGGGTGATCGTGCCGCCGACCGGCAACGAGGTGATCGCGATGGTCAAGGACACCTCGCTGGTGGCCTTCGTACCGGTCACCTTCGAGCTGTTCTTCCAGCTCAACGCGATCAAGGCGCGCACCTTCGTGGTGTTGCCGGTGCTGGTCGCCGCGGTGATCTGGTACCTGATCATCTGTACCGTCCTGATGGTCGCGCAATACTTCGTGGAACGGCACTTCGGCCGGGGTTACGGCACCGCCGGGCAGGCCCGGCAACGGTTGCGGAACATCCAGGCCGAGCAGGGTTCCTCTTCGACGGCTGGGGGCGTGACATGACGGTCGAGATGGTGCGCGCCGACAACGTGCACAAGTCGTTCGGCTCGCTCGAGGTGCTCAAGGGTGTCGACCTGGTGGTCAACGCGGGCGAGGTGTGCTGCGTGCTCGGCCCCTCCGGGTCCGGCAAGTCGACGTTCCTGCGCTGCGTCAATCACCTCGAGAAGATCAACGCCGGGAAGATCTTCGTGGACGGCGACCTGGTCGGTTACCACGAGCGCGGCGGCAAGCTGCACGAGATGAAGGGCAAGGACGTCGCCCGGCAGCGCCGGTCGATCGGCATGGTCTTCCAGCGCTTCAACCTCTTCCCGCACATGACCTCCCTCCAGAACGTGATGGAGGCACCCTGCCGGGTGAAGAAGGAGAGCAAGGCAGAGGTACGCGAGCGAGCGGCCTCGCTGCTCGAGCGGGTCGGGCTCGGCAGCAAGATCGACGCTTACCCGGGCATGCTCTCCGGCGGTCAGCAACAGCGGGTGGCGATCGCCCGGGCCCTGGCCATGCGGCCCAAGCTGATGCTGTTCGACGAGCCGACCAGCGCGCTCGACCCGGAGCTGGTGGGCGAGGTGCTGGACGTGATGAAGGACCTGGCCCGGGACGGCATGACCATGGTGGTGGTCACCCACGAGATCGGCTTCGCCCGCGAGGTCGGCGACCAGGTCGTGTTCATGGACGGCGGGGTGGTGGTCGAGAAGGGTTCGCCCGCCGAGATCCTCGCCAATCCGAAGCACGAACGAACCCAGGCATTCCTCAGCAAAGTGCTGTAAAAGCTTCGATTGCGGCCGGGGTGGTCGCGGTTCTTGTCGTACCCCAGGACTAGAGTTCCCTGACGTGAGCGACGACGCCATGACCCCCCGTTTGCTGCTGCTCGACGGCCACTCGCTGGCCTATCGGGCCTACCACGCGCTGCCGGTGGAAAACTTCAGCACCGCGACCGGGCAGCACACGAACGCGGTGTTCGGCTTCACCTCGATGCTGATCAACATGCTGCGCGACGAGAAGCCGACCCACATCGTGGTCGCCTTCGACCTCTCCCGGAAAACCTTCCGCAGCGCGATCTACCCGGAATACAAGGCCGGCCGGTCCGAGACGCCGAAGCCGTTCCTGGGTCAGGTCAGCCTGATCAAGGAGGTCCTCGAGGCGCTCCGCATCCCGGTGGTGGAGAAGGACAACTACGAGGCCGACGACGTGATCGCGACCCTGGCCACCCAGGCCCGGGCGGCCGGCATGGAGGTGGTCATCTCCACCGGTGACCGCGACGCGTTCCAGCTCTCCAACGAGCACGTCACGATCCTCTACCCGGTGCGCGGCGTCTCCGAGGTGTGGCGCATGACGCCCGAGGCGATCGAGACCAAATACTTCGTGCCGCCGTCGCGCTACCGCGACAAGGCGGCCCTGGTCGGCGAGTCCAGCGACAACCTGATCGGCGTGCCCGGCGTCGGCGACAAGACGGCCGCCAAGTGGATCCACGAGTTCGGCGACCTGGACGGCATCATCGCCAACGTCGACAAGATCAAGGGCAAGGCGGGCGAGAGCCTGCGGGCCAACCTGGCCGGCGTGATGCTCAACTACCGGATGAACAAGCTGGTCGACGACCTCGAGCTGCCGCTCGGCCCGGCCGACGTGCAGTGGCACGGCTGGGACCGCGAGGCCGTGCACCAGGTCTTCGACGCGCTCGAGTTCCGGGTGCTGCGCGAGCGGCTCTATTCCTATCTCGACGCCGTCGAGCCCGAGGCCGAGGCCGGCTTCGACATCTCCGGTTCGGTTCTCGCCGCCGGCGAGGTTGCCGCCTGGCTCGGTTCGCACGCCCTTTCCGCTCCGGTGGGGGTCGCCGTGACCGGCACCTTCGGCCGTGGCACCGGAACCCTCACCGGCGTTGCCATCGCCACCGGCGACGGCCCGGCTGCGTGGATTGATCCGACCGCTCTGGACGAATCGGACGAAAAGGCCGTTGCTGGCTGGCTTGCCGATGCCTCTCGGCCCAAGGTGGTGCACGACGCCAAGCCGGCCTCGCTGGCCATGCGCGCGCACGGCTGGTCCCTCGCCGGCGTGCGGGTCGACACCGCGCTCGCGGCCTATCTGGCGAAACCCGACCAGCGTGCCTACGACCTCACCGACCTGGCCCTGCGCTACCTCAAGCGCGAGCTGCGGGTCGAGGAACCGGCCGACAACGGCCAGCTCGCCTTCGACCTGCCCGGCGACGACAAGGGCGCCGTCGAGGAAAACCTGATGCTGCGCGCCCGGGCCACCCTCGACCTGGCCGACGTGCTCACCGAGGAGTTGTCCCGCGACGGCGGCGAGTCGCAGACCCTGCTGACCGAGGTCGAGCAGCCGCTGTCGGTGGTGCTGGCCGAGATGGAACACCTCGGCATCGCCGCCGACACCGAATACCTCTCCGAGCTCGAGGCGCACTTCGCGGCCGAGGTGAAGTCCGCCCAGCAGGGCGCGCACGAGGTCGTCGGCCGCGAGTTCAACCTCGGCTCGCCCAAGCAGCTGCAGGAGATCCTGTTCAACGAGCGGGGCCTGCCCAAGACCAAGAAGATCAAGTCGGGTTACACCACCGACGCCGACGCGCTGCAGAGCCTCTTCGCCCAGACCGGCGACCCGGTGCTGCACCACCTGCTGCGGCACCGCGACGTCGCGAAGCTCAAGTCCACGGTCGACGGTCTGCTCAAGTCGGTCTCCGACGACGGCCGCATCCACACCACGTTCAACCAGACCGTGGCCGCGACCGGGCGGCTCTCGTCGACCGACCCCAACCTGCAGAACATCCCGATCCGCACCGAGGAGGGCCGGCGCATCCGCCGCGCCTTCATCGTCGGCAAGGGCTTCGAGCAGCTGATGACCGCCGACTACAGCCAGATCGAGATGCGCATCATGGCGCACCTGTCCGGCGACGAGGCGCTGATCGCCGCGTTCAACTCGGCGTTCGACTTCCACGCCGCCACCGCGTCGTCGGTCTTCCACGTCCCGGTGGAGGAGGTCGTCCCCGATCAGCGCCGCAAGATCAAGGCGATGAACTACGGCCTCGCCTACGGCCTGTCCGCGTTCGGTCTGTCCAATCAGCTGACCATCGGGGTCGACGAGGCCAAGGCCCTGATGGAGGAATACTTCCAGCGGTTCGGCGGCGTTCGCGACTACCTGCAGTCGGTCGTGAAGCGCGCGGTCCAGGACGGCTACACGGCTACCATCCTCGGCCGCCGGCGCTACCTGCCCGACCTCTCCAGCGACAACCGTCAGCGCCGTGACATGGCCGAGCGGATGGCGCTGAACGCTCCGATCCAGGGCTCGGCGGCCGACATCATCAAGGTCGCCATGCTCCGGGTCGACGCCGCCATCACGGCGGCCGGGCTGCGGTCCCGCATGCTGCTGCAGGTCCACGACGAACTCGTCTTCGACGTGGCCCCCGGCGAGCGCGAGGCCCTGGAGGAGTTGGTCCGCCGCGAGATGGGCGGCGCCCATCCGCTCTCGGTCCCGCTCGAGGTCTCGGTCGGCTCCGGCCGCGACTGGAACGGCGCCGACCACTAGATCGTGAGCCCTGGCTCGATGCTGGCTGGGAGCCAGCGCAAAGTGTCCTGGGTGTTGTGGCGAAGCCATTGATGTATGCCTCCCACAAGCCGTAGGACTGGCGGTGACGATCGGTCCCGTGGGCGGTAATGTTCGGCGCGGCGGCTGCTCGGCGGGAAAGAGCGGAGGGGTCGCGGTGGGACGTCGTTGGTTTCGGAGCGGTGTGAGGCTGGCGGGATGTTGAGCAAGATGACCCAGGAGACCGCGGTCGCGGTGGCCGACGATGGTGCGCCGATCGCGCAGGCTCCGCTGGACGCCGCGCAGGCGAGCCGGTTCGCTCCGATGTTCAAGGCGCTCGGTGATCCGGTGCGCCTCCGGTTGCTGTCGATGATCGCCTCGGCCGGCGGCGGCGAGGTCTGCGTCTGCGACCTGACCGGCGCCTTCCACCTGACCGGCCCGACCATCTCGCACCACCTGCGGGTGCTGCGCGAGGCCGGCCTGGTCGACAGCGATCGCCGCGGCACCTGGGTCTACTACCGCCTGATCCCGGCCGGCCTGACCGTCCTGGCCGCCCTGCTGGACGCCGGCACCTTCCTCTGACCTTTTCTCAGCCGCCGGTGGATCCACCGGCGGCTGAGCTCAGTGCCTCGGGGCGTTTGTCGGCTGGGGCGCCGGGAGGTCGGCGACGAAGATCGCCGTGCCGGGGAAGAGACGGCCGCGCAGCGGGCTCCACTGGCCCCAGATCTGGTCGTGGCCGGCCGGCCACTCGGGCTCGATCAGGTCGCGGAGCACGAAGCCCGCGGCCACCAGCTCGCGGATCCGGTCGCCCAGGGTGCGGTGCTGCTCGACGTAGGTGGGGCGGCCCTCGTCGTCGGTCTCCACGTACGGCGTCCGGTTGAAGTAGGAATTTCTGGCGATAAGGCCGCTTTCATCCGGTTCATCCCAGAAAATCCAGCGCATCGGGTGGGTGATCGAGAAGACCCAGCTGCCGCCGGGGCGCAACACGCGGGCGACCTCGCGCATCGCGGCACCGGAGTCGGCCACGAAAGGGATCGCCCCGAAGGCGGTGCAGACAATGTCGAATACGCTGTCCGCGAACGGCAACGCCAGTGCGTCGGCTTGCACCAGCGGCACCCGTACGCCCGAGCGCTCGGCCCCGGCCCGCGCATGCCGCAGCATGCCCGCCGAGAGATCCATCGCCACGACGTTGGCGCCCTGGCCGTCGAGCCACCGCGCGCCGGCGGCGGCACCGGCACCCAGCTCCAGCACCTTCTTGCTCTTGACCTCGCCCAATAGATGAGCGTCGGCCTCGCGCAGACCCTCCGGGCACCAGACGAAGTCCAGATCGCCGAGGAATGTGCCATGCTCGGATTGGTACTCGTCGGCGTCCAGATCCCACCAGGAGCGGCTGGCGACACGGCTTTCGGCATCGCTGACCGAGCGGCGATGCGGGAGTGGGGTCTCGATCACGGGGCAACGGTACGGCAGGGCGTGGTGCTGCCCTGATTCGGCACATTACGGGCATGCTACGAGGTTTCCCCCGAACATTGTGCCGCCGTCGTCAGGAGGGCTTGCAACCTGTGGTAATGCGCACGGTAAGCTAGTCGATGCGCTCGCGGATCGTGTGCCTCGGCAGGGAGCAGGTTCCGTGGTCGTCGGTTGCGACATGATCGACTGCAAGGATCTGATCTTCCCGGTCCGCCCTTGCTCCCTCGTCGGTGTCGTGCCCGTCGGCAGTTCCGCGGCGCGCGAGAGACACCACGAATCCATCCGTTCGGAGCAACTGTCCACATGACGAGCAGCATCGAGGCCACCTCGAGCGCCAACCGGGTCACCGTCGACGATCTCGGGTCCGAGGAAGCATTCCTCGCCGCCATCGACGAGACCATCAAGTACTTCAACGACGGCGACATTGTCGAAGGCACCGTCGTCAAGGTCGATCGGGACGAGGTCCTGCTCGACATCGGCTACAAGACCGAGGGTGTCATCCCCTCGCGCGAGTTGTCGATCAAGCATGACGTGGACCCCGCGGAAGTGGTGTCGGTCGGTGACCACATCGAGGCGCTTGTTCTCACCAAGGAGGACAAAGAAGGCCGCCTGATCCTCTCGAAGAAGCGGGCGCAGTACGAGCGCGCCTGGGGCACCATCGAGAAGATCAAGGAAGACGACGGCGTCGTCCGTGGTTCGGTCATCGAGGTTGTCAAGGGTGGCCTCATCCTCGACATCGGCCTGCGCGGCTTCCTGCCCGCGTCCCTGGTCGAGATGCGTCGTGTGCGCGACCTCCAGCCCTACGTGGGCCGGGAGCTCGAAGCCAAGATCATCGAGCTGGACAAGAACCGCAACAACGTGGTCCTGTCCCGCCGTGCCTGGCTGGAGCAGACGCAGTCCGAGGTTCGCACCGAGTTCCTCAACAAGCTGCAGAAGGGCCAGGTCCGCAAGGGCGTCGTCTCTTCGATCGTCAACTTCGGCGCGTTCGTCGACCTCGGTGGTGTCGATGGTCTGGTGCACGTCTCCGAGCTCTCCTGGAAGCACATCGACCACCCCTCCGAGGTCGTCGAGGTCGGCCAGGAGGTCGAGGTCGAGGTGCTCGACGTCGACCTGGACCGCGAGCGCGTCTCGCTGTCGCTGAAGGCGACCCAGGAAGACCCGTGGCGTCAGTTCGCCCGCACCCACGCGATCAACCAGATCGTGCCGGGCAAGGTCACCAAGCTGGTTCCGTTCGGTGCGTTCGTTCGCGTCGACGACGGCATCGAGGGCCTGGTGCACATCTCCGAGCTGGCCGAGCGGCACGTCGAGCTGCCCGAGCAGGTCGTCCAGGTGGGTTCCGACGTTCTCGTCAAGGTCATCGACATCGACCTCGAGCGTCGCCGGATCTCGCTGTCGCTCAAGCAGGCCAACGAGGGCTTCGTCGAGGGCGAGGAGCACTTCGACCCGACCCTCTACGGCATGGCGGCGACGTACGACGCCGAGGGCAACTACATCTACCCCGAGGGCTTCGACCCCGAGACGGGTGAGTGGCTCGAGGGCTTCGACAAGCAGCGCGAGACCTGGGAGAAGCAGTACGCCGACGCCCGCGAGCGTTGGGAGGCCCACACCAAGCAGGTGCAGGCATCCCGCGACGCCGACGCCGAGGCTGCGCTCAACCCGACCCCGGTCACGGCTGGCGTTGCCACCTCGTCGACGTCGTCCTCGACCTCGTCGAGCTCGCCGGCTCCGGCGCGTGCCGCCGAGGAGCCGTCCGGCACCCTGGCCACCGACGAGGCTCTCGCCGCTCTGCGCGAGAAGCTCGCCGGCGGCAAGAACTGATCTGACAGTTCTTCGTAAAGGCCGTCCCGACTTCGGTCGGGGCGGCCTTTCGCCATTCCCGGCCCAGCCCATTCCCGGCTCAGCCCGGCTTTGGCTCAGCCCGGCTTCGGCCGGGCCTCGGCTCGGCTCGGCCCCCGGCCGCGTCCGGCGCGGGGCGGACCGGGCGGGCGGCGGGCGGGGCGAACGGTGATACTTAGCGCGTGCTGAAAGTGGGGCTTACCGGCGGGATCGGTGCGGGCAAGAGCGCGGTCGCGAAACGACTCGTCGCCAACGGCGCGGTGCTCATCGACTCCGATGTGCTGGCCCGCGAGGTGGTGGCGGCCGGCACCCCCGGCCTGGCCGCGGTGGTCGACGCCTTCGGCGCCGGCGTGCTGACGCCCGCCGGCGATCTCGACCGGCCGGCGCTGGGCGCCAAGGTCTTCGGCGACGACGAGGCGCGGCGAAAGCTGGAGCAGATCATCCACCCACGGGTACGCTCCCGGGCTGTCGAGTTGGCGCACGCGGCGCCGCCCGACGCGATCCTGGTCAACGACGTACCGCTCCTGGTGGAGACCGGGCAGGCACCTTCGTACCATCTGGTGCTGGTGGTTGAGGCCGACCATGAGCTGCGCCTCCGCCGTCTCGAAGAGACGCGCGGGATGACCGCCGACCAGGCGGCCGCGCGGATCGCCGCGCAGGCCGACGACCAGCAGCGCCGGGCCGCGGCCGACGTCGTGCTGGAGAACAACGGAACCCTGGACGACCTGCACACCCAGGTGGACCGGCTGGTGCGCGACCGGCTGCGCCCGTTCGAGGAGCACGTGCGGTCCGGCACCGCCGCCCGGTTCGGCCCGGAACTGCACATCGCCGAACCCGACCCGACCTGGCCGGCCCAGGCGGCCCGGCTGATCGCCCGGATCCGGCACGCGATCGGCGGCGACCTGACCGTGGCGCACATCGGCTCGACCGCGGTGCCCGGGCTGCCGGCCAAGGACATCATCGACCTGATGCTGGCCGTGCCGACCCTCGACGAGGCGGACGCGCTGGCCGACCGGCTCGGGCGGGCCGGGTTCCCGCAGCGGCTGGGGGACTGGGCGGACAACGCGCGCGGGCTGCCCGGCCAGACCTGGCCGAAGCGGTTGCACGGCACCGCCGATCCCGGTCGGCCGGTCAACCTGCACGTGCGAGTGGCCGGCTCGCCGGGCTGGCGTTTCGCCCTGCTGATGCGGGACCACCTGCGGGCCGTGCCGGCCGCGCGGGACGAATACGCGGCGGCCAAGGCCGCCTGGGCGACCCAACACGCCGACCGATACGCGTACGGCGAGGCAAAGGAACCGTGGTTCGACGCCGAGGCCCGCGCCGCCGACGACTGGGCCGAGGAAACAGGCTGGCGACCGAGCACGTCGTGACCCGGCTTCTTTGGACCGGGCCCTTGTGCGCTGGGGTTTTGGGAAAGAAGGGCGCTCGCGGCGGCCGGTCTGCGCAAAGCGCGACCACCACGGGTGCGCGCGCCGGGAGTGCCGGGGCGCATCGACCGCGGGCCGGTCGAGCGGGCCGTGTGGTGGCCCGGACTCGATGCCGGTCGGCCGCCGCGAGCGGCCTACCCGAACAGGTTAGGCGAGCGCCGCAAGCCCGAACAATGGCGTTCACCGGGGCCGAATGTGCACCCTCCGCACGCCGTCGGCCAGAACTTGTCATACCCCCGACGTACGGTTGTCCCCATGGCGTTCGACATCCCATTGCTCGACGGCCGCTTCGAGGTCATCAGCGAATTTCAGCCCGCCGGAGACCAGCCGGCGGCCATCGACGAGCTCGAGCGCCGGGTGCGCCAGGGCGACCGCCACACGGTTCTGCTCGGCGCGACCGGCACCGGCAAGAGCGCGACCACCGCGTGGCTCATCGAGCGGCTGCAGCGGCCGGCGCTGGTGATCGCGCCCAACAAGACGCTCTGCGCGCAGCTGGCCAAGGAGTTCCGCGAGCTGCTGCCCAACAACGCCGTCGAATACTTCGTCAGCTACTACGACTACTACCAGCCCGAGGCCTACATCGCCCAGACCGACACCTACATCGAGAAAGACTCGTCGGTCAACGAAGAGGTCGAGCGGCTGCGGCACTCGGCCACCATGTCGCTGCTGACCCGGCGCGACGTGATCGTGGTGGCGACGGTGAGCGCGATCTACGGCCTCGGCACCCCGCAGGAATACGTGGAGACCGCGGTCAAGCTCAAGGTCGGCGAGGAGACCGACCGCGACAAGCTGCTGCGCCGCCTGGTCGACATTCAGTACTCGCGTAACGACATGGCCTTCCAGCGCGGCACGTTCCGGGTCCGGGGCGACACGCTGGAGATCATCCCGGCCTACGAGGAGCTGGCCGTCCGCGTCGAGCTGTTCGGCGACGAGGTGGAGAAGCTCTACTACCTGCACCCGCTCACCGGCGACGTGGTTCGCGAGGTCGACGAGCTGATCATCTTCCCGGCCACGCACTACGTGGCCGGCGCCGAGCGGATGGAGCGGGCGATCCACGGCATCGAGGCCGAGCTCGAGGAGCGGCTGGCCGAGCTCGACCGCCAGGGCAAGCTGCTCGAGGCGCAGCGGCTGCGCATGCGCACCACCTACGACCTCGAGATGATGCGCCAGGTCGGCTTCTGCAACGGCATCGAGAACTACTCGATGCACATGGACGGCCGCAGTCCCGGCGAGCCGTCCTACACCCTGCTCGACTACTTCCCCGACGACTTCGTCACGGTCATTGACGAGTCGCACCAGACCATCCCGCAGATCGGCGGGATGTATGAGGGGGACGCCTCCCGGAAGCGGATCCTGATCGAGCACGGCTTCCGGTTGCCGAGCGCGGCCGACAACCGGCCGCTGCGGTTCGACGAGTTCCTCGAGCGGGTCGGCCAGATGGTGTTCCTGTCGGCCACCCCCGGCCCGTGGGAGATGCAGCAGGCCCAGGGCGAGTTCGTCGAGCAGGTCATCCGGCCGACCGGTCTGGTCGACCCGCAGGTCGTGGTCAAGCCGACCAAGGGCCAGATCGACGACCTGATGCACGAGATCCGGCTGCGCACCGAGCGCAACGAGCGGGTCCTGGTCACCACCCTGACCAAGAAGATGTCCGAGGACCTCACCGACTACCTGTTGGAGAACGGCATCCGGGTGCGCTACCTGCACTCCGAGGTGGACACTCTGCGCCGGGTCGAGCTGCTGAAAGAGCTGCGCAAGGGCGACTACGACGTGCTGGTCGGCATCAACCTGCTGCGGGAGGGCCTCGACCTGCCCGAGGTGTCGCTGGTCGCGATCCTCGACGCCGACAAGGAGGGCTTCCTACGCAGCGGCCGGTCGCTGATCCAGACCATCGGCCGGGCGGCGCGAAACGTCTCCGGCGAGGTCCATATGTACGCGGACAAGATCACCCCGTCGATGCGGAGCGCCATCGAGGAGACCGACCGGCGCCGGGACAAGCAGATCGCCCACAACGAGGCCAACGGCATCACCCCGACCGCCCTGCGCAAGAAGATCCACGACATCCTCGACGACATCTACCGCGAGGCGGAAGACACCGACGCGGCGGTCGGGCCGATGGTCGGCGGCGGCGGCCGGCAGATCTCCCGCGGCAAGGCCCCGGTGCCCGAGACCCGCTCGAAGGCGCGGGCGTCGAACGGCACGGCCCGCGAGGGCATGGCCCGGGCCGAGCTGGCCCAGCTCATCCAGGACCTCAGCGACCAGATGCTGGCCGCGGCGCGTGAGCTGCAGTTCGAGCTGGCCGCCCGGATCCGCGACGAGATGTCCGAGTTGAAGAAGGAACTACGCGGCATGGATATGGCAGGCGTGAAGTAGGAGGTTTTCGCTAACCTCCCCGCGTGACTCCCGCGGACGAGCCGGCCTGGACGACATCGGACGGTGCCGGCTTGGACGGTGCCGGCTTGGACGGTGCCGGCTTGGACGGTGCCGGCTTGGACGGTGCCGGCTTGGACGGTGCCGGCTTGGAC
>NZ_BOMY01000026.1 GCF_016862435.1 Paractinoplanes tereljensis
TTGGACGGTGCCGGCTTGGACGGTGCCGGCTTGGACGGTGCCGGCTTGGACGGTGCCGGCTTGGACGGTGCCGGCTTGGACGGTGCCGGTCCGATCGCGGCGGGCTCGATCCCGGCGGGCCGGGCCGGGTTTAGCCCGATCGCGGCGGGCTCGATCCCTGCCGGTTGGGTCGGGTTCGGCTCGATCGCGGCGGGCTGGGTCGGCTCTGACCCGCTCGAGGCGGACCCGGCCGAGGCGAACGCGGTCGGGGCCGACCTGATCGGGCTGGCCGAGCGGTGCCTACGGGCCGACGGCGGCATGCCGCTCGCCATCGAGCCGTGGTTCCTGCGGCGGCGGTGGGCCGCTCCGGAGGGCGTGACGTTCGCGCTGCGCCCCTCCGAGGGCGGGCCGCTGCTTGCGGCCGGGGCGGTCTGCCCCTCGGACGACGGCGTCATCGTGACCGGCCTGGTCGATCCGGACGCCCGCGGCCGAGGCCTAGGGGCCCGGGTTCTTGATCATGGTTTGCTGCTCGCGGGCGACACCGCGGTCACCATCGAGACCGAGTCGCTGACCGACGCCGCTGCGGCGCTCTTCGAGTCGCGCGGCTTCAAACAGGTCTTCGCCGAAGACATCATGCGAATCGCCCTGCCCAGCGCGCCGCCGGCCGGTCCTGCGGCCGCGAGTCCTGCGGCGGCCGACCTTACGGCCGCGGACCCTACGGCCACGGATCCCAGGGCGGCCGGTCCTGCGACCGCGAGTCCCGCGGTGGCCGGTCCTGCGACCGCGAGTCCCGCGATGGCCGGTCCTACGGTGGCGGCTGGTCCTACGTTGGCCGGTCCTGCGACCGCGAGTCCTGCGGTGGCCGGTCCTGCGACCGCGAGTCCTGCGGTGGCCGGTCCTGCGACCGCGAGTCCCGCGACGGCCGGTCCTACGTCGGCCGGTCCTGCGGCTGAGGCGTCGGGTGGGTCTGTGGGGGTGGGGGCTGGGTGGGCGGATGGCCTTGAGGTCATTGGGTGGTCTGGCTCGGTGGCGGAGCGGTTTTATGCGGTCTACACGGCGGCGTTTCGGGAGCGGCCGGGGTTTCCGGGGGAATCCGCGGCTGAGTGGATCGCTGAGTATGACGACGACGAGGAGTTTCGGGCGGAGTGGTCGGTGCTTGTCTCGGACTCCGGTGGGGACCTTGGGTTCGTCACTGCGGCCCTGGGGTGGATCGTGCAGGTGGGGGTTGTTCCGCGGGGGCGCGGGCGGGGGATCGGGGCGGCCCTCGTGCGGGAGGCGCTCGGGCGGATGGCGGCCGACGGCGCAGCCGAGGCCTGGCTCAACGTCAACGTCAACAACCCGGGGGCGGCCGCGCTGTACCGGCGTCTCGGGTTTGTGGAGCGCGGGCGGCGGGCACGGTTCCGGCGAATCGGCACTGAACTAGCCTCCTAGGACGGGTAGGGGCTGCGGCTACGGACCGCGCTGTATAGCCCCGGGCTGCCCGGCAGGCGTTACGCTTGGCCCAGGGTCACCTGTGGAAAGGGAGAGGCTCGACACGCTTTGCCGGGGTGCCCTGCCGTTGCGCCTTGTGATGAGACACAATGGCTGCCGTACGTGGGAGGGGAGTATTCCCTCGCGCCGGTCTCGTCAACACGGAATGCCCCCCAGTGGGCTACCCGGGGCCGGCGGTCGCCGAAAGGCGGCGGAAGAGACCTCCGACAGCCGTAAGTCGCTGTGCCCGCTCTCCGAGCGGACGCAGGGTCGCACCGTGTCTGCCGGAGGTTCCTGTTGTCTGTGTCCGCCTGGGTGTGGATCGCCACACTCGTCGCCCTCATCGCCGTTCTCGCCGTTGATCTGCTGATCATCGGCCGGCGGCCGCATGAGCCCTCCGTGAAGGAATCCGGCGGGTGGGTGGCGCTGTATGTCGGGCTGGCGGTCGTTTTCGGCATCGGGGTCTGGATCACCGCGGGCGGGCGGTACGCGGGTGAGTTCTACACCGGCTGGCTGACCGAATATTCGCTGTCGGTCGACAACCTTTTCGTCTTCGTCATCATCATGGCCCGGTTCTCGGTGCCCCGGCAGTTCCAGCAGAAGGTGCTGCTCATCGGCATCGTGCTGGCGCTGCTGATGCGCGGCCTGTTCATCGCGGCCGGTGCCGCCCTGATCGCCCAGTTCTCCTGGGTCTTCTACATCTTCGGCGCGTTCCTCGTCTACACGGCGATCAACCTGCTGAAGGAGGGCGAGAACGACGAGGACGACTTCAACGAGAACGTCCTGATCCGGTGGGCCAAGAAGGTGCTGCCGGTGTCGAACTCGTTCGGTGACGGCCGGATGATGACGGTCAGCTCGGTGGGGAAGCGGATGTTCACGCCGCTGCTGATCGTGACGATCGCGATCGGGACCACCGACCTGCTGTTCGCGCTGGACTCGATTCCGGCGATCTTCGGCATCACCAAGGAGCCCTACCTGGTCTTCACGGCGAACATCTTCGCCCTGATGGGCCTGCGCCAGCTCTACTTCCTGCTGGGTGGCCTGCTGGAACGCCTGGTCTACCTCAACTACGGGCTGGCCGCGGTGCTGGCCTTCATCGGCGTGAAGCTGTTCCTCGAGGCCCTGCACACCAACACCCTGCCGTTCATCAACGGCGGCGAGGGCGTGCACTGGGCGCCGGAGATCCCGATCTGGCTGTCGCTGCTGGTCATCATCGGCACGCTCGGGGTGGCGACCGTGGCCAGCCTGGTGAAGTCGTCCCGGGACGCGAAACGCGCGTTAGTGGACGCGAAATCCTAGAAAAGAAGGCCTAGAAAGCACACAGCCCGATGGTCGCGCTGGAAAGCGCGGCCAATCGGGCTGCTGGCGTTGTGGCAGCGGTGCCCCACCTTGCGGTTGGGGCACCCCTACGGCGTATCTATAAAGGTTTACTGGTGTTTGCGGCGGGCCGCGGCCCGGCCTCGCGCCTGCTGGTCGAGGACGACCTTGCGGATGCGAACCGCGGCCGGCGTCACCTCGACGCACTCGTCCTCGCGGCAGAACTCGAGAGCCTGCTCCAGGGACAGCTTGCGCGGCGGGATCACCTTTTCGGTGTTGTCGGCGCTTGCCGCGCGCATGTTGGTGAGCTTCTTTTCCTTGGTGATGTTGACGTCCATGTCGTCCTCGCGAGAGTTCTCGCCGACGATCATGCCTTCGTAGACCTCAGTCGTCGCTTCGACGAACAGCTGACCGCGTTCCTGGATGTTGATCATCGCGAACGGGGTGACCGCGCCGGCCCGGTCGGCGACCAGCGAACCGTTGCTGCGGGTGCGTAGCTCGCCGAACCAGGGCTCGTAGTCCTCGAAGAGGTGGTGCATGATGCCGGTGCCGCGGGTCTCGGTGAGGAACTCGGTGCGGAAGCCGATCAGGCCGCGCGCCGGGACCAGCCACTCCATCCGCAGCCAGCCGGTGCCGTGGTTGATCAGCTCTTCCATCCGGCCCTTGCGGGTCGACAGCAGCGTGGTGATGGCGCCCATGTATTCGTCGGGGGCGTCGATGGTGAGGCGCTCGACCGGCTCGTGCACCTTGCCGTCGATGGTCTTGGTGACCACCTGGGGCTTGCCGACGGTCAGCTCGTAGGACTCGCGGCGCATCTGCTCGACCAGGATGGCGAGGGCGAGCTCGCCACGGCCCTGGACCTCCCAGGCGTCGGGGCGCTCGGTCGGGAGGACCCGCAGCGAGACGTTACCGATGAGCTCGCGGTCGAGGCGGTCCTTGACCATGCGGGCCGTGACCTTGGCGCCCTTGACCTTGCCGACCAGCGGCGACGTGTTGGTGCCGAGGACCATCGAGATGGCCGGCTCGTCCACCGTGATCAGCGGCAGCGGGATCGGGTTCTCCGCGTCGGCCAGCGTCTCGCCGATCATGATGTCGGAGATGCCGGCGATGGCGATGATGTCGCCGGGACCGGCGTTCTCGGCCGGCTTGCGGTCGAGGCCCTCGGTGATCAGCAGCTCGGAGATGCGGACGTTGCTGATCGTGCCGTCGGTCTTGCACCAGGCCACGGTCTGACCCTTGCGGATCGTGCCCTCGTGCACGCGGCAGAGCGCGAGCCGGCCCAGGAAGTTGGACGAGTCGAGGTTGACGACGTGGGCCTGCAGCGGCGCGCCCTCGGTGAAGGTCGGCGCCGGGATGGTCTCGAGGATGGTGTTGAACAGGACCTCGAGGTCGGTGCTGTCCTCCGGGACGGTGCCGTCCTTGGGCTGGGTCAGCGAGGCGATGCCGTCGCGGGCGCACGCGTAGACGATCGGGAACTCGATCTGGTGCTCGTCGGCGTCGAGGTCGAGGAAGAGCTCGTAGGTCTCGTCGACGACCTCCTTGATCCGGGCGTCGGGACGGTCGACCTTGTTGATGATCAGAATGATCGGGAGCTTGGCCGCGAGGGCCTTGCGGAGCACGAACCGCGTCTGCGGCAGCGGGCCCTCGGAGGCATCGACCAGCAGCGCGACGCCGTCGACCATGGTGAGGCCGCGCTCGACCTCACCACCGAAGTCGGCGTGGCCGGGGGTGTCGATGATGTTGATGGTGACCGGGTCGCCCTCGGCCGGCTGGTAACTGATGGCCGTGTTCTTGGCGAGAATGGTGATGCCCTTTTCCCGCTCCAGGTCCATGGAGTCCATGGCGCGGTCGGCCATCTCGCCACGCGCGTGGGACTGGCTCCCCTGGCGCAGCATGGCGTCGACCAGGGTGGTTTTGCCATGGTCGACGTGAGCGATGATGGCGACGTTGCGTAGGTCGGTGCGGGTCTGCATAGAGCTATTGTCCCCGGTCTTGGTTGCTGGCGTGGGTCCGGGGGGTGACCGCGAAACTCGGGTTGTTTGTCCGTAATCGCCGGGCAGCGGATCTTGGCTGAGGGCTGTTAGCGTTCGGCGGCGGCGAGTTCACGGGGAAGGTGGTCGTCGATGGCGCATCGATGGAAAGTGCTTGCGGCGGTGGTCGCCTTGATCGTCGCGGCTGGATGCGGGCTGACCGGTAAGGACGAGCCGGCGTTCGTGGCGGCGCCCACACCCTCGGCCGAGCCCACGTTCGACCTGGAGACCGAGTCGCCGACACCATCTCCCGAGGCCACTTCGAAAAAGCCGACGGCGAAGCCGAAGACGGCCGAGCCGACCCAGCCGGCGTTCTGGAGCCAGCTGCCCGACTGCGCGCACTACGACAAGACCAAGGCGGTGCCTAAGGGCACCATCAAGGTCGCGCTGAAGGCGGCCGCCGGGCGCACCTACTGGAACACCGAGGCGCCCCAGCTGAAGCTCAACTATCCGCTGCTCAAGGCGGTGGCCTGGCAGGAGAGCGGCTGGCAGAGCAACATCCACAACTGTGACGGCGGCGCCGGGATCATGCAGGTCATGCCGGCCACCGTCGACATGATCAATCAGCGGTTCGGGCTGGCCTACAACCCGTCGTTGTTCCAGGACAACGCATATGTCGGGGCCAACTACGTGGCGTGGCTGACCAAGTGGGCCGGCGACAAGTACTTCAAGAGCACCAACTACAACCTGAGCACGAGCAAGTGCAAGACGCACTCGTCGTGGTGTCTGCTCAACGTGGTGATCGCGGGTTACAACGCGGGCCAGGGCGGGATCGAGGCGGCGGCGGAGAGCAAGACCCTGCCCAACCCGGAGTACGTGGCGGCGGTCCGCTCGTTGATGACCCGGTGCCAGTGCGATAAGTACTGAGCCTGCGAGCTACACTTTTTGTCGTGCGCCTGGGGACTGTAGTAGGGTCCGCAGGTTAGTCGTGTGTTGATGATGCTGGCGAGCTGCGGTTTCAAAGCTTGCAGCTCACCCTAAGGAGCCTTACGCAATGCCGCCCAAGAAAAAGACCCATGAGGTAACCCTCGCGCTTGAGGCGGGTAACGCCGCGATGGTCGACCTCGGCAAGATGCTTGGTCCGACCGGGGCCAACATGCGGGCCGTGAAGGTGGAGTACGACGAGGCCACCTCGAAGAACCGGGGCGAGATCATCCCGGTCGTCGTCTCCGTCTACGAGGACCGCAGCCACACGCTGCTCTACAAGACGCCGCCGACGAGCTTCCTGATCCGCAAGGCTCTGGGGATCCAGTCCGGCGCGTCGAACCCGCTGACCCAGACGGTCGGCACCCTGAGCACCACCCAGGTCAAGGAGATTGCCGAGCGCAAGCTCCCCGACCTGAACGCGAACGACATCGCCGCCGCGGTCAACATCGTGGCCGGCACCGCACGCTCGATGGGTGTCAAGGTCGCGCAGTAACACTCGTGCTTGTCAACGGCTCCCGGGATCTTCCCGGGAGCCGTTTTTAATGACGTCGTCGATCAAGCCGTACGCGACGGCCTCGTCGGCGCTCAGCGTCCGGCCGGCCGCCAGGTCGTCCTCGATCCGGCTGCGGGGCTGGCCGGTCACCTCGACCAAACGCAGCACGATCTCCTCCAGCTCACGCAGGTGCTGGCCGGCGGCCCGGGTCACCTCGTCGGCGGTGCCGGTCACCCCGGTGGCGCGCGGTTCGGTCAGCTTGAACCGGGCGTGCCGGTAGGCGGTGCGTTTCTCGGCCGCGGCCAGCACGGCCACCACCGCGCCGACCGCCTGGGCGGTGACCAGGGCGTGCACCGGGGCGGTCATCGTGTCGATCACGTCGATCACGGTGAGGGCCGCGCTCAGATCGCCGCCGTCGCCGGACACGTGCAGCTGGACCGGGGCCGGGCCGGCCGCGTCGAGGGTGAGCAGGGCCGCCGAGATGCCGGTGGCGGCGTCGTTGGTGAGATGGCCGCGGATCATGACGATGCGCTGGTCGAAGAGGCGTTCCTCGAGCCAGGCGGGCAGGCCGGGACCGGGCACGGGCTCGTTTTGCGGGGGCCGGCCCCAGCTCGGATCGTGCCGCATGCTTCCAGCCTAGTCACTTGTAGCGGGGCTGTAACCGGAGCGGTTTAGGGTCCGGGCATGCCAGGTCCTCGCCGCCGGTCGATTCTGATCTCGCGGCTGGGCGGGCGCCCGCTCGGCGGCGTCCTGGACGAACTCCGCGGCATCATTCTCGACGGCGAGGTGCCGCCCGGCTCGGCGATCCCGGTCGACGCGGTGGCGGCGGCGTTCGGGGTGAGTCGCATCCCGGTCCGCGAGGCTCTGATGACCCTGATCGGGGAGGGTCTGGTCGATCACCGGCCGAACGGCGGTTACCGGGTGACGACCATGACCGCGGCCGAGTTCACCGAGATCTACCTGGTGCGGGAGGCGCTCGAGACGGCCGCGCTGCGGGCCGCCGTCGAGCTGGCCACCGAGGAGGACGACCGGCAGGCGCGGGCCGCGCACGGTGCGCTGGACGCGGCCATCAACGCGTACGACGGACGGCTTTACCACCGGGAGAGCCGTCGTTTCCACCTGGCGCTGCTCCGGCCGTGCCGGATGCGCCGGCTGCTGCACATGCTCGATGCGGCCTGGAACATGACCGAGCCGCTGCAGCCGATGACGCACCTCGGCGGCGGGGAGCGGGCGCTGCTGCACGCCGATCACGCCGGCATGCTGGCCGCGTTCTGCGCCCGCGACGCCGAGGCGCTCACCGCGGTGTTCGCCGAGCATCACCACCGGCTGCAGGCGGCGATCGGTGCGCTGCCGCATGACACCGGGCTCTTCGAGCCCGAGGATCAGGCCGGTTCGGGTACGCCGTCCAGGTCCGGGCCCGGGATGGGGATGCCGATCGGGTCCGGGTCGGGACCCATCGGTTCGATCGGTGCCGGTGGCAGGGTGTCCGGGGTGTCGGGGGAGAGTTCGCCCGGGTCGTCCGGGATCGGGGCGCCGGGGTCGAGCGGCGGGTAACGATCGGGATCAGCCATGATCCTGTCCTTACCCCCGGCCCGAGCTGGCAAAACGGGCAAATGCGCAGGACCGGCCCTACGTGTCGAACTCGCCGTCCTTCACGCCGGCCACGAACGCCTCCACCTCGGCCGGTGTGAAGAACAGGATCGGGCCCTCCGGCTCGCGGGAGTCACGCACCGCCCACCCGCCGTCCGGCAGCAGGGCCACCTCGACGCTGTTGCCGTCGCCGCCGCCCTGGTCGGTGGTCCGCCACTCGGCGGTGTGCCGGTCGAACTGTTCCTGGTATCCCTTGACGCTCACGCGTCCATCGTGCCGGTCGCCCGCCACCGATGTCGCCCACGTTGTCCGGTTAAAGACGAAACGGCAACAGCATCCCGGTGTACGGCTTGGCCGGTGGCGTGGCGTACTCGCCGCGTTTGGAGGTCTTTATGGACAGCGTGATCAACGACTGGACCAGGAGAGTGGCCGCGGCGACCCCGTCGATGACCGGCACGCCGAGCTCGGCCGTGGCCGCCGCGCACAGGTCGGCCATGCCCGCGCAGCCCAGCACGATCACGTCGGAACCGTCCCGCTCCAGCGCGACCCGGGCCAAATCCACTACCCGTTTCCGGACGGTCGGGTCACCCTCCAGGGACAGCACCGGGATGTCGCAGGCGTACACCCCGCGGCAGGCTCCGGCCGGGGCGTAGCGGGCGGCCAGGTCCAGCGCCCGGCCGCGGGTCCGGTCCAGCGTGGTCACCACGCTGAACCCGCGGCCGACGAGCGTCGCCGCGTGCATCGCGGCCTCCGCGATCCCGATCACCGGGCCACTGGCCAGTTCCCGGGCGGCGTCCAGGCCGGGATCGCCGAAGCAGGCCACCACGTACCCGTCGACGCCGTCCCGCTCGCCCTGGGCGACCGCCGCGAGCAGGCCGGGGACCGCCAGGGCCTCGTCGTAGTGGCTTTCGATCGACGCCGGGCCCATCGCCGGGGTGACCGCGTCCAGGGTGACGCCCGGGCCGGTCACGGCCCGGGCGGTCGCCTCGATCAGGGCGGTCATCGACTCCGTGGTGTTGGGGTTGACGACCCGGATGTGCATCAGACGGCCGGCTCTTCCACCCGGCTGCGGACGGTCAGGGCCAGATAGACCAGGAAGCCGAGGCCCATCCCGATGAACCAGCTGTACTGGGCGATGGTGTGCATGTGCGGGCCACCGGTCCAGAGCACCGGGATCATCGCGACGACCGCGCCGACCGCGGTGGCGATGACCGCCGCCGGGTTGACGCCCTTGCGGTAGTAGTACTTGCCGGTCGGCTTCATGGTGAACATCTCGTCCACGTCCACCTGTTGCTTGCGGATCAGGTAGAAGTCGGCGATCAGCACCCCGAACAGCGGTCCGATGAAGGCGCCAAGGGTTTCCAGGGTGTAGTGGATGACGTCCGGGTTGTTGTAGAGGTTCCACGGGGTGATCAGCACCGAGCCGACCGCGGCGATCATGCCGCCGGCCCGCCAGCTGATCCGTTGCGGCGAGACGTTGGAGAAGTCGAAGGCCGGCGAGATGAAGTTGGCCACGATGTTGATGCCGATGGTGGCGATCGTGAAGGTCAGGGCGCCGAGCACGATCGCGAAGGTGCTGTCGATCCGGGCTACCGTGCTGACCGGGTCGGTGATCAGTTCGCCGAAGACCGGGATGGTCAGCGACGCGGTCACCACCACCAGGATCGAGAACATCAGGAAGTTCAGCGGCAGGCCGAGCAGGTTGCCGGTCTTGACCGCTTTGAACGATTTGCCGTACCGGGAGAAGTCGCCGAAGTTCAGCATCGGCCCGGAGAAGTACGAGACGACCAGGGCGATCGCCCCCAGCATGATCGGCAGGGCGTCCCAGCCGTGGTACTTCACGTCCCCCAGCGACAGGTTGATCGCACCCCAGCCGGCCTTGTAGATCAGGTAACCGGCGAGCAGGAACATCACCACGTAGACGGCCGGGCCGCAGAAGTCGATGAACTTGCGGATCGTCTCCATGCCGGTCCAGAACACCGCCGCCTGCAGCACCCACAGGACCGCGTAGGTGCACCAGCCGAGGGTTGGCAGGCCGAGGAAGCCGTGCAGGTCGACATCCGCCCAGGGCGCGAGGGACGGCCACAACTTCAAGACCACAACATCAAGAGCAGCCGAGGCGAGGTACGTCTGAATGCCGTACCAGGCCACCGCGATAGCGCCTCGGATGATCGCCGGCACGTTCGCGCCGAGCACCCCGAACGCCGCCCGGTTGATCACCGGGTAGGGCACTCCGGTCTGCTGCGACGGCTTGGCGACCAGGTTGCAGAAGAAGTAGACGATGGTGATGCCCACGATCAGCGAGACCAGCACCTGCCAGCTGGACAGGCCCAGGGCGAACAGGCTGCCCGCCGTCACATATCCACCGACGCTGTGCACGTCGGACATCCAGAACGCGAAGATGTTGTAGGAACCCCAGTGCTGATCCTTCAGCGGGGCCAGATCCTCGTTGGTGAGCCGGAGGTCGTACTCCGGCTTGATGACGCCGCTACCGACCGGCATGCCGGCGGCTTCGACCAGGTCCTGTGGCGTGCTCGAGGTGATGTCGGCCATGGCGAACACGCTAGGTAGCCGCTGTTTCACTGGGATTTGCGGAACTGTATATCTTCGCGCCATGCAACCGATCCGGACTGCGAGTCGTCAGGGGGCTGTGAGAGCGAAGGAGGGCACGTGAATGACAGAGCGTGACGAGCAGTTCCACAGCTTCGTGCTCGAGAAGCGAGCCGGGTTGGTGCGTACGGCGACCTTGCTGACGGCGGGTGACGGACATCTGGCCGAGGATCTGGTCCAAGCCACCCTGACCAAGCTGTATGTCGCCTGGCCGGCGTTCCGGCGCGCGGACAACCCGGACGGCTATCTGCGCCGCACCCTGGTGAACGCCCTGACCGACGAGAAGCGTCGGTGGTGGCGCCGCCACGAACGGCCGGTGGCCGAGCTGCCGGACCGCCCGCACGCCGCGTCGACGGACCCGGACGACCGCACCGACGGGCTGCGCGCCGCGTTGGGCGAGCTGCCGCCGAAGATGCGGGCCGCGCTGGTGTTCCGCTACTTCTACGACCTGGACGTCGCCGACACCGCCGACGCCCTCGGATGTTCCGAAGGCACGGTGAAGAGCCAGACCGCCCGGGCCCTGGACCGGCTGCGGGCGGTCATGAACCTTCCCCTGACAGGAGTGATCCGATGATGGATCTGCACCACCGTCTGTCCACGATAGCCGGACCGGCCGGCGACACCTCGGCCCAGCAGGCGGACGCCGACCTCAACCGGGGCAAGCGGGCGCTGCGCCGCCGCCGCGCGTTCCAGGGAGCGGGTGCCTCGGTCTTCGCGGTGGCCGCGCTGGCCGCCGTGGTCGCCTACGGCACCACCAACCAGGCCGCTGCCCCGAGCCACCAGGCCGCCGGCCCGGCCGGCACGTCGACGGTGAGCACCGCCAAGCTCGTCGCCTACCACGGCGAGCAGCTCAAGGGCTTCACGATCGACAAGGTGCCGGCCGGCTGGGAACTGCAGGGCGTCAACGAGTCGGTGCTGACGATCGCCCCGATCGGCTTCAAGGACAAAGAGGTCAACAGCTTCGTCGGCAAGATCGCCGTGATGCTGCAGTCGAAGGACGACAAGCGCACCCCGAGCGGTACGAACGTCACGGTGGCCGGCCGGCCGGGCGTGATCAACACCCCGACCGACGGCGGCGACACCCGCAACCTGTGGGTCCAGCAGCCCAACGGGATCTGGCTGCTGGCGCAGATCTGGGACGCCGGCGACTGGACCACCGCGGACATGGTCGAGTTCGGGGCCGGCCTGCACGTGACGAAGGACGCGGTGCAGGGCGTCGGCTAAGGGGTGATTCCCCGGGCGACCGACTCGACCTCGGCCGCCCGGAAGGCCCCGTTGGCCTCCACCGTGATCACCACCCCTCCGGGGGTGGTGATCACCGCCGTGTAGGTGGTGGTTTCGCTGCCGACGTTCGCCAGCAGCTCCGCGTCTCCGGCGGGTACGGCGAACGTCCGCACCGGTTGCGCGGCCCCGGCCGCCCAGTGCGCGACCTGATCGGTGGTGACACCCGGTTCCGGGCGCATGACGCAGACGAACAGCCCGATGCCGACGCCCCGGTCGAAGCGGCGGCTCGCGGCGCTGAACCCCGGCCCGGTGTCCTCGTCGTTCAGGCCGCGCCGGAAGATGCTGTCCCCACCGGTCCGGGTGGTGCCGTCCGGCAGCCAGGTGATCTGAAATCCGTCCAGCACCTCCCCGATCGCCGGCGCGACGACCGCCGGCCCCGGATCGTGCACGGCCCGCACCGCGACCACGCCACCGCCGGCCGCGAGCAGCACCGCCGCACCGGCCACCGCGCGGCGCAGCAGACGGCGTCGCCGCACTCCCCGCCGGATGTTCTGCACGAAGTGGTCGTTTACCGGAATATCCCAGCTCATCGTGATCCCTCCTGGGCGCGCAGGGCGGCCAGGCCCCGGGACACCTGTGAACGGACGGTCTGCGGACTGCACCCGAGCAACTCGCCGATCTGCTCATCCGGCAGATCCAGGACGTACCGCAGGGCGACCGCGGCCCGCTGCTTCGGCGGCAGCGCGGCGAGCAGATCCCGTACGCCGTCGAAGGCGTCCACGGCCGCGAGCGCGGCGTCCTCGCCGGCGTGTTCCGGCACCGCCGCCACCGGGATGTCGCCGCGGCGGCGACGCCGGTTGAGGAAGAGGTTGAGCAGGGTGCGCTGGGCGTACCCGACCGGGTTGCCGTCCCGGCGTACCCGCGACCAGGCCAGACCGACCCGGATCAGGGCTTCCTGGGCCAGGTCCTCGGCCTCGGCGCGATGCAGGGTGAGGACGTGCGCGAAGCGGAGCAGCCCGGGGCTGACCTCGCGCACGTAGGCCTCGAAGTCGGCACCCGGGAATCGGCTCACATGCTGATTACACCGGCCGGCCCCGGTTCTGTTGCATCACCAGCCGCGTTCGCGCCACTCCGCCAGGTGCGGGCGCTCGGTGCCGAGGGTGGAGTCCTTGCCGTGGCCCGGGTAGAACCAGGTGTCGTCGGGGAGCCGGTCGAACAGCTTGTGCTCGACGTCGTCGATCAGTGAGGCGAAGCGGGCCGCGTCCTTCTGGGTGTTGCCGACGCCGCCCGGGAACAGCGAGTCGCCGGTCCACAGGTGGCCGTGGCCGTTCGGGTCGCGGTAGAGCAGGGCGATCGAGCCGGGCGTGTGGCCCACGATGTGGATCACCTCGAGCTCGCACTCGCCCACCCGGACCTTGTCGCCCTCGGCCAGGGTGTCGGTGACCACCGGGATCTCGGTCGCGTCGTCGGCGTGCGCGAGCGAGCGGGCGCCGGTCGCCTCGACCACCGCGGACAGCGCCTGCCAGTGGTCGCCGTGCCGGTGGGTGGTGACCACCGCGCTCAAGCCGGCCGGGCCGATCAGCTCGAGCAGGGCCGGCGCGTCGTTGGCCGCGTCGACAAGCACCTGGTCGTCGCCGCAGCGCAGCAGGTAGGCGTTGTTGTCCATCGGGCCGACCGAGATCTTCGTGACGGTCAGGTGGTCGAGGGTGCGGGTGGCGGGGACGCCACCCCGGGTCACGTCTCCGGTGTAGGACACGGTCACTTCCACCTTCCGAGGGCGGGGAACTTGCCGTCCGGCGAGACGGTCAGGTCGGTGACGTCGCCGCGGCCGGCCAGCCAGGCGGCGATCGACTTGGTGGGTCCGCCGATCACCGGCGGATTGTCGGCGTCGCCGATGGTGAGGGTGTGCTCGAGGCCGAACGGCCGCAGCACCATGGCCGGGCCGTCCAGGCCGGCGACCAGCTCCTTGAGCAGGCGCTGGGCGAACGCGTCGGTCCAGTCGGCCGGCGTGTAGGACAGCCCCAGGTCGACGTGGTGGACCTCGACCTCGCGCAGCCGGGCCCACGGCACCGCGGCGGCCGGCTGCTTCAGGAACTCGATCGGGAAGGTCCACGCCTCGGCCGGCATGGCCGCGCCCGCGTCGGCGAACCGCTCGTGCGACTCGCGGATGTCGGCGATCTGCTCGCGCAGCGGCCGGGTCGCGCCGGCCTCGATGTCGGCGTCCCGCTGGCCCGGGGCGTAACCCTCGGCGGGGGAGCCGGTGCGGGCCGCGGTCAGCAACCGGGTGTACGCGTCGGCGTTGCGGGCGACGTGGGTCAGTACGTGCCCCACCGTCCAGCCGGGCAGCAGCGACGGTTGCGAGATCACCGTGGGGTCGAGGTCCGACGCGGTGCGGACCAGCGCTTCCGTGGCGCGGTCGACGTCGGTGAGCAGAACGAGCGGGTCCATCGTCACGCGGCCAACCCTATCGGCCCGGAATTCGCTTTCGCTGGTGTAGTGGGCCGCCGTACCGTCGATGCAGACGCGCCGATCGACCCGCGGGGAGGTGAGGAACGTGCCCTTCGACCGTGATGCGTCCCTTCACCCGGAGGCCTGCCCTCCCGTCCCGTAAAGGGTTCCCATGTCGCACGCCCTGTCCCACCTCGGGTGGGACGACACGTTTGCATCCTCATACCGACCTTTCGACCGCTCCGACGCCGCCCCGGCCCGGGTGCTGCGCGCCGACCGTGGCGTCTGCACCGTGCTCGGTGAGAACGGCGTCACCCGGGCCACCCTGGCCGGCAGCGTGCTGCTCGGCGCCGCCCAGGACCCGGTCAACCTCCCCTGCGCCGGTGACTGGGTGGTGACCCGCCGCTGGCCCGACCGCCGGGTGACCATCGAGCTGGTGCTGCCCCGGCGCACCGCGCTGATCCGGCGCACCTCCGACAAGGACGCCACCGGCCAGCTGCTGGCCGCCAATATGGACACCGTCGCCGTGGTCGAACCGATCCACCCCGAACCGGACGACGCCCGGATCGAGCGGCTGCTCGCCCTGGCCTGGGAATCGGGCGCGAAGCCGCTGCTGATCCTGAGTAAGTGCGATACCTCACGCGATCCCGGCGCGGTGGTCCGGCAACTCGCCGAACTCGCGCCGGGGGTGCCGGTGGTCGCGGTCAGCACCCGGGGGAGAGCCGGCGTCGAGCAACTCCGGCCGTACGTGTCGGACGGCCGCACCCTGGCCCTGCTGGGCCGCTCCGGGGCCGGCAAGTCGACCCTGGTCAACGCCCTGACCGGCACCGCCGTGATGCCGGTGCAGGCGATCCGGGACGCCGACGGCAAGGGCCGGCACACCACCGCCTACCGCAACCTGGTGCCACTGCCGGGCGGCGGCGCGGTGATCGACACCCCGGGCATCCGGGGTGTCGGTCTGCTGGACACCGCCGACGGGCTCGACCGGGCCTTCGCCGACATCGCCGAGCTGGCCGCGCACTGCCGGTTCGGGGACTGCCGGCACGGCGCCGAGCCGGGCTGCGCGGTCGCCGCCGCCCTCGCCAACGGCTCGCTCGCCCCGCGCCGGCTGGCCAGTTGGCGCAAGCTGCACCACGAGGTCGAGGTGGAGAGCGCCCGCCGGCAGGCCCGCCTGACCGCGGCCGCCGGTCAACGCCGACGCCGGGGCTGACCGGCTGGTCTGCAAGAATGCTCCGATGCGCGCGGTGGACGAGGTGGTCGAGGAGCAGGCTGTCCCCGAGCCGCCGGAACCGGTGACCGCGCCCCGTCGGCGCGCCGACCTGCTGTCGTTGCTGAACTACGTCGTGCTCTCGATGCTGGTGATGATCCAGCTCTGGCGCGACCCCAACGGCCGGGTGCTGGCCAGCAACGACGACGACCACGGCGTGATGCTGTTCATGCTGGCGCACGGCGAGCGGGTGATCTTCCACGGCGACAGCCCGTTCTGGTCCGACCGGCTGAACGTGCCGGACGGCGTGAACATGATGGCCAACACGGCGATGCTGGCGCTGACTCTGCCGGTGTCGCCGATCACCCACTTCCTCGGCGCCGGCGTGTCGGTCGCGCTGCTGCTCACCCTCGGCCTGGCCGGCACCGCCTGGGCCTGGTACTGGGTGCTCTCCCGGCACCTGGTGACCAGCCGGGTCGCGGCCTGGCTGGGCGGCCTGTGGTGCGGGTTCGCGCCGGCCATGGTGTCGCACGCGAACGGGCACGTGAACTTCGTCTGCCAGTTCGTGATCCCGTTCATCGTGCTGCAGGTGCTGCGCCTGCGCGAGCCGGGCCGGGCGGTCCGCGGGGGACTCATCCTCACCGGGCTCATCGTGTTGCAGGTCTTCATCAACGAGGAGGCGCTGCTCTTCACCGCGCTGGCCCTGGGCGTGTTCGTCGTCGCGTACGCGGCCATGGCCTGGCCGAGAGCCAAGCGGGAGGCGCGGCACTTCCTGGCCGGTCTCGGGGTCGCGGCCCTGGCCTCGGGTGCGCTGCTCGCCTATCCGCTGCATTTCCAGTTCTTCCGGGCCGGCAGCTACCACGGCCAGCCGTTCTCGCCGGACGAGTACGTGACCGACCTGCTGTCGGTGGGCGCGTTCGCGCGGCAGTCGCTGGCCGGCTACGCGGCCGTGACCCGGCATCTGAGCGTCAGCGCGACCGAGGACAACACGTTCTTCGGGCCGATCGGCCTCGTCATGATCGTGGTGTCGGTGGTGGTGCTGTGGCGGTCGGTGGCGGCCCGGTCGGCGGCGATCTCGGCGCTGGTGCTGCTGCTGGTGTCGATGGGCCCGCGACTGCGGGTGGCCGGCCACGACACCTCCATCCCGCTGCCGTTCGGCCTGGTGAGCCACGTGCCGGTGATCGACCTGGTGAGCGTGACCCGGTTCGCGCTGGTGCCGGCCACGATCGCCGGGGTGCTGCTGGCGATGGCCGCCGACCGGATGCCGGCGATGAGCGTCAAGGGCCGCCGCTGGTTCCTCACCGGTCTGGTGCTGGCGCTGGTGCCGCTGATCCCGAAGCCGCTGCCGGTGGTGGCCGGCGACCCGCTGCCCCCGTTTTTGACTCAAGGCATCTACCAGCAGTACGTTTCGGACGACCGCAGCCTGGTCACCGTGCCGCTGCCGGACGTGACCACCGGGCGCACCGGGATGCGCTGGGTCACCCTGTCCAACCTGGCGTACCGGACCCCGCGCGGCTACTTCATGGGCCCGGTCAACCCGCCGGCCGACGACACCGGCTCGTGGAGCGCCCCGGTCCGGTACACGTCGAGCCTGCTGTGGCGGGTCCGCGAGTACGGCCAGGTGCCGGTGATGACCGACACCATGCGGATCCGGATCCGGCAGGACCTGACCTTCTGGCGGGCGGCGGTGGTGGTGCTGGTGCCGAACAGCCGCAACGGTGACGCCCTGCTGACCACCCTGACCGACGCCCTGGGGCCGCCGCAGCTGGTGGGCGGTGTCCAAATGTGGGACGTACGCTATCTGCCGGTTCCCTCGACCGGGTGAGTTAGCGCCGCCTGAACTGCGGGAATGTGCGTCATGTGACAGGCGCTGCACTACGACAGCGAAAACTTGTCGTACCCCATGGCTAGAGTGGCCGCGGCTTTGCTCGACTCATACACCTGTACGGAGAGGCTGGCTGGTGGCCGACCGTTTGATCATTCGAGGCGCGCGCGAACACAACCTGCGCGACGTCAACCTCGACCTGCCCCGCGACGCGATGATCGTCTTCACCGGGCTCTCCGGCTCGGGCAAGTCCAGCCTCGCGTTCGACACGATCTTCGCCGAGGGCCAGCGGAGATACGTGGAATCGCTGTCGTCGTACGCACGGCAGTTCCTCGGGCAGATGGACAAGCCCGACGTCGACTTCATCGAGGGCCTGTCGCCGGCCGTCTCGATCGACCAGAAGTCGACCTCGCGCAACCCGCGCTCGACCGTCGGCACCATCACCGAGGTCTACGACTACCTGCGTCTGCTGTTCGCCCGCACCGGCATCCCGCACTGCCCGGTCTGCGGTGAGCGGATCAGCAAGCAGACCCCGCAGCAGATCGTCGACCGGGTCCTCGCCATGGAAGAGGGCACCCGCTTCATGGTGCTCGCCCCGGTGATCCGCGGCCGCAAGGGTGAATACGTCGACCTGTTCGCCGAGCTGCAGGCCAAGGGCTACGCGCGGGCCCGGGTCGACGGCGTGGTGCACCCGCTCACCGAGCCGCCGAAGCTGAAGAAGCAGGAGAAGCACACCATCGAGGTGGTGATCGACCGGCTCAGCGTCAAGGCGTCCAGCAAGCAGCGCCTGACCGACTCGGTCGAGGCCGCGCTCGGCCTGGCCGGTGGCATCGTGCTGCTCGACTTCGTCGACCTGGCCGAGGACGACCCGGCCCGCGAGCGCCGCTTCTCCGAGCACCTGGCCTGCCCCAACGACCACCCGCTGGCGATCGAGGACCTCGAACCCCGGGTGTTCTCCTTCAACGCGCCCTACGGCGCCTGCCCCGAGTGCACCGGCCTCGGCACCAAGAAGGAGGTCGACCCCGAGCTGCTGATCCCCGACGTGGAGCGCAGCATCCGGGAGGGCGCCATCCAGCCGTGGGCCGGGGGTCAGACCCAGGAATACTTCACCCGCATCCTCGAGGCCCTGGCCACCGCCGAGAAGTTCTCGGTCGACACCCCGTGGCGGTCGCTGCCGTCCCGCGCCCAGAAGACCATCCTCTACGGCTCGGAAGACCAGGTCCACGTCCGATACCGCAACAAGTACGGCCGGGAGCGCTCCTACTACACCGGGTTCGAGGGTGTGGTGCAGTGGATCGAGCGCCGGCACAACGACACCGAGAGCGACTGGTCCCGGGACAAGTACGAGGGCTACATGCGCGACGTGCCGTGCCCGGTCTGCGGCGGCACCCGTCTCAAGCCCGAGGTGCTGGCCGTGACGATCGCCGGCAAGAGCATCGCCGAGGTCTGCAACCTGTCCATCGGTGACTGCGCCGAGTTGCTGGCCACCATCGAGCTCGACGACCGGCAGAAGATGATCGCCGAGCGGGTGCTCAAGGAGATCAACGCCCGGCTGCGCTTCCTGGTCGACGTCGGCCTGGAATACCTGTCGCTCGACCGCGGCGCCGGCACCCTGTCCGGCGGTGAGGCGCAGCGCATCCGGCTCGCCACCCAGATCGGCTCCGGCCTGGTCGGCGTGCTCTACGTGCTGGACGAGCCGTCGATCGGCCTGCACCAGCGCGACAACCACCGGCTGATCGAGACGCTGGTCCGGCTCAAGAAGCTGGGCAACACGCTGATCGTGGTCGAGCACGACGAAGACACGATCCGCACCGCCGACTGGATCGTCGACATCGGCCCGGGGGCCGGCGAGCACGGCGGCAAGATCGTGCACAGCGGCTCGGTCGAGGGCCTGCTGGCCAACGAGGAGTCGCCGACCGGCGCCTACCTCTCCGGCCGCAAGTCGATCCCGACGCCGGGCACCCGCCGACCGCAGACCGCCGGCCGGGAGCTGGTGGTGCAGGGGGCCCGCGAGCACAACCTGCGCAACCTGACCGTCGGCTTCCCGCTGGGCCAGTTCATCGCGGTCACCGGGGTCAGCGGCTCGGGCAAGTCGACCCTGGTCAACGACATCCTCTACACGGTGCTGGCCAACCAGGTGAACGGCGCCCGGCTGGTGCCCGGCCGGCACACCCGGCTCACCGGCCTCGACCAGGTCGACAAGGTGGTGGGCGTCGACCAGTCGCCGATCGGCCGCACCCCGCGGTCCAACCCGGCCACCTACACCGGGGTGTTCGACAACATCCGCAAGCTGTTCGCCGAGACGGTCGAGGCCAAGGTGCGCGGCTACGGCCCCGGCCGGTTCTCGTTCAACGTCAAGGGCGGCCGCTGCGAGAACTGCGCGGGCGACGGAACGATCAAGATCGAGATGAACTTCCTGCCGGACGTCTACGTCCCCTGCGAGGTGTGCAAGGGCGCCCGCTACAACCGGGAGACGCTCGAGGTGCACTACAAGGGCAAGACGATCTCCGAGGTGCTGGAGATGCCGATCGAGGAGGCCGCGACCTTCTTCGAGCCGATCACCTCGATCCACCGGCACCTCAAGACGCTCGTCGACGTCGGCCTCGGTTACGTCCGGCTGGGCCAGCCCGCCCCGACCCTGTCCGGCGGCGAGGCGCAGCGCGTCAAGCTCGCCTCCGAGCTGCAGAAGCGGTCCACCGGCCGCACCGTCTACGTGCTCGACGAGCCGACCACCGGCCTGCACTTCGAGGACATCCGCAAGCTGCTGCTGGTGCTCAACGGCCTGGTCGACAAGGGCAACACGGTGATCACCATCGAGCACAACCTCGACGTGATAAAGACGGCCGACTGGCTGATCGACATGGGTCCCGAGGGCGGCAGCAAGGGCGGCCTGGTGCTGGCCACCGGCACCCCGGAGGAACTGGCCGAGGTGCCGGAGAGCCACACCGGGCAATACCTGCGCCACGTCCTGGGCCTGGAGGGTGAGCCGGCCGGGTCGGCGGCGGCCGTCGCCCGGGCGGCCAAGGCCAACGGCACCCCGGCGCCGAAGGCTCCCGCCAAGCCCCGGGCGACCAGGTCCCGGGCCAAGGCCGCCGTCTGACGCAGGACACGCCCTGGTTGAAGCGTAAAGTTCCAGCAAGGTCACAGGTGACTCATAGCAACGGCGCCCGGTCGGGTCCATAGGCTCGACCGGGCGCCGTTCTGTGTGTAAACAACGGGAAAAGGCGCCGGGCAAAGGCGCCCAAACCCGAGGAAAGCTCGGCCATCAGGGCGCACAATTTCGCGGAATCCCTGAACCGGCTCGGCCGTGACCGCGTACACCACGTAGACGCCGCGTGACCACTCGCGCGGACTTGCACTGGAGGGCTTACCGATGACAGACGTGCAGACGAGGACCGACTCCGCGCTTCCCACCGAGGCGCCGCCGGGCCGCACGGGCACGGCCTCGACGCGCCGGCTCGTCCTGCTCGGCGCCGGCGCGGCCGGTGCCACCGCGGTCCTGGCCGCCTGCGGAACCAGCAGCACCAACACCAACGGCACCGGCTTCAGCAACGACCCGGCCCCGGCCGGCAGCGCCGAGGCCGGCAGCGGCACCGGCAGCACCGCGGGCGCGACCGGCGGCAGCGCGCTGGCCTCCACCGCCGACGTGCCGGAGGGCGGCGGCGTCATCTCCGGCGATTACGTGATCACCCAGCCGGTGGCCGGCACCTTCAAGGCGTTCAGCAAGGTGTGCCCGCACGCCGGCTGCGATGTGAGCAAGGTGGACGGCGGCGTGATCATCTGCCCGTGCCACGGGAGCAAATTTTCCATCGAGACCGGCGAGCCGACCGTCGGCCCGGCCACCAAGGCCCTGGCCGAGACGAAGGTCAAGGCGGACGGCGACAGCATCGTCAAGGCGTAACGATTTACGGCCGGAGGTCCGACGCCGTGGCGGCGGCAACGGACCTCCGGTCGGGTAATCATGTCAGTCCCCCGCACTACTGTTGACCCCGTGCCAGACCCGTCGACCTACCGACCCGCGCCCGGGACGATCCCCGACTCACCCGGCGTCTACCGCTTCCGTGACTCGACCGGCCGCGTGATCTACGTCGGTAAGGCGAAGAACCTACGAAACCGCCTGAATTCCTATTTCGCCGACACCTGGTCGCTGCACGCGCGCACCCAGCAGATGGTGACCACCGCGGCCGCCGTCGACTGGGTGACGGTCGGCACCGAGGTCGAGGCGCTGCAGCTGGAGTTCAGCTGGATCAAGGAATTCGATCCGCGCTTCAACGTGAAATACCGCGACGACAAGTCCTACCCGTTCCTCGCGGTCACCCTCAACGAGGAGTTCCCGCGCCTGCAGGTGATGCGCGGCGCCAAGCGCAAGGGCGTGCGCTACTTCGGGCCCTACTCGCATGCCTGGGCCATCCGCGAGACCCTCGACCTGCTGCTGCGGGTGTTCCCGGCGCGCACCTGCTCGGCCGGTGTCTTCAAGCGGTCCGGCCAGATCGGCCGCCCCTGCCTTCTGGGCTACATCGGCAAGTGCTCGGCCCCGTGCACCGGCCAGGTCTCCGCCGACGAGCACCGGGCCATCGTCGACGACTTCTGCGACTTCATGGCCGGGCGCACCGACGCGTTCGTCCGGCGGCTCGAGCGCGACATGATGAAGGCCTCCGAGACCCTCGAGTTCGAGCGCGCGGCCCGGCTGCGCGACGACATCGCCGCCCTGCGCCGGGCCATGGAGAAGCAGACCGTGGTGCTCGGCGACGGCACCGACGCCGACGTGGTCGCCTTCGCCGAAGACCCGCTCGAGGCGGCCGTGCAGGTGTTCCACGTGCGCGACGGCCGGATCCGCGGTCAGCGCGGCTGGGTGGTGGAAAAGGTGGAAGACCTGTCCACCGGCGACCTGGTGCACCACTTCTGCTCGCAGGTGTACGGCGATGTCGAGGGCGAGGGCGACGTTCCGCGCGAGCTGCTGGTCCCGGCCCTGCCCGAGGACGCTCCGGCGCTGGCCGACTGGCTGTCCGAGCGCCGCGGCAGCCGGGTGTCGCTGCGGGTGCCGCAGCGCGGCGACAAGAAAGATCTGATGGAGACGGTGGCCCGCAACGCCGGCGAGGTGCTGCAGCGGCACAAGCTGCGCCGGGCCGGCGACCTGACCACCCGCAGCAAGGCGCTCGACGAGATCGCCGAGGCGCTCGGCATGGACACCTCGCCGCTGCGCATCGAGTGCTTCGACGTCTCGCAGATCCAGGGCACCGACGTGGTCGCGTCCATGGTGGTCTTCGAGGACGGCCTGCCCCGCAAGAGTGAATACCGCCGGTTCGCGGTGCGCGGCAACGCCGACGGCAGCGGCACCGACGACCTGTCCGCGATGACCGAGGTCATGCGGCGGCGGTTCGCCCGCTTCAAGGCCCGGCCGGGGGCCGACGCGCCCCGCGACGAGCCGGAGTCCGATGTGGCCGACGACGAGGCCGACGCGCTGCTGCACGGCGACGAGGTCCCGCCCGCCGAGTTGCCCGGCATCGACCCGCTCACCGGCAAGCCCCGCCGGTTCGCCTACCCGCCCCAGCTGGTCGTGGTCGACGGTGGCCAGCCGCAGGTCAACGCGGTCGCCGAGGTCTTCGCCGAGCTCGGCATCACCGACGTCGCGCTGTGCGGGCTGGCCAAGCGGCTCGAGGAGGTGTGGCTGCCCGGCGACGACTTCCCGGTGATCTTCCCGCGCACCTCCGAGGCGCTCTACCTGTTGCAGCGGGCCCGGGACGAGGCACACCGGTTCGCCATCACCTTCCACCGGCAGCGCCGGTCCAAGCGGATGACCGGCTCGGCCCTGGACAGCATCCCGGGGATGGGGGAGACCCGCCGCAAGGCGCTGCTGCGGCACTTCGGCTCGCTCAAGCGGCTCGCCGCCGCCACCGTCGAGGAGATCACCGAGGTCCCCGGCATCGGCAAGCGCACCGCCGAGACCCTGATCGCGACGCTGAACCCGCCGGCCGAGGCTCAGAAGCCACCGGCCGAGGCGGGGGCGGTTCCGGCCGGCGGCGCGGGCAAGACCAAGGCCGGGGCCACCCGCAACCGGGCCGGCAGCAGCCTGCCGGCGCCGGCCCCGGTCCGGATCCCGGCCGCGGCACCGGACAACCTGGAGTCACACGAATAGCGGATCGGCCCGACTCGCGGAGTTGGTTCGGCCTAAGATGTATTGCCTTCAGTCCGCTCAAGGGTGGCGGCGGGGCGGTTGGATGGGGTGTCCGCCCGCGATGGAGTGGGCATCTACGCGGGAGGCGTGCGTTGACGGAGTCGTTGCCGGAGTTCGCTGACTCGGTGGACCCGGACGAGGTGGCCACCGACCTGGTGGTCGTGACCGGCGTTTCCGGCGGTGGCCGCAGCACGGTCGCCCGGGCGCTGGAGAACGTGGGCTTCTATGTGGTGGACAACCTGCCCCAGGCGCTGATGCTGGACATGGCCCAGCTCGCGTTCCAGGCCGGTGGCGCCGCCCGGCGCACCGCCATGGTGCTCGACGTGCGCAGCCGGGCCTTCTCCACCGACCTGGCCGGCGCCATCCACGCCCTCAAGGAGCGTGGCTTCTCGCCGCGGGTGCTGTTCGTCGACGCCGACGACGAGGTGCTGATCCGCCGGTTCGAGTCGGTGCGCCGCTCGCACCCGCTGCAGGGCGACGGCCGGCTGGCCGACGGCATCACCGCCGAGCGCAAGCTGCTGGCCGAGGCCCGCGAGCAGTCCGACGTGATCATCGACACCAGCCACCTGAACGTGAACCAGCTGCGCCGCCGGGTCGAGGAACTGTTCGGCGGGGAAGACGTGCGCAAGCTGCGCATCACCGTGCTGTCGTTCGGCTTCAAATACGGCCTGCCGCCGGACGCCGACTACGTGCTGGACGCCCGCTTCCTGCCCAACCCGTTCTGGGTTCCCGACCTGCGCGACCACACCGGCCTGGAGGACGCGGTCAGCAAGTACGTCCTCGACCAGGAGGGCGCGAGCACCTTCGTCAGCAACTACGCCGGCCTGATCGCGTCGACGGCGCCCGGGTTCGAGCGCGAGGGCAAGCGCTACCTCACCGTCGCGGTCGGCTGCACCGGCGGCAAGCACCGCAGCGTCGCGATCACCGAGGAACTCACCGCCCAGTTGCGTGACATGCGGCTCTCCGCCCACCCCTCGCACCGCGACCTGGGGCGGGAGTGACGGCCGTTCGCGTGGTCGCGTTCGGGGGAGGGCACGGGCTCGGCGCCTCCCTCCGCGGATTGCGGCACGCCGCCCGCGAGCTGGAACTGGACATCACCGCGATCGTCACGGTCGGCGACGACGGCGGGTCCAGCGGCCGGCTGCGGGCCGAGCGGGACGCGCTGCTGCCGCCGGGCGACCTGCGGCAGGCGCTGGCCGCGCTGGCCGCCGACGACCCGGCCCGGCAACTGACCGCGCAGCTGCTGCAGTACCGGTTCGCCGGCAGTGACTCGCTGGCCGGGCACGCGGTCGGCAACCTGCTGCTGCTCGGTCTCATGGAGATGCTCGACGACCCGGTCGACGCCCTCGATCACGTGGCCGCCCTGGTCGGCGCGCGCGGCCGGGTGCTGCCGATGGCCCGGCACGCGGTCGGCATCGAGGCCGACGTGCTCGGCGCCGACCCGGAACGACCCGGCGAGGTCGTCACCGTGCGCGGTCAGCACGCGGTCGCGGTGGCGCTCGGGCACGTCGAGGCGGTCCGGCTCGAGCCGGCCGACCCGCCCGTCTGCGACCAGGCGATCGAGGCCATCCACGCGGCCGACTGGCTGATCTTCGGCCCCGGCAGCTGGTACACGAGCGTGCTGCCACATCTGCTGGTGCCCCGGCTGGCCGAGGCGATCATCGCCAGCCCGGCCCGCAAGCTGGTGACGCTCAACCTGGCCGCCGACAACGAGACCCTCGGGCTGTCGGTGGCCGATCACCTGGCCGCCCTGAGGTGGTATTTACCGGGTCTGCGGGCCGACACCGTGCTGGCCGACGCCAAGTGGGTGGGCGAACCCGAACCGGTGCACCTGGCGGCCGAAACTTTGGGTGCCCGTCTCGTGTTGGCACCGTTGGCCGTTGCGGACGGCAGCCCGAGGCATGATCCTGAGTCGCTGGGCGTTGCACTGGTGCCAGTATTGGGCGCCGCTCGTTAAGCAGACGGCGTAGTGCGGCACACACTGTTCAACATTTCAGCGCATGAGGTGGGACTAACACGATGGCGATGACGGCAGCGGTCAAGGACGAGCTGAGCCGGGTCGACGTGCCCAAGCCGTGCTGCCGCCGGGCGGAGATGGCGGCGCTGCTGCGTTTCGCCGGCGGCCTGCACATCGTGTCCGGCCGGGTGGTGGTCGAGGCCGAGCTCGACACCGGCGCGGTCGCGCGCCGCCTGCGCCGCGAGATCGCCGACGTCTACGGCTACCCCAGCGAGGTCCACGTGCTGGCCTCCGGCGGTCTGCGCAAGGGCAGCCACTACATCGTCCGGATCGTCAAGGACGGCGAGGCCCTCGCTCGCCAGACCGGCCTGCTCGACGTGCGCGGCCGGCCGGTCCGCGGCCTCCCGCCGCACGTCGTCTCGGCCAACGTCTGCTGCGCCGTCGCCGCCTGGCGCGGCGCCTTCATGGCGCACGGTTCGCTCACCGAGCCCGGCCGCTCCAGCGCCCTCGAGATCACCTGCCCCGGCCCGGAGGCCGCCCTCGCGCTGCGCGGCGCCGCCCGCCGGATCGGCATCACCGCCAAGGAGCGCGAGGTCCGCGGCGTCGACCGGGTGGTGATCAAGGACGGCGACGCGATCGCCGCCCTGCTCACCCGGATCGGCGCGCACGCCAGCGTGCTGGCCTGGGAGGAACGCCGGGTCCGCCGCGAGGTCCGGGCGACGGCCAACCGCCTGGCCAACTTCGACGACGCCAACCTGCGCCGCTCGGCCCGCGCCGCGGTCGCGGCGGCCGCCCGGGTCACCCGCGCCCTGGAGATCCTGGCCGACGAGGCCCCCAACCACCTCACCAGCGCCGGTCAGCTGCGTCTCGAGCACCGGCAGGCCTCCCTCGAGGAGCTGGGCGCCCTCGCCGATCCGCCGCTGACGAAGGATGCGATCGCCGGCCGCATAAGGCGTCTGCTGGCGCTTGCCGACAAGCGCGCCCGCGACCTCGGCATTCCGGACACCGAGGCGGCGGTAACCCCCGAGATGATGGCCTGCTGAGCGGTTCGCTCCCGCTTTCTTAGAAAATACGGGTATGCCCGGTCCCGCCGAGCAGCGCGACCGGGCGGCCGCACCGGGCCGCGACGCGACTCTCGCGTGCGGCGTTGGGTTGCGCCCGAAGGCGCTCCGGGACGCCTCACGCGAAAGGCGCGTCGCGGCCGTAAGGGGCCGCGAAGATCGCGCTGGTAGGCGGGGACCTGCCGGAACGCGTACTTTCCAAGGGTTTTGAATGAACGCTTAATTAGGGACCTTGGTCACCTGTCGGTAACCCACCCGGCCTCTCGGTCGGCGGATGGCTCGGATAGGGTCGATGGTGACGGCGACGGTGCCGGCAGCTCGGCCGACCGCGCTGTGACGCCGCCAGTTCGGTGCGGCGCACCCTTCATTCGCGCGCGTTCGCCGGACGCCCTACGCCGGACCGTTGAAGTTCGGCGTGCAGAGACTCTCCGCCGGTCGACGAAATCCGGCGGACCGAAACGAGGAGATCCACCTGTGACCATCCGGGTTGGCATCAATGGCTTCGGCCGTATCGGACGTAACTTCTTCCGGGCCGTTCAGGCCTCCGGCGCGGACATCGAGATCGTGGCGGTCAACGACCTCACCGACAACGCGACGCTGGCTCACCTGCTCAAGTACGACTCGATCCTGGGTCGTCTGGGCCAGGAGGTAAAGGCCACGGCCGACGAGATCACCGTCGGTGGCAAGACCTTCAAGGCGTTCGCCGACCGTGACCCGGCCAACCTCAAGTGGGGCGACGTCGGCGCGGACGTGGTGATCGAGTCGACCGGCTTCTTCACCGACGCCAACAAGGCCAAGGTGCACGTCGAGAACGGCGCGAAGAAGGTCATCATCTCGGCCCCGGCCAAGAACGAAGACATCACGATCGTCATCGGCGTCAACGACAACCTGTACGACGGCGCGAAGCACACGGTCATCTCCAACGCGTCCTGCACCACCAACTGCCTGGCGCCGATGGCCAAGGTGCTGAACGACACGATCGGCATCGAGCGTGGCCTGATGACCACGATCCACGCCTACACCCAGGACCAGAACCTGCAGGACGGCCCGCACAAGGACCTGCGTCGCGCCCGCGCCGCCGCCCTGAACATCGTGCCGACCTCGACCGGTGCCGCCAAGGCCGTCAGCCTGGTGCTGCCGGAGCTCAAGGGCAAGCTCGACGGCTTCGCGCTGCGGGTGCCGATCCCCACCGGCTCGGCCACCGACCTGACCTTCACCGCCGGCAAGGAGACCTCGGTCGACGAGGTCAACCAGGCGATCAAGGCGGCCGCCGACGGCCCGCTCAAGGGCATCCTGGTCTACACCGAGGACCCGATCGTGTCCTCGGACATCGTCACCGACCCGGCCTCCTGCATCTTCGACGCCGGCCTCACCAAGGTGATCGGCAACCAGGTCAAGGTCGTCGGTTGGTACGACAACGAGTGGGGCTACTCGAACCGCCTCGTCGACCTGGTCAAGCTGGTTGGCTGACGAATCGTGAAGACTCTCGACGACCTGCTCGGCGAGGGTGTCTCGGGTCGGCGCGTGCTCGTGCGCGCCGACCTGAACGTCCCGTTCGACAAAGCCAACCCTGGCGTCATCAGCGACGACGGCCGCGCCCGCGCGGTGCTGCCGACGCTGGTCGCGCTGCGTGACGCGGGTGCCCGCGTCATCGTGATGTCGCACCTCGGCCGCCCCAAGGGCGCGCCGGACCCGAAGTACACGCTTGCTCCCGTTGCGACGCGGCTTTCGGAGCTCCTTGGCTCCGACGTCGTCTTCGCTGAGGACACGGTCGGCCCTTCTGCTTCCGCTGCCGTGGAAGCGCTGGCCGACGGCCAGGTGCTCCTGCTGGAGAACCTGCGGTTCAACGAGGGCGAGACCTCGAAGGACGACGCCGCGCGCGTTGCCTTCGCGGGCCAGCTGGCGGCATATGCCGATTTTTACGTCGATGACGCTTTTGGTGCCGTGCACCGCAAGCACGCCTCGGTGTACGACGTGCCGTCTCTGCTCCCGCACTACGCCGGTGGGCTCGTCCTGAAAGAGGTCGAGGTCCTCAAGCGGGTGTCGGAGAGCCCGGAGCAGCCCTACGTGGTCGTGCTCGGCGGTTCGAAGGTCTCCGACAAGCTCGCCGTGATCAAGGCGCTGCTGCCGAAGGTCGACAAGCTGCTCGTCGGCGGCGGCATGTGCTTCACGTTCCTGAAGGCTCAGGGGCACGAGGTCGGCAAGTCGCTGCTTGAGTCGGAAATGATCGACACCTGTTCCGCGCTGCTGGCGGAAGCCGACGGCCGGATCGTGCTGCCCGTGGACGTTGTGGCGGCCAGCGAGTTCTCGGCTGACGCTGCGTATGACACGGTTGACATTTCCGACATTCCGGCCGATCGGCTCGGGCTGGACATCGGGCCGAAGTCGGTCGCGATCTTCGCCGAGGCCATCGGGTCCGCGAAGACCGTGTTCTGGAACGGCCCGATGGGCGTCTTCGAGCTGGCGCCGTTCGCGGCCGGCACCCGGGGCGTCGCCGAGGCCATCACCAAGATCGACGGCTTCTCGGTCGTCGGTGGCGGCGACTCGGCCGCGGCCGTGCGCACGCTCGGCCTCGACGAGTCGGCGTTCGGGCACATCTCCACCGGTGGCGGTGCCTCCCTGGAGTACCTCGAGGGCAAGAAGCTGCCCGGCGTCGAAGCCCTGGAGAAGTGAGCATGACGGACCCCACCCCCCGCCGTCCGATCGTTGCCGGCAACTGGAAGATGAACCTCAACCACCTCGAGGCCATCCTTCTGGTGCAGAAGCTGGCCGCGAGTCTCACCCCGCAGCAGCTGACCGACGTCGAGACCGTCGTCGTGCCGCCGTTCACCGATCTGCGCAGCGTGCAGACCGCGATCGACGGCGACAAGCTGCACCTCGTCTACGGCGCGCAGGACATCTCCCAGTACAAGAGCGGCGCGTACACCGGGGAGATCTCCGGCGCGATGCTGTCCAAGCTGGGCGTCTCCTACGTGCTGGCCGGGCACTCCGAGCGCCGGGAGTACCACGACGAGGACGACGCGCTGGTCAACGCGAAGGTGAAGGCGGCCTTCGCGAACGAGATCACGCCGATCCTCTGCGTCGGCGAGGGCCTGGTCACCCGCGAGGAGGGCACGCACGTCGCCCACTGCACCAACCAGACCCTGGCCGGGCTGGCCGGGCTGAAGCCGGAGCAGGTCAAGCAGATCGTCGTCGCGTACGAGCCGGTCTGGGCGATCGGCACCGGCAAGACCGCGACGCCGGACGACGCGCAGGAGGTCTGCAAGGCCATTCGCGCGGCGATCGCCGAGAAGTACGGCACCGACGTCGGCGAGGCCGTGCGCATCCAGTACGGCGGTTCAGTGAAGGCCGCCAATATCGCGTCGATCATGGCGCAGCCGGATGTCGACGGTGTGCTGGTCGGCGGCGCGTCGCTGGAGGCCGGCGAGTTCGCCTCGATCGTGCGCTACCGGGAGCACGTAGGCCGCTGAAACATGCTGTGTGCCCGGTCGCACCTTGCGGCCGGGCACCCGCTATTGTTGCGGTGCTGTCTGTCCTTCGAGAGGAATGAACCCGATCATGCCGATGTGGTTCGCGTACACGATGATCGTGTTGCTGGTGCTTACCAGCCTCGTGCTGACCCTGCTGATCCTGCTGCACCGCGGCAAGGGCGGCGGCATGTCGAGCATGTTCGGCGGTGGCGTCTCTTCCAGCCTGGCCGGGTCGTCGGTCGCGGAGAAGAACCTCGACCGCTACACCGTTCTGGTGGGCATCGTCTGGTTCGCCTGCATCGTCGGTCTGGGACTCTGGCTGCGTCTGGCCCTGCCTGCTTCCTGACCGTCGCCAATAGTCGTAGAATCTGCCGCGCGTCCGGTTCTGCCGGGCGCGCGGCTATTTTATCCCCATTATTTCGGCCATATTTCCGGCCGACCCGCCTCGAGACAGGAGTGACATCCGTGTCCAGCGGCAGTGCGATCCGCGGCAGCCGTGTCGGGTCCAGCCCGATGCGCCCCGACGAGCGCAGCGAGCCCGCCCCGCGCCGAGAAGTGACCTACTTCTGCGCGGCCGGCCACGCCAGCCTGATCAAGTTCTCGGCCGAGGCGCCCGCGCCCGACACGTGGGACTGCCCGCGTTGCGGACAGCCGGCCGGTCTCGACGGGGAACACCCGCCTGGCCGAATGCGTGCCGAGCCGTACAAGTCGCATCTGGCGTACGTCAAGGAGCGGCGCACCGACGAGGACGGCGAGAAGATTCTCGCTGAGGCCCTCGCCAAGGTGCGCCAGCGCCGAGGCGAGTAAGGACTATCGCCGGGCCGGTACGTCGGCCGCCGCGGCCCGGTCGAGCAGCCAGTAGGTCTTGCTGACACCGGTGGCGTGTGCGGCCGGCTTCGACTTGTCGCCGCCCAGGGCGGCACCGACCGACACCGTCTTGTCCGGCCCGGCGGCGATCAGCCACACCTCGTCGGCGCTCTGGATCGTCGGCATGGTCAGCGTGACCCGGTTCGGCGGCGGCTTCGGGCTGTCGTGCACGGCCGCCGTCGTCGTCCCCGTCTCGGTCAGCACCGGGTGATCCGGGAAGAGCGACGCCACGTGCCCGTCCTCGCCGACGCCGAGCATCAGCACGTCGAATGTCGGCAGCGGGTCACCGAGCTCGGCAGCGTAGCTGACCGCCGCCGACGAAACGCCCTGACCGGCGTCGGCCGGCATGGCGTGCACCCGGGCCGGGTCCAGCGGCAGCGCGTCCAGCAGCGCGGCCCGGGCCTGGGTCTCGTTGCGGTCGGCGTCACCGGCCGGCAGGAACCGCTCGTCCCCCCACCACAGGTCGACCTGCGACCAGTCGATCGCGGCCGCGGCCGGCAGGTCCTTGACGGTCGTCAGCACCTTCGCGGCGATCCGGCCGCCGGTCAGCACCACACTCGCCGTGCCACGGTCGGCCTGCGCGTCCACGATCTTCGCGACCAGGCGGGATGCGACGGTGGCGGCGAGGACGTCGGCGTCGGGTACCACCACGACCAGGGTCTTGCTCACGTACGCCTCCTATTGCGGAAGGGCCGCCCACCGTGAGGCGGACGGCCCTGCTTGATTGTCGGGGTCAGGCGGCGGTGCCACCGGGGCCGGCCATGGCTCCGGCGTCCTCGTTCGCGCGGGCGGCGAGGGCCGGGTCCTTCCAGACGTGCACCCGCATCGGGGCCCGGTGGTCGAGGCCGGTCGCGCCGGCCATCGCACCGAGGGCCTCGGAGTAGATCTGGTCGGCGTCGAGCCGGCGCAGTTCCTCGGCCAGTTCGTCACCGACCGGCCGCTTCGGCAGCGGCATGTAGCGGTCTTCCTGGCCGGTGCGGCTGAACAGCGCGGTGTTCTCCTCGCGGGTGACCCGGACGCAGTCGCCGTTGGCGCACTGCAGTTCCACCGAGTGCATCCGCGGCGAGCGGTCGGACGACTCCAGCTTCGGCTCGATGCCGAGCCGCGACTGCAGCCAGCCCTTCATCAGCCAGGCGGTCGGGTCCTTGGCCGGCGCCACGATGGTGGCGCCGGTGACCCGCTCGTCGGTGGTGTCGAACGCGCCGGCCACCAGGGTGCGCCACAGCGTGATGCGGGTCCAGGTGAGGTCGGTGTCGCCCGGCGCGTAGTCGACGGCCCGCTGCCGCAGCGCGGCCACCGGGTCGGGGGACTGCGCGCAGTCGGTGATCCGCCGGTCGGCGACGACGCCGAGGAAGTCGTTGGCGATCGAGTCCGGCGGCTCCTCGTGCCACCAGCTGACCACCGGGACGTCCGGGGCGAGCAGCGGCATGACGACCGACTCGGCGTGCAGCGCGAGACGGCCGTACATCCGCATGACGACCGCCTCGGCCGGGCCGAGACGGCCACCCACGACGATTTCCGCGTCGAGGCGGCTGCGTCCCTCCAGATCGGAGCGGACCACGATGAGCAGGCGGCAGGGGTGCGCGGAGGCGGCGATGGTGGCGGCCGCCTCGGCCTCCCGGACCTTCTTCTCCTCCACGACGGCGACCAGGGTCAGGGCGAGGCCGGAGGCCACGCCGCCGGCGCTGCGCCGCTCGGCCGCGAGAGCCTTGACGACCTCGTTGCCGGTGGTGTCCCACAAGCCAATCATGCTCGCCTCCAGGCACGGCCTTCGCGGCCCAGCATCTCGTCGGACGCCCGCGGGCCCCACTCGCCGGCCCGGTAGGGCTCCGGCGTGGTGTCCGCCCAGGCGGCCTCCAGCGGGTCGATGACCTGCCAGGACTGCTCGATCTCGGCGGCGTCCGGGAACAGGGTCCGGTCGCCGACCAGCACGTCCAGCACCAGTCGTTCGTACGCCTCGGGGCTGGACTCGGTGAACGCCTCGCCGTACTGGAAGTCCATCGCGATGTCGCGGACCTCCATGGTGGTGCCGGGCACCTTGGAACCGAACTTGAGCACCACGCCCTCGTCCGGCTGCACCCGCAGGACCAGCTGGTTGTTGCCCAGCATCTCCACGTCGGCCGGGTCGAACGGCAGGTGCGGCGCGCGCTTGAACAGGATCGCGATCTCGGTCACCCGGCGCGGCATGCGCTTGCCGACCCGGACGTAGAACGGGACCTCGGCCCAGCGCCGGTTCTGGATGCCGAGCCGGACCGCCGCGTAGGTCTCGGTGGTCGAGTCCGGCGGGATGTTCTTCTCCTCGAGGTAGCCCACGGCTCGCTCGCCGGCCACCCAGCCCGGAAGGTACTGCCCGCGGACGGAACCCGTCGCGACGTCCTTCGGGATGGCGATGGCCTTGAGGACCTTGAGCTTCTCGGCGCGTACGTCATTGGGGTCGAAGCTTGTCGGCTCTTCCATGGCGACCAGCGCGAGCAGCTGCAGCAGGTGGTTCTGCAGGACGTCGCGGGCGGCACCGGAGGCGTCGTAGAACGCGGCCCGGGTGCCGATGCCGACGTCCTCGGCCATGGTGATCTGCACCGAGTCGACGTACTTCGAGTTCCACACCGGCTCGAAGAGACTGTTGGCAAAGCGCAGGGCCAGGATGTTCTGGACCGTCTCCTTGCCCAGGTAGTGGTCGATGCGGTAAACGTCCTGCGGGGTGAAGACCTCGTCGACCAGTTGGTTCAGCGAGATCGCGGACTGCAGGTCGTTACCGAACGGCTTCTCCACCACGACCCGCCGCCAGCCGCCGGACTTGGCGTTGTCGGCCATCCCGGTGCGGGCCAGCTGGTTGAGCACCAGCGGGAACGCGGCCGGCGGGATGGAGAAGTAGAAGGCGGCGTTGCCCGGGATGCCGTTGCGTTCGCGCAGGTCGTCGAGCGTCTCGGCCAGGCTGTCGAAGGCGGCGTCGTCGTCGAACGAACCGGGCACGAACTGGAACTGGCTGGCCAGACGCTGCCAGACATCCTCACGCCACGGGGTCCGGGCGCCCTTCTTCGCCGCTTCCAGGGCCAGAGACTCGAAGTCGCCGTCACCCCAGTCGCGGCGGGCGAAGCCCAGGACCACGAAACCGGGCGGCAGCAGACCGCGGTTGGCCAAGTCGTAGACGGCCGGGATGAGCTTCTTTCGGGACAGGTCACCGGTGACTCCGAAGATCACCAGAGCACACGGCTCCGGGATGCGCGGGAGCCTGCGGTCCTGTGCGGTACGCAGCGGATTGCCCACGTGGTCCATCCTGCCAGTTATCGGTGTCGTGCAGGTGAAGTACGCCGGGGCCCGCCTGTTTAAAACATGGCGGGCCCCGGCGGGGAAAATCAGGCCGCGTCGCTCGGGTTCTTGGCGCCGGAAGCGGCCGCCTTCAGCGACTTGGTGACTCCGTCGAGCAGCTCTTTCCAGCTGACCTCGAACTTGTCGACGCCCTCGTCCTCGAGGACCTTCACGACGTCGTTGAAGTCGATGCCCACGGCGGCCAGGTCGCTGAAGACCTTCTTGGCGTCGCCGAACGCGGGGCTGACGGTGTCGCCACGGGTGTCACCGTGGTCCTCGTACGCGAAGATCACCGACTCCGGCATGGTGTTGACCGTCCCGGGGGCGATCAGCTCCTCGACGTAGATCGTGTCCTTGAACTCGGGGCTCTTGGTCGAGGTCGACGCCCACAGCGGACGCTGCGGGTGCGCGCCGGCCTTCTCCAGGGCCTTCCACCGGTCGGTGCCGAAGACCTCGGTGTACGCCTCGTAGGCCAGCTGGGCGTTGGCGATGGCCGCCTTGCCCTTGAGCGCCTTGGCCTCGTCGCTGCCGATCTTGTCGAGCCGCTTGTCGACCTCGCTGTCCACCCGGGAGACGAAGAACGACGCCACCGAACCGATCTTGGACAGGTCGTGGCCGTTGAGCTTGGCCTGCTCGACACCGGCCAGGAACGCCTCCATCACCGCGCGGTAGCGCTCCAGCGAGAAGATCAGCGTCACGTTCACGCTGATCCCGGCGGCCAGGGTCGCCGTGATCGCGGGCAGGCCGGCCAGGGTGGCCGGGATCTTGATGTAGAGGTTTTCCCGGTCGACGAGCCACCAGAGCGTCTTGGCCTCGGCCACGGTGCTCTCGGTCTCGTGCGCCTTGCGCGGGTCGACCTCGATGGAGACGCGGCCGTCGATGCCCTTGGACGCGTCGTACGCGGGACGCATCACGTCACACGCCGCCCGCACGTCCTTGGCGGTCATCAGGCGCACGGCCTCCTCGACCGTGACCTTCTGCGCCGCCAGGTCCCGGAGCTGCTCGTCGTAGGCGTCCGCGTCGGACAGCGCCTTCTGGAAGATGCTCGGGTTGGTGGTCACGCCGACCACGTGCTGGTCAACGCGCAGCTTCTCGAGCGAACCAGTGGTCAGGCGGACACGGGAGAGATCGTCGAGCCATACCGCCACACCCTGGGCGGAAAGCTCGGCCAGCCTGTCGGTCATCGCGTACTCCTCAGTTTCCGGTCTTGTGACCGGTGATCTCGCCGACCTTGGCCAGGGCGGCGTTGGCCTTGGCCACCACGTTGTCCGCGGTGAAGCCGAACTGCTCGAAAAGGATCTTGGCGGGTGCGCTGGCGCCGTAGTGCTCGATGCTGACCGGCTCGCCCGCATCTCCAAGGATGCGGTCCCAGCTCATCCGGATGCCAGCCTCGACGGTGACGCGCGCCTTAACACCACGCGGCAGAACTTCCTGCTGGTACGCGGTGTCCTGCTCGTAGAACCACTCCTGGCAGGGCATCGACACGACCCGGGTCGGGGTGCCCTCGGCCTCGAGCCGCTCCTGCGCGACGAGGCAGAGCTGCACCTCGGAGCCGGTGCCGATGAGGATCACGCTGGGCTGGCCACCGGACGCCTCGGAGAGGATGTAGCCGCCCTTGAGGGTGCCCTCGGCCGCCGCGTACTTGCTGCGGTCGATCGTCGGGAGGTTCTGCCGGGACAGCGCGAGCGCGGTCGGCCGGTCAGTGTGCTCGATGGCACCGCGCCAGGCCCAGGCGGTCTCGTTGGCGTCGGCCGGGCGGACCACGTCGAGGCCGACGATCGCGCGCAGGGCGGAGACCGTCTCGATCGGCTGGTGCGTCGGGCCGTCCTCGCCGAGACCGATCGAGTCGTGCGTCCACACGAAGACGACCGGCAGCTTCATCAGCGCGGACAGCCGGACCGAGCCGCGCATGTAGTCGCTGAACACCAGGAAGGTGCCGCCGTACGGGCGGGTGCCGCCGTGCACCGCGATGCCGTTGAGGATCGAGCCCATGCCGTGCTCGCGGATGCCGAAGTGCAGCGTGCGGCCGTACTCGTTGCCCGGGAACGCCTTGGTGGCGTACTCGGCCGGGATGAAGGAGGGCTCGCCCTTCATCGTGGTGTTGTTGCTCTCGGCCAGGTCGGCCGAGCCGCCCCACAGCTCGGGCAGCACCGGCGCGAGGGCGTCGAGCACCTTGCCGGACGCGGCGCGGGTGGCGATGCCCTTCTCGTCGGCCGGGAAGACCGGAACGGCGTCGAACCAGTTGTCCGGCAGGGTGCGCGAGTCGAGCCGGTCGAACAGCTTCTTGCCCTCGGCGTTGCCCTTGGCCCAGGCGTCGAACGCCTTCTGCCACTCGGCGTGCGCCGCCCGGCCCCGGTCGGAGACCTCACGGGCGTGCGCGAGCACGTCCGCGGCGACCGCGAACGACTCGTTGGGGTCCCAGCCGAGAACCTTCTTGGTCGCGGCGACCTCGTCAGCACCGAGAGCCGAACCGTGGATCTTGCCGGTGTTCTGCTTGTTCGGTGCCGGCCAGCCGATGATGGTCTTGAGGACGATGAACGTCGGCTTGTCGGTCACCTTCTGGCCGGCCTGGATCGCCTTCCAGAGGGCTTCGACGTCCTCGTGGTAGTCGCCCTTCGCCGGGTCGCCCTTGCGCCAGTCGACGTGCTGCACGTTCCAGCCGTAGGCGGCGTAGCGGGCGCCGACGTCCTCGTTCTTGGCGATCCGGGTGTCGTCCTCGATGGAGATCTCGTTGTCGTCGTAGATCACCGTGAGGTTGCCGAGTTTCTGCACCGCGGCGATGGCGCTCGACTCGTGGCTGACGCCCTCTTCGATGTCGCCGTCCGAGCACAGCGCGTAGACGTTGTGGTCGAACGGAGAGTCACCGGCGTCGGTGCTCGGGTCGAACAGTCCACGCTCGCGGCGGGCGGCCATGGCCATCCCGACCGCGTTGCCGATGCCCTGCCCGAGCGGGCCGGTGGTGATCTCGACGCCGGGGGTGTGCCCGTACTCCGGGTGACCCGGGGTCAGCGAGTCCCACTGGCGCAGCGACTTCAGGTCGTCCAGCGCCAGGCCGTAGCCGGAGAGGTAGAGCTGAATGTAGAGGGTGAGGCTGGAGTGCCCACAGGAGAGCACGAAGCGGTCGCGCCCGGCCCAGTGCGGGTCGGTCGGGTCGTGCCGCATGACCCGGTTGAACAGCAGGTAAGCGGCCGGGGCAAGGCTCATCGCGGTGCCGGGGTGGCCGTTGCCGGACTTCTCGACGGCGTCCATGGCCAGCACCCGGACGGTGTCCACCGCTTTGCGGTCGAGGTCGGACCAATTGAGAGCAGGATCTGTCGCAGCCACGTCGGTTGTGCTCCTCGGGGCATGAATTAGGAACCCTTTTGAGGTTGACCCTATCCACTTGCCGTAAACCTGCGCCGGGGGAACGCCTCAGGCCCATACGCTGAGAGCGGACATGCCACGTGTGACGCCTTGCACCGGCGCTGGGTCGCCGGAGCTGCACATTCGGCTGAGCGTAGGCTGTCCCAGCGTGCCGCCGGCTGGCGCCGGCAATGGTCGTGAGTTGGCTAGTGCCGATGCCGGAAGGTGGCAGTCCGTGAGCATGATCACCGAGCGTCCCATCACCTCACGGGCGCCCGGCGTCAAGGAGCGCGGTGAAACTCGCCGCGATCGCGCGGCCGTTTTCCGCGCCTACCTCGCGCTGACCAAGCCACAGATCGTCGAACTGCTCCTGGTGACCACTGTGCCGGCCCTGATGCTGGCCGCCGGTGGCTGGCCCGACCTGGGCACTCTCGCGATCGTCCTGATCGGTGGGGCCCTCGCGGGCGGTGCGGCCAGCGCGCTGAACTGCTACATCGACCGCGATATCGACGAGCTGATGCGGCGCACCAAGCGGCGCCCGCTGCCCGCACACAGCGTCACTCCGCGGGCCGTGCTGATCTTCGGACTCTCGCTCGCGGTGATCTCCGTCGCGCTGATGGCGGTCTTCACCAACTGGCTCGCCACCGCCCTGACCGCGGGCGCCATCTTCTACTACGACGTGGTCTACACGCTCTGGTTGAAGCGGCGCACGCCGGCCAACACGTTCTGGGGTGGCGTCTGCGGAGCGGCCCCGGTGATCATCGGCTGGGCCGCGGTGACCGGCTCGGTGGCCCCGCTCGGATGGGCGCTTTTCGCGGTTGTGTTCTTTTGGCAGATGCCGCACTTCTATGCGCTCGCCATCAAGTACAAGGACGACTACGCCCGCGCCGGCATCCCGATGCTGCCCGTGGTCCGCTCGGTCGGCCGGGTCAACTTCGAGATCGTGCTCTACACCGTGCTGACCGTGGTCGCGTCGCTCGTCGCCTGGCCGCTCGGCCTCGGCCCGATCTACGGCATCACCGCGATCGTCACCGGAGCCCTCTTCCTCGGCGAGGCGCTCCTGTTGGTGAACCGCACCCGCAAGGGCGGCCCGATCAAGCCGATGCGCCTGTTCCACTGGTCCATCACGTACCTGACGATCCTCTTCATCGCGGTCGCGGTGGATGCGCTCATTTGAGCGAAATGACCGTTTTAAAGGTTACGGTTGGTCACCCCATCGATGGAAACCTGTTGATGCGGGCAATTCGGGCGCAATTGGTGCATACCAATGAGTCCATCAGGTAAACCTCCTGGTTATTGTCATCACAAAATGCAACAGCCGGTGCTTGCTTCCACAGGGAACGTGCTTAGGCTGCCCGTCATGGCTCAAGGTTCCGATACGACACTGACTGCGGGGATCAAATCCTTCGCCGCCGGCCACGGCGGCGCGAAGGCGGTCATCGAGTACGTCGGCAAGCGTGGTGCCCGCATCGTCCTCGTCGGCCAGGACGGCGAGTGGTCCGACCAGTTCGCCGATGGCACCGACGTCGCCCGCCAGGCGTGTGAGAACGCCGGCGTAGAGATTGAGAACGAGTGGGAGCGCGAGCTCTTGGAGCAGATGCGCCCCAGCAACGACCTGTGGCGCTCGATGTCGCGCCGGAGCATGGCCCGCTGATCTTGTCCCCGTCCACTTCAACCCAGGCGACCCGGGAGTCCTCCCGGGTCGCTCTCGTTACCTGCAGCCTCTTTCCGTCCCTCTGGGACGATGACCACCCGCTGCGGGATGCCCTGCTGGCCACCGGCATACCGGTGGACGTGGTCCGCTGGGACGACCCCACCGCCGACTGGTCCTCCTATGCGTCAGTGGTGCTGCGTTCCCCTTGGGACTACGTCGCCCGCCGCGACGAGTTCGTCGCCTGGGCCCACTCGGTGCCGGGTCTGCTGAACCCGGCCGACGTCGTCGAGTGGAACACCGACAAGCGCTACATGCGGGAGCTGGCCGAGGCCGGCGCCCCGATCACCCCCACGACCTATGTGTCTCCCGGTGAGACCTGGCAGCCACCGTCCGACGGCGAGTGGGTGGTCAAGCCGACCGTCAGCGCCGGAAGCCAGGACACCGGCCGCTACGCGCTGCCGTCCCAGCTGGACCTGGCCGAGGCGCATGTGGCCAGACTGACGTCGCTGGGCCGCACCGCGATGATCCAGCCGTACCTCTCCGCCGTGGACACCGCCGGCGAGACCGCGTTGCTCTACTTCGCCGACGCCTCCGGCCGGCTCACCTTCAGCCACGCGGCCCGCAAGGGCCCCATGCTCACCGGCCCCGACGAGGGCAAGATCAACCCCGGCAGCGAGAACATCACCGCGCGCATCGCGTCCCCGTCCGAGCTGGCGACCGCCGACAAGGTCCTGGCCGCGATCCCCGAACGCTTCCAAAACCTGCTGTACGCCCGGGTGGACGTGATCCCCGGCCCCGACGGCCTCCCGCTGCTGCTGGAGCTGGAGCTCACCGAGCCCTCACTCTTCCTGCGCACGGCCCCGGCCGCGGCCACCCGCCTGGCCCAGGCGATCCGCACCCGCCTTTAAATCCGAGGGGTACGGGCATCCCCGTCCCCGCCGATTCCACCCGGTCCCGCCGAGCAGCGCGACCCAGCCACGGCCAGAGGCCGTAGCGCGCCGCTCGCGCTATGCGGTGGGCAGTTATCCACAGGCTCAAATTTTTCTCTTCGTTGATCGCTGCGGGGCGCCAGGCTGTGTGCAGTTCGTCAGCGGGTGGCCGGCCGCCCGCTGACGCGACGAGTGCCATGGCCACTGCCCGATGTCCGCAGCAGCGCCCGCCGCCGTAGCGCGCGGCCGGTCGGCGCAGAAAGGAATGAGGCCTTACGACAGCCTCGGAATAGTGCGTGGCGGTCGCCTCTGTCTCCAAGGCGGCCGCGTCCTCGACCGGCCCGGCATCCGGGAGTCCGTTCGTCGCTCTGACCAAGCGGCGTCCGGTCCGTCTGCCTCCCGGCAACGCCATGCGCCGGGCCGGTTGGGGGCTCCACTTGCCCATTAGACGTATACGACTATAGGCTCCGCGTCATGCCATTGGATGCGACGCGGAACGGGCTCGTGCTGCCGATGCTGGGACTGCTTGTCGAGTCGCCGGCGCACGCCTACGACGTGGCGGGGCGGCTCGCGAGCC
>NZ_BOMY01000027.1 GCF_016862435.1 Paractinoplanes tereljensis
GGGGGAGCCGCTATCCGCAACTGCCCGGCACCCGGAGCAGTGTCACGACACTGCTGAAGTCGCTGGCCGACGCTGGGCTGGTGCAGGCCGGGGAGCCCGAGCGGGTTGGTCGCCGCCCGGCCCGGACACGCTACGAGCTGTCGCCCGCGGGGCTGGCGCTGTTCCGGGAGCGCGTGAAGGAGGGATTGCGGGACGGGACGCCGGCCTCGACCGGTTTCCTCACCGCGCTCGCCTATCTGGGCGTGCTGCCCCGGGCGGTGGCGGCGGGGGTGCTCGGCGGGCGGGTCGAGCGGCTGCGCCGGGAACTGGACGGGCTGCCGGCGGATCCGCCGGGACTCGCGGAGATCCAGATGATCGAGGTCGCGTACTGGCGGGAGGTGCTGCGCACCGAGATCGCCTGGCTGTCCACGCTCGCGGCCCGGGTCGAGAGCGGCGACCTCGGGTGGCCGGGAGGTGCGGCGTGAAGTACGGCATCTATCCGGGTGGGCGAGCCGGTGCCACCTGCTCGCGGGAGTCCGACCCGCGGCGGGTCGGTGAGCTGGTCGACGAGCTGACCGGGGGCGGCCCGTTCGTGCTCCGGGAGTACGTGCACTTTCTCGGCACCCGGCCGGACCCGGCGGTGGTGGCGTCGATCGGCGCGGCGGGGGAGTTGGACGGGCTGACCATGCCCGACGACTGGTATGTGCGGGACGGGCGCGAACTCGACCTCGTGGTCAGCTACCTGCCCGCGGAGGCGGACCTGCCGGGCTGGCTCGGCTTTCTCGATCGGGTCATCGAGCGGTACGCGGATATCACGCGCTACCTCCAGGTCACGCTCGAACCGAACTTCCCGATCCCGCTCATCGACGGCAGCTCGCCGGGCGTGCTGGAGGCGCTGATCGCGGGGCTTCCGCATGCCCGCCGGGCGCTGGACGAGCGTGGGCACGACACGGTCCGGATCGGGTTCTCGGTGGCCGAGCCGGCCGAGTGGCTCGGCGGGGACGCCGCGTTCTGGCAGCGGCTGGCCGGCGCGGACCTCTCGGTCGTCGACTACGTGGGGCTCGGGCTCTACCCCGACGCGTTCGGGCCTCCGGTGCCGGTCGAGGGCGTGCGGGCGATGACCGAGCACGCGTTGCGGCACCTGCGGGAGCACAGCCTGGTCGTCGCCGGGATTCCGGCCGGCACCCCGATCCACGTCTGCGAGAACGGGTCGCCCAGCCTGCCCGGCCGGGATCAGGCCGCCTCGCTCGAGGCCATGCTCGCGGTGGTGCACGAGCAGGCGGCGGCGCTGAACATCACGCTCTACGAGTTGTTCGGCCTGCGCGACGCCGACACCGCCGGCGGCGAGCCGGTGGGTGCGCTGGGCCTGGTCACCGACGAGTACCAGCGAAAGCCGGCGTTCGACCTCTATCGGCGAATCGTGCGGGTCAGGTAGCGGGAACCGGCTGCTGCGCCGGTGCCGGGGTGTCGGCGGTGGGCGGCCCGGCGGCGACGGCTGGGCGCTCGCGGATCGACCAGACGACGGCCAGGGTGCTGGTCCAGACCAGGCCGGCGCCGAGCATGTGGGCGGCCACCAGGGCCACCGGCAGGTGGGTGAAGTACTGGACGAAGCCGATCAGGCCCTGGCCCATCTCGACCGCGAACAGGATCAGGGCGGCCCGGGCCGGCCCGGGGGCGTCGACGGCCCGGAAGGCGAAGTAGAGGGCGATGGTCAGGCCGACCAGGAGGAAGACCACGTCGGCGTGGGCCTGGGAGATGGCGGCCGGGTCCAGGCCGTTGCGCTTGGCGCCGTTGTCGCCGGAGTGCGGACCGCTTCCGGTGACGATGACGCCCAGCACCACCACGGCCGCGCTGGCCAGGAACGTGAGCCAGGTCAGGTGGCGGAGCGGGGCCGGCACCAGGGAGACCGGTGCGCCGTCGCCCTCGCCGGTGCTGCGCCACAGGGCGTAGGCGGCGACGATCAGGGCCATCGACAGCAGGAAGTGCAGGCCGACCACCCACGGGTTCAGGTTGGTCAGCACCGTGATGCCGCCGATCACACCCTGCCCGGGGATGCCCAGCAGCACGCCCAGGCTCAGCCGCACCTGCCGCTTGCGGCGCGGGCGTTCCAGCAGGGCCAGGATGAAGCAGGCCAGCGCAATCGCGGCCAGTACGAAGGTGAGCAGCCGGTTGCCGAATTCGATGACGCCGTGCACGCCCATGGCCTGGGTGGTTGTGTAGGACCCGTCGGTGCATTTGGGCCAGGTGGGGCAGCCGAGACCGGAATCGGTCAGCCGAACCGCAGCACCGGTGACGATCAGCCCGACGTTGGCGATCAGGGACGCGAGGGCCATCGGGCGCAGCGCGGGAAGCTTCACCTCTGGCATCGTACGCAGCGCTTCCGGCGTCGTTCCGGGCGCTCCCGAAGGGCGGTGGCCCGGATCACCGGGAAGTCAGTTTGCAGGGCCCGCCGGAAATACGTAACGTTGGCGTAGTGAAAAACGTGGTGCTGATCCAGAGCGGTGCGGTGGCGTCAGCCACCGCGTCGGATGGTCGCACCCGTGACCGGGTCGCTCAATTGTTACTCGAGCGGGGCGCCGCCACCGCGGCGGAGCTCGGCAGTGAGCTGGGGCTGAGCCCGGCGGCGATCCGCAAGCACCTGGACGCCATGCTCGGCGAGCATCTCGTGGAGACCCGCGAGGTCCGCCACCAGGGTCCGCGTGGGCGCGGCCGGCCGGCCAAGGCGTTCGTGCTCACCCCGGCCGCCCGCGAGGCCTTCCCGCACTTCTACGACGGTATTGCGATGGCCGCGCTGCGCTGGATCGCCCAGCGGCACGGGCCGGACGCGGTGAGTGAGTTCGCTGCCTCCCAGGTGGCCGCACTCGAGGAGCGCTGCCGGACCGCGATGCTCGAGGCCGGCGAAGATCCGATCGCCCGGGCGGAGGCGCTCGCCGAGGTGCTCACCGCCGAGGGTTACGCTGCCAACGCTTCCACGATCGCGTCCGGCGGGCAGCTGTGCCAGCACCACTGTCCGGTGGCCCACGTGGCCGCCGAGTTTCCCCAGCTGTGCGACGCCGAGACCGCGGTCATCTCGCGGCTCATCGGCACTCACGTGCAGCGCCTCGCCACCATCGCGCACGGCGATGAGGTGTGCACCACGCACATCCCGTCCCGGGCGCAGAACCGCAACCACGGTTAGGACAGATAGATGACTGACCAGATCGTTACTCAGGAAGAGCACCTCGCCGCCCTGGGGAAGTACGAGTACGGCTGGGCCGACGCGGACGCCGCTGGGGCAATCGCTCAGCGAGGTCTGTCCGAGGCCGTGGTGCGCAACATCTCCGCGTTGAAGAACGAACCGCAGTGGATGCTCGACCTGCGGCTCAAGGGCCTGCGGCTGTTCGACCGCAAGCCGATGCCGTCGTGGGGCGCCGACCTCACCGGGATCGACTTCCAGAACATCAAGTACTTCGTGCGCTCCACCGAGAAGCAGGCGGCCTCCTGGGAGGACCTGCCCGAGGACATCAAGGCGACGTACGACCGGCTGGGCATCCCGGAGGCGGAGAAGCAGCGCCTCGTCGCGGGTGTCGCCGCGCAGTACGAGTCCGAGGTCGTCTACCACAAGATCCGTGAGGACCTCGAGGAGCAGGGCGTCATCTTCCTCGACACCGACACGGCTCTGAAGGAGCACGAGGACGTCTTCAAGGAGTACTTCGGCACCGTCATCCCGGTCGGCGACAACAAGTTCGCCGCGCTGAACACCAGCGTCTGGTCGGGTGGCTCGTTCATCTACGTGCCCAAGGGCGTGCAGGTCGAGATCCCGCTGCAGGCGTACTTCCGGATCAACACGGAGAACATGGGCCAGTTCGAGCGGACCCTGATCATCGTGGACGAGGGTGCCTACGTGCACTACGTCGAGGGCTGCACCGCGCCGATCTACTCGTCCGACTCGCTGCACTCGGCGGTCGTCGAGATCATCGTGAAGAAGAACGCCCGCTGCCGGTACACGACCATCCAGAACTGGTCGAACAACGTCTACAACCTGGTCACCAAGCGCGCCACCTGCGAAGAGGGCGCGACCATGGAGTGGATCGACGGCAACATCGGTTCCAAGGTCACCATGAAGTACCCGGCTGTCTACATGACCGGCCCGCACGCCAAGGGCGAGGTCCTGAGCGTCGCGATGGCCGGCGAGGGCCAGCACCAGGACGCCGGCGCCAAGATGGTGCACGCGGCTCCCTACACGTCCTCGACGATCGTCTCGAAGTCGATCGCCCGGGGCGGCGGCCGCACCTCGTACCGCGGTCTGGTGCAGGTCCTGGAGGGCTCCGCGCACTCCAAGAGCACGGTCAAGTGCGACGCACTGCTTGTCGACACCATCTCGCGGTCCGACACCTACCCGTACGTCGACATCCGCGAGGACGACGTGTCGATGGGACACGAGGCCACCGTTTCCAAGATCTCCGAGGACCAGCTCTTCTACCTGATGAGCCGCGGTCTCACCGAGGACGAGGCGATGGCGATGATCGTGCGCGGCTTCATCGAGCCGATCGCCAAGGAACTCCCGATGGAGTACGCCCTTGAGCTGAACCGGCTGATCGAGCTGCAGATGGAAGGGGCCGTGGGTTAAGCACCCGGCCCGGACAAAAGACGCGGACAGATCAAAGGACGAGATGACTACCGAGGCCATCGCACCCCCGCCCAGCACCAAGTCACAGGTGCTGCGCTCCTTCGACGTCACCGACTTCCCGGCCCTGAACGGCCTGGAGGAGGAGTGGCGTTTCACCCCGCTCAAGCGACTCGGCGAACTGGTCACCGCCGTGAAGCTGACCGGTGTCGCGCCGGCGATCGAGCACGGTGACCTGCCGGCCGGTGTGACGTTGTCGCACGTCGACAACGCGGACGCGGTGCTGACCCCGTTCGACCGGGTCAGCGCCCTCGCCTACGGCTCGGCCGACGGCGTCACGCTGATCGAGGTCGCGCCGGAGACCGAGCTCGCCGAGGCCGTCGTCCTGCGCCTGGTCGGTAAGGGCGGCGACGCCGCCGCGGCCCGGACGCTGGTCAAGGTGGGTGCGTTCGCCAAGGTCACGATCGTTCTGGAGCAGACCGGTACGGCGGTCCTCGCCGACAACATCGAGGTCGTCACCGCCGACAGCGCGCAGCTGACGTTCGTCACCGTGGCCGAGTGGGACGCGGGCGCGGTGCAGGCCCAGCACATCAAGCTCGTGGTCGGCAAGGACGCCCGGGTGCAGCACGTGCAGGTGGCCCTCGGCGGCGACCTGGTCCGGCAGTCCACAAGCGTTGAATACACCGGCCGCGGTGGCGACGCCGAGCTGTGGGGTCTCTACTTCGCCGACGCCGGCCAGCACTTCGAGCACCGCCAGCTGGTCGATCACACCGTGCCCGACTGCCGCAGCTACGTCGGTTACCGGGGTGCGCTGCAGGGCGCGTCGGCCAAGACCGTGTGGGTCGGCGACGTGCTGATCCGGGCCACCGCGACCGGCACCGACACGTACGAGATCAACCGCAACCTGATCCTGACGGACGGCGCGATCGCTCACTCCGTACCGAATCTGGAAATCGAAACCGGCGAGGTCGCCGGCGCCGGGCACGCGAGCGCGACCGGCCGCTTCGATGATGAGCAGTTGTTCTATCTGATGGCTCGTGGCATCCCCGAAGGGGAGGCCCGGAAGCTGGTGGTTCGCGGCTTCTTCGCCGAGCTGCTCAACAAGATCCCGGTCGAGGAGCTGCGCGAGCGGCTCGGCGACGCGGTCGAGGCTCGGTTGGCGGAGTACACGTCGTGAGTTTCGAGCTCGTCGGGCCGGCCGCCGACATCGCGAAGGGGACGGTGCTCCAGGTGGAGATCGCCGAACTCGAGATCGCGATCGTGCACGCCGACGACGACAACTTCTACGCCGTACGCGATGAGTGCAGTCACGCCGCGGTCGCCCTGTCCGAGGGCGAAGTGGACGGCTGCACCCTCGAGTGCTGGCTGCACGGTTCGCGCTTCGACCTGCGCACCGGCGAGCCGACCGGCCTTCCCGCCACCGAGCCGGTGGCGGTCTTCCCCGTCGAGATCCGCGACGGCGACATCTACGTTTCGACCACACCGAGTAATGGAGTTAATCCGTGAGCACCCTGGAGATCCGTGACCTGCAGGTGTCGGTGAAGCTGCCCGAGGGCGAGCTCAAGCCGATCCTGGCCGGTGTCGACCTGACGGTCAAGGCGGGCGAGACCCACGCGATCATGGGTCCGAACGGCTCGGGCAAGTCGACGCTGGCGTATTCCATCGCCGGTCACCCGAAGTACCAGATCACCGGCGGTTCGGTGACGCTCGACGGCCAGGACGTACTGGCCATGACCGTGGACGAGCGGGCCCGCGCCGGCCTCTTCCTGGCCATGCAGTACCCGGTCGAGGTGCCCGGTGTCTCGGTCGCCAACTTCCTGCGTACCGCGAAGACCGCGATCGACGGCGAGGCGCCCAAGCTGCGCACCTGGGCCGGCGAGCTGCGCGGCGCCATGGAGAAGCTGCAGATGGACCCGGCGTTCGCCCAGCGCAACGTCAACGAGGGCTTCTCCGGCGGCGAGAAGAAGCGGCACGAGATCATGCAGCTCGAGCTGCTCAAGCCGAAGGTCGCGATCCTCGACGAGACCGACTCCGGCCTCGACATCGACGCCCTGCGGATCGTCAGCGAGGGTGTCAACCGGGTGCGCGAGACCGGCGAGACCGGCCTGCTGCTGATCACCCACTACACCCGCATCCTGCGCTACATCAAGCCGGACTTCGTGCACGTCTTCGTGGCCGGCAAGATCGTCGAGCAGGGCGGGCCGGAGCTTTCCGAGCAGCTGGAAGCCGAGGGCTACGAGCGTTACGTGGCCGCTCGGGCCTGACGGGAGCAGAACAATGACGTTCGACGTGGCCCGGATCCGAGCCGACTTCCCGATTCTCCAGCGGGAGATCAACGGTCACCCGCTGGTCTATCTGGACAGCGCCAACACCTCGCAGAAGCCTCGCCAGGTTCTCGAGGCCATGCGCCTGCACAACGAGCGGCACAACGGCAACGTGTCCCGCTCGGTGCACACGCTCGGCACCGAGGCCACGACGGCGTACGAGGAGGCCCGCGCCAAGGTCGCGGCCTTCATCAACGCCGGCACCCCGGACGAGATCGTCTTCACCAAGAACTCGACCGAGGCGCTCAACCTGGTCGCCCACTCGGCCGGCCAATATCTGGCGCTCAAGCCGGGCGACGAGATCGTGATCTCCGAGATGGAGCATCACTCCAACATCGTGCCGTGGCAGCTGCTGTGCGAGCGGACCGGCGCGACGCTGCGCTGGTTCGGCATCACTGACGACGGTCGGCTGGATGAATCGTCGTTGGCCGAGTTGATCAACGAGCGCACTCGTTTGGTGTCGCTCGTGCACATGTCCAACACTCTGGGCACGATCAACGACCTGTCCCGGATCGTCGCCCGTTCGCGCGAGGTCGGCGCACTGGTCACGCTGGACTGCTCGCAGTCGGTGCCGCACCTGCCGGTTGACGTGCGCGGACTCGGGGTCGACTTCATCGCGTTCACCGGGCACAAGATGCTCGGGCCGACCGGCATCGGGGTGCTCTGGGGCCGGTTCGAGCTGCTCGCGAAGATGCCGCCGTTCCTCGGCGGCGGTTCGATGATCGAGACGGTCACCATGACCGGCACGACCTATGCCGCCCCGCCGGCCCGGTTCGAGGCCGGCACGCCGCCGATCGCCGAGGCGATCGGACTCGGCGCCGCCGTTGATTATCTCAACGAGCTGGGCATGGTCGCGGTCCATCAGCACGAGCAGGACATCACGGCGTACGCCCTGAAGGCTCTCGCCGATGTGCCGGGCGTTCGCATCTTCGGGCCGGCGACGCCCGAAGGGCGAGGCGGCACGGTGTCGTTCGCGGTCGACGGGGTACACCCGCATGACGTGGGACAGGTTCTGGACGCGCTGGGTGTCGAGGTGCGGGTCGGGCATCACTGCGCGAAGCCGACCTGCGTGCGCTTCGGGGTGCCGGCGATGACCCGGGCCTCGTTCTACCTTTACACGACGACGGACGAGATCGACGCGCTGGCGCGGGGGCTCGACCAGGTGCGGAAGGTGTTCGGCTGATGATGCTCGACTCGCTCTACCAGGAGATCATCCTCGATCACTACAAGCATCCGCACGGGCGGGGCCTGCGTGATCCGTACGATGGCGAGGCGCACCACGTGAACCCGACGTGCGGCGACGAGATCACCGTGCGGGTCCCCGCCGACTTTTCCGATATTTCGTACGATGGCCTGGGTTGTTCGATCAGCCAGGCCTCCGCGTCGGTGATGCACGAGCTGCTCATCGGCAAGTCGGCCGGCGAGATCGCGGGAATTCACGAGGCCTTCGTCGAGCTGATGCAGGGGCGCGGCCAGATCGAGCCGGACGAGGACGTCCTCGGCGACGCGATCGCTTTCGCCGGCGTTTCGAAGTTTCCGGCGCGGGTCAAATGCGCGCTGCTGCCGTGGATGGCATTCAAGGACGCCGCGGCCCGTGCTGGTGTGGACGTGGGCGCAAGCCCGGAGGTGAAGGCATGACTGACACTGACAAGAGCGTGGACGAGGTCCCCGCCTGGCTGGCAGCCGAGCGCGCCGAGGCCGGCACGCCCGCCGACGAGGTACCCGCCGCGGAGGTCAGCGCCCCCTCCGAGCCGGTCGCGCCCGAGCCTGTTGCGGCCGAGCCTGTTGCGGCCGAGCCGGTCGTGGCCGCTGGGCCGGTTGCCGCTGCTGAGACCGCGGCCGCCGCGGGCGGGGTGGCTGTCAAGAAGGCGTCGCTCGACGACGTCGAAGAGGCGATGAAGGACGTCGTCGACCCCGAACTCGGGATCAACGTGGTCGACCTCGGCCTGGTCTACGGCACGTTCGTGGACGACGACAACATCGTCACCATCGACATGACGCTGACCTCGGCGGCCTGCCCGCTCACCGACGTGATCGAGGAGCAGACCCGCGCGGCCCTGACCACCGGCCCCGGCGGCGGCCTGGTCCAGGACTTCCGCATCAACTGGGTGTGGCTCCCGCCGTGGGGCCCCGACAAGATCACCGACGACGGCCGAGAGCAGCTCCGAGCCCTCGGCTTCAACGTCTGATCATCTTCTTCACCGCCGGGAGTGGCATGCCACTCCCGGCGTTTTCATTCCCAGCGCCAGCGTTGCGCGCCTGGCGGCGCCTGCTCGATGACGGCGCTGAGCATCCGGGCGACCTCGCGGAGAAACCCCAACGCCGCGGCGTCCGACTCGTCGTCGAGGCCCCAGTTGGCGTCCCAGGCGACCAGGCGCGCGATGGCGTTCGGTTCTGCCGGCGGGTCGGCGATGACAATTTCGAGGGCGCGAAGCGCCTCCTGATGCACGCGGATGTTGGTCTGGGCCAGCCGTTCGAGGTCCGAGCGGGCTTCCTCGAAGCTCTCGGCGTCGTTGAAGTGGGCGCCGAGAAAGCGACTCACGGTCTCCATCGGTGGCCGGGCGAAGCGCTCTTCGATGTTCCGGCGCATCGATTCGGGTAGACGCGACAGGTCCATGACCTCACCCTAGTCCGCTCGGGAAGGTGGTCAGAATGAACGGCTCCGGCGGGTCAGTCCCCGGGGCGACCCGAATAAGGATCCTTACGGTGCTGGTCACCGAGTATTGCGCCTCCCGAGGCCCGGCCCCATACATTCCCTTGTTGACGAAGCCCTCGCCAATCGCGTGCCCGGCGCTGAATACGTCGCTGTGCTCTCCGTCGATCGCGAGGTTGTTGCGGATCTGCTCCCAGTTCTCCCGGACGTATTTGTTGATCGCCCGATGCATGGTCGTGTGATCTATCCACTTGAATGATCCATTCGCCGCCTTGCCCCATCCGGTGTCGTTGTGGATGCGCCCCTCGATGGTTTGCTGACTTGGATCTCGCCGCAGCAGCGCGTCCGGCCCGTGGTTGTCCAGCGTGTGCGCGTTGTGGCCCTGGTGTGCCTGGTCGTTGGCGGCGAGGTTGAACTTCGGAGGCTCGTCGCCGAACTTGGCATACTCGTCTTCCCAGGCGCTCAGCTCAAGATCATCTGGGGTTTGCGGGCGTGGCGGCGCGGTGGTCTCGGCCGTGCCGCTCGTCGTCTGGTGGCTTTCTCCGATGCGCCCCCGCTTGAGGGCCGCGAGCACCCTGTCGTGCGCCTCCGCGACACTGCCGCTGTCGCCACCCGAGCGATGCGGGCGTCGTTGGCCGACGCTGCCTGGCGGGTCGGTGCCGCTGTCGTGGGGTCGGGAGCGTGGCATCGCCTCGTCCGTTCGATGGGACTTGGAGTGACCACAGTAGATACTGAGGGCAACTTGTCGTACCTCGGTGATAGAACCGAGGCATGACTGACACCGTGCCGTTTGAGCAGCTCCTGGGGCAGATCGAGGACAGATCGGCGGTGCTGCTGGCTGCCGCTGCGGCCGCGCCCGACCTCGGGGCCTGGGTGCCGGGCTGTCCCGACTGGACGCTCGGCGACCTGGTCGCCCACATCAGTGGCGTGCAGCGTTTCTGGGCTGTCGTCACCACCCTCGCCGACCCGTCGGGGCCGCCCGGCGAGGAGCAGCGTGGCGATCTCGAACCGCAGGGCGATCCGCTGGCCTGGTTCGGGGAGTCGACCCGGCGGCTGATCGACGCGCTGTCCGCCGCGGGGCCGGACAGCCCGGCCTGGACCTGGTGGGGCTCCTCCGACGCACCGCTGACGGCCGGAGCGATCGCCCGGCACCAGGTGCAGGAAGCGGCCGTGCACGGCTACGACGCGCAGGAGTCGGCCGGGAAACCCGAGCCGCTGCCGGCCGCGATCGCCGTCGACGGGGTGGCCGAGTTCATCCAGGTCGGCCTGGGTGCGTCCGGGCCGTGGCCCCACCGGCCGGCCCGGATCGCGTTCTCCGCCACCGAGGGGCCGTCCTGGGTGCTCGACCTGTCGCCGTCCGGTGCCCGGCTCAACCCGGCCGCGAGCGGTGACCCGGTCGCCACCGTGCACGGCTCGGCCAGCGACCTGGTGCTGGCCCTCTACGGGCGGGTGCCGTTCGACGACCTGCGAGTCGACGGCGACCGTTCGGTGCTGGCCGAGCTGCTCGCCTGGCAGCCGTCCGAGTGAGCGGAGGGCCGACGGCGGCGGTCCAGCGACGGCCGAGCTGATCGCGTGGCAGCCGTCGGAGTGAGCGGGGCCGAGCTGGTCGGGCGGCGGCCGTCAGATTGACGGGAGGTGGTCCACGTCGTTGTAACGGACGAGTTCGAGCTGCCCGTCCCGGTCGAGGAACTGGGAGATCGAGGCGTTGCGGACGGTGCCCTCGGCCCGCTCCATGGCGATCACCTCGTCCCAGCCGAGGTTCTGGATGACCGCGCGCATCATCAGCACGACGGCGTCGTGTGCGACCACGACGACGCGTTCGCCGGCGTGATCCTGGTTGAGGTCGGTCAGGAACGTGGCGAGGCGGGCCTCGACGTCGGCGAAGGATTCGCCGCTCGGCGGCGCATAGCGATATTCGCCGGCCTCGGAACGGCGGCCGGCCTCGTCCGGGAAACGCTGGGCGACCGCGGCCAGGGTGAGCATCTCCAGGTCGCCCAGCAGACGGTCGACGAGGCGGTCGTCGGTGACCGGGGCCGGCAGGTCGAGGCCGGAGGAGTCCGCCGCGATCCGCCAGGTCTCCCGCGCCCGGCGGTAGGGCGAGGTGATGACCACCTCGGGGACCTGCTCGGCCGGGAGCGTCGCCAGCCAGGCTCCGACCGCCGCGGCCTGCGCCTCGCCCACCTCGGTGAGCGGCACCTCGGCGTCGCGTCCGGTCACCTCGGCCTCGAGAAGTCCATGCTTGTCGGCCGCCGGAAAGGCCACGTTCGCCAGGCTCTGCCCGTGCCGGACCAGGATCAGCTCACCCACCACACTCATGATTCGGACCATATCCAGCCGGGCCCGGTCCACGCAGCGGTGTGCCACACAACGGGGGCCAGTGATGCGGCGGTTGTGCGTCGGCCGGGGTCTGGGGGCTGACGCGGATGCCTTCGATCGGAACAATCGGTGGCGTGGCGAAGACGATCAGTTATGCCGATGCGGTGCGGATCCTGGGTGGCGGCCCGGAGTCGCCGTCCTTTCAGCGGCTCAACACGATCACCGGGGGCGTGCTGGCCGGCGCCGCCATCGCCGCGCCGCAGCTGCTGGCGATGCTCGATCTGCGGGCCGAGCTGGCTCGGGTCTCGGCCGAGCTGGTCAGCCGGGCCGGTCGGGCGATGGCCGGGTCGGGGCGGCGAGATCGCACCGAGCGGCTCGCCGCGGCGCACACCGTGGTGGTGGTGGCCGCCTACTTCGACGCGATCTCCGACGTCGACCTGGAGTGGGCGCGGCTCACCCGGGAGGACCAGTTGCGGCTGGCCGGTGGGGTCGACGGGGCGCGCGATCTGACCTCGGCGGCGCTGCGGGCCGGGCTGGCGCTGCCGGAGCCGCACATTCCGCACGAGCGTTACCTCGGCGATCTCGAGACCTTCTACGCGGGGCTCTCCGAGGCCCTCTTCCGGTTCCTCGGCGGGCTCGCGCCCTTCGACGAGCTCAGCGAGGGGGAGCGCAACGTTCTGCGCGACGAGATCGTCACCGGCGGGCGACGGGCCCGCCAGCGGTACGAGGAGATGCTGCTCAACCTGATGGCCGACTGCCCGGACATGGCACTGTGGATCGACCGGCGCCACCAGTCGGCCGTGGAGCAGCGGCTGGACACGTTCGTACCCTCGCTGCGGGAGCTGGAACGACTCCTGCGGGAGGTCGCCGCGGCCGGAAGCACCGACGGGGTGGTCGCCGCCTTGCGGCGGGCCCATGCGGCTCCGCTGGAGCACGGCATCGTCGAGACGGTCGACCTGCCCGACGACCTCGACGTGCCCACCCTGGAACGCGCCTACGTCCCGCCCGCGTTCCAGGTCGCCGAGCGGTCCGCCAACCGATCCCCGGCCGACGAGGCCACCTGGCAGGACGTCGAGGTGCGGCACGACATCGACCGGTTCCTGGCCGGCTATCTCGGCTCGCCGCGCGCGCTGCGGGCACCCCTGCTCGTGCTCGGCCAGCCGGGCGCGGGCAAGTCGGTGCTGACCCGGATCCTTGCCGCCCGGCTGTCCGAGACCCGGTTCCTGCCGATCCGGGTGCCGCTGCGCGACGTCGACAGTTCGGTGCTCCTGCAGCAGCAGATCGAGCAGGCGATCCTGGCCGCCACCACCGAGGAGACCACCTGGGCGCAGCTGGCCCGCAGCACCGAAGCCCTGCCGGTGATCATCTTTGACGGCTTCGACGAACTGCTGCAGGCCACCGGGGTCAGCCAGACCGACTTCCTGCAGAAGATCGCCGAGTTCCAGCAGCGGGAACGCGAACAGGACCGGGCCGCCGCGGTCATCGTGACCAGCCGGATCAGCGTCGCCGACCGGGCCGCCGTGCCGCCCGAGACGCTGCTGCTGCGGCTTCAGCCGTTCGACGAACCACGCATCCGCGGCTGGGTCGCGATCTGGAACGAGGTGAACGCGGCGGGCCTGGCCGCGCGCGGCTGTGCGCCGCTCGACCCGGACGCCGTTCTCGCCCACCCCGACCTGGCCGGGCAGCCGCTGCTGCTGCTCATGCTGGCCCTCTACGACAGCGACGCCAACGCCCTGCGCGGTCGCGGCCGGCTGACCACCGGCGAGCTCTACGAGCAACTGCTGCTCGGTTTCGCCCGGCGGGAGGTCGCCAAGGCATACCCCAATCTGTCCCGGAACGACCTCGAACCGCACGCCGAGCAGGAGCTGAGCCGCCTGGCCATCGTGGCGTTCGCGATGCTCAACCGCTCGGCGCAGTGGGTCACCGAGGGCGCCGTCGCCGACGACCTCAGGGCCACGCTCGGCGTGCCGGCCGCGGGCCGGCACACCGACGCGCTCAGCGCGTCCGAACTGATCTTCGGCCGGTTCTTCTTCATCCATCGGGCGCAGGCCATCCGCGGCGGTCAACCCCGGCGGACGTACGAGTTTCTGCACTCCACCTTCGCCGAATACCTGGTGGCCCGATTCACCTGGCGGTTGCTGCAGGAGGCGGTGGCCCGGGACGCGGTGACCTTCGCGGTGCGCCCGATGACCGGCAACGATCTGCTGGCCGACCTGCTGTCCCAGGTGTCGCTGACCGGGCGCGCACCGATCGTGGCGTTCCTGACCGAGATGGCCGGCCGCCTGGCCCCGGCCGAGCGGGACCGCTGGACCGACGTACTCATCAAGGTTTTCCGGCAGGCCGAACGCGACGGCGCCTGGCCGGCCTCGGCCTACCGCCCGGTCGCCGGGCGCAACGTCGCGGCCCGGTTCGCCGCCTACACCGTCAACCTCACCCTGCTCGCGGTGGTCACCTCGGGTGGGCTGCTCTTCAGCGAGCTGGTCGAGCCGGCCGAGATCGAGCCGCGCCGGCAGTGGCACGACCACGCGATGCTGTGGCACGCCCAGCTCGACGACGAGGGCTGGGGCACTCTTGCCGCCACGTTCGCGATCGAGCGGGTGCACGGCCCGCGCGGCCGGGACGTCGACCTTCGCCTCGACGACGGCACGTTCCAGGTCCCGTCGCCCGACCCGCGCTGGCTGATCGGCACACCGGAGATCAACGGCGGTGCCTTCATCGGCGGCCTCGACTGGACAACCCACAGCCGGCGCCTGCATTTCGAGGGTGGCGTGAACAACGACCTGATGCGGCACAACCTGGAACCACTGGCCGAGTCCTTGCTCGGCTCCACCGCGCGGGTCTTCGCCCTGGACGCCGACGGATCGTCCGCCTCGGCCACCCGGGCACTGGTGGCGGTCTGGATGCTTCCGGCGACCACCGGGGCCGAGGCCGGCGAGATATACCGCCGGTGTCTCGAGATCGTGGTGAAATTCGGCCGAGGGTGGGGGCAGCCGGTCCAGACCGCGTACGCCGATCAGCTGCTCGCGGCGCTGATGGCCGATCATGACGCGCCGCCGGAAGCCGCCCACGAGATTCTTCTCCAGTTCGCGCGAAACGCGCTGGGCTCGACCGAGATGTGGCTGCGCACCGCCGCCACGGTGCTCAACCGGGCCGACCGCGACGACCCGCACACCGCCCCGGTCGCCGAACTCGTCCTGCGGTTCGTGCACTCCGCCCCGGTCACCTCAGACCCGCCCGGGCTGCTGACCGCGGTGCTCCGCGCGGTCGTGCTGCTCCAGCGGCCCCGGCGCGGGCCCGACGTGGTCGGCAAGCTCAACCGCGAGCGCGGCCAGGCGTCCCCCGACGAGATCCGCGGCGAACTCGAATCCTTCCGGGTACTGCTCTCCGGCATGCGCACCGGCACCGACCGCTGGCGGGCCGACCTGCACACCGCGTTCGACGAGTTCAGCTGGCTCGCCGCCGGGTCGGAACCGCTGCGCTCGGCCCTGGTCGCGCTGGCCGCCATGCCCGACGCCATCTCCGACGTCGAGGCCGCACTTACCCACGTCGACGGACGGATCAGCGCCTGGCTCTCCGACAACCCGTAATTCGGTGGCGGGCCGCCCACCCGGAAACCCATGATGGCGGCGTGACCAAGCTGCTGAAGCCCATTCCCGTCTCTGTCGCCGCGGCCGATCGGGCCGCCCGACAGCAGACGCGGCTCACCGGAAGGGCCATCGACCAGCAGCTGTCGTGAGCGCGCCGTTCCTGGCCGGCGTCCTCGCCGGCTACGGCGTCGCCGTGCCCGTGGGCGCCATCGGCGTCCTCATCGCCGGCCTGTCCGCCCGCACCAGCCTCCGGGTGGGCGCGGCGGCCGGCCTGGGCGCGGCCACCGCCGACGGCATCTACGCGCTGATCGCGGTCCTCGGCGGTGCGGCGGCGGCCAGCCTGATCGCCCCGGTCGCGACGCCGCTGCGCTGGCTGGCCGCAGCGGTCCTGCTGGTCCTGGCCGCCATGACGGCCCGGGGCGCCTTCCGAAAGCCCGGCGTCGCCCGCCCGGAGAAACCGACGACGGTTGCCCGCGCCTACCTGGGCATTCTGGCCTTGACCCTGCTCAACCCGGCCACCGTGATCTATTTCGCCGCGCTGGTGCTGGGCGGCTCGGGGGAGGGCGGCGGCATCTGGTTCGTCGTCGGCGCCTTCCTGGCCTCGGCCAGCTGGCAACTCCTGCTGGCCGGCGGCGGCTCCCTGATCGGCCGCCTGCTCACCGGCGACCGAGGCCGCCTGATCACCGCCTTGGTCTCCAGCGCCGTAATCGCCATCCTGGCAATCACCCTGCTCACCGGCGGTTAGCCGCCGCCCGCCGGGCGGCGGCTTCGCGCCGGGCGGCGGCTTCGCGCCGGGCGGCGGCTTCGCGCCGGGCGGCGGCTTCGCGCCGGGCGGCGGCTTCGCGCCGGGCGGCGGCTTCG
>NZ_BOMY01000028.1 GCF_016862435.1 Paractinoplanes tereljensis
CGGCTTCGCGCCGGGCGGCGGCTTCGCGCCGGGCGGCGGCTTCGCGCCGGGCGGCGGCTTCGCGCCGGGCGGCGGCTTCGCGCCGGGCGGCGGGTTGCTGTCTGCGCGGTTGTGGGGTGTGGACCGGCTGTCGGGGTCGGTTACAGGTGCTTTGTGGCCTCTCGGACTGAGAGTGGGGACAGGCGGTCTCGGTTTGCGTCGACGAAGGTGCGGACTGCGGCTGGGTTGGTTCGGGCGTAGTGGCGTAGGGACCAGCCGATGGCCTTGCGGACGAAGAAGTCGGGATGGGTGGCTTGGCGGGTGCAGTAGCTGAACAAGCGGTCGGTGTCGGTTTCGGGGCCGTAGTGCAGCTGGTGCAGGATCGCGGTGCGGATCAGCCACATGTTGTCGTCGGTCGACCAAGCGTCCATCACGTCGGCGAGCAGCGGGTGCAGCCGCACCAGGTCGCCCACGAAGCGGGTGGCCAGCGGGTCGACCGTGTCCCACCAGGACTTGGTGACCAGCAGCTCGCGGGCCACCGGCAGGAATTCGGGGCCGGCGGCCGACACGTGTTTTCGCAGGTAGTCGCAGGCGGCGTATTGGAACTCGCGCTCCGGGCGGGCCCAGCACGCACGCCCGAACTCGCGGAGGTCTTCCGGCGACGGGCGGGGGAGGCCCCGGAAGGCCGACCGCTCGATGGCGCGCAGCGTCGGTGCGGGCAGGCCGGCGAAGTCGAACTGGTCGCGCATGTAGGCCGCCATCGCCACCGCGCGCACCGGATCACGCTCCGCGGCGAAGTCGTTGTCGAGCCGCGCGAGCAGGGTGGAGGCCAGGTCGGTCACGTCCGACATCGTGCCACCGTAGTCTGACAAGAATGGGTGAGCGGGCGGCTGCGGGCGGCGGGAAGTGGGTGGACGTCGCCCCGGAGCGGCTGCCGCGCTGGCTCGAGAATTTCGCGACCCGGCACGGGCCGTACCGCGAAGAGGGTTTGACCTTGATCGCGGCCGACGGCGCGTCGGCTGCCTGGCAGACGCCGCCGGGCGCCGGGCCGGCCGGCACGATGGCCGATCTGATCCGCCTGGCCCAGGCACCGCGCCGGCTCGGTCTGCTGCTGGCCCGCAAGGGTGCGGTGGCGGTCGGCGTCGTGGTCGGCACCGAGCTGATCGCCTCCAAGGTGGACACCCACTATGTGCAGGGGCGCACGGCGGCGGGTGGCTGGTCGCAGCAGCGCTTCGCGCGCCGCCGCGACAATCAGGCAAAGGCGGCGGCGGCCGACGGCGCCGGCATCGCGGGACGCGTTCTTCTTCCGGAGGTACGCGGGATGGCCGCGCTCGTCACCGGCGGGGACCGGGCCGCGGTCGACGCCGTCCTCGCGCCGCCCCCGCTGAAGGCCCTGCTGGACCTGCGGGCCGAGCGGTTCCTCGACGTGCCCGAGCCCCGGCACGCGGTGCTGGTGTCCGCGATCGCCGCCGCCCGGGCCGTGTCGGTTTTGGTGCGCGAACCCTGACCGGGCGGGCCCGCCCGGCGCGGGCGCGCGGAGGGCGAGTTTCGCCTGGCTGGAACTGAGTGCCACGGGACCGGCCGGACGGCGTACTTATAAAAAGCGCAAGAAAACAGCCTCGCCGTTACCGACGAGGCTGTTTCGGAAAAGCGGATCAGTCGCCCTGGACGACCGAGCCGTCGGCGAAGGTGTCGCAGGACTTCGCCGGGTCGCCGGAGTCGAAGCCGGCCTTGAACCATTTCTGCCGGTCGGCGGACGTGCCGTGGGTGAATTCGGCCGGGTTGACGGTGCCGCCGCTCTGCTTCTGGAGGGTGTCGTCGCCGATCTGCTTGGCGGTGTCGAGGCCCTCCTGGATGTCCGAGTCCGTCAGGCTCTTGAAGATCGGCTGGCCGCTCTTCGACTTGGTCTCGGTGGCGTGGTGGGCCCAGACGCCGGCGTAGCAGTCGGCCTGCAGCTCGAGCTTCACCGACTGGAGGTTCTGCTCGGCCTCCGAACCACCCTTCTGGGCCGCGCGCATCTTGGCCTCGGTGCCGAGCAGGTCCTGGATGTGGTGGCCGTACTCGTGGGCAAGCACGTAGGGCTGGGCGAACTCGCCCGGCGCGCCGAGCTGCTTGGCGAGCACCTGATAGAAGGTGAGGTCGATGTACACCCGGTCGTCGGCGGGGCAGTAGAACGGGCCGACGCCGGAGTCGGCGGCGCCGCAGCCGGTGCTGACCCGGTTGGAGAACAGTACGGTTTTGGCCGGCTGGTACTGCTTGCCGAAGTACTCGGGTTCCGCCTCGGTCCAGAACGCCTGGATCGAGTTGACGTAGAGAACGTTGCGGCAGTCGAGCTTGGTGCGCGCCGTGGTCTTGTCGGCGCACTCCTGCGTGATGTTGGTGTTGTCACCGGTGCTGCTGCCGCTGTCGCCGCCGAGCTGGTTGACGCCGAAGTAGCCGCCGACCAGCGCGAGTACGACGGTGATGATGATGCCCACGAGGCCGCCGCCGCCCGGAATGGGCAGGCCGCCGAAGCCGCCGCCGCCTCCGCCCGAACCGCGTTGGTCCTCGACCTGACTGGTGTCGATGTCGGCGTTCTCGTTGAGTTCCATTCCATCCTCACTGACCGATACGGCACTCGTGTCCGGCGAGTACCCGATGATCTTGATAACTAATCGGGTGGGGGCTCGCACCGGACGCCCGGTAGTATGGCGGAGTGCTGCTCTGCGAAGGCTGACCTGCCCCGCGCCGACCACCTAGATGGCCGGCGCTTTCGTGTGTCCGGAGTCAGCCCTTCTATCTCCCCGAGAGCGAGCCCCTGATGATCACCGCCACCGGACTCGAACTGCGTGCCGGCGCCCGGATCCTGCTGTCCCCGGTCACCCTGCGGGTGCAGCCCGGCGACCGGATCGGCCTGGTCGGCCGCAACGGCGCCGGAAAGACGACCACCCTCAAGGTGCTGGCCGGCGAGGGTGTCCCGCACGCGGGCACCGTCGAGCGCACCAGTGAGGTCGGTTACCTCCCGCAGGACCCCCGCACCGGCGACCTCAACGTCACCGGTCGCGACCGGGTGCTGTCGGCCCGCGGCCTCGACTCGATCCTCGCCGAGATGCAGAAACTCGAGGTCGAGCTGGAGGAGAGCGCAGACGAGAAGCTGATCCGGCGGTACGGGCAGCTGGAGGACCGGTTCTCCGCGCTCGGTGGTTACGGCGCCGAGGCCGAGGCCGCGCGGATCTGTGCCAACCTGGGCCTGCCCGACCGGGCCCTGGCCCAGACGATCGGCACCCTGTCCGGTGGCCAGCGCCGCCGCATCGAGCTCGCCCGCATCCTGTTCGCCAACTCCGGGCAGAACGGCAAGGGCATCCTGCTGCTCGACGAGCCGACCAACCACCTCGACCAGGACTCCATCGCCTGGCTGCGCGGCTACATGGCGCAGCACAAGGGCGGCCTCATCGTGATCAGCCACGACGTCGAGCTGCTCGACGCCGCGGTCAACAAGGTGTGGTACTTGGATGCCAACCGCTCGGTCGTCGACATGTACAACATGGGCTGGAAGACCTACCTCGAAGCCCGGGAGACCGACGAGCGCCGCCGCCGGCGTGAGCGGGCCAACGCCGAGAAGAAGGCCGGCGCCCTGATGGCGCAGGCCGACAAGATGCGGGCCAAGGCCACCAAGACGGTCGCCGCGCAGAACATGGCCCGCCGGGCCGAGAAGCTGCTCGGTGGGCTGGAAGAGGTCCGCACCTCGGACAAGGTGGCGAAGGTTCGCTTCCCCACCCCGGCCCCGTGCGGCAAGACGCCGCTCACCGCGAGCGGGCTGTCGAAGTCGTACGGCTCGCTGGAGATCTTCACCGACGTCAGCGTGGCGGTCGACCGCGGCTCCCGGGTCGCGATCCTCGGCCTGAACGGCGCCGGCAAGACCACCCTGCTGCGGATGCTGGGCGGCCTGCTCAAGCCGGACACCGGTGAGGTGCGGTCGGGGCACGGCCTACGGCTGGGCTATTACGCCCAGGAGCACGAGACGCTGGACGTGGACCGGACGATCCTGGAGCACATGCGCAGCGCCGGTTCCGAGCAGACCGACACCGAGCTGCGGAAGATCCTGGGCGCCTTCCTGTTCTCCGGCGACGATGTCGACAAGCCGGCCGGCGTGTTGTCCGGCGGCGAGAAGACCCGGCTGGCCCTGGCCACCCTGGTGTGTTCGGGCGCCAACGTGCTGCTCCTCGACGAGCCCACCAACAACCTCGACCCGATCAGCCGCGAGCAGGTGCTGGACGCGATCGCCAACTATCCGGGTGCGATCGTGCTGGTCACGCACGATGCGGGCGCGGTGCAGGCGCTGAAGCCGGACCGCGCGATCCTGCTGCCGGACGGCGACGAGGACGCGTGGAGCGACGATCTCCTGGAGCTCGTGGAGCTGGCGTAACGAATCGTCAGTTGTCAACTGGTGCCCACACAGACAGTGCGACGTTCGGGCGTTTGCGGTCAGGCCGGGCATCGCGCCGGGCAGGGCAAAGTTGGCACATCCGAGCCGACGGCGGTGCGTGTTCGCCGCATCGACGGTGCGTCATGTCTGTTGGCCGAGCGCCCTCGATCCAGAGTTTTCGCAGGTGATCGATGGTCTTGGTGCTGGCCGGGCGGCTACCTACCGAGCGGTCGGAATTGCACTCTGCCTAACGTCAGTTAACTGTCTGACATTGATGCCGATGGTCAGGGTCAAGTTCCTGACAGTGCTAAATGGGCACGTTGGCTAAGCCAGGATGCCTAGCGCATGATCGTTGGAGGCGGTCTAATAGGTGGGACCGTATCGAACCGCACTGTCTGGGACGTGAGGATTCAACATGGCAGCCACGGGCACAGCCACCAGCACTGAGAAGGGTCGCCGAATCGTCGGCAGCGAGCGCCAGTCACTAGCGAAGGATCTGGTCAAGCGTTACACCTCCGGCGAGAGCATTCGTGCGCTCGCCGCTTCGACCGGACGTTCCTACGGATTCGTGCATCGCGTGCTCACCGAGTCGGGCGTGCAGCTCCGCCAGCGTGGCGGCGCGCGTCGTCGCAAGAAGGCGTGACGTCCGACAACGTCGAGTCCGGCACCGCAGTTCCCACCTCCGAGGTGGGTGTTCGCTACGACCTGGACGGGCCGGTCGCAACGGTGACGTTGTGCCGGCCCGAGGTTCTCAATGCGCAGACTCCAGCGATGTGGGCCGAACTGGCGAACATTTCGCGGAAATTACCGGGCGACGTGCGAGTCGTCATTGTCCGGGGCGAGGGACGCGCGTTTTCCGCAGGCCTGGATCTGTCGGTCGCGCGCGGCGACGGCGATTCTTCCTTGGGCCGACTCGCGCACTTGTCACCGTCGGAGTGCGCGGATCGCATTGCCGGCTTCCAGAGCGCGTTCACGTGGTTGCGTAACCCGTCGATCGTGACGATCGCGGCAGTACACGGACATGCCATCGGCGCCGGATTTCAGCTCGCACTGAACTGCGACATGCGAATCCTGGCCGAGGACGCGAAGTTCTCGATGGCCGAGGTGACCTTGGGGTTAGTGCCCGATCTTGGCGGAACCAAACGCCTCGCCGAGTTGGTCGGTCCGTCCCGTGCCCTCGAGATCTGCCTGACCGGCCGGCGCATCGCGGCCGACGAGGCCGACCGCATCGGGCTGGCCACCGCGGTGGTCGCCGACCTGCCCGGCGCGGTCGCCGACCTGGCCGCAGCGGTCGTCTCCGCTGATCAGGGTGCAGTCGCCGAGATCAAGGCCTTGCTCGCGGGCGCATCCCTGCGGTCTTACCAGGAACAGGACCGGGCCGAGCGGGAAGCGCAGACTCGCCGTCTGCGTGATCTGCTCGGCGCCGGCGAGTAAGGACCGATATGGAATAACTGCCTTACCCCCGGAGTTTGTTGTCGTACCTGTGGCGCAGACTCACCCCGGGAGGTGACGCATGAGTATGTCCAGCTGGAACATGCTGCGTTCGATCCAGAATTCGGACCGGGTCGCGCAGCACCAGCTCACCCGTGGCACCACGCGGCGCATCCTGCGCTTCGCCCGGCCCTACCGCCGGGACATCACGATCTTCCTGATCACCGTGGTGTTCGACGCCGGCATCGGGGTCGCCACCCCACTGCTTGCCGGCCACGTGGTCAACGCGATCACCGGCGGCGGCGACGGCGCGGCCGCGCTGATCGTCAAGATCGCCCTGGCCATCGCCGGCCTGGCCGTCGTCGACGCGTTCCTGTCGCTGGCCCAGAGGTGGTACTCCGCGCGGATCGGCGAGGGCATCATCCTCGACCTGCGCACCCGGGTCTACGACCACGTGCAGCGCATGCCGCTGCAGTTCTTCACCCGCACCCAGACCGGTGCCCTGGTCAGCCGGCTCAACAACGACGTGATGGGCGCCCAGCGGGCCTTCACCTCGACGCTCTCCGGCGTGGTCAGCAACGTCATCCAGCTGGTGCTCACCGCGGCCGTCATGTTCAGCCTGTCCTGGCAGATCACCGCGCTGTCGCTGGCGCTGCTGCCGGTGTTCATCCTCCCGGCCCGCCGGGTCGGCCGGAAGCTCGCCGAGATCACCCGCGAGTCCTACAACCTCGACGCCAAGATGAACGCGACGATGACCGAGCGGTTCAACGTCTCCGGCGCGCTGCTGGTCAAGCTGTTCGGCCGGCCCGACGACGAGGCCGCCCGGTTCGGCGCACGGGCCGAGCGGGTCCGCGAGATCGGCGTGCAGCAAGCTATGTACTCCCGCACGTTCTTCGTGGCGATGTTGCTTGTCGCGTCGCTGGCCCAGGCGCTCACCTACGGGCTGGGCGGCTGGCTCGCGGTCACCGGTGGGGTCACCGCCGGTACGGTCGTCACCCTGGCCCTGCTGCTCACCCGCCTCTACGGCCCGCTCACCGCGCTCAGCAACGTGCGGGTCGACGTGATGAGCGCGCTGGTCTCGTTCGACCGGGTCTTCGAGGTGCTCGACCTCGCGCCCGGCATCGAGGAGAAACCGGGCGCGGTCGACGTGCCGCCGGGGTCCGGCCGGGTCGAGTTCCGCGACGTGCACTTCCGCTACCCGAGCGCCAGTGAGGTGTCCCTGGCGACCCTGGAAGACGTCGCGACGCTCGACCGCACCGAGAGCGCCCCGGTGCTCAAGGGGGTCGACTTCACCGTCGAGCCGGGGCAGATGGTGGCCCTGGTCGGGCCGTCCGGGGCCGGTAAGTCGACCACCTCGATGCTGGTGTCCCGGGTCTATGACGTGACCGAGGGTGCGGTGCTGGTCGGCGGGGTCGACGTGCGCGACGCCACGCTCGGCTCGCTGCGCGACACCATCGGGGTGGTCACCCAGGACTCGCACCTGTTCCACGAGACCATCGGGGAGAACCTGCGCTACGCGCAACCTGACGCTACCGAGGAGGAGATGTGGGAGGCGCTGCGCGGGGCACAGGTCGCCGAGCTGGTGGCGGCGCTGCCCGAGGGCCTCGACACGGTGGTGGGGGAGCGCGGCTATCGCTTCTCCGGTGGTGAGAAACAGCGGATCGCGATTGCCCGGCTGCTGCTCAAGCACCCGTCGATCGTGATTCTCGACGAGGCGACCGCGCACCTCGACAGCGAATCGGAGGCGGCCGTGCAGCGGGCGCTGACCGCGGCGCTGGCCGGGCGTACCGCGCTGGTCATCGCGCACCGGCTCTCCACGGTCCGCGAGGCCGACCTGATCCTGGTCCTCGACGACGGCCGGGTCGTCGAGCGCGGCCGGCACGAGGAGCTGGTCGCGGCGGGTGGGCTCTATGCCGAGCTCTACCGCACCCAGTTCGCGACGGTGGGCCCTTAGGCCGTGTTTCAAAAAGGATGCCGTGCTGCGGCGTGGCCCAGCCGCCGTCTGGCCGCACGCCGGAATCACCCACATACAACACCGGTATGCGGGCAATTCCGGCGCACACCCAGCCGACACCTGGACCTCACCGCAGCTCGACCCCTTTTTGAAACACGGCCTAGGCGGCGCGGAGGGCGGCGAACTCGCGGGCCAGGTCGTCGATCTGGAAGTGGGCGTTCAGGCCGCTCGGGTTGGGCAGCACCCACACCGGCACGCCGCCGACCGTGTCGTCCTGCGGGCCGATCGTGGCGCGGCGGCGGGCGAAGGCCGTGCGATAGGCGGTCACACCGAGAACGGCCAGGTAGCGGGGCTTCCACTCGGCCGCGAGCGCGGCCAGCACGCGGCCACCCGCGATCAACTCGGCCGGCGACAGCTCGTCGGCGCGGGCCGTCGCCCGGGCCACCACGTTGGTGATGCCCAGGCCCAGCGCGGGCAGCTCGGCCTGCTCCGACGGGTGAAGCTGGCGCGGGGTGAAGCCGGAGCGGTGCAGGGCCGGCCAGAAGCGGTTGCCGGGGCGGGCGAAGTGGTGGCCGGTGGCGGCCGAGTAGAGGCTCGGGTTGATACCGGAGAACAGCACCCGCAGGCCCGGCCCGACCAGGTCGGGAATGGTCCGGCCGCCGGCGGCCGCAACCTCGGCCGCGGACGGCCGCCGGGAGGGCTCAGAGGGCACGCAGCGAGCCGCCGTCCACCGGGATGGCGATGCCGGTCAGGTAGCCGGCGGCGGGGGAGAGCACGAACGCCGCCACCCGGCCGAACTCGGCCGGCTCGCCCAGCCGGCGCAGCGGGACCGTCTCGGTCGCCCGCGCCTCGGCCGCCGCGGCGTCGCCGGTGGCCGCGAACAACTCCCGGTTGCGGTCGGTGAGGATGCGGCCGGGCAGCAGGCTGAGCACCCGGATGCCGCGCGGCCCGAACTCGTCGGCCATCTCCTTGGCGACCATCGCCAGCCCGGGCCGCAGGCCGTTGGACAGGCCGAGCTTCTCAAGCGGCGCCTTCGCCGAGGTGGACAGCACCAGACCGATGGCGCCACCGGCCGGCATCGCCGCCGCGAACGTGCGCACCGCCCGCACCGAGCCGAGGAACACCGTCTCGAAGGCGGACCGCCACTGGTCGTCGGTCACCGCGGCGGCCGTGGCCTGGGCCGGGCCGCCGACCGACACCAGCGCGCCGTCGACCCGGCCCCACCGGGCCTGGGCCAGCTCGACCAGCGCCTGCGGGGTGCCGGGCTCGGTGAGATCGGCGACGACGCCCTCCGCGGACTCCACGCCACCGAGTTTCGCCACCGCCTGGCCGATGCCCTCCACCGAGCGGGACGAGATCACCACCTTGGCGCCGTCGGCGACCAGGGCTTCCGCGGTCGCGAAACCTAGCCCGCGGGAGGCTCCGGTGAGGATGAAGACCTTGCCGTCGAGTCCGAGATCCATGCGGTTGATCCTGCCACCTCAGCGACCGTGCAGCCGGGCCGCGGTGGACTCGTCGGCCGGCAGGAACGACTCGATCGCCAGTTCGGCCAGGGTCACATCCAACGGCGTACCCAGAACTGAGGTCACGCTGAAGAACGACAGATCGTCGAAGCGCAGGGGAACGACCAGCCCGGTCGGCCGGGTGGCGCTTGCGCCGCCCGGATAGGCGGCGAGTTCCGCATGCAGTTCCCGCAGTTTCGGGTCGGCCAGATGGGCGGCCTGCTGATCGAGGCGGTGCAGCACGTGCGTGCGCCATTCGGGCAGATTGCGGATGCGCGGCGCCATGCCCTCCGGGTGCAGCGACAGGCGCAGCACGTTCACCGGCGGTTCCAGCAGCCAGCCGGCGCATCCGGCAATCAGCGGGGCCACCGCCGCATTGGCGTCGATCATTGTCCAGTGCCGGTCGACAAGCAGCGCCGGATAGGGCTGATGCCCGGAAAGAACGTCGCGCAGCGACGCCAGGACCGCCGCCAGCGGCGGACCGGAAAGGCTCGATTCGGGATGGGCCGGCGCGAAACCGCCGGCCCGGAGCAACTCATTCTGCTGCCGCAATGGTACGCCGAGCCGCTCGGCCAACCGCAAGATCATGTCCCGAGTGGGGTGTGCCCGTCCGGTCTCCACGAACGACAGGTGCCGGGCCGACACGCCGGCCTCGGTGGACAGTTCGAGCTGGCTCATCCGCCGAGTCGTCCGCCACTCCCGCAGAAGCTCACCCACGTCACTCACACCGGGAAGCGTAGTCATTACCTCCGAGGTAATCGACGCCATTACCTCAGCCGGGCGAGAGTGGTTCCCGTCAGCTACGACGGAAGGACCTGACCATGAGCGACTTCGACACCGTGGTGGACCGCTACCTGGCCACTTGGAACGAGACCGACCCGGCCGCGCGCCGGGCCGCGATCGACGACCTGTTCGCCGCCGACGTCCGCTATGTCGACCCGATGGCGGCGGTCGACGGCCGGGTGGCCCTCGACGGGCTGATCGGCGCGGTTCAGCAGCAGTTCCCGGGCCTGGTCTTCAGCTCGGGCGGGCCGGTCGATGCGCACCACGAGCAGGCGCGGTTCACCTGGAACCTGGGTGCGCCCGGCGCCGAGCCGCTGGTCATCGGCTTCGACGTGGCCGAACTCGACACCGACGGCCGGATCGGCCGGGTGCTCGGCTTCCTGGACCGGGTGCCCGGTTAGGTAGGGCGCCGGATAACCCGTACCCGGCCTGCGAATTGCACCACGACGGCGCCGGCGGCCGACCGCAAAGCCGGAGTGCGGCGAGGTCGCGGGGTTGCGTTGCCGTTGTAGCGCAGCCGCGCCTCCCGCTCGGCCAGCTCCTCGGCCGCCGGACCGTGGAGAAGGCCACGGCTGTGCAGGTCACGGGCCATGTCCCAGCCGTCGCGCAGCGAACCCTGGGTCGGGCGCGCCGCCGCCCAACCGCCGAACTCGCGCTTCCAGCGCTCGCCGAACGACGCGGCGAGCATCGGCCACTGCCGGGAGACCTCGCCGGCCCGCTTGCGCAGCAGCGCCACTCGCGCCGCCTCCACCCGAAAACCATCAAATCCGGCGGGTACGGGTTTCCCAGCCGTCAGCGCTTCGACGAGTTCGGCCTGCCGGGCCGCGAGGTCGCTCATGTGATCGCGGGATAGCCGGACGCCGCGGCGATGGCATCGAGTTCGGTGCGCAGCTCGGCAGCGGGCGGGTAGTCGCCGTCGCGTTCCAGCATCAGGGCCGGCGGGCGATGTCGCCGGCACAGCTCGGCGACCAGGTCGAGCACCGGTTGCGGCGTCGCGTGGGTGTGCGTGTCGTGGTAGAGCCCGTCGTGCTCGTCGCCGCCGGCCACATGCACGTAGGCGACCCGGTCGAGCGGCAGCTTGTCGAGCAGCTCGAGCGGGTCGTCGCCGCGGTTGCGGGCGTTCGCGTAGACGTTGGCGATGTCGAGCAGCAGCCCGGCGCCGGTGCGGTCGAGGATCTCGGTGAGGAAGTCGGCCTCGGTGAGCTCGTCGTCGGGCCAGTCGAACAGGGCAGCGATCGGCTCCAGCGCGATCGGCACCGGCAGCTCGGCCTGGGCGCGCTTGACGTTGGCGACCACCGCGTCGACCGCCTCCCGGGAGCGGGGGAGCGGCAGCAGGTGGCCGGCCTCGATGCCGCCCGCCCGGACGAACGCGATGTGCTCGCTGACCAGGGGAGCGTTGAGCCGGCCCGCGACCGCGGCGAGGTGGCGCACCCGCTCCGGATCGACCGGCTCGGCACCGCCGAGCGAGAGTCGCACGCCGTGCGGGATCACCGTGACGCCGCGGTCGAGCAGCCGGGACAGCCCGGCCGGCAGGTCGCCGTGCGCGTGCACCGACTCGGCCACCACCTCGGCGAAGCGCAGGCCGGGCAGCTCGGCGACGAATCCGTCAATTTCCGGCCGCCAGCCGATGCCTACGCCGTACTGATCAGCCACCGCAACCGCCGCCACCGCCGCATGAGCTGCCGCCGCCGCAGGAGCTGCTGCCGCTGTCCGAACTGCTGCTGCTGCACGAGTAGCTGGTCGAGTCACCGCCGCTGCCGCCGGCCGCGGCGGCCCGCTGGATCTCGGCCTCGGCCGCGAACGCCGGGTCCATCGAGTACAGCGACGCGGCACCGAACAGGGCCACGCCCATGGCCGCCCCGGTGGCGCCGTAGGTGGCGTAGGCCGGCGACTGCTGCGGCGACAGGTGGCTGTGCCGGGTGCGCAGCTCGCTCATGCCCTTCTGGGCGGCGATGGTGGAGGTCCGCGAGCTCTTCGAGATCACCACCAGCACGATCAGGGTGAAGAACATCGCCAGCGCGAGCAAGCCGATCGGCTTGTTGTTCTGCGAACCGGCGATGGCCCGCAGGACGCCGATGACCAGCAGCGTGCCGACGCCGACCGACCAGAGTTTCAGCGCCCGCAGGTCGGACCGGCTGATCGCCAGGCCGCGCCGCTCGAGGCCCTCGCGGAGCTGGTCGAGCGCCGAGCGCACCCACTGGTCGTGGCCGAGGTCGCGAGTGCGGATCTGGCGCCCGGCGGCATTGTGGATGGCGGCGTCGAGCGGGGTGACCCCGGCCGCGAGCGGGCCGGTCTGCACCAGGGTGTGCTGCGGGCCGGTGCCGATCAGGCCGGCCGCGCGCAGGCCGCCGAGCGCGGCGTAGATGGCCAGCCGGTCGCCGCCGTTGAGGAAGGCGACCTGCTGCGGGCCGAGGTTGCCGATCAGCGGGTCGGCCTTGCCCCGGAAGCGGCTCCGGCGGTGGATGAAATAGCCCACCGCGAGAACGACCAGGGCCACGACGTAGAGACGGATGAAGACCGGGCCGGGAATCCCCCAGGTGTCCTGCATGGCCTCATTGTGCAGGTGCGCGCAACGATTGCTTCTAGGCCCGGCGGACAGCCTCTTCCACCACGTCGAGGACGCGGCTCAGCTCTCCGGGTGGGCGGCCGGTGGCCAGGTGGAGGACAAGGCCGTCGTAGGCGAGTTCGAGGAACTGGGTGAGCACCTCGACCGGCACGTCGTCGCGGAGCACCCCGGCGTCGCGCTGGCGCTCCAGGCGGCCGCGGGTGGCGTCGGCGATGGCGGCGGCCCGCTCGGCCCAGCGCTTGGCGAACTGCGGGTCGGTGCGCAGCCGGCGGGACACCTCGAGCTGGGTGCCGAGCCAGCCGGCGGTGTCGCCGTCGCTGCTGCCGGCCCGGGCGAGAAGGTCTCGCATCACCTGGACCAGGCCGTTGCGGGTCACCGTCTCGACCATGGCGGCGGCGTCGTCCTCGGCCACGGCGAGGAACAGCGACTCCTTGTCGCGAAAATGGTGGAAAATCGCGCCGCGGGAGAGGCCGGTGGCGTCCTCCAGACGGCGGACGGTGGCGCCCTCGTAACCGAACCGCGCGAAGCAGTCGCGGGCCGCCGCGAGGATCTCGTGGCGTCTCGCCTCCAGCTGGTCCTGGCTTACTCTGGGCACGCTCTGGATCGTGTCACGCAGGCGCTTTCCAATGCAATCCGTACGTACGTCTTGCCAACCTGGCGGACGACCCCGACCGGATGATGCGAAATCAACCATCCGGGCCGGAAGTTGTTAACAGTCCTGGACTGTTCGCTTTAGTCCCCGCTCACGTAAAGTGCGCGGGTGCCTCTCGTCCTGATGGCTCTCGACGACACCCTGCTCGACCGCAGCGGTGCGTTCAGGCTGTGGGCGAAGGGTTTCCTGGACGAGATCGGGGCACCACAGGACGACCTCGATTGGTTACTCTCCGTTGATGCCGACGGTCTGACGGCCCGCTGGGACCTCGCCGACCTGATCCGGGACCGCTACCGGCTCAACATTCCCTCGATCGATCTCCTCGAAGAGCTGCACGAGGGACCCCTCACTTTCGAGCGTCTCGACCCGATGGTGGGCTGCGCGCTGCAGATCGCCGCCGACGCCGGCCTCGTCCCGGTGGTGGTCACCAACGGGCAGACCGACCGGCAGGACAGCCGGATCCGGCGCACCGGCCTCGATCGGTACGTCGCCGACTGGGTGATTTCCGAGCAGGCCGGGGTGAGTAAGCCCAACCCGCGGATCTTCGCGCTGGCCGCGCAGAAGGTGCGGATGCGGCTCGGCGGTGCCTGGGTGGTGGGCGACAGCCCGGAGGCCGACATCGGCGGCGCGGCCGCGATGGGTCTGCCCAGCGTGTGGCTGCATCGGGGGCGGGACTGGACGGACAACCGGTTCGCGCCGACCCGCGCGGTCGGCAACGTGATCCAGGGCCTCTCCGCGATCATGGCGGCGCAGTAAATTAAATCGGTTGCGCCGCTTGATAGCTTTCTTGGCGTACGTGCAAGCACTGGAGAAGAAGGGGGTGCGGACTGTGGCTGTCTTTGTGATGCCTGCTGCCCAGCGTCAGACCCTTTCTTGCTTCTTCTCCGAGGAGACCCTCCAGTGCGAGAGCACGAGACCACCGTGCGCCGTGGCCGGCGCAAGTTCGACGACGACGATTCTGACTTCCTGAAGCGGGGCCGGCTCGAGCCGCGGCTCGCCGAAGACCCCGATCTACCCGAGACCGGCGACAACTGGTCCACCTGGGATGGTGCCCTGCACGGTCCCGAACCCCGCCCGGAGTGGGTCCGCACCGAGCACGCCGCGGTCGACGACGAGCTGGGCATGCTCAAGACCGGCAAAGAGGCCGACGTCTTCCTGGTCCGGCGGCACGTGCCGGGCACCGGCAAGGTCAGCATGCTGGCCGCCAAACGTTACCGCGACGGCGACCACCGGCTGTTCCACCGCGACGCCGGCTATCTCGAGGGCCGCCGGGTGCGCCGATCCCGGGAGAACCGGGCGATGGCCAACCGCAGCTCGTTCGGCAAGGAGATGATCGCCGGGCAGTGGGCGGTCGCCGAGTTCGGCGCGCTCAGCCACCTGTGGGCGCTCGGGCAGGAGAGCGGCCTGGTCCGGGTGCCGTACCCGGTGCAGCTCATCGGCACCGAGCTGATGCTGGAGTTCATCGGCAACTGGGAGACCGGCGAGGCGGCACCACGGCTCGCCCAGGTGCGGGCCGAGCCCGACCAGCTGGCCGATCTGTGGCAGCAGATGACCGACGCGCTGTCGGTGCTGGCCCGCGCGCAGGTGGCGCACGGCGACCTCTCGCCGTACAACACGCTCGTGCACGAGGACCGGCTGGTGCTTATCGACTTGCCGCAGATCGTCGACGTCATCGGCAACCCGCAGGGCGCCGACTTCATCGCCCGGGACGTGCGTAACGTCGCCGGCTGGTTCACCCAGCGCGGTCTCCGGGTGGACGCCGACGAGCTGCTCGAACGCCTGCTCTACGAGGCGGGTATCAAGTGAGACGCCCCGGTCCGCGGCCGCCCAGAACGAGGCGGCCGCGACCGCGGGTCACTGGAAGTAGCCCTCGACCTCGTTGACGCTGTGGGCCTGCTCGGCGTTCGGGTCGTTGCCCACCTCACGGGCGGCCCGGCGCCGGCGCAGCAGGTCCCAGCACTGGTCGAGTGCTTCCTCGAGCTCCTTGAGGCGGGCGTGCTCCTCGTCCGAGCTGATTTCGCCACGGCCGAGTTGCCCGCGCAACTTGTGTTCCTCGTCGACCAAGCCGTGGATCTTGCCCAGCACTGTGTTGTCGTCCATCCCCGAAGCCTATTCGCTTCGGTCCGGGCGCCCGCTCGCAGGCGGGCGCCCGGTTACCGATCAGCTGTTGATCATCTTGCGGAGGACGTACTGCAGGATGCCGCCGTTGCGGTAGTAGTCCGCCTCGCCGGGGGTGTCGATCCGGACGTCGGCGTCGAACTCGATGCCGGTGTCCGTGCGGACCTTGACGGTGCCCGGGATCTCGCCGTCGTTCAGCGCCGTGACGCCGGTGATGGTGAAGGTCTCGGTGCCGGTCAGGCCCAGCGACTCGGCGTTGGTCTTGGGCGGGAACTGCAGCGGCAGCACGCCCATGCCGATCAGGTTGGAGCGGTGGATGCGCTCGTAGCTCTCGGCGATGACCGCGCGCACACCCAGCAGCATCGTGCCCTTGGCCGCCCAGTCGCGCGACGAGCCCGAGCCGTACTCCTTGCCGGCCAGGATGACCAGCGGGATGCTCGCCTCCTGGTAGGCCACCGACGCGTCGTAGATCGTGCTCTGGTCGCCGGTCAGGTGGTTGACCGTGAAGCCGCCCTCGACGCCCGGCACCAGCTGGTTGCGCAGCCGGATGTTGGCGAACGTGCCGCGGATCATGACCTCGTGGTTACCGCGGCGGGAGCCGTAGCTGTTGAACTCGTGGCGCGGGACGCCGTGCTCGGCCAGGTATTTACCGGCCGGGGAGTCCGCCTTGATCGAGCTGGCCGGGGAGATGTGGTCGGTGGTCACCGAGTCACCCAGCTTGGCCAGCACCCGGGCGCCGCTGATGTCCACGACCGGGCTCGGCTCGGCGGCCATGCCCTCGAAGTACGGAGGCTTCCGGACGTAGGTGGAGTCACCGGCCCAGGCGAAGGTGTCACCGGTCGGGGTGGGCAGCGACTGCCACTGCTCGTCGCCGGCGAAGACGTCCTGGTAGGCGGCGCTGAAGCCGTCGGCACCGATGGCCTGCGCGATGGTCTCGTCGATCTCGGCGTTGGTCGGCCAGATGTCGGTCAGGAAGACCGGCTTGCCGTCCGAGCCGACACCGAGGGGCTCGGTGGTGATGTCGATGTCCATCGAGCCGGCCAGGGCGTACGCCACCACCAGCGGCGGGGACGCCAGGTAGTTCATCTTGACGTCCGGGTTGATCCGGCCCTCGAAGTTGCGGTTGCCGGAGAGGACGCTGACCGCGGTCAGGTCGGCCTCGTTGACGGCGGCCGAGACCTCCTCGGGCAGCGGGCCCGAGTTGCCGATGCAGGTGGTGCAGCCGTAGCCGACCAGGTTGAACCCGAGCTTGTCGAGGTAGGGCGTCAGGCCGGCCCGGTTGTAGTAGTCCGAGACGACCTTCGAGCCCGGGGCCAGGGTGGTCTTGACCCACGGCTTGCGGGTCAGGCCACGCTCGACGGCCTTCTTCGCGAGCAGCGCGGCACCGATCATGACCTGCGGGTTCGACGTGTTGGTGCAGGACGTGATGGCGGCGATGACGACCGCGCCGTGGTCCAGTTCGTATTCCACGCCGTCGTCGCCCTTGACCCGGGTCGGCTTGGAGGTGCGGCCGTGGGCGCCGTCGGCCGCGCTGAAGAGCCGCGGCTTGTCGGCGTCGTCGGACACCCCGTTGGCCGGGGAGTCACTGGCCGGGAAGGATTCCTCGCTGGCCTCGTCGGCGTGCCCGTGCGGGGCGGCGTAGTTCGGCAGAACCTCGCGGAACGCCTCCTTGGCCTCGCTGAGCAGCACCCGGTCCTGCGGGCGCTTCGGGCCGGCCAGCGACGGGACGATCGTCGACAGGTCGAGCTCGAGCTTCTCCGAGAAGTCCGGCTCGGCGTTCGGGTCGAGCCACAGGCCCTGCCGCTTCGCGTACGCCTCGACCAGGTCGACCTGGGCGTCGCTGCGGCCGGTCAACCGGAGGTACTTGATCGTCTCGTCGTCGATCGGGAAGATCGCGGCGGTCGAGCCGTACTCCGGCGACATGTTGCCGATGGTGGCCCGGTTGGCGAGCGGCACGGCGGTGACGCCGGGGCCGTAGAACTCGACGAACTTGCTGACCACGCCGTGCTGGCGGAGCATCTCGGTGATGGTCAGCACCAGGTCGGTGGCGGTGGTGCCGGCCGGCTGCTCGCCGTACAGCTTGAAGCCGACGACCCGCGGGATCAGCATGCTGACCGGCTGGCCCAGCATGGCGGCCTCGGCCTCGATGCCGCCGACGCCCCAGCCCAGCACGCCCAGGCCGTTGACCATCGTGGTGTGCGAGTCGGTGCCGACGACCGTGTCGGGGTAGGCCTGGCCGTTACGTTCCATGATCGTACGAGCCAGGTATTCGATGTTGACCTGGTGCACGATGCCGGTGCCGGGCGGGACGACCTTGAACTCGTTGAACGCGGTCTGGCCCCAGCGGAGGAACTGGTAGCGCTCGCGGTTGCGCTGGTACTCCAGCTCCACGTTGCGGGCGAAGGCGTCCGCGCGGCCGAACAGGTCGGCGATCACCGAGTGGTCGATGACCAGCTCGGCCGGGGCGAGCGGGTTGACCTTGGTGGGGTCACCGCCCAGCTCCTTCACGGCTTCCCGCATGGTGGCCAGGTCGACCACGCAGGGAACGCCGGTGAAGTCCTGCATCAGCACCCGCGCCGGAGTGAACTGGATCTCGACGCTGGGGTCGGCGGTCTGGTCCCAGCCGCCGAGGGCGCGGATGTGGTCGGCCGTGATGTTGGCGCCGTCCTCGGTCCGCAGCAGGTTCTCCAAGAGGATCTTCAAGGAGTAGGGCAGACGCTCATGCCCCTCGACCTTGTCGATCGTGAAAATCTCGTAGCTCGCGTCTCCGACGCGTAGCTCGCTCTTCGCACCAAAGGTGTCGAGGCTGGCCACGTCATCTCCTTCACCCAGCGACTGTGCGGTCAAGTCTTTCGCACCGGTACCGGCGCTCTGGGAGTTAGGCAAACCTAACTCTCAGTTCACGTTTCCCGTAAACCGTACGTCCGTCTTGTAAGCCCGCGCAAGGCGGGGTCAGGCGGTCACCCGGATCGTGAAATCGTTACTTTCCGTGTAGCCCGGTTGGAGCTTTGCGCCACCCACCGTGGTGGCCGGCAGGACGAACGCCGTCCGTTTGTCGACGATGTCGTCCCGGAATCTTCCCAGGGTCACGGGGTCCGCGGTGGCGGCATGGCGCAGCCGCAGGGTCCAGGTGCCGATGGGCAGCGACGGGATCGAGGCCCGGAAGTCGAGACCGTCGGTCGTCACCGTGAGCTTCCGGATGTCCTTCCCGTCCTGTGCCTCGAGGAGGGGGTCGTCAAACATCGCGCCGTGCAGCCGGCCGGTCAGATGAATGCCGTCCGTGTCGGTGGTGATGTCGCCGACCTCGGCGTAGACCGGCTGATCCCAGATGCGGACGGCCAGCCAGCCGTCCTGGGTTCGGTAGGGGAGCTGGATCCGTTGACCGACCGGGCCGTCGAGAAGATGCCGGGTGTCCCGGAGTCCGGCCAGCAGTGGCACGCCGTCCTTCTCCAGCCGGCCCTCCATATTCACCGTGACGCCGTCCGGCAGGGGGGCGACGCCGTCCCAGTCAAGCGTGGGCTGGGTGTCGGTGGCGGCGGGACCGAGTGCTTCGACCGGCTCGCGGCGGCGCCAAGGCTTCCGCTTGTTGTCCGAAATTTCGGTAAATAGCCGCTCGTACTGCTCGGCGATCGGAGCCGGGTCGTAGCGGGCCGAATTGGTCAGTGCGGCGGCCGCCATCGAGCGGCGCAACTCGTCGTCGTTGATCAGCTTGAGCAGGGCGTCGCCCATCGCGTCCGGGTCGCCGACCGGCGTGAGCAGGCCGTCCTCGCCGTGCCGGAGGATCTCGCCGGGGCCGTGCGGCGCGTCCGTGCTGACCACCGGCACCCCGCACCGCATCGCCTCGACAAGCGTCATGCCGAACGGTTCCCGGTCGGCCGAGACTGCGGCGATCGAGCCCTTGGCCCACTCCGCCTCGATCGGCGAATACTGCCCCATCATCCGCACGTGGTTGTGCAGGCCGAGCTCCAGCACCAGGGCGCGCAGCGCCGGCGTCTCCTTGCCGTCGCCGTAGATCCGCAGTTGCCAGTCCGGCCGCTCGGCCGCGACCTTGGCGAACGCGCGAATCAGCACGTCGTAGCGCTTGCTCGCGATCAGCCGGCCGGCCGCCACGACGAGCTTCGCTCGCCCGTGCGACGGCGGCACGGTGGGTGCCGGCACGCCGTTCGGGATGAACAGCAGACGGGTACGGCGTAGCCGCAGGTGCTCGCGGTAGTCGTCGGCGTCGTGCTGAGAGACCGTGACGAACGCGTCCAGCTTGCGCAGGTAGCGCGGCATCAGCTCACGGAGCGCCTTGCGGTGCTGGCCGCGGACCAGGTGCTCCTGCCCGATCCGCACCATGTGCCGGGGCGCGAAGGCGGCCGTGTAGGCGATCAGGCCGGGCCGGGTCGCGATGACCACGTCGGCGTCCGAGCCCCGAAGGTAGGCGCGGTAGCGCTCCTCGACGAACCGGTCGTAGTCGCGGGCCCGGAAGTCCGATTTCGGGTAGACCTTGGGGTCGCGGCCCCGGCCGGGTGCGTCGGCCACGTAGTCGGGGTGCTCGGTGCGCTGCTCGACCAGCGACATCAGGCGGATCGCCGGGTCGATCGGCATTTTCGGCACGTCGCGATGGCGTACCGTGCTGAGGACCTCGACCTCGTGCCCGCGTGCCGCGAGAGCGGCGCCCAGATTGAACGTCGTCTTGATGGTTCCGCCGATGCCAAAGGCATCGTTGATGAGGAAAAGCACCTTCATGGCCGATTCGCGGGCCTTTCCGTGGCCGGTCAGGTTCGACACGTTAGCCGCTCCGCGCACCTCGTGTTTACCCCCTTGTCGGATAGGGCACACGGCGACCCGTGAGGACCCCGATCGATCTGGACGAGTTGACGGACTTCTTCGACCACTACGGTGCCGCCCTGACCACGGGCGATGTCGCGGCGGTGGCCGGCTGCTACGCGCTGCCGGGCATGGTCGTCGCCGACTCCTACAGCTTCACCTTCACCTCGCCGGCCGCGGTCGCGCTGTCCTTCCTCGGCGCTGCCCCCACCTACCGCGAGCAGCAGGTCGTGGCCGCGCACGCGCAGCTGCTCGACGTGCAGCAGTTGTCCTCGGCGCTGACTCTCGTCGCCGTCGAATGGGAGTATTTGGACAGCTCCGGCAATAGGCTGTCCGGCGGACAATTCCACTATCTGATGCGAATGGACGCAAGCGGGCCCCGTATTACCACTGTGATCTCGACGCACTGAAATCGTCGTACCCCGGTGCGAGGATGGCCCGGTGACCACGATCGAGATCGCACCCACCGCGCCCACTGCCGCCCGCAGCCGCTCGCAGTGGCTGGTCGTGCATTACGCCCGCCCCGACGGGGAGTACAGCGCGTGGTGGCTGCACGCGTGGGGCGATCTCGCGCCCGGCCAGGACACCGGTTATCCGGGCGGCGCGCCGTTCGCCGGTGAGGACGCCTACGGCCGGTTCGCCTGGGTGCGACTGGCCGAGGGCGCCCGCGACGTCGGCTTCGTGCTTGTCGACCACGCCAGTGTCAAGGACGTCGACGAGGACCGGCACGTCGACCCCTCGATCACCCCGGAGATCTGGCTGCGCCCCGGCGACCCGGGCATCTACTTCGAGCCGCCGACGCCGGTGCCGGCGGCCGAGCACGACGACGTGGTGATCCACTACCGGCGCGCGGCCGGCGACTACGCCGGGTGGGGTCTGCACGCCTGGGAGGGCACCCCGAAGAAGCCGGTCTGGGACCAGCCGATCCATCCGGGCACCTACGACTCGTTCGGGGCGGTGTTCCGCGTCCCGGTCCGGCCCGACGCGGCCGGCCTGCGTTTCGTGCTGCACCGCGGCGACACCAAGGACGTCGCCGACGACCAGCGGCTCGACCTCACCGTCGCGCGCGAGGTGTGGCTGCTGGCCGGCACCGTCGCCCCGGTGCGCCCCGACCTCGGCACCCTCGGCCCCGAGCTCGACCCGGCCCGCCAGCTGGCCGTCTTCCTCGACCGCACGACGATCGCGCTGCCCGAGGGCTTCGCCGAGCGGGCCACCACGTTCACCCTGGTCGGCTCGGCCAACGGCACCGTCCGGCGGGCCGGTGACGAGCTGACCGGCGAGTTCACCACGCTGCCGCTCACCCCGCGCCCCGGCGGTCTGTTCCAGGCCCAGAGCCGCCGCTTCCCGCACCTGCGTGCCTACCGGGCGTTCTCGGTGCGCGAGCTCGGCGACGCCGCCCTGGGCTACCTACTGCGCGGCCAGGTGCTGGTCGTCGGCCGCGATACCGAGGGCTTGGTCAGCGCGGTCACCGGCGTGCAGCTGCCGGGCGTGCTCGACGACCTCTACGCCGACGCCGCCGACACCGAGCTCGGCACCGCGATGGCCGACGACCGGCCGCAGCTGTCGGTGTGGGCGCCCACCGCCCGCACGGTCGAGCTGGAGCTGTTCCGGGTGCCCGGCGAGGAACCCAAGGTGCTGCCGATGGACCGCGACGCGGTCACCGGCGTCTGGAGCATCGCCGGCAAGCGCAAGTGGCTCGGCCGCTACTACCGCTACCGGGTCGAGGTGTGGCATCCGGCGGCCCAGCGCATCGTCACCACCAGCGTCACCGACCCCTACTCGCTCGCCCTGGCCGCCGACTCCACCCACAGCCTGCTCGTCGATCTGGCCGACCCCGAGCTGGCCCCGCCCGGCTGGGACACCCTCGCCAAGCCGCCGGTGGTCGCGCCGGCCCGGATGCAGATCGCCGAGGTGTCCATCCGCGAGTTCTCGATCTTCGACCACTCGCTGCCCGCCGTCGAGCGCGGCACCTACGCCGCGTTCACCCGTTCCGACGCGGCCTGCATGCGGCACCTGCGCTCGCTCGGCGACGCCGGCCTCACCCACCTGCACCTGCTGCCGGCCTTCGACTTCGCGACCGTGCCCGACCGCCGCGCCGACCAGCGGCTGCCCGCCTGTGATCTGGCGTCGTTCCCGCCCGACTCGGAGGAACAGCAGAAAGCCGTCATGGCCGTCGCCGAGCAGGACGGGTGGAACTGGGGTTACGACCCGTGGCACTACACCGCCCCCGAGGGCAGCTTCAGCACCGATCCGTCCGGCCCGGCCCGCATCATCGAGTTCCGCAAGATGGTCGCCGCGCTCAACGACGCCGGCCTGCGCGTGATCATGGACGTGGTCTACAACCACACCATGGAGGACGGCCTGCACCGGCTCAGCGTCCTCGACCGGGTCGTGCCCGGCTACTACTACCGGCAGCTGGCCGACGGCAGCACGGCCGAGTCCACCTGCTGCCCCAACACCGCCACCGAGCACATGATGATGGGCCGCCTGGTGGTCGACTCGATCGTCACCTGGGCTCGCGAATACAAGGTCGACGGTTTCCGCTTCGACCTGATGGGCCACCACCCGCGGGCCAACATCCTCGAGGTCCGGGTCGCCCTCGACCATCTGCCCGACGGCAAGGACATCTATCTGTACGGCGAGGGCTGGAACTTCGGCGAGGTGGCCTACGACGCCCGGTTCGCCCAGGCCACCCAGGTCAACATGGCCGGCACCGGCATCGGCACGTTCAACGACCGGCTGCGCGACGCGGTCCGCGGCGGCGGCTCCTTCGGCGACCCCACCGAGCAGGGCTTCGCCAGCGGCCTCGGCTCGAACACCCCGCTCTGGCTGCACGACAAGATCAAGGTGGGCCTGGCCGGCGCCCTGTCCACCTACCGTTTCCTCACCCACTCCGGCGCCGAGCAGAGCGGCGCCCAGATCGACTACAACGGCTCACCCAGCGGCTACGCCCTGACGCCGTCCGAGACGATCAATTACGTCGACGCCCACGACAACGAGATCCTCTACGACGCGCTGGCCTTCAAGCTGCCCCGCGACACCGCTCCCGTCGACCGCGCCCGCCTGCAGATCCTCGCCCTGTCGATCGTGGTCCTGGGCCAGGGCATCGGCTTCATGGCGCTGGGCAGCGAACGGTTGCGGTCCAAATCGCTCGACCGCAACTCGTTCGACTCGGGCGACTGGTTCAACCAGATCCGCTGGAACCCGACCCAGGGCAACGGCTTCGGCCTGGGCCTTCCGCCGGCCCGCGACAACGAGGACAAGTGGCACTTCGCCCGCCCGCTGCTGGCCGACGAGTCGCTGGTCCCGCCGCCCGAGCTGATCGCGATGACCGCCGAGCGCTACCGCGAGCTGCTCCGCATCCGCCGCTCCTCCCCGGTCTTCGGCCTGCCCACCGCCGAGGAGGTGCAGCGCCGCCTGACCTTCCCGCTGAGCGGCCCCGACGAGACCCCCGGCGTGATCGTCATGTGCCTGGACGGCACCGGCCTGGACCCACGCTGGCGCCACTTGGTCACGGTCTTCAACGCCACCGAACACCCCACCACCCAGACCGTCCCGGCCCTGTCCCGCCTGGACCTGAAACCCCACCCCGACCAGGCCTCCTCCGCCGACCCCGCCCTCCGAACCGCCACCGCCGAAGCCGGCACCCTGACCGTCCCCGCACGCTCGGTAGCGGTCTTCGTAGCCGACCTGTAAAACCAGCGCCGCTCGCGGCCGATCAGACCGCTTGCGCTCTTTTGTCAGTACGCCGCAGGACATGTCCCGTGGCACTCAGTTCCGCTGGGCGAAGCTCACCCTCCGCGCGCCCCCACCGGGCGGGCCCGCCTAGCGCGCCCCTTTCCGGCCTGCCGGCCCCGCCGGGCCGTAGGCCCGGGAGTGGTCCTGCCGTTTGCCGTAACGGCGGTTCTCGATGCTGCCGCGCGACGCAACGGCGTGTGAGCGAAGCCCACCCTCCGCGCGCCCGCGCCGGCCGGGCGGGCCCGCCCGGCGCGCCCCGCTCCGGCTTGCCGGCTCCGCTCGGGCTTGTCGGCTCTGCTCGGTCTTGCCGGCTCCGCTCCGGTCTGCCGGCTTCGCTCGGGCTTGCCGGCTCCGCTCGGGCTTGCCGGATCCGCTCCGGTCTGCCTGCCCTGCTCCGGTCTGCCGCCCCCGCTCTGGCTTGCCGACCCCGCCGGGCCGTAGGCCCGGACGCGGTCCTGCCGGTTGCCGTAACCGCGGTTCTCGACTCTGCCGCGCGACGCAACGGCGTGGGGCGCCGCTTCGCCGTGAGACGCCGCTTCGGCGTGGGACGCCGCGACGGACGCCGCTTCGGCGCGGTGCGGTGCGGTGCGGTGCGATGCGGTGCATCGCGCGGCGCAGGCGGGTTGGTGTCTGGCGGCTTTTGTCCGGGCTATTCCCGCGGATCTTGTGGATCTGCTGCTTGGTGCGCGCGGGAACTCGACAGGTTCGGGCTGAGCTGGTCGGCCGGGTGCTGACAAAGGCGGTATGTCGGACGTTGTGCGGGCTCTGGCCCACGAGCTGGGAAGGGGCGTCCGGAAGGCGGGATGGAACCCGCGATACGGGATGACGTCCCGGTCTCCGCGCACCGTGACCGCGATGCCGGAGCGGCGGGGGCGGGGAGGGTGGCTGCGGGGCTGCGCTACATTGCGCCGCACGCGGAACTTTTTCGCGTTGGCGTGTGGTGGAGGCAGTGGTGCGGCTCGGTGTGGCCCTGGGCGGGATCGCCCTGGTAGCGGTTCTCGGTGGGTGCACCTCGCACACCGTGAGTCCGACCTGGAGCAGCGCTTCCGGGTCGGCTCCGCCGCCGGTGGCGGCCGAGTCGGCGCCGCCGTTCAGTGAGCCGGCCGCCTACGCCTTCACGATGATCCGGGGCTGCGACGAGACGTCCCCGCTGGGCCGCTACAAGGTGACCGTGCGGTCGGGGGCGGTGGAGTCGGCCGAGCGGATCGGCGCGACGGTCCAGGCCTCGCCGAGCGCCGACGTGGACCTCGGTCCGGCGGCGGGGCAGGACGGCGAGGAGATCGACGTTCCCACGCTGGCCGAGCTGCGCGCGATGGCCCAGACCGCGGCCGACGACGGCGCCCAGGTGACCACCACCTATGCGGCCGACGGCCGCCCGGTCAAGGTCGTCATCAACGTCGAGGACGACCCGTCGGCGGCCGAGTGCTTCACCGTGGCGGATTACGCGCCGGTCGCCTGACCGCCCGGCTGCGAGTGCCGCCCGGGCAGGGGGACCGCCTCGGCTGGGGGAGTCACCGAGCTGGGAGGGCCGTCCGGGCAGGGGGACCGCCTCGGCTGGGGGAGTCACCGAGCTGGGAGAGCCGTCCGAGCAGGAGGACCGCCTCGGCTGGGGCATCTGGGCGGGAGCCCCCCGCGGGAGGACCGCCCCGGCGGGGAGAGCCATCCGGGTGGGAAAGCCGCCGGCTGGGAGACCCGCCCGGGCAGGAGGACCGCCCTGGCTGGGGGAGTCATCTGGGCGGGAGGGCGATCCGGGCGGGGAAGCCACCCGGGCGCGCGAGGGGCGCGCTGCGGGCCGGTGGGTCGCCTGGGTCGCGTTGAGCTTCCGGGTTCGGGGTGGTGCGGTTGGGGGGCCCGCGGGCGTACGGCTGGATGGGCTTGATCTTGGGGGGTCTGCGTCCTGTCGGGGGCAGGCGGTAACGTCGTGGGCGGACCGAGGAGTGGGAGGCACGATGGCCGAGAAGAGCGCGGCAGCGCCCAAGACCGAATCGCATGACCCGGATTTTCCGGAGGCGTTTCTGCAGTTCATGCGCAGTGGGTGGCGGGATGAGGAGCTGAGCGTCTCGCCTCGGGCCGAGGCGCCCAACTACGAGAAGCGGCGGGCCGCGCTGTCGTCGGCATTTCCCGGCGAGACGCTGATCATCCCGAGCGGCAATGAGAAGGTTCGCGCGAATGACACGGACTACCCGTTTCGCCCCGGTAGTGACTTCTTCTACCTGACCGGCGATCGCGATCCGGACAGCGTTCTGGTGCTGCTGCCGACCGGGTCGGGGCATGACGCGGTGCTCTTCACGCATCAGCGCAACTCCAAGGAGACCGACGCGTTCTTCCGCAGCCGCAACGGCGAGTTGTGGATCGGGCGCACCCCCACCCTCCTCGAGAAGTCGACCGAGCTGGGGCTGGGCACGGCGCCGCTCGGGCAGCTGGGGTCGATGCTGGCCGGCACCGCGCCGGGGCGCACCCGGGTGCTGCGCGGGCTCGACGCCAACGTCGACCGGGCCGTGCTGGCCTACGAGCCCGACAAGGAGAAACCGCGCGACCGCGAGCTCGCCTGGACTCTGTCCGAGTTGAAGCTGGTCAAGGACGAGTGGGAGATCGCCCAGCTGCAGGCCGCCATCGACGCGACAGTGCACGGGTTCGAAGATGTCGCCCGCGTCCTGCCGGCCGATCGTGGCGTCTCCGAGCGGCTGCTCGAGGGCGTTTTCGGGCTGCGGGCCCGGCACGACGGCAACGACGTGGGCTACGGCTCGATCGTCGGCGCGGGCGCGCACGCGACGATCCTGCACTGGGTGCGTAACACCGGCGTCACCACGCCGGGTGAGCTGCTGTTGATGGACATGGGCGTCGAGGGGCACAACCTCTACACCGCCGACGTCACCCGCACGGTGCCGGTGAGCGGCACCTTCACGCCGCTGCAGCGCCAGGTCTACGACATCGTGCACGCGTCGCAGCAGGCCGGGATGGATGCGATCCGGCCCGGCGTGAAGTTCAAGGACGTGCACAAGACCTGCATGCGGGTGCTCGCCGAGGGCCTGCACGACCTCGACCTGCTGCCGGTGAGCGTCGACGAGGCGATGGACGAGAAGAGCACGGTCTACCGCCGGTGGACCCTGCACGGCTTCGGCCACATGCTCGGCATCGACGTGCACGACTGCTCGAACGCTCGCAACGACAACTACCGCGACGGCACCCTCGGCGAGGGTTTCGTGCTGACCGTCGAGCCGGGTCTGTATTTCCAGCCCGAGGACGAGCTGGTCCCGGCCGAGCTGCGCGGCGTCGGCGTGCGCATCGAGGACGACGTGGTGGTGACCGCCGACGGCTGCCGCAATCTTTCGGCCGGCCTGCCCCGCTCCTCGGCCGAGGTCGAGCAGTGGATGGCCGCGCAGCGTGCGGCGGGCCCGCGCCTGCCGGAGTAATGGGCCGGAGTAAAGGGCCTGAGTAATGGGCGGGTCAGGCAGGGCTTAGCGGCGAAGGGAGTCAGCATGGGATACGCGGTGGTGCTGGGCGAGGCACTCGTTGATCTTCTGGAGGACGGCCACGGCCACGATCTGATCTACCGGCAGGCCATCGGGGGTGCCCCGCTCAACGTGTCGGTGGGGGCCACCCGGCTGGGCGGCGACGTGCGCTACGTCGGCTCGCTCAGCAACGACGTGCTGGGCGACCGGCTCGCCGCGTTCCTGCGCACGGCCGGGGTGGACATCCGCGGTGTGAAGCGGGTGCAGGTGCCGACCACGCTGGCCGTGACGACGTTCGAGGGGGCCGAGCCGACCTTCACGTTCTACGGCGAGCCGCCCTCCTACGCCCTGCTCGAGCCGGCCGACCTCGACACCGCCGGGATCGCCGGGGCCGACGTCCTCTACGCCGGCTCGATCTGCCTGCTGCGGGAACCGTTCCTCTCCGCGGCCCAGGCGGCCTGGAGCGTGGCTGGGCCGCTGCGGGTGTTCGACCCGAACATCCGGCCGACCTTGCTGCCGGACGCCGACGCTGTCGTAAAGACAAGGGAGCTGGTCGAGGAGTTCTTCGCGACCGCCGACCTGGTGAAGCTCAGCTCGGCCGACGCGGCCGTGCTCTACGACGGGGCCGAGCCGTCCGTCGCGGCCGAACACATCCGCAAGCTCGGCGCCAAGGCCGTCGTGGTCACCTGGGGCTCGAAGGGCGCCTATGTGGCCGCCGAGGACGGCACCGCGATGCTCCCGGCGCCGAAGGTGGACGCCGTCGACGCGACCGGCGCCGGCGACTCGGTCATGGGCGCCCTGATCCGCCGGCTGCTGGCCGACGGTTTCCCGGCCGGGCTGGAGGGCTGGCAGCGCAACGTGCGGTTCGCGCTCGCGGTGGCCGGCCTGGTCTGCGAGCGCCACGGCGGCGCGATCGCGATGCCGACCAACGAGGAGCTATCCAGCCGCTGGGGAGCCCTGGTCTAGGGCTTTCTGGATGAAGCGCTGGCGGTCGAGGAGCACCCGCTCCACCCGCACCTCGGCCACCAGCGTCTCGCCGTCGCGCACCACGACCTCGAAGATCAGCTTGCGCCCGTCCACTTTGGCGAGCGTGGCCAGCGCGGTCACCGTGCGGCCGACCGGGGTGGGCGCGCTGTGCACGACCTCGGCGCGGGTGCCGACCGTGGTGATGCCGCCGGGGATCTGACGGGCGGTCGCGGCCACGGTGGCGGCCTCGGCCAGCGCGAGGACCCGCGGCGTGCCCAGCACCGGCACGTCGCCCGAGCCGAGCGACTGGGCCGTGTCGGCGTCGGTGACGGTCAACTCCACCCGTGCGTTGGTGCCGGGCGCGAACTCCGGAAGCTCCATGCCACTGAGCTTAGGCGCGGGCGAGGCGGGCCCGGACGGCGAGTTGTTCGGCGAGCGCCCACGCCTCGGCCAGATCCCGGTCGCGGGCCTGGCCGGCCCGGCCGCCGGCGGTGTCCGCGTACACCGTGGCCAGTCCCAGCCGGCGCTGCAGCGGGCCCTGTACCACCCGCACACTCTGCAGGCGGGCGTAGGGGACCAGGCTCAGCTCGCGGGTGAGCAGCCCCCACCGGGACACGAAGACCTCGGGGGTGAGCCCGGCGCCCAGGTAGCGCAGCGCGAACGGGTGCAGCCAGCGGGCCCGGGCCGGCGGCGGCGAGGTGGCCAGCGTGGCCAGGTCGACTCCGGGCAGCACGTCCCACACCAGGGCCCGGGCGGTGGTGAACTCGCCGACCGGCAGCAGCCGGTCGGACCGTTTGCTGTCCCCGCCGGGCTCGCCCGCGTACCCGGCGATGTCCAGCCGCAAGTGCAGCCACTTGTGCCCGCGCCAGAGCAGCGGCCAGGTGGCCCCGATCGACTGGACCCGGTTGAGCGGCACGACCTGGCTGCGCGTCTCCAGCAGGCCGTAGCGCACGACGAGCCGGCCGCCGGGGTCGCGGGCCAGCCGGAAATCCCAGTCCTGCAGCACCCGCCGGACCGGTTGCAACAGCACGCCGGCCATCGCGGTGACGGTGCTGGCGATGCCGATGAACGTCCACTGCGCCTCGAGCACGAACTGCATGATCACGAACGCGATGCCGAGCGGCAGGAAGATCGCCTGCGGGGTGAGCAGCTGGCTGATCACCAGGTCGCGGTTCTGCACCCGGAGCAGCGGATGTTCGAGGGTGGGCGCGCTGGTTGCCGCGGCCCGCGCCCCGGCGCCGGCCTGCGCTTCAGCCACGGGGGTACGGCCGGCCAGCGCGAGAAGTCGTTCCCGCAGCGCGGCCGCGTCCCGGACCGTGAGGTAGGCCAGGGGTGCCTCGGTCTTGCCCCCGCCGACCACCTCGAGGCGCAGCTCGGCGAGACCGGTGAGCTGGGCCAGCAGCGGCCGGCGCAGCTCGACGGCCTGCAGGCGTTCGAGCGGGATGGCCCGGTTGCGCCGCCAGATGAGGCCGTCGGAGATGCGCAGCTCCCGGCCCACCACGTGATAGCCGGTGGTCAGCCAGCCGACCAGGGAGAAGATGACCACGCCGAGGGCGAGCACCAGCACCACGATCGCGAACCGCTCCAGACCGACCTCGTTGAGGGTTTGCCAGGAGAGGGCGGCCACGACCACGGCGATGCTCTTCGCGCCGTGCAGGATCGGGCTCAGCGGGTGCAAACGCCGTCTCGCCTCGTCGGGCGGCTGTGCCTCGGTCACAGTCCTTCGGCCCGGTCCTCGCCGAGGGCGGTGAGCCGGTCCCGCAGCCGGGACGCCTCGGCCGGGGGCAAGCCCGGCACCCGGGCGTCGCTGGCCGCGGAGGCGGTGTGCAACTGGACGGTGGCCAGGCCGAACGCGCGTTCGAGAGGGCCGGCCGTGACGTCCACGAACTGCATCCGCGCGTACGGGACGATGGACAGCCGCCGGATCAACAGGCCGTGCCGGACGAGGAGGTCCTGGTCGCGTTCGGCGTAGCCCCAGGCGCGGACGGCCCGGACGGTGATGATGGACCGCCAGATCGCGTAGACGACGACGGCCGCCATGCCGGCCCCCCACGCCCAGTGCGGGGCGAAGAACCAGCCGACGCCGAGGCCGGTGAGCAGCACGGCGACCCAGATGGCGCGGGCGATCAACTCCACTGTGATCAGCTTGGGCGACACCGGACGCCACTGCACGGTGTCGGGCCACGGGGTGAGTGCGTCGGGCGCAAGCGGCTCGGTCACCACTGAAGCCTAGGAGATCGCACCGAAGGCCGTCACTTCGCGCAGGAATCCGCGGAGCTCCAGGAAGGTGCCGAGGGACTCACGGTGGTCATCGCAGGCGAGCCAGATCTTGCGGTATTCGGGCGTGTGCAACTTCGGATTGTTCCAGTGCAAAGCCCAGACCGCCGACGCACGGCAACCTTTGGCAGAACATTGAGGTAAAAGTTCCGCGTCCACGAGCAAAGCGTAGGCCGACCGCACCGTGGGGCGTCCGGGGCTCGGCCCCGGAGCAGAAATGGCGAGAGCCCTCGATCCGCGCTTTTTGCGGATAGAGGGCTCTTAGGCTTGAGCGCCGGGCGACCACGGGGGAAGTCGCCCGGCGACGGATCGAATGTTACACGGTTTCTTTCGGAGCGCATCCTCCCGGCTCGGGTGCCCGTTCCGGCTTATCGCGAGAAAGATCGACACGACCGGGCCATGGCGGGTGACCGGCCACAGCGCGTAATACGCCTACACCGAGCGCACTTTCAGCTAGGTCGTGTAAGTCTTGTTCGTCGGCTTGGCGCCGGCAGGGTTAGATAGCAGCTTCAAGCCGCGACTGCTGTGGAGGACAGGTGGCCCAGCCACTCATGCCCGAGACCGAGACGAGTTCCAACGGCGCGCCCGTGCCCCCGGCACAGGACGCGACCCAACTGGAACGCGCCATGTTCGAGGTCAAGCGGGTGATCGTCGGCCAGGACAGAATGGTCGAGCGGATGTTCGTGGCGCTGCTGGCGCGCGGGCACTGTCTGCTCGAGGGCGTTCCTGGCGTGGCGAAGACCCTGGCCGTCGAGACCCTCGCCAAGGTCGTCGGCGGCTCCTTCTCGCGGGTGCAGTTCACCCCCGACCTGGTCCCGGCCGACATCGTCGGCACCCGGATCTATCGGCAGAGCAGTGAGAAGTTCGACGTCGAGCTCGGCCCGGTGTTCGTCAACTTCCTGCTCGCCGACGAGATCAACCGGGCCCCGGCCAAGGTGCAGTCGGCGCTGCTCGAGGTGATGGCCGAGCACCAGGTGTCGATCGGCGGGCAGTCCCACCGGGTGCCCGACCCGTTCCTGGTGATGGCCACGCAAAATCCGATCGAGCAGGAGGGTGTCTACCCGCTGCCCGAGGCGCAGCGTGACCGCTTCCTGATGAAGATCCTGGTCGGCTACCCGACCGACGCCGAGGAACGCGAGATCGTCTACCGGATGGGGGTGAGCGCCCCCGAGGCCAAGGCGGTCTTCACCCCCGACGATCTGCTCGGCCTGCAGCGCCGCGCCGATCAGGTGTTCGTGCACAACGCGCTTGTCGACTACACGGTCCGGCTGGTGCTGGCCACCCGCGCCCCGGCCCAGCACGGCATGCCCGACGTGGCGTCCTTGATTCAATACGGCGCCAGCCCCCGCGCGTCGCTCGGCATCGTCCGGGCCACCCGGGCGCTGGCCCTGCTGCGCGGCCGCGACTACGCCCTGCCGCAGGACCTGCTGGACATCGCACCCGACATCCTGCGCCACCGCCTCGTGCTCAGCTACGACGCGCTGGCCGACGACATCCCGGCCGACCACATCGTCGCCCGGATCATGCAGAGCGTGCCGATGCCGTCGGTGTCGTCCCGGCAGGGCGCCTCGCCCAACGGGGGCCCGCCCGCGGTGGCCCCGGTGAGCGCCGGTCCCCAGGCAGGTGGCGGATGGCCGGCTCAGCATTAGGGCCGGGCATCGAGGCACCCGCGCTCGAGGGAGCGGCCCGCGCCGAGGCGGTGCTGAGCCGCCTGCAGTTGCTTGTCACCCGCAAGCTGGACGGCCTGCTCCAGGGCGACTACGCCGGTCTGCTGCCCGGTCCGGGCAGCGAGGCCGGCGAGAGCCGGGAATACCTGCCGGGCGACGACGTACGCCGGATGGACTGGCCGGTCACCGCCCGCACCACCCAGCCGCACGTGCGCCGTACGGTCGCCGACCGCGAGCTGGAGACCTGGATGGCGGTCGACCTGTCGGCCAGCCTCGACTTCGGCACCGCGCAGTGGCTCAAGCGTGACCTGGTGGTCGCGGCCGCCACCGCGATGGCCCACCTGACCGTCCGCGGCGGCAACCGGATCGGCGCGGTGGTGGGCACCGGGTCGGGTTCGCTCGCCAGGGGCCGGAAGAAGAATGCCGAGCCGCCCGCGGCCGCGCCGATGGTCCGGCTCCCGGCCCGTCCCGGCCGCAAGGAGGCCCAGGGGCTGCTCCGGTCGATCGCCCGCACCCAGATCCGGCCCGGCCGCGCCGACCTGGGCGAGCTGGTCGACATGCTCAACCGTCCGCCGCGCCGCCGCGGGGTCGCCGTGGTGATCTCCGACTTCATGGCCCCGGTCGACGGCTGGGCGCGCCCGGTGCGCAAGCTCGCCGTGCGGCACGACGTGCTGGCCATCGAGGTGGTCGACCCGCGCGAGCTGGAGCTGCCCGACGTGGGGGTGATCGCCCTCGCCGACCCGGAGACCGGGGAGCTGCACGAGGTGCAGACCTCCGACGCCAAGCTGCGCCGCCGTTACGCCGAGGCGGCGGCCGAGCAGCGCGGCGCCATCGCCCGCGCCCTGCGCGCGGCCGGCGCCGCCCACCTGCGCCTGCGCACCGACACCGACTGGCTGCTGGACATGGTCCGTTTCGTGGCCGCCCAGCGACACGCACGCACCCGGGGGACCACCCGATGATCCGTTTCCTGGAACCGTGGTGGCTGCTGGTGCTGCTGCCCGTTCTCGCCCTGGCCGGGGCGTACGTGTGGCGGCAGTTCCGGCGCCGCACCTACGCCATGCGCTTCACCAACGTCGACCTGCTGCGCACCCTCGCCCCGAAGGGCCTGGGCTGGCGGCGGCACGTGTCGGCGGCCGCGTTCCTGCTGAGCCTGTTCATCCTCGGCTCCGCCCTGGCCCGGCCATCGATCGACAAGGAGGAACCGCTCGAACGGGCCACCGTCATGCTGGCGATCGACGTGTCGCTGTCGATGGAGGCCGACGACGTGGCGCCGAACCGGATCGAGGCGGCCCAGGAAGCGGCCAAGGCGTTCGTCAACGAGCTGCCGCCGACCTACAACCTGGGTCTGGTGTCGTTCGCGAAGGCGGCGAACGTGCTGGTGTCGCCGACCAAGGACCGCTCCGCGGTGATCGCGGGCATCGACGGGCTGGCGCTGGCCGAGGCGACCGCGACCGGCGAGGCCGTGTTCACCTCGCTCGACGCGATCCGCACGGTGCCGGCCGACGGCGCGGACGGCGCCCCGCCGGCCCGGATCGTGCTGCTGTCCGACGGTTACCGCACCTCGGGCCGCTCGATCGAGGACGCCGCGACGGCCGCCGCGCAGGCCAACGTGCCGGTGTCGACGATCGCGTTCGGCACCGACACCGGGGTCGTCGACATCCGCGGCAACCTGCAACGGGTGCCGGTCGACCGGCAGTCGCTGCAGCAGCTGGCCGACCAGACCAAGGGCTACTTCTACGAGGCCGCCTCGGTCAGCGAGCTCAAGCAGGTGTACGAGGACATGGGCAGCTCGATCGGCCACAAGGTCGAGGCACGCGAGGTGACCCAGTGGTACGCGGGTGCGGCACTGCTCTTCGGGCTGATGGCGGCCGCGATGAGTCTGGTGTGGACCTCACGACTGCCCTAGAAAGGCCCGCCTACGGGTTGTTGTGCACGAGCATGAAAAGCACGACAACCCAGGCGGCGGCGAGGGTGAAGCTGAGGGGTGCGATGAAGTTCTTCATGGCAGACGTCTCCCGCTCGGTGACTGGCGATGGAAGCGCTCAGATCACGTCGCGGCCGGCACCCACGCATCCCAGCGTCGCGGCGCACACGACAGGGACGGCCGCACCGCTAGAAGAGCGGTGTCAACCGGGAATGCGGGGCGGGATCGATGTCAGCAGACGGGCTGACGACCGGCCCGGCCACGACTAGGAGGATCGCTATCTCGCACAGCGATCACCTCCTGTGAAGTCGTCGGGCATCGGGGCCGTCGGAGACAATACCCCTTAAGCGCAACTTAAGAAACGCGGCCCGGCTTCTCGTGGCGAGGACCACCCGAGAGGACGACGTCGGTGACCGCGCGCAGGGTGGCGCTGCCCTCGGTGAGGTAGTAGTCGTGGCCTTCGACCCCGTCCGTGGGCAGGGCGGATGCGCCGAAGCCGGCTGAGGAGGGCCGCTTGCCCAGCCCGAGCCCGAAGAGTCGGATCTGTGGAATCCGGCGAATCCAGTCATGTGCGGCGAGCGCCGACCAGACGTGGGCCCCGCCGAGATCGGCTGCGCGACCGGCGCCCATGCCGGGCGAGCCGAGCGCGATCAGGTCGCGCACCTCGGGTAGATCCGGCGCGGCCAGCCCCACCACCAGCGAGCCGTAGCTGTGTCCGATCAGCGTGATCGTGGCGTCCGGTCGTCGCAAGGTCATATCTCGCACAAACCGGACAAGCAGTGAGGCGCCGGAGCGGGCCCGGCCGTAGGTGGCGGCGGCCACGCCGATGCCCTCGGGCGGGTCGTAACCGAGCCAGGAGATCACCGCGACGTCCCGGTCGCGCTTGCTGAGCTGCTGGTAGAGGGTGCGGCCCTGGACGCCGGGAGCGCGCCGGGCCACCCCGCCGAGGCCGCGCTCGAAGTCGACGAGGGTGGTGTCGACCCCGGGCACCAGGATGGCGATCCGGGACGCGGTGGCCAGGTCGCCGAACACCTCGGCGGTCTTGCCGTCGCCGGCCGGATCGAAGAACAGGAAATGCCGGCCCTCCGCCACCCAGGCCGCGTAGGGACAGCCGGTGGCCAGCATGCGGGTGGCCGTCTCGCGGTAGGCGTCGGCAAACACCGCCGGGGCAGCCTGGTCGGCGCGGACAGCCGGAACCGGGGTGACGGCCAGTGGGAGAAGAAAAAGGGCCAGGGCGAGGGTGCTCGGGAGGATTCGCATAGGCCGCAGATTCCGGCCGGGAAACCCCCGCGGTCGTCACCCCGAGGTCCACATTCGAGCGTGCTACCCAGGTACTACGAGCCCGGTCTCATAGGCGAAAACCACCGCCTGCGCCCGGTCGCGCAGATTGAGCTTGGCCAGGATCCGCCCGATGTGCGACTTCACCGTCTGCTCGGCCACCACCAGGTCGTCGGCGATCTCCTGGTTGGACCGGCCGCGCGCGATCAGCCGCAGCACGTCGGTCTCCCGCGGGGTGAGCGCGTTGAGCGCGGCTGGCCGGGGCCTGTTCTGCTGCGGCCGGGTGGCGAACTCGGCGATCAGCCGCCGGGTCACCGACGGCGCGAGCAGGGCCTCGCCGGCCGCCACCACCCGCACCGCGTTGATCAGATCGGCGGCCGGCGCGTCCTTGAGCAGAAACCCGCTGGCCCCGGCGCGTAGCGCCTCGTAGACGTAGTCGTCCAGGTCGAACGTGGTCAGGATCAGCACCTTGGGCCCGGCCCCGATCCGCCGGGTCGCCTCCAGCCCGTCCATCACCGGCATCCGGATGTCCATCAGCACCACGTCGGGCGCGAGGTCGCGGGCCTGGCTGACCGCCGCCGCGCCGTCGGCCGCGTCCCCGACGACGACGATGTCCGGCTGGCTGCCGAGCAGCGCGCCGAACCCCTGCCGCACCATCGCCTGGTCGTCCGCGATGAGCACCTTGATCATGTGAGCCCCACGGCGAGTGAGTTGAGCGGAAGGACGGCGTGCACCACGAACTCGGATTCAACCGCACCGGCGTTCAGCGATCCACCGAGGAGGGCGGCCCGCTCGCGCATGCCGACCAGCCCGTGGCCTCCGCCGGCCGCCGGTTCGCCGTCGAGGGCGTTGCGCACGGTGAGTTCCAGCCGATCGGGAAACCCGCGAGCTTCGACGGTCACCGGCTTGCCGGGCGCGTGCCGCGCCGCGTTGGCCAGGGCTTCCTGCACGATGCGGTACGCCGTGAGCCCGACCGTCCCGGGAACCTCCGAGAGATCAGGCGTGTAGGTGACCTCGACCCCCGCCTCCCGGGCCGTCCGCACCAGCTGGTCCAGGTCGGCGATCCCCGGCTGGGGCGCCTTCTCGGCCTCGCCCTGCTCGGAGCGCAGCACGCCGAGCAGGCGCCGCATGTCGGTGAGGGCCTCCCGGGCCGCCGCCGCGATCCCGGCCATCTCCTCCTGGGCGTCGGCCGGCAGGTCGGGCAGGCGGTAGGGGGCGGTCTCGGCGCGGACCGCGATCATCGACATGTGGTGGGCGACCACGTCGTGCATCTCCCGGGCGATCCGGGTGCGTTCCTCCAGGACCGCCCGCTTGGCCCGTTCCAGCTCGGTGAGCTCCTCCTTCTCGGCGAGCAGCTGGGTGGTGCGCCGCCGCCGGTAGAGGATGTCGCCGAGCGCGGCGATCGCCACCAGCAGGACGGCGGCACCCCAGGCGTTGGCGTCCTTCGCGTACAGGAACACCGGGATCAGGCTCAGCGCGGTGGCCCCGGCGGTCAGCCCGGAGTCCTGGGTGATCGCGAGCCGGCCCAGCACGACCAGGAAACCGAGGATCTGCACGACGTTCCACGGCCAGGATTCCTTCGGGTCGGCGTTGATCACGCCGAGGAACATCATCGGGTACGCGAGCCGCCAGGCCCAGATCGGCAGGCGCGGGGTGACCGCCACCGGGAGCACCGAACCGGCCGCCATGATGCCGATCACCACGCCGGGCAGCTCCCGGTTGTCCTCCAGGTACTCCGCGGCGGCGAACCCCAGGCCGACCAGCGCAAGCAGTCCGAGCGGGTACGCGTACGCCCAGAAACGACGCCGGGGCGCGGGTCGCGGCACCTCCCGGCGCCAGACCAGGCGGCCTAGCGGCCCCGTGGCATTGCGTCGGCCCGCCGGGCCGATAGTCTCCATCCCGGCAGGTTACGGCGCTGTTGCGGCGCCGTCGTGACCCTGTGGTGCCAACCGGCACCCCCTACCTGGGTATGAGGAGCGTTCGTCGTGGCTCGCACGGTATTGGTGACTGGCGGCAACCGGGGCATCGGCCTCGCCATCGCACAGGCATTCGCGAAGCAGGGCGACCGGGTCGCCGTGACGCACCGGGGCAGCGGCGCGCCCGAGGGGCTCTTCGGCGTGCAGTGCGACATCACCGACTCGGCCGCGGTGGACGCCGCGTTCGCCGAGGTGGAGAAGGAACTCGGCCCGGTCGAGGTGCTGGTGGCCAACGCCGGCATCACCGACGACACGCTGCTGCTGCGGATGAGTGACGACCAGTTCGAGCGGGTGGTCAACACCAACCTGGCCGGCGCGTTCCGGGTCGCCAAGCGGGCCAGCTCCAAGATGCTCCGGGCCAAGTGGGGCCGGATGATCTTCATTTCCTCGGTGGTCGGCCTGTACGGCGGCCCCGGTCAGGTGAACTACGCGGCGAGCAAGGCCGGTCTGGTCGGCATGGCCCGCAGCATTACCCGTGAGCTGGGCAGCCGCAACATCACCGCGAACGTGGTGGCGCCCGGGTTCATCGAGACCGACATGACGGCCGCTCTGTCCGAAGCGCGGCAGGCCGAGATCATCAAGGCCGTCCCGGCGGGCCGCCTGGCCAGCACCGACGAGGTGGCGGCCGCGGTCACCTTCCTGGCGTCGGACAACGCCGCCTACATCAACGGCGCCGTGATCCCGGTCGACGGCGGCCTCGGTATGGGTCACTGAGCTACTAACTAGGAGAGAATTTCCCGTGTCTGGACTGCTGGCCGGCAAGCGGCTGCTCGTCACCGGCGTGATCACCGACGCCTCGATCGCCTTCTCGGTGGCGAAGATCGCCCAGGAGCAGGGCGCGACCGTGGTGCTGACCGGCTTCGGCCGGATGTCCCTGGTCGAGCGGATCGCCAAGCGCCTCCCGTCGCCGCCGCCGGTCATCGAACTCGACGTGACCTCCCCGGAGCACCTGGCCGCGCTGCCCGACAAGGTGCGCGAGCACGTCGACGGCCTGGACGGTGTCGTTCACTCGATCGCGTTCGGCCCGCAGAGCGTGCTCGGCGGCGAGTTCCTCAACGCCCAGTGGGACGACGTCGCCAAGGCGCTGCAGGTCTCGACGTACTCGTACCAGTCCCTCGCGGTCGCCTGCCTGCCGCTGCTCACCCCCGGCTCGGGCATCGTCGGCCTGACCTTCGACGCCACCAAGGCGTGGCCGGTCTACGACTGGATGGGCGTCGCCAAGGCCGGCCTCGAGTCCGCCTCCCGCTACCTCGCGCTGCACCTCGGCAAGCAGGGCATCCGCAGCAACCTGGTGTCGGCCGGCCCGCTGCGCACGATGGCGGCCAAGTCGATCCCCGGCTTCGAGCAGTTCGAGGACGCCTGGGCCAGCCGGGCCCCGCTCGGCTGGGACCTGCAGGACACGTCGGCGGCCGGCAAGGCCGTGTGCGCGCTGCTGTCCGACTGGTTCCCGGCCACCACGGGTGAGGTTGTGCACGTCGACGGGGGTTACCACGCGCTCGGCGCCTGACCGAGGAGGAGAATGGGCGCGTGGTTTACGACGCGTTCGTCCTGCTGTCCTTCGGCGGTCCCGAGAAGCCTGATGATGTGATGCCGTTCCTGCGCAACGTGGTGCGCGGGCGCGGTGTCCCCGAGGAGCGGCTCGCCGCCGTCGCCGAGCATTACATGCACTTCGGCGGCGTGTCGCCCATCAACCAGCAGTGCCGAGACCTACTGGCGGCGGTGCAAGCTGATTTTTCCGCCAACGGCCTTGATCTGCCGACATATTGGGGCAATAGGAACTGGCATCCGATGCTCGAGGACACCGTGGCGCAGATGCGCGACGACGGGGTCACCCACGCTCTCGGCTTCGCCACCAGCGCCTACGGCGGCTACTCCTCCTGCCACCAGTACTGGGAGGACATCGATCGGGCGCGGGCGAAGGTCGGCCCCGGGGCTCCGCAGATCAGCAAGCTCCGGCAGTTCTGGGACCACCCGGGCTTCGTCGGGCCGCATGTGGACGCCGTACGGCAGGCTTGGGAGAAGTTGGACCGCCGGGCCGGCACCCGGCTGGTTTTCACCGCCCACAGCATCCCGGTGAGCATGGCGCAGAGCGCCGGTCCGACCGGCGGCCGATACACCGCCCAGCTGGAGGAGACCGCCCGGCTGGTCGCCGCCCAGGCGGCCCCCGACCTGTCCTACGACCTGGTCTGGCAGAGCCGCTCCGGGCCGCCGCAGGTGCCGTGGCTGGAGCCGGACATCAACGACCACCTGGCCGCCCTGGCTGAGAAGGGCGTCACCGACGTGGTGGTCAGCCCGATCGGGTTCGTCTCCGATCACCTCGAGGTGCTCTGGGACCTGGACAACGAGGCCCTGGAGACGGCGAAGAAGCTCGGCCTCGGCTACGCCCGCGCCGCGACCCCCAACGTCGACCCACGCTTCGTCACGATGGTCCGGCACCTGGTCGAGGAGCGGACTGCCGGGCGTGCCCAGGAACGACTCGGTACGCTCCCGGTCTGGGACAACTGCCCCGGCGGCTGTTGCCCCGCCCCCTTGAGACGAGGAAGCAAATGACCGAGCGTAAGGCCATCGAGAGCTGGCTCACCGACATGGACGGGGTCCTCGTCCACGAGGGCGAGCCGGTCCCCGGTGCGCCCGAGTTCGTCAACCGGATGAAGACCTCCGGCAAGCCGTTCCTCATCCTCACCAACAACTCGATCTACACCCCGCGCGACCTGCAGGCCCGCCTCAACCGGATGGGCTTCGACGTCCCCGAGGAGTCGATCTGGACGGCGGCCCTGGCCACCGCGCAGTTCCTGGCCGACCAGCGGCCGGGCGGCACGGCGTACGTGATCGGCGAGGCCGGCCTGACCACCGCCATGCACGCGGCCGGCTACATCCTGACCGAGTTCTCGCCCGACTACGTGGTGCTGGGCGAGACCCGCACCTACAGCTTCGAGGCGATCACCAAGGCCATCCGCCTGATCGACGGCGGCGCCCGCTTCATCTGCACCAACCCCGACGCGACCGGCCCGTCCAACGAGGGCGCCCTGCCGGCGGCCGGCTCGGTGGCCGCGATGATCTCCAAGGCGACGGGCGTAGACCCCTACTTCGTAGGAAAACCCAACCCGATGATGATGCGGTCCGCGCTCAACACCATCGACGCGCATTCCGAGAGTACGGCGATGATCGGCGACCGGATGGACACCGACGTGCTGTGCGGCCTGGAGGCGGGCCTGGAGACCATCCTGGTCCTGACCGGCATCAGCTCCAAGGCCGACGCCGAACGCTTCCCGTTCCGCCCATCCCGAATCGTCAACTCTGTCGCAGACCTGATCGCGGAAATCTGACGCTTACCCGATCCGGTGAATTCGGCCGGAATCGCGACATAGTGGGCGGCAGGTGCCTAGGTTGGATGGATGCGTCGCGGCCCTAGCCGAGCTCGCACTCGTCGGAAGGTTTCCGCGTCGGCGCTGGTGCTGGCCTTCTGTGCCCTGGGCGGCGCCGCCGCGGTGACCAAGCCCGGCCCGGCCGGCCCGGTGGCCGAGCCCGTGCCGACGGCGGTGGCGACGACGAACCCGGCGCCGAAACCCAGCCCGAGCCCGACCGTCGACCGGATTCTCCCGGCTGCCAAGCCGTCCGAAGACCTGCCGGTGATCAGCTACCTGCATGTGCCGAAGGGCTTTCCGGCCGATCCCAGTCCGGCCTCCCTGTCGCACCTGCCCGACGGGCTGCACCCGAAGCACAAGCTGGCCGTCTACGACGCTCCCGGTGGGAAGCCGCGCGCCTACCTGCCGTCCACCATCCGCGGGGTGACCGTCGTGGTCCCGGTGGTGGCGAAGAAGCCGGGCTGGTCGGCCGTCCTGCTCCCGTCGATCAACCGGCGCATCGGCTGGCTGCCCAATCACGGCTGGCAGGAGATGACGCTGCGGGACCAGGTGGTCGTGCGGCTGGGGGAGCGCACGCTGACCTGGTGGCGGGACGGCGTGCAGCAGAAGACCTGGACCGTGGCGATCGGCTCCAAGCGCACCCCGACGCCGCTGGGCCGCACCTTCGTGCTCGGCCGGACCGGCACCCACGGTGCGATCTACGCCGGGGTCGACGCTCTGGTGCTGGGCGCGGTTCCGGACGACAAGGACGCGGTGGCGCCGGGGCTGCGGGACGCGCACACCGGGATTCACGCCTGGTACCGGAAGTCGGTGTTCGGGCGCAGCGTCTCCAACGGGTGCGTGCGGATGCCGAAGGACGCCCAGGAGACGCTGCTGGCCAACCTGGCCTCAGGCACTCCCATTACGGTGATCGAATAGGCTGGGGACCGTGGTGTTGGCGACAGCGTGGGTGTGTGTGCGGGATCGGCGGGTTCTCGTGGTTCGGCCGCACTACACCGATGCGTTCTATCTGCCGGGCGGCAAACCCGAGGCCGGCGAGACGTACGCCGAGGCGGCCGCCCGCGAGGTGCGGGAGGAGGTCGGGCTCGAGCTCGACCCGGCTGACCTGACGCTGTTCACCGAGATCGTGGCCGAGGCCCACAACCGGCCGCCGGGCACCCGGGTGCGGCTGATCTGCTTCACCGGCGGGGAAAATCACGAGACTCCGGTGGCGGCGGCCGAGATCGGCGAGCTCGCGTGGTTCGACTCGAAGGATCTGGACCGCTGTGCGCCGGCGATCAAGGTGCTGCTGGGCGAGTTGGCCGAGGCCGAGTTAATAGACTGAGCCGGACCGCCGAGGCGATGTGGGTGATGAGCCGGAGCAGGTCGGCGCAGTAGACCGACGGGTTCCGGAAGCCACGCACCGGATCGAAGCGGTGCACATAGTTGCCGCCACCGCACACGTCGCGAACGGGGCACGCGAGGCACTGGGAAGCGAGCGCGGCCAACCCGATCTGCCGCCTAGCGGGCCAGCTCGGCGGCGTAGGTGTGCAGCAGGTCATGACACAGGTAGCGGCCGGGGGTGAGCTCGGTCAGCAGGCCGGCCCGGGCCAGTTCGGCGAGCAGCACCGCGGCCTGGCCGATGGTGAGGGCGACCAGGTCGGCGACCGTGGTCGCGGTGAGGTCGTGGGCCGGGTGGCGGCCGAGGAGGCGGAAGGTGCGGGCCGCGGCCGGGCTGAGCGCCCGGTAGGTCCAGGCGAACACGGACCGCGGGCCGGCGTGCGGGTCGCCGCCGCGGCTCGGCGGATCCGGTTCGCCGGCCCGGGCCGCGACCAGCGCCAGCGCCAACGGCAGACCGCCGCACTGCTCGATGACCGGGCGATAGCCGCCCAGGTAGCGGGCCGCCTCGGCGGTGGTCAGCGGCTCCACCGGCATCGACCGGGCCGCCTCCCGCACGATCAGGCCGGTCAGCTGGTTGCGGCTGGTCAGCACGGTCACGCAGGTGCGGGACGCGGGCAGCAGCGGGCGCACCTGGGTGGCCACGGTGGCGTTGTCCAGCACCACCAGGGCCCGGCGGTCGGCCATCTCGGCCCGGTAGAGGGCGGCTCGCTCGTCCAGGCCGGCCGGGATGCGCCGGGCCGGTACGCCGAGCGCGCCCAGGAAGCGCCGCAGCGCGTCGGCCGGTTCGACCGGCTGGACCGCGTGGTCGAAGCCGCGCAGGTTGACGAACAGCTGCCCGTCGGGGAACCGGTCGGCTTCCTGGCGCGCCCAGTGCACGGCGAGCGAGGTCTTCCCGATGCCGGCCGGCCCGGAGAGCATCGCGATGTCACCGCCGTCCAGCGCACTCAGCCGGGCCAGCAGGGTGGCGCGTCCGGTGAAGCGGCGCGGGCCGGTCGGGAGCTGACCGGGCGCAAGGGGATTGAGCAGCAAGGACTCGGTCATCAGCGCCTCCGGCCGGGGCAGCCGTGGCCGCCGGACACATCGACTGAGAACAATTCCATATCGGGCCGGTAGACCACAATGCGCGATGAGTCGATTACGCTGCCGCCGTGCACCTCGAATTTGATGCCGAACTGTGGATCTGGGCTGCCCGGCCGGACGAGGGCTGGACGTTCGTGAGCCTGCCGGTGGACGCCTCCGACGAGATCCGCGATCTGACCGGCGATCAGCGCCGCGGTTTCGGGGCGGTGCGCGTCGAGGCGCGCATCGGCACCTCGATCTGGCGCACGTCGGTTTTCCCGGACGCCAAGGAGGGCGCCTACGTGCTGCCGATCAAGAAGGCGGTGCGGAAGGCGCAGAAGATCGAGGCCGGCGACACCACGCGGGTGGCGGTCGAGATTCTTATCTAGCGAAGAACCGGTTGGCTACCGCGGTGTGCAGGCTGAAACCCAGCTCGGTCGGGCCGTAGAGGATTTCCCAGCCCAGGGTCTCGTCGTTCGGGGCCGAGGGTGGGATCGAGGCGGCGTCCGGCAGCGGTGGCAGCAGGCCGAAGACGAGCAGGGTGCCGTCGGGGGCGCTGAGCGTGTCGAAAAGGCGTACGGCATCGGCATTTGCTCTGAGCCCGACCTCCTCGAAGAGCTCGCGCACCGCGGCGGCCTGCCACGCCTCGCCGTAGTCGACGAACCCGCCCGGCAGGGCGAGCAGGTCCCGGGCCGGCGGGATGCCGCGCCGCACCACCAGAAGCCCGGAGCCGACCGGCTGCACGGCCACCGCGACCGGCGTCGGGTTGCGGTAGCTGGTCTCGCCGCACGCACCGCAGCGCCGGGGCCACGCCTGGCCGGCGGTGAACCGGGCACCGCAGAACGTGCAGTGCGCGAAGCGGTCAGGCATGCAGCGGCGAGTTGCAGGCGGCGACGAGCGCCTGGCGGCAGGCCGACATCAGCGGCCGCAGGGCCGCGTCACGTTGCTGGGCCTCGTAGCCGTTGATGGCGCCGCCGGGAGCGTTGGTCTCGGCCAGCGCCAGCACCTGGTCGAGCACGCTGGCCCGGGCGAACAACCGCCGGGCGCGGGGGTCGAAGCCGGGTGGCAGCGTGGCCGTGCTCTCCGGCCGGCGTAACGCCTGCAGCGCGCCGGCCAACTCCGGTTTCCAGTGCGCCACGTCGAGCTTGGTCAGCTGCGCGGTCGCCTCGCCGAGCGCGTGGGTCAGCTCGGCCTCGGCCTCGGCCGCACCGAGCTGGAACACCGGCCGGTGCTCGGCGATCGGGAAGAACCGCCACAGCAACGTCTCGAACTCGACCCCGGACCCGGACGTGTGCTGCCGCACCTGCGGAACGAACCCGAAGGTGGGCGTCACCAGGGCCTCGCCGGCCAGCATCGCCGCACCGGTCAGCTCGCCCGGACCGGGCAGGCCGCGCGGGTCACCCGGGGCGGGGAGCACCAGCCGGATCTCGTCGGGGTGAAGCTTGGCGAACAGCGGCAGCCCTTGCGGCAGCGGGACATCGGTCCAGGTGCCGGGGGCATCGGCGACGAGGTGCTCCTCATCGCCGGCGATCTCGTCGGCCAGCTCGTCGAACGGCACCAGACCGGCGCGCCAGGCGCGCACCCAGGCAACGAACCGGGTGGAGCGCCGCGCGGTGCGGGTGGCCGCATCAGCTGCGGGGGACATGCGAGCAAGGGTACGTGCCCATCGGGAAGCTTGTCTCGGCCGGAGCGTCAGAAACGCCGTGTCCCAACGCACGGGTTACCGTGCCTTGCATGTATGGGGAGGACGTGCTCAAGGCGCAGTGGCGCCGCAAACGGGTGGTGCCCGAGGTGGACGCCGAACCCGATCTGGTCGTCGAGGACGCCGATTCCGGCTTCTGCGGCGCGGTGGTCGGTTTCGAGCTGGGCGCGGTCGTGCTGGAGGACCGGTTCGGTAAGCGGCGCAACTTTCCGCTGACCCCGGCCGCGTTCCTGCTGGACGGCAAGGCGGTCACGCTGCGGAAACCGCAGGTGGCCCCGCAGCAGCCGCAACGGCGGATCACCGCCTCCGGGTCGGTTGCCGTCGCCGGGGTCAAGGCGCAGGTGGCCAAGGCCAGCCGGATCTGGGTCGAGGGCATCCACGACGCTGCGCTGGTCGAACGGATCTGGGGCGATGACCTGCGGATCGAGGGCATCGTGGTGGAACCGCTGAACGGCATCGACGACCTGCAGGCCGAGGTGCAGGCGTTCCGGCCCAGTAGGGACCGGCGTCTCGGCGTACTTGTCGACCACCTGGTGCCCGGTTCCAAGGAGAGCCGCATCGTCGCCGCCGTCACCGACCCGAATGTGCTGGTCACCGGCCACCCGTACATCGACATCTGGCAGGCGGTGAAGCCGGAGCGGATCGGTTTCAAGAAGTGGCCGATCATCCCGCCCGGCCGGCCGTGGAAGGAGGGCGTCTGCGAGGCGTTCGGCGTCCGCGAACCGGCTGACATGTGGCGCCGCATCCTGCGCGAGGTGAGCAGTTACAAGGACGTGGAGACGCCGCTGATCAACTCAATGGAACGGCTCATCGACTTCGTCACGGAGGGCTCGGCCTAGCCGCTTCGCGGCTTCGGCGAGCCGATCCGGAGAATGCGCGGCGTAACCGAGGATCAGGCCGGGCGGACCGGGTTGCAGGCGGTGCCAGGACAGCGGATGCACGAGTACGCCGTGGGCGGCGGCCCGCTTCGCGAGATCGGTGTCGGCGACATCTGATTCGAGCATGATCAGCAGGTGCAGTCCGGCCGCGACGCCGGTCACCCGGGCCTCGGGCAGGTGCTGTTCGAGCCCGGCCAGCAGGGCGTCGCGGCGGCGCCGTTGCCGTTGCCGGACCAGCCGCAGGTGCTTCTCGTAATCGCCGGAGGCCAGCAGCCGGGCCAGCACCAGCTGCGGGATGGCCGGGTTGCCGAGGTCGGAGTCGTGCTTGGCCTCGAGCAGGGCGGCCTGCATCCGGCGGGGCGCGATCAGCCAGCCGAGGCGCATGCCGGGGGCGAGTGACTTGGAGACGCTGCCGGCGTAGGCGACCTGGTCGGGGGCCGAGCCCTGCAGGGCGGCGACCGGGGCCCGGTCGTAGCGGTGCTCGGCGTCGTAGTCGTCCTCGACGATCAGCCCGTCCCAGGCCAGCAGGGCACGCCGCCGGGCCGGGCTGAGCACCACGCCGATCGGGAACTGGTGGGCCGGGGTCAGCACGGCCACGCTCTGGGTGATCCGGTCGACCCGGATGCCCTCGTCGTCCACGGGCACGCCTTCCGCCCGTACGCCCCAATGGGTCATCTGATCCCGGGCCCCGCGCGATCCCGGATCCTCGACCGCCGCGGCGGTCACGCCGCCGGCGTGCAGCGTCTGCGCGAGCAGCGCCAGCGCCTGCGCCACCCCGCCCACCACGATGATGTCGTCCGCCTCGGCGCGGACGCCGCGGGTGCGGCGCAGCCAGCCGGCCAGCTCGGCGCGCAACCGCGGGGTGCCGCCCGGATCGCCGTAGCCCAGGTCGGCTGCGGTGATCTCGTCGAGGACGGCCCGTTCGGCGCGCAGCCACTGCGCGCGCGGGAAGGCCGACAGATCGGGTACGCCCGGCGACAGGTCGAGATCGATGTGGTCGCCCGGCGGCAGCGGCAGGCGCAGGTCGTCGAGGGCGCGGCGGCGGTCCGACGGAAGCGCGGCGCCCCGGCCGTGCCCCAGCACCGTGGTGCCGGCCCCGGTGCGGCCGGTGGCCAGTCCCTCGTCGATGAGCCGCTGGTAGGCCTCGACCACGACGCCGCGGGAGATCCGCAGCTCGGTGGCGAGCACCCGGGTGGCCGGCAGGCGCGCGCCCGGGGCGAGCCGGCCGCCGTCGATCGCGTCCCGCAGGCCGGCGGTGAGCCAGGCGGTGAGGCCCTTGACCGGGGCCTGGTCGGCACGGAGCTGGAGGAAGTCGGAGCCGGAAATTGGTCCTCCTTTTGCCTACCTGCATTGGCCCTTCTACTGGACCATAGCCGGTTTCAGGATGAATCCGTGAACCGTTCAGCGACCCTGGCCGGCGCCGCCGGCATGACCTTCGTGGGCGGCAGCGTGGCCGTCTCCGGCGTCCTCGCCGACGCGCCCGTCCTGACCGTGCAAGCCCTCCGGTACGCCGTCGCCTGCCTCCTGCTGCTCGGGTTCGCCCGGCTGTCCGGCCGGCCGGTGGTGCGCCCGCGCGGCGCCGAGTGGCTGTGGCTCGCCGGGGTTGTCCTAACCGGAATGTTCGTCTTCAACCTTGCTCTCGTCCTCGGCGCACGGCACGCCGAACCGGCTGTGCTCGGGGTGGCAGTTGCCTGTGTGCCGGTGCTGCTGGCGGTGGCCGGCCCGGTCCGCGAAGGACGGGTCGTGCTGGCGGCGCTGGTGGTGACCGGGGGAGCGGCCCTGGTGCAGGGCTTCGGCCGCACCGACGGGATCGGTCTGGTGTGGGCGCTGGTGACCTTCGCCTGCGAGGCCGGGTTCACGCTGCTGGCCATCCCGGTGCTCGGCCGGCACGGCCCGCTCGGTGTCTCGGTGCACGCGACCTGGATGGCCGCTGTGCTCTTCGGACTTGCCGGGTTTTTTGTCGATCGTCAGGTGGTTTTGTCCACCGTCGATCTCCTGGCCGGCGCCTACCTGGCGGTTGGCGTCACGGCCGTCGCGTTCGTGCTCTGGTACACCTGCGTCTCCCGGATCGGCTCGGCCCGGGCCGGTCTGCTCACCGGAATCGCCCCGATCGCGGCGGCGGCCACCGGCGTCGCACTCGGCGGCCCGATGCCGTCGCCGCTGGTCTGGCTCGGCATCGGGGTGGTCGCCGGTGGCCTCTGGCTCGGCCTACGCCAGGTGGGCCGGGTTGCGGCTGAAGACGAACGTGGCGATGTCGATCCGCGGGACGGTGCCGTCGGCGTCGCGCAGGACCGTCAGCACCTCGCCCTCGTTGTCCCCGTCCACGCCGCGCCACCGGTCCGGCGCCTCCCGGACGAACCGTGAGCGGTGGTGCGGGCCGGTCATCTCCAGGGCCTCGCCGTCGGCGTGTACCTCGTACTCCCGGCCCATCCACCACCAGCGGCCGACCAGCGCGACCGTTTCGCCGGCCGGCGGGGCCGGCGGCAGCCAGGCGGCCGGCGTCGCCGGCTCGCCGTCCACCGCCGCGGTCAGCGCCTCCAGGGTCACCTCGCGGATGTGCGTTCCGGCCAGGCCGTACGAGTTGGCGAACGCGATCACGCCCAGCCGGCTCCGCCGGTGCACCGCCAGGTGGGCCACGTAACCGGGCATCGAGCCGCCGTGCCCCACGAACACCCGCTCGCCCACCCGGAACAGCTGCAACCCGAGGCCGTAGCCGCCGGTCCAGGACTCCAGGTCGCTGATCACCACCGGGGCGCACATCTCGTCGACCGTCTCCCGGGGCAGCACCTGCGGCGCCGGGTCGGTCAGGAACGCGGCCCACTTCGCCATGTCGGTGACCGTCGACCAGAGCTGGCCGGCCGGGGCCATCGCGCCCGAGTCGAGCCGGGGCTCCTCGTGCAGGCTGCCGTCCAGCTCGTGCACCACGTAACCGCGGGCGAACGGCTCCATCGGCGCGTAGGTGGTGCGCTTCATCCCGAGCGGGTCGAGCACCCGCTTGGACACCAGCGACGACCAGGACTCGCCGGTCACCCGCTGCAGCACCGCGCCGAGCAGGCCGTACGCCAGGTTCGAGTAGCGGTAGCGGCGGAACGGCGGGCCGGACAGCTTGTCGTACCCGAGGTCGGCCAGCAGCTTGTCGGCGTCCCCGCCGGTGCTGCGTTCCCACCACGGGCCGTCCGGCTCGCGCTGCAGGCCGGACACGTGCCCGAGCAGCTGGCGCAGCGTCACCCCGCCGATCGGGGTGCCCGGCAGATGCCGGTAGAGCAGGTCGTCCAGGGCGAAGAACCCTTCGTCCCGCATCTGCATGACCATGGTCGCGGTCAGCGTCTTGGTGATCGACCCGAGCCGGTACTGCGTCTTGGTGTCCGGCACCGGATGTTCCCCGACCCCGGCGAAATGCAGGACCGCCCGGTCCCGGACCACGGCAAGCGCCAGCGACGGCGTACGCCCGGCGGACTGTGCCCGGCAGGCGATCTCGTCGACCCGGCGGGCCGTTTCCGGCAACAGCGACACGTTGGACCCTCTCGACAAATGACTGTTCTGGTTAACTGCGAACCGCGGATATGGCTACGCCTGCCCGTGGCATCGCCGTTAGTGCGCGGGCGTGACACGATCGAGGTGTGGAAGCCGTTGTTTGGATCGTGCTCGGCATCGCGTTGGCGATCGCCGAGGCTTTCACGGCCACGTTCCTGATCATCTTCTTCTCGGTGGGCGCGCTGGCCGCGGCCGGCGCGGCCGCGCTCGGGGCCCCACTCCTGCTTCAGGTGATCGTCTTCGCGATCGTCTCCGGTCTCTCGGTGGGCGCGCTCCGCCCGATCATCCTGCGGCACGCCCGCCCGGCTCTCGAGTCCGGCGAGACCCCGATCGGCCTCGAAGCGATCGAGAACAGCCACGGGCTGGTTCTCGAGGAGGTCGACGGCAACCACGGCTGCATCAAGATCGACGGCGAGATCTGGCAGGCCCGCTCCTTCGACGGCAACGAGAAATACCTCCCGGGTGAACGTGTCCGGGTCATCAGAGTCAAGGGCGCCACGGCCATCGTGTGGCGCGATGACCTGCCAAATTTATAAGCAACAGATAGAGAGGCGCCATGGAAGCAGTGATCGGCGTACTAGTAATCGTGATTGTGGTGTTCGCCATCGTCACGCTGCTCCGGTCCGTCCGCATCGTCCCCCAGCAGCGGATGGACGTCGTGGAGCGCCTGGGCAAGTACAAGCGGACCCTGAGCCCCGGCCTGAACATCCTGGTCCCGTTCGTGGACGCGGTGCGCAGCAAGGTCGACATGCGCGAGCAGGTCGTCTCCTTCCCGCCGCAGCCGGTGATCACCTCCGACAACCTGGTCGTGTCGATCGACACGGTCCTCTACTTCAAGGTTGTCGACCCGGTCCGGGCCACCTACGAGATCAGCAACTTCCTGCAGGCCATCGAGCAGCTGACGGTGACCACCCTGCGTAACGTGATCGGCTCCCTCGACCTCGAGCGGGCCCTGACCAGCCGCGAGGAGATCAACCGCCACCTGTCCACGGTTCTCGACGAGACCACCGGCCGCTGGGGCATCAAGGTCACCCGGGTCGAGATCAAGGCGATCGAGCCGCCGCCGAGCATCCGCGACTCGATGGAGAAGCAGATGCGCGCCGAGCGGGAACGCCGCGCGACCATCCTCAACGCCGAGGGCCACAAGCAGGCCCAGATCCTCACGGCCGAGGGTGAGAAGCAGGCCGCGGTGCTGCGCGCCGACGGTGACCGGCAGGCCCGCATCCTGCAGGCCGAGGGCCAGGCCAAGGCGATCCGGACGGTCTTCGACGCGATCCACACCGCCAACCCGTCGCAGAAGGTGCTGGCCTACCAATACCTGCAGGCCCTGCCGCAGATCGCGAACGGCACCGCCAACAAGGTGTGGATCATCCCGACCGAGCTGACCCGTGCCCTCGAGGGGATGGGCGGCGCGCTCGGCGGCCTGGCCGGCATGGTCGGCGACATCCCTAAGTCGAACGTCGACGCGGCCTCGGTCGAGCGTGAGGCAGCTGCCGCGGCCGAGGCCGCGGCGGCCGAGGCGGAACAGGTGAATGCGCAGGTCCGGGCGGCAGAAGCCCAGGTCAGCGGCGACCCGGACCGTACGGCGGCGTTGCCCGCCCCCGATCCGATCCCGCCGTCCGCGGCACTCGGCGGCGCCGACTACAACGGCGTGCAGAACCGCGAACGCGCCTGATTCCAGGTAGACAGAAAGGGCCGGCCCGTCGTGGGCCGGCCCTTTTCGCATGACTGCTTACTTCTTCGCGGTGGTCGGCTCCGCGCTGGGCTCCTCGCTCGGCTCAGCGGACGCCTCGCCGGCGCCGTTGTCGCCGGCCTGTTCGCCGGCACCCTGGTCGGCCGCGCCGATGCCGGCCGCCGTCTTGGCGTCGGCCAGGGTCAGGCAGGCCTGCAGCAGCGTCTTCTGCGCCGAGGTCACGGCGGCGGCCGCGGCTGCGGCCTGATCCGCTGCGGCCTGGTCGTCGGCGGCTGCGCCCTCGTCGGCCGCGCCTTCCTCCGCCGCGCCTTCCTCGGCGGCCTGCTCGGCCTTCTGCTTCTTCACGGACTTCAGGGCCTTGAGGTACTTGGCGGCCAGCTTCTTGTTGGCGGCCTTCTGCTCGGCGGCGCTCTCCTCGGCGGCCGCGCCCTCCTCGCCGGCTGCACCCGCTTCCTCGGCGGCACCCGCTTCCTCGGCGGCACCCGCGTCGCCCGCGGCACCCTCGGCGGCGGCGATGTCGGCCGCGAACGTGTCACAAGCGGTCTCGAGCGCCACGGCCGAGGCCTGCGCGGCCTCGCCGGCGTTCTGCGCCTCCTGCGGCGCGAGCTTCTCGCCGTCACAGATCACATCAGCGCCGTTGATCTCCAGCGCGGCACATTTCGACACGTCGAACTGCTGCCCGTCCACCGAGATGACGCCGGCTGCCTTCGTCGAGGTGGTGCTCGCATTGGCGAACTGGACGCCGACAATTCCGGCGACGGCCACCACGCCGGCGACAACCACGGCACCGAGTGCCTTCCGCCGGTTGGGACCTTGGTTCCTCCGGTACGCACGCGGTCTCATCATCACTCCTCGATCGTGGGTGTCGATGTGCTCGGTCGGCCCGCAGTACGGACCCCAACCCACGACCGGTTCAACGCGCTGTCCGGTTACGCCCTCCTATCGGCAGAGTTTCCGCAGCTCAGAACCCCTGAAAAGAATTTCGAAATCGGTCTAGTAGCGGTGCTCGCAATTCACCATCTCGTCCTGCGGGGTGCCGAAGCACTCGTCGCCCCAGGCGGTCGCGTTGTCGCCGCCGTCGAGGAAGGCCGGCGGCTGGTTCGGGGACGAGCCCGACAGGTTGTCGTCGCCGGGGCCCCCGTAGACGTAGCGGCCGTCCAGGTGATCGTTTCCGGCCAGGCCGTACACCACGTCGCCATCCCCGCCGGCGCCCGAGCCGTAGCCGTCGAGGTCGTTGTCGCCGGCGTTGCCGGTCAGGTGGTCGGCGTAGTCGGTGCCGTCGATGTCCTCCACGTCGGCGCCGACCGTGTCGCCCTCGCCGGGCGCACCGTCGTCGCCGGCCTCGCCGTCCAGGTCGACGGTGACGCCCCGGTCGTAGGTGCGGTAGAGGACCAGGTCGCGGCCGTCGCCGCCGAGAATCACGTCGGCCGAGAGGGAGATCGGGTCGGCCACGCTGTAGTCGCTGTCGCCCTCGAAGGTGTCGTCGCCGGGGCCGCCGTCCAGGTGGTCACGGCCCGGCCCGCCGACGAGATAGTCCCGGCCGTCGGCGCCGATCAGGGTGTCGTCGCCGGGGCCGCCTTCCAGGGTGAAGTCGCCAGCCGTCGCGGACAGCTTGTCGTCGGCGTTGCCGCCGCGGAGGCCGTGGACGTCCGCGCTGATCGTGTCGTGCTCGCCGTCCTGCCCGTCGTCGCCGCTGACCCCGTCGGCGTCGGCGGTTACCGCAAGGGTGCGGTCCTCGTACGAGACGAAGTCGCCACCGCCGCCCCCGATGATCAGATCGGCGTCCGGCACGCCCGGCTTGAGCACGTGATTTTCGCGGAAGTAGTCACTGTCGGGGCCGCCGTTGACCTGGTCGTTGCCCAGGCCGCTGCCGATCGTGTCGCGGCCCGGCCCGCCGTAGATGGTGTCGGTGCCGTCGCCGCCGTCGAGGTTGTCGTCGCCGTCGCCACCGCTCACATAGTCGTTTCCGGTCTCGGCCCAGATGTTGTCCTCGCCGCCCGCGCCCCAGGCCCGGTCGTCACCGGCGCCGCCCTGCATCGAGTCCAGGCCGTCCTGGCCGAGCATGGTGTCGTTGCCGAGGCCGCCCGTGAGGTAGTCGTTGCCGGTGCCGCCGTCGAGGTTGTCGTTGCCCGCGTCACCGCTCACCTCGTCGTCACCGGCCTCGCCGTACGCCACGTCGTTGCCGTTTCCGCCGAGGATCCGGTCGTTGCCGGGGCCGCCCCAGACGTGGTCGTTGCCGTCCTGGGTGTAGATCGCGTCGTTGCCGGCGTCGCCGCGCGGGTAGTCGTTGCCCGCGCCGGTGACGATGGTGTCCTTCCCGTCGCCGCCGTAGGCCACGTCGTTGCCGTCGCCGGTGTTGAGGCTGTCGTTGCCGGTGCCGCCGTTGACGGTGTCGTTGCCGCCGTTGCCCCAGATCGAGTCGTTGCCGGCCTCGCCGAACAGCGTTTCGCCGGCCGTGCCGCCGATGACCTTGTCGTTGCCGGCCCCGGCGTACGCGGTCATCGGGATGCCGGCGTTGTTCCGCACCGAGTCGTTGCCGTCGTAGAGGTAGCCGGTGAACCGGGTCGGCGTGCTCTTGGTCGTGCACTTCGCCTTCGTGCTGTCGCCCTTCACCGCAACGCAGCCGGAGCCGGCCCGCACGGTTACCCGGTCGTCGATCGTGAGCGTCCGGCCGGAGCGGGTCACCACCACCTGGTTGGTCTGGCCGGCACCCGCCCGGAACAGCACCGTGGTGCCGCTCACCGTGGCGTTTCCCGAGCTGGCGGCCTCGGCCGGCGCGGCCGCGACCCAGACCGCGACCAGGGTCCCGGACAGGATGAGAGCGGTTCGGACAACAGCACCACGCGACACGATGATCAACCCCCGACGGCGAACAGTGTGCGGATCCTAGACGTCCACATCGGTTGATGGCTGCCCCGTTTCTGGGAATTGCCTGCGTGGCACGCAGACCTTTGGAATGCTTCGGCACAGGATCCCGACCGGTTGCCCCCGGGCCGCTCGGCTTGAGCCCACGCGAGGCGGAGCCATGAGCATCAGCCATCACCGCACGGCCAGCGGCCGACCGCTGCGGGTCGCACCCGCCTGGGTGGGTGCCGCGGGCACGGCGGACGAGGACCACCTCCTGCCGGTACGCGAGGCGGTCTGGATCTGGTCGGTGCGCCGTTTCGCCCGGCTGGCGCTGTGGGCGCTGCCCGCCGCCGCGGTTCTCGACGGCTGGCTCACCCTCGGCATCGACACCCCGCCCGGGGAACTGCCGGTGGCATTGGCCGCCGACTGGCTCTCGGTGATCGCCATGATCGCGCTGGCCGGCCTGCTCTCCGGCACCCGGACCCGTCGCCCGGCCATCGCCGGCCTGCTGATCGGCCTGGCCGGCGCGATGCTGACGCTCCCGCTGGTCGCCCTCCCGGAGGGCATAGCGGCCGACGGCAGCCCACTCGGCGTGGACCAAATGCACTATGCAGTGACGGTCGCCGCGGCGACCGCCGGCACCGGCTGGCTCCTGCTGGGCTGGGCGGTCTTCCGCTCGAAACTGGTCAATCCGGCCGACGGCATCCTGTTGATGCTGGCCGCCGCCGCGATCGGCGCCGGCACGTACGCCAAGCAGCCCCTGCCGACGGTGGGGGCTCTTCTGTTGCTGGCCGCCGGCACCGGCCTGGCCTGGACCGGCGCCCGCCTGATCCCCCGAGCCTGACGCATATCCGGCCCGTCCGGAGCCCCGCCGGTCTACCGGACCGCGACGAAGCGGGCCGGCTCGGCAAGGATCCGGGCTGCTCCGGTGAGGTCGGCGAGCCGGGCGGCGAGGGTTGCCACCGCGAGGCGCTCCGGGAGGGCGGCGCTGAACTTGAGTCCGTCGAGCGCCTTCGTGCTGACCTCGGGCAGGCAGAGTCGATCGGCGGCGTCGGCGGTAAGAGCCCGCCATGATGCCGGGGTGAGGTCTTCACGGAGCCGGATGTAGCGGTCGTCGAAGCGCTGGGCGGGGTCGACGACCTCACTCAGGGTAGCGGCGAGGGTCGCGTTGGCGCGGAAGCCGGCCCAGGTCCACCAGCGTAAGTCGTGGTTGTCCGCGCGCAGGACGACGGTGCCGCCCGGGTGAACAACGGACGAGAGCTTCTCCTGCTGCGTGGCGAGCTGATCCATGGCCCGGCGGGTCAGTTTCACCGGCGGATCGGCGCCGAGGAGGACTTCGCGCGTGGCTCGGGTCAGCTCGAAGCCGGTGCCGGCGAAGCCGCCGGCCGTCCATCGGGCCTTACCACCGGATTCGGTCGGCTCGACGAAGCAGCGGCGGCGCTTCCAGTCGATGTAGGTGACCTGCCAGCTGCGTCCGGCGAGCAGGAGACGGCGTGGGCCGGGCACCTCCTCGGTGAGCAGGCAGGGATCGATCCGGCCGAGCTCGTCGCGGCCGACGAAGACGGTGAATTCGGGTGGCCCGAGGAAGACCGCGGTCATGTCCATGAAGTGCCGGCGCCCGAAGCGTTTCTCGGCCTCCGGGCCGATGAAGTACATGCCGCCGTCGTTGTCGAGGTAGCCCTGCCCGGCCAGGTGCCGCGCGATGGGTTCGGCGCCACGGTCGAACGGGGCCAGGCCGTTCCACCATTCCGGCCAGAGCTGGTCGCCGACGCGGTGTTCCTGCAGGCACAACGCCATCAGCTGCTGGGCGACGATGTGCCGAGGCTCGGGCGTGGGCGTCACCGGTTCGACCCACCCGGAGCCCCAGAGGTGAAGCAAGGCCGCTGCTTGGACCAGTGACTCGCCCCGGACGGTGAGGAAGAGGCAGTTGCGCACGGTGTCGGCTCGCCGGCCGGTACGGCCCAGCCGTTGCAGGAACGAGGCGACGGTAGCCGGTGAGTCGATCTGGATGACCCGGTCGAGGTCGCCGACGTCGATGCCGAGCTCCAGGGTGCTGGTGGAGACGATGACGCAGTCGCGGGCCTCGGCGAACGCGGTCTCCGAGCGCCGCCGTTCGTCGGTCGACAGCGACGCGTGGGACAGGAACGTGGTGATGCCGTGCCCGCGCAGCAGTTGGCCGAGCTGCTCGACGGTCTGCCGGGCTTCGCAGAAGACCAGCCGTTTCTCACCGGCGTGCAGCGCGGCAATGATCTTGGCGGCGTTCGGCAGCGAGCCGACGTAGTCGAGTTCGATGTCACCGGGTGGCACCCGGGGGGTCGCGGTGACCGGCAGGTCCGGTGCGACGACCGTGGCCGGCCGCTGGCCGGCCCCAGCACCTTGCAACCAGTCAAGGAGCTGGCCGGGGTTCCCGACAGTGGCGGACAAGCCGACGCGCTGCAGCGGGCTCCCCACCAGATGGGTGAGCCTTTCGAGTACGGCGAGCAGATGCCAGCCTCGGTCGTCCCCGGCGAACGCGTGGACCTCGTCGACGATCACCGCACGGAGGCCGGAGAAGAACGCCCGGTGGTCGACGTTCACGCTGACCAGCATCGACTCGAGGGACTCGGGGGTGGTGAGCAGGATGTCGGGCCGTGCGGCGAGGATCGCTCGGCGTTTTCCGGCGGTCACGTCGCCGTGCCAGAGCGCGACCCGGCGGCCGATCCAGTCGGCGTAGCGCTCCAACCGGGGTTCCAGGTTGTTGAGCAGTGCCTTGAGCGGGCACAGGTAGAGCACGGACGGCCCGGTCCAGCCTTCGGTGGCCATCCGGGTGAGGATCGGGAAGATGGCGGCCTCGGTCTTGCCGCCGGCCGTGGGGGCGAGGAGTAGCGCGTCGTCTCCGGCGGTCAGTGGGGCGACGGCGGCGCGTTGCAGGGGCCGCAGGTCGGGCCAGCCCAGCGTGTTGACGATGTGGTGCAGCAGCACCGGGTCCAGCGCGACGCTCATGTCGGCCGCTACAACTGCAGGGTGATGTCGTCGGCAGCGGCGACGTTGCGTTCCACCGCGGTCAACTCGTCGGAGCGTACGGTCAGTGCGTAGTGCTCGCGCGGGTTCCAGTCGTCGAACTGGTCGGCCCGGTCCAGTACGTCGGCCACCAGCTTCTTGAGATAGATGCGGGGCGCCACCCCGACCTGACCGCCGAGTTTGCCGGTGACGGCGACGGCGAGTTCCCGCAGGTAACTGTCGTCGATCCGGTCCTGGACGGCACTGCTGCCGTAGATGTCGCGGACCCGGGAGCCCAGCTCGACGAGGGCGTCCAGCGAGAAGCCCGGAAGCCGCACCTGGGTGGCACGCGGGTTGTCCCAGCGGGCGTCAGAGCCGAAATCGGTGGCCAGCCGCTGGGCGAGCGGGGGGAGCCGCTGGACACCCTGAGCGCCGTCGTAGAAAGCTGGTGTGCCGGTGATGACCAGCAGAAGGCCGGGGAAGCGCCCGGCGTAGATCTCGTCGATGAACTGGCGCAACGCGTTGAGGGCCTTGTCTCGCGCGTCAGAGCGGACCCGCTGCAGGGTCTCGACCTCGTCGAGCACCAGCAGCAGGCCGGGATGACCGCTGTCGCGCAGCACGGTGAGCAGGCCTTGCAGGAAGCTGAGGGCGGCGAAGTGGTCGAGGTCGCCCTTGACGCCCGCGACCCGGCGAGTCGCCGCGGCGACGTGCGGCTGGCCGCTGAGCCAGGCCGCCAGCCCGTCCGCGGTGGCATGGTCGCCGCCGGCCGTCGCGGCCCGGTAGCCGCGGACCGCCGCCGCGAAGCCCGGCGTGCTGCGGGAGATCTCGGCCAGCCGCACTTCGAGCAGTGCGCCCACGGCAGTCTCGAGCGCATTGGCGTCGTCCTCGGCGACCTTGCCACCGGCCACCACGTCGTCCTCGAGCGCGTAGATCCAGCCGTCCAGGATCGGGCGCAGGGCGCTCGGCGAGAACTGTTCGGTGCTCAGGTTCTCCACCAGCCTGCGGTAGACGGTCTCCATCCGGTGCAGTGGTGTCTCCAACTCCGAGATCTGCACCTCGGCCGCCGCGAAGCCGCGACGCTTGGCGCGTTCCGCCAGCCATCGGGTGAAGAAGGTCTTTCCGGCGCCGTACTCGCCGCGGATGGCTTTGAAGACGCTGCCGCCGCCGGCGGCGCGGTCCAGGTCGTCGTCGAGGGCGGCGACGAATCGGTCGAGTCCGACCGCCAAGGCGTCCAAACCGTTGACCGGTACGACTCCGCGGCGCAACGCGTCGATGACGTCCCGCCGTCGCCTCGGCGACATTTCCACGCTCACGGCAGGACCAGACCGAACTGCTCGACGAGCAACGTCTGGTCGAGCAGCACGGTTGTCCCGTCAGCGTCCACCGTCACCACCGGATAGCCCTCCACCTGCAGCAACTTGCGCAACGCGGTCACCGTTCCGTGGATCCGATGAGCGGGTATCCGGGTGCGTGCGGCGAGTGTGTCGAGGGTGGCTCGGCCGTTACCGGCCAACAGCGTCTTGAGTAGCGCGGCCACCCGCTCGTCCGGCAGGACACCACGGCTCCCGCGCCGTTGCCGATACAGCGGACTGCCGAGCAGGGCGGTGATGAGGGCATTCTCGGCCGGCAGCGCCGGGAGCGTGCCGGTTACCGGCTCCGGCATCTCGAACAGTACGGCTGCCTGGGGCGCGCTCGGCGCCTTACCCGGCTTGGCAGTCACCCTTGCCTGTTCCACCGGCACCGGCAGGGGTTCTCGCCACCAGTCAGGGCTGGCGATCGGTGCAGCGGCCCAGCCGGGCAATGCATCCTCGTCGCCGGCGGTGAAGACGAGAAGCGGGATGACAGCTTCGGCGGGTGCGGCGCCGCCGTGGTAGCCGGCCTTACGCGGGCCGTACCGGATCTCTTCGCGCCACGGCAGCACCACCGTCCCGTCGCCCAGCGCCACCCGCGGGCCGGACACGACGATCTCACCGTCTGCGGCGGGCTCTGTCGCCGGGCGCCAGCGGTTCTCGTCGGAGTCGCTGCCCCGCATGATCGCCTCCGGCCCGCGGTCGACGACGTGGCCGTGATCGGAAACCACGATGACGACGCGATCCTGAGCCGCGGTGAGCAGGTCGGGCAGGGCCGGGACGGTGTGGGTGTCCCAGACGATCGTGCCGGGTTCGCTGCGGTCCAGAGCGTCATCGATGGTGTTGATCACCGCGGCGACCACTCGCCGGCCCGGCTCCTCCAGGGCGGCCCGCACATCAGGATCGACCGCCTCTCCGGAGGTGGTCCGCAGGTCACCCTTGTGCAGGAGAACCCCGTCGGGGAACCGCTTCATGAACGCGGCTCGTTCAGCTCGGCGTTCGCCCACGGCGATCCGCCCGCTCAGCAGGCTGCAACGGCTGACCTGAGTCACCGTCGGCAGCGCGGCCACGATGCCCGTACGAGGGCCACCGCTCCGGGTCAGTTCCAGCCACGCGCCGTGCCGGGCGAGGGATTCGCCCAGTTCGGTGGCGGCGGCCATGCTCATTCCGTCCAGGATCAGCAGGAGAACCCGGCGTCCGCTGTCCACGATCGGCTGGACGACCCGGTCGAGGACGTCCTCGACACGAAGCAGGGCACCCGGTGCCTGGTCGGCCATCGTGGCGACGGCGAGGAGCTCGGCGAACTGCTCGTCGTGCCGGCGGCGGCGATTGTCGACAGCGCGGTGCAGGTCCCGGTAGGCCTGTCCGACGATGGGGTCCACGTCCCCGGCGAACAGGTCCAACCGGGCGCGGTCCACCCATCCGTCGACGCGTACGTGGCGGTGCACGGCGTCCAGAAGGGTGTCCGGTGGCGGGGCTTCGGCGGTGGCGAGCCACCGGAGCAGCCGCAGGGCCATGCGTGCCTTCTCCAGGCGTTGCCGGTCGGCCGCGCGGTGCGACTCGACGTCGCCGAGGGCGGATTGCGCCCGGATCACCGCCGCCGGTGCGGGTGGAGCTGCCACCGCCGCACGAACGGCCTCGGCGAAGGTCCGCAAACGATGCACGAAGCCGCTCGGCAACAGGAAGGAGGAGCCGAGGTGATCCGTGATGTCGATCTCAGCGGCGATGGTTTCGGCCTGCCGGAGGATCTGCCTGGCCTGCCGGCGGTCGTGCACGTCGTCCGAGTCGACAGTCCGGTCCACCCAGGCTTCGGCCGCGTCGTGGAACGCCTCGACCTGCCCGGATGTCAGCCGGGCGCCGCCGAAACGAGGTTCCAGCCTGGTGCGTGCGACCGCCAGGTCGACGGCGGCGACCGCCGACTCGGAGCGTGGCCACAGGACGGCGGTGAGCAGACCCATCGGTATCGCGTCGAAACCGTGTCCGGCTCGAGCGGCCGCCATGATCGGGACTGCGGCTTGCCCGGCGGTGTCGACGAGGTAGTCGGTGAGACCCTTAGCCACCTCCGCGGGCAACGCCATGAACGCCATCTGGGCGGTGGCATCCCTGGTCCACTGCAGGAGCCCGGCCACGTCGAGGCGATCATGCGGGATGTCCAGAACCGTCGTTGCCAGGCAGCTGAGCGCATGTGCCCGGGTGAGTACGGTGCCGGGTGGCGCGGGCCAGCCGTCGAGCGGAATGTGGTCACCGAGGGCAGCGGCCACCCAGTTCCCGGTCCGCGGCAGGGTGGGGTCGAGGGAGACTCCGCCGAACATCTGCCGTACCAGTTCCCAGGCGTCCACCCGGCGGACGGTCTGCTTACTGAGATGGGCCAGGAGCCCTTCACCGAGCTGAGCGTCGGTCAGCTCGGTCAGCAGAACGAGTCTCTCGTCGCCGGTCCGGTCGTGCAGGGCAGCGCGGGCGGCGAGCGGTGTCTCACACGGCACGACTCGTAGCCGGGTGTCACCGATGACCAGATGTGGGTCCCCGGCCCAGGAAGGGGCGGCCGCGAGCGCGATGGCCTCGGCGTCGTCCTGCTCGCCGAGCCACGCCGCGACCTTCCGCCGGATGGCGTCCGGCTGCACCTGTGTCACGTGGTTTCCCAGGTGACCGTCACCCGGCGGCCGGCGGTGATCTCCGCACTGATCTGTTCGGCGACCCGGCGCCAGCCTTCCTCGTCATTGACGACTTCCTGCCGTACCGAACGACGCCCTGGCCCGGGCTCCGGCACCCGGGGCGGCGTGGGTGCCGGGTCCCCGGCCGGCGGGGTGGGCCGGTCCTCGGCCAGCAGGGCGGCCGCCGCGGCGACCGCCACCTCGATCTCCTTGACCAGATCGGCGGCATGCTGCTGACGCCGGGCCGATGCCCGTAGCCGCTCCATCGCCGCCCGTGCCCGTTCGTCCGTGCCTTCCCGGCCGGCGATCGGCCTCAGCAACGACCACTGCGCCTGATCGAGAGCACGCACCACGGCGGCCGCACTGGCCATCGCGGCTCCGGCCGCGTCATCGTCGATCTCGCCCAGGTCGGTGCGGCTGAGCAGCGACACCGTGACGACGTCGTCCCGTTCGTGCTGGAGGTCCTGCAGCAGGTCGGCGACGCGGCGTGCGGTCGCGAGCCGGCCGTCCGGCGCGGTGGGGTCGAGACCCAGAATGTCGGCGTGCCGGTTCAACCGGCCGACCAGGTCGGCGGCGGCGGCGGCATGCTTCGCCGCCGCGGTGCGCAGCGCGGAGGCCAGCGGGCCGAGGTTGGCCGGGGTCCGCCAGGCCGGGAGCGCCAGCCCGAACATCGGCTGGGCCCGCTGCACAGCGAGGCGCCAGTCATTCTCCTCCGGCATCGGTGGATGGCGCAGTTCGTGATCGTCGGTGACGGCCGCGACGGAATCGACGGGCACCTTACCGCCGTGCAGGTACCAGGCCAGTTGTTGCTCAAGGGCGAAGACCGAGATGATCAGATTTTGCAGGTCCCGGTCGAATCCTCGTGGGGCGGGCTGGTCGAGGAACTCGCGGAGCCGCCGAACCGGGAACTTCTCGGTGTCGCCCGCGTCGGCGGCGAACTGCAGGAGATGCCGGCTCCAGTAGCAGGTGCTGGTGGTCAGGACGTACCGGTGGTCTACGAGTTCGCCCAGTTCCAGGTTGTTGCAGATGCGGCGGATGACCCGATGGTCGGCCGGTGGCACATTCACGCCCCGGGTCGGATCGGCGGACGCCTCGCGGGCGTAGTGCAGGACCTTGCCGAGTTCCGCCTTCGTGATCGGCTTCTCGTCCTCCGGCAGGGCCGGCTTCCCCGGGTACGCCCAGGCCAGCAATTCGCCGGTGAGGTTGTCGAAGGCCTCCTTCAACGTCCCGCCGCGCGGGTCGCCGATGAGCAACCCTTCGTCGAGTGTGTGCAGGACCCCGACGTTGTCCTCCTCGACGTCGGCGGACTGCGGTTTGGCCGCGCCGTACGCCTGCTTGAGGGCGGTGAGCAGGCTGCCTCGCAGCTGGGTCTGGCGTTGCTGCAGGTAGATGCGGCCCTGCTGCCGGTCGGCGAGGGGCCAGTCGGCGGCGAGGGCGTTCAACCGGTCGCCGGTGCCGCCCAGCAGATAGTTGACCTTCGCCAGCTGGGCCACCCGGCCCATCAGCTCGTCGGTCAGGTAGAACGGCAACCAGAAGACGGTGTGCGACCCGCGCGGCAGGCCGGTTATCCGGGCCCGGTCCGAGTTGCGCGGATAGCCCTGTGGGTCGAACGGGTAGTCGATGATGATGCGCCACGCGTCCCCGGTGGCGATCAGTGCCGCATCCGGCATCGTGTCCTGGTCGCGGACGTTGCCGAACTTGACCTGGAGGAGGTGCCGCCGGCCGCGCCAGTCACGCGGTTGCTGCAACTCGCCGAGCTGCCCCTCGGCGCCGGTCAGGCCCATCTCGCTGGTGATCAGCTCGCGCAGCAATTGCTGCCGGGCGCCGGTCGTGGTGGTCTCCTGATCGGACACCAGGTCGAGCAGCTTGTCGTAGTCGACGGTGTTCAGCTTGAGGGTGACCACCGGGTCGGGCCCGTCGCTGAGATGCAGCTCGCCGGCGTCGTTGGCCACCTTGTTGAGCCGGTTCAGCACGATCTGGTTCTCGTAGCCGGGAATCGGCGAGGTGATCGTCCCGAAGTTCAGCGCATGCAGTTTGGCCGCGGTCAGGTTGTGCAGGGCCGGCACCTCGGGCACCAGCGCGCCCAGCAGCACCGTTTTGATCAGCTTGTCGTCGAGCTGGAACTGGACGTGCCCGGCCGTCTGGTCGTCGGCGATCCCGTTGAGTCGCAGCAGAAGGGGGCGCAACTTCTGCCGGTACAGACTGCGGGCGGCCTGGAACTGCTGCTTGAGCTTGGGCCGGTCGGGCAACTCGCCGTTGAGGACCAGCGGTTCGAACAGGGCCGCGACGCCGATCAGGTCGTTGACCCGCAGCGTCGCACGGCGATCGACGAGGAGCTCGGTCATCACCTTCAGCGCCGTCCGCTCCCGCTGCAACGCCTGCGACAGTGCCACCAGGGTCGCCACCAGCGCCGGAGAGAACGGGTAGAGCTTGCGGAAGGCATCCGCGTCGCTGCCGATGCCGGCGTCGCCGTACTGAGCGCCGAGCAGCAGTGTGTCCCACACCTGCCGGTTGCCGCGCACCGCGGCGAAGGCATTGTCGATGGTCGCGCGGGCCTGCGCGTCGATCGGCCGCAACAGTCGCTTCTCGGTGATCTCCGGAAGGTTGGTGTCGGCCAGCGCGATCTCGCCCAGCCGGCCCTGCACGCTGCGCATGACGTGCGCGAGCGCCTCGCGCTCGGTGCCGCCGACCTGTGGCCCGAGGAAATCTTCCAAGTTGCGCTGCCGGGCGACGAACGACACCAGCGGCAGCGGCCGGGACGCATCGGCCGACTCGACCAGCTTGTTCAGCTTCGCACCCTCGGTGTTGACGAACGTGTGGTCACTGATCCGCCCGGAGAGCCACAGGATCAACTCGTCCAGGAAGAGCACGATGGCGTCGTAGCCGAGAGCCTTGGCATGCCGGGTGATGACGGCCAGGCCGGTGTCGAGGTCGAGGTACTCGCCGCTGCGGACCGCACCGGTGAAGAAAGCCGTGGTGAGGGCCGTGACCAGAGCGTCGCGGTTCGGGGTGCCGGGCGGCGCTGCGGCGGCCTCGGCGTACGTCTGTGGTGTCCAGCCCTGGCGCTGGGCCCGCTGCACCGACAGGCCCGCGCCGGCGCCCGGCGCGGCCGGGCCGCCGAGCGCGGCGAAGAACGCCGCATCACCCATCCGGTCGCGCAGCCGGGCCGCGTCTTCCAGCAGAGCGTCAGAGCGGTGTACGGCCGGGGCCGGCTCGCCGGGGTGCCGGGCGGTGATCTGGGTGAGGTAGCCCTCGAGGATCGCCTGCTCGACCGAACGGGCGTCGAGCATGTGGAAGGTGAGCGTCAGGATGTTGCGGTCACGCAGCCACGGATCGGCGGCGATGATCGGTTCGGCGAGGCCGCGGATCCCCCGAGCCTCCGGATTGTGTCGCAGAATCTCCCGCAGCACCGCCATGAAGTGCGACTTGCCGGATCCGAACGAGCCGTGCAGGAAGGCGGCCTGCGACCGGCCGGTCGTCACGGCGTGCCCGATCCGGCGCAGCGCATCCGTGAAGTTCTCGCGCAGCTGGTCGGTGACGACGTAGTGGCCGAGGTCGGCTCCCTCAGCGGCCTTGACGACGAAGTCACCGTCGCCCACCGAGGTCGGGATGTCGATCAGATCCCGCAACAGCGTCATCAGTAATCCCCCAGGCTGTCGTCGGCGCGCCCGCCGGCCACCGATCCTATGCTCCGCCAACGAGACTGGGCTGCGGCCACCACGGCCCGCAAGCGTGATTCGGTTCGGTGTGGTGACCCGGAACGGCAAAAGCGAAACCCCGGCGGCATACCCACAAGGGGTAGGGGCGACCGGGGTCTTCGCTCGCTAGCATAGCGCGGTCATGCAGTCACCGTGAGGCGGATCAATGATTATGGGGCCGGCCGAGCTGGCGCAGGTGGAACAGAAGCTGTCGGTCGAGCGGCTGGCGCCGTACCGGACAGCGGCGAGCGGAGACCTCTCACTCGCCGTCCGGCTGTACGAGTGGAACACCGAGATCTCGGCCGCGTTGGGCAGCACGCTCGGGCATCTGGAGGTGCTCCTGCGCAACACCCTGAGCGACACCCTCACCACCTGGTCCGCCGCCCGGTTCGGCGAACCACGGTGGTATGTGGACCCGGGGGCGCTGCTGAACTATCAGGCCGGTCGCGATATCGACACCGCCCGGCGGCGCGCCACCCGCGGCGGACGCGCCGAGACCACCGGCCGGGTGACCGCGGAGCTGACCTTCGGCTTCTGGCGTTACCTGCTGACCGGCCACTACGAACGTACGTTGTGGCTGGGCTGCCTGCGGCCGGCGTTCCCCGGCCTCTACCGGCAGGGAATGCGCCGGGACGTCGACGCCGCGGTCAGCGAGCTGCACCAGGCCCGCAACCGCATGGCCCACCTGGAGCCGATGTTTAACCGGCCGATCGGCACACTGCAGACCACCGCACTGAGGGTGGCCGGCTGGATCTGCCCGACCAGCCGCGACTGGATGGACGCCCAGTGCCGCGTGCCACAGCTACTCGCCAGACGCCCACTACCCTGACTTTCGCCCGATGGTGCCTATAGCTCGAACTCACCCGCCCTTCACCGACGTTGCAGCTAGACGAGAAACGCAAGTCCTGGGAAGCCTTCGAAGTGCCGCCGGTTGTGGGTCAGTAGGGGAGCGTTGTGGTAGATCGAGGTTGCGCAGATCCACAAATCATTTGTCTGGCTGTTATGTCCCAGTGGATGACCTGCGCTCTGTGCCTGACTCTTTAGTCGACCCCACAGCCGGGCAAGATCATCGTCGTAGGGGCGACGACGTAGCGCCGAACCGCCTGATCGAGTTGATCAATGCGTCGTTGGCCCCAGCCAGCTTTGGCCGCACCAAAATGAACCTCGGCGACTGTGGTGAAGCTGATCACCGGGACCGCGCCGATGAGATGCTGAGCGAAAGAGCTGGCCGCAACCGTATTCGTCCACAGATGTGAGAAGGCATCCGTGTCCACAACCACATACTTCATCGATATCAGTCACCCACGTGCCGAACGAATGGCGGTCATGAAGTCCTCAAGGTCGCCGATCTGTTCTCCGCCGAGTTCATCGACGGATCTCAAGGGCTGAACCTCTTGTTGACGCGCCAGGGTATCCAAGGACTCCGGCCGCGCGCTGGCCAGCCTCCCCAACCCGGTCAGGTGGAGCAGATGAATCGACGCGCCGTTGGGGTCGATCTCACCTATACCTTCGGCCATCACCATCTCGTCCATCGCGTCCAGGACCGCGTCGCGCAGATCTGGCCCGAAATCGCACAGCACGCTGCCCGCGTAGGTGTCGACACGGCAGCGCAGGGCGGCAGGGGAAAAGTCGCCCATATGTAGCCGGCCCACCACGGTTGCCATCTGTTGAACCGGCGTCGCGCCGATCGAGCGGATCGCGGACTGCAGCGCCGCGTCGACCGTGAATCGCGTTGTGCCACCACGGGCGAACTCAATGCGGGTGATCCCATCGGGACTGATGCCGCCGGTCAGATCACGAATACCGTTGATCACGGGTGAGGTGAAATGCGCCGGGAGAGTCGACGGATCGCGAAGAAGCGAGAGAATGCCCTCTTCCAGTGCGTCGAGTGTCCTGCCCAGAAGATCGTCCAAGCCAAGCTGACCGGTGCGCTCGACGTGGAGAATCGCCGACCCGGTTTGGAAACCAACGATGTCGAGACGGACCGCGTCCACGATCTCGCGAGGTCGCCGCCCGGGCCTGGCGGTGCCTCCGCTGAGGCTCAGCGCGATCCGTTCCAGCGATGCCTGCAACCCGGAGGCCAGGCGAGCAAGTTCGGCAAGGGGTAGGCGGCCGCCCTCGGTCGAGGGACCCACCGCCTTGATCACGAGATCGAGGTCGCCGTCCGGCGCGTGCTGTGGCTGGCTCACCGATCTCACCTCCAACTGATCATTCACGGTTCCTCGCCTCCCGCCCCTGCCGGCGATCTTCGCGTCGGCCACCGCGGGCGGGAGGAGCCGCATCTGCCATCATGCCCGACCGTTGCGAGAAACCATGGACCCGTCAGCAGGGTGCACCCAACCGGTCCGTGCCATTTCCGTCAGGTGGGTCCTTCTCGTCGCTGCGCCGGCCACTGGCCCCGACGCCTGTGGGACGCCGGGGCCGAGCTGCCTGCGGGGGCCTTCCCGCGGATCCGGACCTTGTCCGGTCCGATGAGTACAACCTACTCGACCCGTCTACCCCTGTCTACATACGTACGTGTGCGTTGATGCCGGGAGGTGTACGTAACCGGTCGCCTACTGTCCGATCTATGAGCGATGATCCGCTAGAGCAGTACCGTCACCGGACGCCACGCCCGGTCTACGTGATGATCGCGGACGAACTCGCTACCGAGATTGCCAAGGCGCCGGTTGACTCGCCCATCGCCAGTGAGAAGGACATTCAGCAGCGGTGGGGAGTTGCCCGCGCGACCGCCCGGCACGCGATAGCCGAGCTACGAGACCGTGGCCTCGTCTACACGGTGCCCGGGCGAGGCTCCTTCGTCAGTCCACACTCGTAGCGACTGGCAGCGATCTTTCAAGGCTCGGTCTGTGAGCAAAAGGGGCTGGCATTACTGCTCGGGCACTCCGCGCAACAGGGCCAGCGCTGACCGGTCCGAGCTGAGCGCGCTCAGCTCGGCGTTGATGAAGTCGGTGAAGAATTGCGCGGGCGAGCCCGGAAACTCGGGTCGCTCCTCGGCGTACCACTGGTGTAGCCACGGCTCCAGCTCGACCAGACCGGCCAGGAACGGCAGCAGCAGGTCAGCCGGCCACGATTCCTGCGTCTTGCGGTCCAGGTAGACGGTGGCCAGCGCCTGCGCCTGCTGCAGGTGATCCCACCCAGCCCAGCCGAGCAACTCGCTGCCGTCGGTGGCCCGGCTCGCCTTCGGGTACGAGATGAACCGCTCCTTCGGCACGTCGAGCTTGCCGCGTGCCCGCCAGAACGAGGCCCGCAGGAAGTCCGCGGAGGTGTACTTCGGCGGCACGTCGATCTCGACCGACTCGCCGTCGTCCTCGCGGCGCTGCAACGCCCAGGTGCGCTCCCAAAAGCCCCGTTTGCGCAGCCCGGACGGTTTGTAACGCTGGGCCGGGAGGTACGGCACGTGCTCGTCACCGAGCAGCTGCCACAGAGCTTTGGTGAGGTCGTAGTCGTCGTGCCCCATCCACAGTTCGAGCACATGCCGGAAGTCGGCATCACCGCCGAGCCGGTCGGCGAGCTGCGCCACGGACAGCGGCAACGGCTGGCCGGCCCACAGCTCGGGAGCCTCCATCCGGTCGAGCAGCCAGTCCCGCAGGGCTTCGGCCTGCATCTTGTCCCAGCCCTCGGTGGCCCAGCGCCGCTTGCACTCAGGCCGCTCGATCAGCGCGAGGTGACGATTCTCCGCGATGACTTTGATCCGCCGCTCGACCAACTCACGGTATTCAGCCGGCCAGTCCGAATTCACCTCGGCCTGAGGCGTCGACCCATGCCGGTTGAACCACTCAGTCTTTACGTCGTTGCGCGCCATGGCGATCTCGAACGCCCGATCGCCAAGCCTGATCCCAGGCGGATCAGGATGAGTAAGGTCATCGTCGATCAACCCATAAAGGCGATAAACCTCAAAATCCAATTCCTCCTGTACGGCGATCATGCGAGCCCGAATCAGCTCGTACTCGCCCCGAGCCGCCACCAGTCGCTCCCGTGTCGGCGCCGCCGAACCGGCAACCGAAGCGGGTGTCAATTGCGTCAGCCGCTGCGCAAGCCCGTCCAGCAGGCGAGCCCGATCAACTGGAAGGCTCGCAGGAAGGGGGAACTCCTCAAGTTTGGTGCCGGTGAACTCCCACCGGTCCATCCAGGGTTCTGGCTGGATTCCCCTCCCGATTCCGCTACCAGCCTTGCTTTGGCTGACCTGCTTGAGCCAGAAGCAGGCGGTGGAACTGTTGAGCACCCCAAGCAGCCGGAGATGGTCCTCTTCCGTCGCGGCCTCCGGCAGTTTGATCACAGGTGCTGAACGATTGAAGAGCCGTCCTCGTCTGTCTAGCACAAAATGATTATGTGTAGCGACGAAAGCAAACGCTATTGTTGTTGGAGTGCGAATCTTTTCGCGGTAGAGTTCACGTATTTCATACCAAGAAAGATTCGGAATATCCTTGATTGATATGCCAAATCTCCGTCGATTTTCAAGAACCGTTCGGGAGGGCCACAGGTAGTCTATGATTTGAGGGATTTTACTTGGCTGTAGTGGCTCTAAGTGGTCGTCATATGGGAACACACATACCAGGCCAGTCTCGATAAGGTGGTCGCGGACCCCTTCGCCAAGTACTGCTTCCCTGGCCGGCTCAATGGCCTTCCGGCTCGCTGCCCGATTGTTTAGTAAGTAGGCGTCGTCATCGCCCGTAATGACCGCAAATCCTGGTTTTGCGAAATCAGCCAACTTGCGCGAGGTCATCTTAATCTTCTTAAGAAGATCGACAGCTCCGCCACCCGACAAACTCCACGGATGCCGTTGAAGGTTGTCTCGACCGAGGGCGATGGTGCTTACCCATGGCGACTCTGATTCGCCTTCGTTGAGTTGGCGTACGATGGCATTCCATACAACGCCGTCAGCTGGAATTTCGGGCGTCGTGGGCTCACCCTGAATGCCTAGGACGGCGATGACGGTTGCAGAGCGTCGACGAAAATTTGAACGACCAATAAGAATAACCGTTGGTGTGCCGTGACCGGGAATGTAGGCACCCGATGTGTCGATTACTTCCGTCAGTTCTACCTCGTGGGCGAAGTAGTCCTCGATCAGTTTCTTGCCGAATTCGCGTTTCATGAACGCGTTTCCGGTGATCTGGCCGACGTGGCCGGCGCCGTCGCCGTGTTCGTCGGAGCGTTTTGCCAGGTCGAAGAAGCGCTTCGCAAACGGGACCGTCAGGGCGTACTGCCGGTAGCACACCGTTGGGTACAGCTCCCGGTATTTCTTGTTCAGAGCCGAGTCCGCCACCGTGATGTAGGGCGGGTTGCCGACCACGACCGTGTATTGGCCCGGCCGTAGGTATTCGGTGAGCAGGTCGTCGTCCTCGCTCGCGTACGCGAAAGGCTTGTCGGTCTGCCAGCGCAGCAGGTCGGTCTGCTCGACCGACTTGCCGGACCCCCAGGGCAGCAGCGAGTCGCCGGTCGCGACCCGGATCGGCCAGGCGGGTGTGCGTTCGAGTTTAGTCAGCCCGCACACCTTCATGGCTGCCACCAGAAGGCGGAACCGGGCGATGGCTACCGCGAACGGGTTGATGTCGACACCAGTTACCTGGCTCAGGGCCTTTTCGGTGTGCAGGCGGATGTCACCGGCCGGTTCCCGGGCCTGCCATTGACGGACCAAGCGGTCGAAGGCGCCGAGCAGGAAGTGGCCGGAGCCGCAGGTCGGGTCGATCACTGACGTCTCGGAGAGGCCGAACTCTTTCACGGCGGGCTTGAACGTCCGGTCGAGGATGAACTTTTCGACGAACTCCGGGGTCTGCAGCAGCGCGTACGTCTTCTTGGCGTGCGCACTCAGGTCCTGGTAGAGGTCGCCCAGGAAGCGGGTGTCCAGTTCGTCGCTGCGTAGCGAGCCACGGCCGGCACCCTTGCGGAAGAAGTCGCTGAGGCTTTCGGCGGCGGGGCCGGAGATGTCGTATCGCCAGATCGGGTTGTGGTTGTCGAAGATTTTGCCGGTGGCCCGCAGGCGGGCCAGATAGCGGAACGCTTCGCGCAGCCATTCCCGGTCGTTCTCGCGCGGATTGGCGATGATGTAGGCCTGCCGCCCCTGCACCGCGTCGTCGGAGCGGGCTGCGGGCTCGTCACCGCCGATCCACAGACCGTCGACCAGGCGATTGTCCTCGCAGAACCGGACGAAGACGCAACCCAGTACCCAGGCCACCGCGGCCTGGTCGAGCTGGTCGTCCAACCAGGCCTCGAAACCGCTGGCCGTACGCTCGGCCTGCCTGGCGCCGTCATGCTCCGCGCGCAGTTCCGAGCGCAGGCCGGGCGACTGCGCGAGCTGATCTCGGAGATCCTCCACGAGGAACCGGACCTGCCCCTGCAGGGCCTTGCGGGTGGCTTCGTCAATCACAGGCAGATCTTACGGCCGAGACGGTGAGCTATTCGTGCTCCGTGTCGTCGTCGGCCACTCCGATGAGATCGCGGGTGAGTTCCACCCCGATGTCACCGGCAAACGCACGCAGCTTCTCGCCGAGGAAGCGGGCCCGGTAGTCCAGGAACAGTTCCTCGTCTCCGTCCAGCATGCGTTGCCAGGCGATCTCCGGAATGCCGTGGCTCTCCAGGATCTCCGAGGCCCGGCCCCACAGGTCGTCCCGCAGGGACCGTAGTGCCGTTTCCAGCCGGAGCCCGGGCGGCGTGGGCAGGACCAGGCGGTTGGCTGGCCTGGGGTCGCGCGGGTAGACGGGCCGGTATGCCTGGGCGGCGCCGGCCGCCAGCCGCTGCAGGACATCGAATTTTTGACCGAGCGAATCGAGGCGATGGCGGAATTCGCCTGCCTCCCAGGCCACATAGGCGAGGGTTCGCGCGCTGTTGAGGTTGAACTGGTCGGGCACCGGCTGTACGGCCGCGACGTCGAGTGCCAGCCTGGTGATTCGTCCGTCGGCGAAATCGCGCATCTCCTGCAATGCCCGGCGGAGGGTCGTCGAGGTGGCTCCGGCGTAGGAACCGGCCCACGAGGTGACCCAGAACCACCGGCGCAACTCGTAGCGCTCATTGCCGGTCGGGGGTGCCCCGCGCTCGTTGCAACGGTGGAAGAAACCGGTCAAGATCACCAGCTGATGGGCGTACGGCAGCAGCGAAGCAAGCGGCAGCCCGGCCCATTGCAGAAACTCGACCGCGGCATGGATGGCTTCGGTAGCCTTCGGTACGGCGGTGGCCATGCTCTTCTGCATCCGGTCGGCCACCAGTTCCCACCGCGGGCTCATCACGTCGACCTCGCCCGCGACGGCCAGGATGGACCGGAAGACCGCGGTGCGTGGCAGCTCGCCGAATTCGGTGTTGGCCACCGCCTCGACGATGGTTTCGATGTGCTCGGCCATGGTGGGCTGGTCGGAACGGTGGGTCAGCGCCGAGACGACCTGGTCGGCCTCCATCCGCACGCCGCGCCGGTTGAGCCTCGTGTAGACCTCCACGGCCTCATTGAGGCTTCCGCCGCGGAGTTTGATCACCGCAAGTTTGTAACTGCGGAGCCGGCTGGCGACCTGGTCGGCCTCATTGATCAGGCGTTCGAGCCGCTTCCCGTCGCCGATCTGGAGTTCGAGATTGCGGGAGAACCGAAGAAAGTCGATGGTGCCGGCGACGGCCCGCACCGGCATCAGCGTTTCCGGCACCCGAGCCGGCGACGATCCCTCGGCCCGGAAGTGCCGGTAACGGTCCCGGCTCGGATGCTCCTTCAGGTCCAGGTCGCGGTAGATCCGCCATTTCCACTCCCGCTGGTCGTCGAAGCGGGGCGTCCGCCCGAGCCGGCGCAGCACCCCGAAGAGGGTGGACAGGCGTTGATGACCGTCGAGCACGTAGGACGCGGGCCGGTCGAGCGGCGGCGGTGGCACCTCGACCTCGCCGACGCTGCTCAGCGAAAGGACGTTCTCGGTGGTCTCCCACAGCAGGATGCTGCCGATCGGGTAGCCGCGCTCGATGCTGTCGAACAGGTCGAGCATCTGCTCGGGCCGCCAGACGAACGGTCGCTGGAACTTGGGCACCCGGATCAGCCCGCGAGCGATGTCCTCGAGGATGTCGCTCAGCAGTTCAACGGACGGGGCAAGCCGGCTGTCGGCGTCGTCGCTGAGCATGCCGCCAGTCTCCTACAAAATCTCGCGGATCATGTTGAGCACGCGGCGCAGTTCATCGACGGCTCCCGGTCCAAGCTCGTCGAAGTCGTCCTCGGTGACCGACACCTGGTGCGGGATGAGCGGGTGAATTTTTCCCAGCCGGTCGCGGATCTTCAGCTTTCCCCGCTGTTCGGGCGCCATCGCGCGGACAGCCGACAGCTCCCGGAGGCGGTGCTGATCGGTGGACAGGTGAAACTCCCACACCGGGAACGGTACGTAGTTCTCCACGCTGCGCCAGTTCCACACGTGCACCCGCGCTCGCCCGTCGGCCCGGATCTCGTCCGCCTGCTTGTTGCTCTCCGAGCCGGCTCCGCCGTCACTGTCCAGCAGCGCAGCCACTCGGGCGTGCCGCCGGAACAGCTTGCACTCCTCGAACACCAGCCAGGCCATCTGGGAGTTTCCACCGCCGTGCTGGATCCGCAACCAGCCTCGTGTGATCGCGTCGCCGATCCGGCTGCCGTCGAGCACGGCTGCCAGCCGCTGGAGGAATCCGCCGTCCGCCCGCTTGTTCTCGACCACCAGGACCGCCGGGTGGGCGAGGTCGTTGGCCATCTCGGTCAGGTTCGACACGCTGACGCTGATCGGTGCGGCCGCACCCTTCGTCGGGTACGCGGACTCCTTGACCGCCTCCCGCGCCCACTCGGCGAGCGCCGGAACACCGATCACCGTCGTTACCCGGCCGACGAATCGCTCCGCCTTGATGGCCTCTGGCGGCTTCGGGCGCCAGTCGTGCCGGTGTTCCGCGACCATCCGGAGAATGTCCAGGGCGAGACCGTTGTCGTCGACCTCGAAAATAGCGACGTCGATGTCAAGAAGCACGGTCGCTCCGGTCGGCCTGGGCGGCAGCCAGCGCCCGCACCTCGTGGTAGTCCTGCGAGAAATAGCCCTCCGGCCAGCTCTCGTCCAGGTTGCCCAGATCGTCGAGCCCCACCCGGCGGACGGTCGACACACCGTCGACCTGCTCGACCACGTAGATGGCGACCGTGTTGGGACCGTAGTCGTTGTCGACCTCGGCGATCCGGCGGCGCAGCCGCAGCAGCAGGGTCTCGCTGTGGGTCTCGATCAGGAACCGGGTGCCGGTGTCCCGTGCCGTGGCGAGGTAGAGGTCGGCCAGCTCGGCGTGGGCGGCCGGGTGCAGATGCAACTCCGGCTCCTCGACGATCTGCAGGGGGGTCCACCATGTCTCACCGTTCATCTCGTCCAACGCGCACTGAGCGAGGATCGGTAGCACCTGCGCGAGACCACTGCCTGCGTCGGCGAGGTTGACCTGCACCTTGCTGCCGGCCCGGGTCAGCACCGTCGAGCGCAACGGCCCGGCCGGCACCTCGTCGATCTGCCAGCCCGGCACGATCGCCGCCAGCCGTCGATTCATCAACCGGAGCAGCTCACCGTCGCCGCGGTCCCGGTCGTGCGCCAGCAGCGCCGGCAGCCCCTGCCCGCGATTGCCGATCCCGACGGGATCGCCGTGCGGTTTTCGGTGTTGGCGGCCGACCACCTCGCGGTACGGCCCGAGGTATCGGATGGGTCCGGGGTTGAGGTCCGGTACGGTGAGATGCGGGATGAGCCCGGAGAAGCCGACTTCCCCCGTGCGCGGCTTCGCCTCGTGTTCCGTCCGGATCTCGTACTCGCCGGGGTGATCTGGGTGGAAGGGGCCGAAGGACGGCCGTTCGGCGATGCCGTCGATGTCGGGCGTTGCGGCCTCCGCGGCGGCCAGCCCGGATGACACGAGATCGAGCCAGCCCCTGTCCCGGTCCCGGTTCAGGTGCAGCCGGGTCACGACCGCCTGGCGGGTCGCGTCGTCGTAGGTCAACTCGGCGTTGAGCCGGAACGATTGCGGAGCGTCGACGGACAGCCCCAGCTCCAACGGACGCAGGGTGTTGTTCTCGAACAACAGCTCCCGGAAGTCGTCCACCGCATCCGCACCAAGACGGTCGAGGTCGAGTGGCGCTGGCGACCGGGTGCCGAAGCCGGTGGCCAGCAGCAGCGGGAGCCGGGTCAGCGCGCTCTTGCCGGAGTTGTTCTTGCCCAGGATGACGGTAACCGGGGCCAGCTCGATCTCGTGCCGATCCCGGAAACTGCGGTAGTTACCCAGGACTAGGCTGCGGATTGCCATAGTGGACAGTTCTATCAGACGGTTGCCTTCAGCCACCCGTCCGGAACCCACAGCAACTGGCTTGCCGGAGAGGTGAGCGGCACCGGCACACCGTCCAAAAGGGCTGGTTCCGGTCGCCAGGCCGGGACGAGCAGCAGACGGGCCGCCGGACGTGGCCGGGTCGGGTCGGCCAGCTCCTGCAGCAGCTGCATCTGCCCGTAACGAGCCAGTGGGGCGGCCTCGGTGATCAGGAGCGGTGACTCGGCCGACAGGGCCTCGCGGATGGCCGGCACCACGTCGTGCTGCACCAGCTCCACGAGACTGCGGAAGTCGGGGTCGGTGGCCGACCCGTTGTCGGCCTTGACGATCGTTTCCCAGGGGTAGCCGAGGCCGCGCAACCGGTCCAGCAGGAGCGCGGTGACGTCCACCTCGACGAGGTCCAGGCGGTCCAGCAGTGCCCGCCGCACGGCCGTGAGTCGCCGCAGCGACGTCAGCACCGCCAGGAAAGCGTGCCGGTCGATCACTGTGGACAACCGGGCCGCGACCTCGTCCGGCTGGGCGGTGCCGATCAGCGTGCCGCCGGTGATGCCGGTGCGGGACCCGGTCATCCCGGTCAGCTGCGACGGCTGTTCCGGGGGGCCGTAGAGACGCTCGTTGGCGTTCCAGGTCAGCGGCACCGCGCAGCGGCGCAGCAGATCGGTGAGGCCGGGCCGTAGTGGCAGTGGCTCGGCGCGCGGGAATCGGGCCCGGACCCGGTCGCGGACCTCCTCGGCATTGAGTCGCTGGCCGATCAGGCTGCCGGCAGTCAGCCGCAGTGCCCGGTCTGCCGCCATCCGGTCGGGGTAGAGCTGGCCCTGCGCGTTGACGTCGACGCGCCCGTTGCTGCCGGCCGCCGCCAGCTGCAGCAACCGCAGGTCGGTGACGGCCGGCATGCCGGCCGGCCCCGGCAGGGTTCGCAGATCCTCGACGGCCCGCTGGCGTGACGGCAGCGGGTCGGCGGCAGCCAGTACGGCCGATCGGTCACCGAGTGCGACAACGTAGCCCAGCAGGTCGGCCGCGGTGGTCTCGGCGGCCGGATCGTCCGGCTCCCGACCTACCAGGACCGTGTCGGACTGCCGGAACCGCTGGATGGCCACCCGCGCGTCGCCGCCGAGGGACAGCTCCACCTCTACCGCGGCGCGGACGAGGCCGATGGCCTGCGTGGTGCGTTTCGGCTCGGGGGTGTATGAGCCGCGGGTCGCGACCAGCGCCTCGCCGATCTCGACGGCTGACATCACCGAGCCACGGGCGTCCAGCAGGCCGACGATCTCATCGCGGACGGCGGACAACCCGGCGTCCTCCGTCCACGGCGTGATCTGTTTACGCAGCAGAACCGACACCTGCGGCTGGGTCTGGCCGGTGAAGCGGGCCACCTCCGACTGGGTGGGCCAGTGCAGCAGCGTGTCGCCGCCGCCGGAGGACTGGCCGAGCAGGACGGCCAGGGTGGTCCGGGTCTTGCGGTTGCGGGATGTCTCAGCCGGGAGCAGCGCGGCGCACAGGGTCTCGATGGCCTGCGACCCGGAGTCGTCCTGGGCGGCCGGTGCCGCCGCCGGAGTGGCCACGGCGGCCCGCAGGGCGCGGGCCTGCGCCAGGATCTCCTTCCGGGTGGCGTCCGGGATGTTGCGGGCCCGGGTCAGCTCGGACTGCGGGGCGTCCAGCAGATCGCCCACCGTGACGAAGCCGAGCCTCTCCAGCGCCGAACGCGCCCGAGCGGTCAGGTCCGTGACAGCCAGCGGCGACATGCGGGTGATCGGTGCCGCGGCACCCGGTTCGGCCGGGGTGGCCCCCGCGGGCGGAACCGCGCGGAAGATCGCCCGCCAGGTGTCGAGCATCTCGTCGACGGTGTGGAAGCGGTCGCCGGCCTCCCGGGCCAGTGCGCGACCGAAGAAGTCGACCATCCGGTCGGCGACCGCCTGGTCGAACATCGCCGGGTCGAGCGTCACCTCACCGCTGACCGAGGCCGGGTTGGCGCCGCCCCACTCCGGCAGGGTGCCGGTGGCCATCTCGAACAACGTCACCGCGGCGGTGAATCGCTCGGCGGCGGCGTCGTAGCGGGGCCGGCGAGGATCGCCGAGGAAAGGATCGATATAGCCGGTGGTGCCGGCCTGGTACTGATCGGCCGGAGTGGAGGAAAGCGAGAAGTCGAAGACGCAGAGGTGCCGCTGTTTGTCCTTCGGCCTCGGTCGGGCGGCCAGGTTGGCCGGTTTCAGGTCCCGGTGCCACACGCCCTCGCCGTCCAGGTAGGCGACGATTTCCAGCAGATCGCGGCCGTAGCGTCCCAGCAGGTCGAGGGCGAGGCGGCCGTCGCGCAGATCCTGGGCCAGGGTCTTGGGGCCGGCCGACTCCATCAGCAGCGAGGTTCGGCCGCCGACCTCGATCGGTTCTTTGACCAGGGCGACCACCTGTGGGTGGCGAAGCTGCCGGAGGGTTTCGGCCTCGGCGATCAGGCGATCGTGGTGCCGTTCGTCGCGGGCCACCTTGAGTACCAGCTCGCGTGCCGGCTCACCCTCCGCGGCATCCTCCTTCACCAGCAGCGCCACCGCCGTCGCCCCGGCGCCCAGCCGGCTGACCACGGTCAGACCCATGTCGAGCCGGTCGCCCCGGTGCGCGGTCAACGGGTCCACGACCGGTTCGGGCTCTGGAGCGGTCAGTTCCTCCCAGACCCGATCCAATCGGCTGCGGAAGGCCGCCACGCTGCCCAGACGTTGAGCCGGGTCGCCACGGGTCGCGTCGTACAGGGCGTCCACGAGCGCACTGGGCATGCCGTCGACCGCAGCCGCCAGATTTACCCCACTGTCGCGCACCGCGGTGGCGAGTTCCTCCGCCGAACTGGCCGGCGGGCTACCCGCAAAGATCCGGTGCGCGATCGTGCCCAGGGAGAAGACGTCCAGTTGGTGGCCGTGCGGGCGGGTGGCGGTCGCCACCTCCGGGGCCTGATACCGCCTTACCTCGTCGTCGAAGAACAGCTCCAGACCGGACGGGTCGCTGACGGAGCTGGTGCGGGTCATCCTGGTCCCCGCCGGCAGGCGACCGCCGGTTTGCCAGTTCGTCACCACCAGACGGGGCCGGGAGGCATCGGGGTCACACACGTACACAGCAGCGGGGTGCAACGCCCGGTGTGCCAGGCGCCGGGAGTGCGCGTAATCGATGATTTCCGCGAGATCGCCGATCAGGTGCAACCGCTGGGCCATGGTCAGCCGATCGCCGCGCTGCACCAGCCAATGGTCGAGGCGAACCCAGTCCTTCTCGTGGTCGAAGACCACAGCCGGGCCCCAGGCGTGCTCCACCAGGTCGTGTGCCCCAGCGATGCCAGGGTGGTGGATGCCCTGCAGGAGCCGGAACTCGCGCTCGGCGGCGCTGCGGATCGCCGGCACGTCCTCCTCGGCGGCCCGGCTGGTCAGATAGAACCTGACCCGTCGCAGCAGCCCGGTGTCCAGCATGTGAGCGGCGAGGAAGTCCTGCCAATCCGGCCCCTCGGCCATCGGCCGGGCATGGATGATGAGCTGCCCGACCTTGCGATTCGCCACTGACGGCCGGATCTTGGCGCCCTTGACCAGCTCGACGATCTCGCGGCCGCGGTCCAGATCAATCCGGTGTTTCGGGTTGAGCGGCTGCGCCAGAAGCATCTCTCGCAAGCTCGGCAGTCCGGACTCGGCACGGCCGTGCAATCCGTAGACGTGCTGCCGGCCGATCGCGTCCAGATCGGCGGTCAGATTCTTCGCGTGCAGGAACACCGCCGCTGCTACGTACGGGCTGGCTGCGGCCCGGCCCTGCCGCCGGGCGTAATGGCTGATCAGGCTGGCCAGCCGCTTCGCCTTTCGGTTGGCCAGAACGTACGGGTTGTCCTCGGGGATCAGCCGGGAGTTGGGCGCACGGCGCACCCACTGGCTGCCGTCCCCACGCAACTCTCCCTGCCAGTGCTTGAGCTCCAACACGTACAGGCCGCTCGGGGTGAGAACCAGGGCGTCGATCTCGTTGATCGACCCGTCACCGGCGACGAACTCGACGTTCGCCCACACGTGGTACGGATCGGAGTCCGGCAGGTATGACGCCAGCTCGCGCAGACCGTCCTGCTCGTGGAGGTAGGCACTCGCGTTGATCTGCTCCCACCGCGGCGAATCCTCACGCATCGGCCAAGACCTTCCACCGCACGGTTGTCAGACCAACACTCTAGACGGCCGGCCCAGCGGCGCCCCCGGCGCGACGTGGGGGATTGGCAGCGTGCGGCGCGGAACTGTCACATGCTGGTGGCATGCTCGGGGAGTAGGTCCGCTCAGCGGCCGGCGGGCGGCGGGAAGGAGCAGGTCATGACCAAGGTGATCGCCGAGATCACGGTGTCGCTGGACGGGTTCGTGGCCGGGACGGGTGCCGGGCCCGAACGCGGGCTCGGGGTCGGCGGGGACTCGCTGCACAACTGGGCCCTCAAGCCGGACGCGATCGACCGGGCGGTGCTCGAGGAGTCCGTCGCGGCGACCGGCGTGGTCATCATGGGGCGGCGGCTGTTCGACATCGTCGACGCGCCGACCGGGTGGAACGACAAGATGGGCTACGGCGCCGACCTGGCCGCCGAGCCGCCGGTGCTGGTGGTCACCCACACCCCGCCCGACGAGGTGCGGCTGGCCGACCGGATGACCTTCGTGGTCGACGGCATCGCCAGCGCGGTGGCCAAGGGCATCACCATGGCCGAGGACCGCGACGTCGTGATCATGGGCGGCGGCGAGACGATCCGCCGGGCGATCGAGGCCGACGTGGTCGACGAGCTGCGGTTGCACGTCGCGCCGCTGCTGCTGGGGGCGGGCCGGCCGCTCTTCGCCGGCGCCACCCCGCGCACGCTGCGGCAGATCCACGTGCGCCCCTCCGGCCAGGCCACCCACGTGACCTACCGCCTGAACTGAGGTCAGGCCGAGGCTCGCCAGACGATCGGGGAGGGGAGCAGGAGGCCCTGCTGGGGGATCTGCTCGCCGCGCAGGCGCCGCAGGACCATGTCGGCGGCGTGGGCGCCGATGTCGTCGGCCGGCTGGTGGACGGTGGAGAGGTTCGGGCGGGTGCGGGTGGCCCACGAGCTGTCGTCGAAGCCGACGATGCCCACGTCGTCGGGGACGCTGCGGCCCGCCTCGCGAAGCGCTTCGATGGCGCCGGCCGCCACCGCGTCGGACGCCGCGAAGACGCCGTCGATGGTGGGGTCGCGCTCCAGGAGCGTACGCATCCCTTTGGCGCCGCAGGCGAAGTCGTACAGCGGGACCTCGGCCACCAGGCTCTCGTCGAACAGCGGGCCGAGGGCCTGCCGGAAGCCGGTCAGGCGGTCGGCGCCGGAGTCGCGGTCGACGGCCGCGGCGATCATGCCGACCCGGCGGCGGCCGGTCGACAGCAGGCGGCGGGTGATCTCCTCGGCCGAGGCGAGATTGTCTATTCCGACGTAGGGAATGTCGGGGTGCAGGTCGCGCGGGTGGCCGACGAACGCGGCCGGCAGGTTGAGGCTGCCGACCACCTGGATGATCGGGTCGTGGCTCTTGGCCGAGACGATGATCGCGCCGTCGACGAAGCCACCAGAGAGGTATCGGGTGATCCGGGCCGTGTCGCGTTCGGAGTCGACCACCAGATTGACCATCTGGTAATCGGCGGCGGACAGCGTGGAGTTGGCACCCAGCATGATGCCGCCGATGTTGGGGTCCTCCAGGAACAGTGAGTGCGGCTCCAGCACGATGAAACCCACGGCCTGGGAACGCTGCATCACGAGGTTGCGCGCCGCGGTGTTCGGCACGTAACCGACCTCGCGGATGGCGCGCTCGATGGCGGCCCGGGCCGTCGCCGACACGTAGCCGCCGTTGAGCACACGGCTCACCGTGCCCCGGGAAACCCCGGCGGCGGCGGCGATGTCGTGCACGGTGGCCCTTTTGCCGGTCTTGTTCGGCAGTCCTGGCGAACTCACGTCATGACTTTATCTTTTTGCGTCTTGACGCTGGTCAGCGGCAATCCTACTGTGTGCACGTTCACACATCTGACCTGCGGAATTTTCCGGCCGGAAATGTGTGCACGTGCACAGGTAAAGGAGAGACGCCCGTGATCACCCTGGGCTGCGATTACAACCCGGAGCAGTGGCCGGCCGAGGTCTGGGCCGAGGACGTCGCTTTGATGCGGGCCGCCGGAATCAACCTGGTGGCCATCAATATCTTCGGCTGGTCGGACCTCGAGCCGCGCGCCGGTGAGTACGACTTCAAGCAGCTCGACCGCATCATCGAACTACTGCACCAGAACGGCATCCGGATCAACCTGGGCACCGCCACCGCGTCCCCGCCGCCGTGGCTGGCCAGCCGCCACCCGGAGATCCTGCCGATGGCGGCCGACGGCACCCGGCGTTACCCGGGCGGCCGGCAGGCCTGGTGCCCGAGCTCGCCGGTCTTCCGCGAGCGGGCCTTCGCCCTGGTCGAGCAGGTGGCCCAGCGGTACGGCCAGCACCCGGCCGTGGCCCTCTGGCACGTCTCGAACGAACTCGGCTGTCACAATGCGCTCTGCTACTGCGACGCCAGCGCCGAGCGTTTCCGTGAGTGGCTCACCGACCGCTACCAGACGGTCGAGGCCCTCAACGCCGCGTGGGGCACCTCGTTCTGGAGCCAGCGGTACGGCGCGTGGGACGAGGTGCTGCCGCCGCGGGCCGCGCTGTCGCTGCGCAACCCGGCCCAGATGCTCGACTTCCAGCGCTTCTCCTCGGACGAGTTGCTCGGCTATTACGAGGCCGAGGCCGCCATCATCAAAAAGCAGAGCTCTATACCAGTCACCACGAACTTCATGGTCACCGCGCACATCCGCAACATGGACTACTGGCGCTGGGCGCCGCGGATGGACGTCATCGCCAACGACCACTACCTCGACCACCGCCTCGGGCACCCGGCCACCGAGCTGAGCTTCGCCGCCGACCTGACCCGCGGCCTGGCCGGCGGGAAGCCGTGGATGCTGATGGAGCAGTCCACCGGCGCGGTCAACTGGCAACCGGTCAACCTGACCAAGGCGCCGGGCGAGATGCTCCGCAACACGCTCACCCACGTGGCCCGGGGTGCCGACTCGATCTGCTTCTTCCAGTGGCGGGCCTCGGCCCAGGGCAGCGAGAAGTTCCACTCGGCGATGCTGCCGCACGCGGGCACCGAGACAGAGCAGTGGCGCGAGGTCCTCGACCTGTCGTACTCGTTGCGCCGGCTGGCCGAGGTGGCCGGTTCCACCGTCGAGACCGACACCGCGGTCATCTTCAGCTGGGAATCCTGGTGGGCGGTCGAGCAGGAGGGCCGTCCGTCGTCGGCGGTGAACTACCTGGAGCAGGTGCACTCGGCGTACCGGGGGCTGCGCGAACTGGGCGTGACCGCCGACGTGATCAGCCCGGACGGTGACCTCAGCAAGTACCGCTTCGTGGTCATCCCCTGCCTCTACCTGGTCTCCGATGCGCAAGCCAAGGCGATCAAGGACTTCGTCGACAACGGCGGCCACGTGCTGGTCACCTTCTTCAGCGGAATCGCCGACGGCGACGACCGGATTCGGCTCGGCGGTTACCCCGGTGCGTTCCGCGACCTGCTCGGCGTGAGCGTCGAGGAGTTCGCGCCGCTCTCCCCGGACACCACGGTGACGCTCGACAACGGCGGAGAGGCCGGCCTGTGGGCGGAGCGGCTGCGCACGACCACCGCCGAGGTCTGGGCCAGTTACATCGACGGCCCGCTGCCCGGCGTCCCGGCCATCACCCGCAACGGCAACGCCTGGTACGTGGCGACCGCGCTGGACCGGCCGGCGATGCGCGCGGTGCTGCGCGAGGCCACGCAAAAGGCCGGCGTGCAAAACCAGGGCCCGGAGAACGACGGGTCCATCGAGGTGGTCCGACGAAGGACCACCGACCAGACGTACGCCTTCGTGATCAACCACGGGGCGAGCGAGATCGAGTACGCGGTCGCGGGCAGCGACCTGATCAGCGGCGAGAACGTGCGTGGCCGGCTCCGGGTGCCGCCCGGTGGCGTACGCGTCGTCCGTGAGGAGGTCCAGCCGTGAAGCGCCATGCCAGCGCGATTTTCTTCTTCGTCACGCCGTTCGGCGTACTGTTCGCGCTCTTCTATCTGATTCCGATCTTCTACGCCGTGTGGCAGTCGCTCTACACGGTGAAGCGCACCGGAACGTTCGGCCCGGCCACCGATGTCTTCGGCGGTTTCGTGCAGTACCGCGAGGTCTTCACCAACGGGCCGTTCTGGGAGTCCATCGAGCGGGTGTTCCTGTTCGGCATCGTGCAGGTGCCGGTCATGCTCGGGCTGGCGCTGTTCCTGGCGCTGCTGCTCGACTCCGGCCTGGTGAAGGGCAAGGGCTTCTTCCGGCTCGCGTTCTTCCTGCCGTACGCGGTGCCCGGGGTGGTCGCCGCGATCATGTGGGGCTACCTGTACTCGCCCAACCTGTCGCCGTTCACCGCGGTGACCGCCAGCGCCGATCTGCTCTCCCCGAGCTTCGTGCTCTGGGCCATGGCGAACGTCGTGACCTGGGTCTACATCGGCTACAACATGCTGATCATCTACTCGGCGCTGCTCGCGGTGCCGACCGAGATCTACGAGGCCGCCAAGATCGACGGCGCCGGGGTCTTCCGGACCGCGTGGTCCATCAAGATCCCGATGGTGCTGCCGGCGATCGTGCTGACCACGGTGTTCTCCATCATCGGCACGCTCCAGTTGCTCGCCGAGCCGCAGGTCTTCCGCAGCTTCAGCTCCGCGGTGTCCAGCACGTACACGCCGAACCTGACCGTGCTGTCCACCTCGGCCGTGCCCAACTTCCACCTGGCCGCCGCGTTCTCGGTGGTCCTGGCGCTGGCCACGTTCATCCTCTCGTTCGCGTTCCTCAAGTTCACCCAGCGCAAGGGAGTGCAGTGATGGCTGCCTTCAAGCTGCCGAAGTACGGCGCCATGCTCGTGATGGCCGTCTTCACGCTCTACTTCCTGACCCCGCTGTGGTGGCTGTTCGTCGCCTCCGGCAAGAAGGACGGGCAGGTCACCGAGGGAAGCCCGCTGTTGCCGGACCACTTCTCGCTCGGCGAGAACCTGTCCCAGCTGTTCCGCTACAACGACGGGATCTTCCTGCGCTGGATGGCGAACTCGATCGCCTACACCGTCGGGGCGGCGCTGCTCGGCACCCTGCTGGCCGGCATGTGCGGCTACGCCCTGGCCAAGTACGTGTTCCGCGGCCGGGAACTGATCTTCAACATCGTGCTCGGCGGCGTGCTGGTGCCGGCGACCGCGCTGGCCCTGCCGCTGTTCCTGATGTTCAGCAAGGTCGAGCTGGCCAACACCTTCTGGGCGGTCTTCCTGCCCAGCCTGGTGAACCCGTTCGGCGTGTACCTCGGCCGGATCTACGCCGCGGCCAGCGTTCCCGACGAATTGCTGGAAGCGGCCCGGATCGACGGCTCCGGCGAGGTTCGGACCTTCTTCACCCTGTCCACGCGTCTCATGGCGCCCGCCTTCGTGACGATCTTCCTGTTCCATTTCGTCGCGGTGTGGAACAACTTCATGCTCCCGCTGATCATGCTCGGCAATGAGCGGTTGTTCCCGGTGACTCTCGGTCTCTATTCCTGGAACACCCAGGTCAACCAGCATCCGGAGCTGCGCGCCCTGGTTCTTGTCGGAGCGTTTGTGTCAATCGTTCCGATGGTTATCGCATTTCTCTCACTACAGCGCTTCTGGCGCAGCGGCCTTGGTGCCGGATCCATCAAGTAAAAAAGTAATGAAATCCCGGGAGGGAAAATGCGCTTTCGCGCTCGCTCCATCGCGATTCTGCTTCTGTCCACTCTTTCGATAACCGCCTGTTCCTCCGGCGGGGACGACGATGCCGCTACCACCACCGGTACGGCCTCCTGCGCTCCCTCCAGCGGCCCGGTCACGCTGACCTACACGACCTGGATCCCGAACATCGAGAAGGTCGTCGACGTCTGGAACAAGGCGAACCCCGACATCCAGGTCAAGGTGCAGACCGGCCCGAACGGCAACGGCGGCACCTACGCCAACTTCTTCAACCAGCTCAAGGCCGGCAACGCGCCCGACCTCGGCCACATCGAGTACGACGCGCTGCCCAGCTTCCGGGTGCAGGACGGCCTGACCGACCTCGGCAGCTGCGACATCGTCGCCCAGTCGCAGAGCAAGTTCATCGACTGGACCTGGAACCAGGTCAGCTTCGGCGAGCAGGGCCACGTGTACGGCATCCCGCAGGACGCCGGCCCGATGGCGCTGTTCTACCGCAAGGACCTGTTCGAGAAGAACAACATCCCGGTCCCGACGACCTGGGACGAGTACGCGGCGGCGGCCGAGAAGGTGAAGGCCGCGGGCGGTTACATCACCAACTTCTCGCAGAGCGACATCAACCAGTTCGCCGGCCTGGCCTGGCAGGCGGGCGCCCACTGGTTCGGCAACGACGGCACCAACTGGACCGTCAGCATGACCGACGACGCCACCAAGAAGGTCGCCGACTACTGGCAGGGCCTGATCGACAAGAAGCTGGTCTCCTCGGTCCCGCCGTGGACCCCGGAGTGGGACAACGCCTACAACTCCAGCAGCGCGTGGACCTGGGTCTCCGCGGTGTGGGGCGCCAACTCGATCGCCAGCGGCGCGCCGAAGACCTCCGGCAAGTGGGCGGTTGCCCCGATGCCGCAGTGGACCGCGGGCGACAAGGTCGCCGGTAACTGGGGTGGCTCGTCCACCGCCGTCTTCAAGACCTCGAAGCACCCGTACGAGGCCGCGAAGTTCGCGCTCTGGCTGAACACCTCCACCGAGGCGCTTACGCTGCTGAACAAGGAGGCCAACCTGTACCCGGCCACCAAGGAAGGCGCTTCGCTGCCGGCCCTGAAGGAGGGCGTTGACTTCTACGGCGGCCAGAAGATCTACGACGTCTTCGCGGAGGCCTCCACCGAGGTGAAGGCCGACTTCACCTGGGGACCGACGATGACCCAGACGTACGCCGACGCCTCGGACGGCTTCAAGAAGGCGGTCACCGGCCAGGGCACGCTCACCCAGGCCCTGACCGACGCCCAGTCGAAGACCATCTCGACGCTGAAGTCGCAGTCCATCCCGGTCAAGGAATAGATCTAGGGGGCCGGCCCGGAACCGGGCCGGCCCATTCTTACTGGAGTTCCGTTTTGTCGCTCATCGAGTCGTCCCCGGACGGCGTCACCATCGCCCTGCACACCGCGAACACCACCTATGCGGTGCGACTGGACGAGAGAACCGTCCGCCCGATCCACTGGGGGCCGCGGATCAGTGCCGCCGAGGCCGCCGAGATCCCGGCCTGGGACTCGCCCTACCAGGACACCTTCGAGGGGTGGCTGGACGGGGCCGAGGACTTCCCGGTGGGCGGCGGCGCCATGTTCGGGCCGGCCGCGTTGTCGTTCGACGGCGGCGACCTGCACGTGGCCGGGCACGAGATCCGCGGGGACGAGCTGATCGTCCGGCTCCGCGGTGCCCTGGAGGCCGACCTGCACTACCGGGTGCGACCGGATACCGACGTCATCGAGCGCTGGTCGGTGGTTCGAGCCGGCCACGAGGTCGTGCTCACCGATCACGCGGCCGCGGTCTGGTGCGTTCCGGTCCGCGACGACTACCGCCTCACCCACGTCACCGGCGGCTGGGTCCGCGAGGGCAGGTTGCACCGGGTCGAGGTGCCGGAGGCCGAGACCACCCTGATCAGCCGGCGCGGCGTCACCAGCCACGCCACCAACCCGTGGGTGATGCTCGACGACGGCACCGCCACCGAGGAGTCCGGCGAGGTCTGGACGGCGGCGCTCGCCTTCAGCGGCTCGTGGCGCATCACGGTGTCCCGTACCTCGGCCGGTCGTTGTTCGGTCCTCGGCGCCGCCGGCCACGACCGCACCGTCACCCGCCTGCTCCCCGGGGAGCAGGCCGTCTCGCCGATCTTCGCCGCGCTCTACACCGGCGACGGTTTCGGCGCGGCCAGCCGCGCCTGGCACGACTACCAGGCCAAATACGTCCTGCGGCACGCCGGCGAGCTGCGGCCGGTGCTCTACAACTCGTGGGAGGCCACCTCCTTCGACGTCTCCGACGAGGGGCAGCGGGCCCTCGCCGAACGCGCCGCCAAGCTGGGCGTCGAACTGTTCGTGGTCGACGACGGCTGGTTCGGCGCGCGCACCAGCGACCGGGCCGGGCTCGGCGACTGGTTCCCCAACCCGCACCGCTTTCCGGACGGCCTGCGGCCGCTCGCTGATCACATCCGGTCGCTCGGCATGGACTTCGGACTGTGGGTCGAGCCCGAGATGGTCAACCCGGACAGCGATCTGTACCGCGCGCACCCCGACTGGACCCTGCACCAACCCGGGGTGCGCGCCACCGAGCTGCGCAACCAGCTGGTCCTCGACTTCACCCGGCCCGACGTCCGGGACTGGGCGTTCGCCACGCTGGACCGGATCATCCGGGAGACCGGCCTGTCCTTCCTCAAGTGGGACTTCAACCGGTCCTTCACCCAGGCCCGGCCGCAGTCGGCGATCGGGCACGCGCAAGGCGTCTATGCCGTCATAGATCAACTTCGGACAACCCATCCCGGTGTACGGGTGGAAGCCTGCGCCGGCGGCGGGGGTCGCGTCGACCTCGGAATTCTGGCCCGTACCGATCAGGTGTGGACCAGCGACAACACCGACGCGGTGGACCGGCTCGGCATCCAGCACGGATACACCCAGGTGTACGCGCCGGGGACGATGGTCGCCTGGGTCACCGACAGTCCCAACTCGATCACCGGCCGGCGGGTGCCGCTGCCGTTCCGGTTCCACGTCGCGATGGCCGGGGTGCTCGGGCTCGGCGGCGACCTGACCACCTGGACGCCGGACGAACTGGACCTGGCCGCCGAGATGGTCGCCCGCTATCGGGAGATCCGGCCGATCGTGCAGCACGGAACGCTGTACCGGTTGCTGCCGCCGGAAGGTTCACTGTCCGCGTCCCAATACATTTTGGACGGCCGGATCGTTGTCTTCGTGTGGCGTGTTTCCGGCGCCGCGAGGACGGTCCGTGTGCGGCTGCGAGGATTGGATCCGGCAGTGACCTACCAGGGAGTTTCCGGGGCCGCGCTGATGGCGGCCGGCCTGACCGTGGAGCTGCCGCCGGGCGAGGGCCCGGTGAGCGCGCTCGTTCAGCTGCAGGCCGACCCGTTGACCGCGCAGTTCTCCGGTCCGGCGGAGCCGGAGAGCTTGAAGTGAAACCGCAGCGAACCGGTGGATCCGGCGGCCAGCGGGACCGAGGACGTCCAGGTGTAGGACGTGCCGCGCTGGACCAGGGTGGGCTGGGGGAGCGACTCGAGCCAGGACGTGACGAGGGCGCCCGGGTAGTTGAGGGTGACCGTCCAGGACCGTCCGGTGCCGGTGTGGTTCCGCAGCAGCACCTCGCCGATGAACGCGTCGGGGTAGGAGTTGAGGATCCGGTAGGTGCCGCTGACGGTGACGGCGGCGGGGGCGGTGGTCGGTTGCGGGTCGCTCGTGGGGTCACGGGGCGGCACCGTTTTGGTGGTCTTCTCGAGGGTGGGGCTACCGCTGTCGGTGGGGGTGCTCGGCAGGAGGCTGACCGGGATCTGCGGCCCGGAGGTGACCCCCGGGAGGGTGAAGGCGGGCTCGGGCGAGAGCAGAGTGCTCGGCTCGGAACGCCCCGGAACGCTGCGCAGGATGAGGATCGCCATGATTCCGATGACTGACAGAGCGACTATCCACGGCAAAAACCCTTTATAGCCCGATTTTTCGGCCAACTTATTCACATCCCGGTCATAGCCCGCATCACCGGACGTAAGGCTAGCTATTACCGGGGTCGCTGGAAAGCCCCGAATTTCGACCGTGAAAGCAATTCCGGAAATCAGCGGCTGAGTTCCCAGAATGCGATCGCGGCGGCCGTCGCGACGTTCAGCGAGTCGACCCCGTTCTGCATCGGAATGGCCACCCGCACGTCGCTCGCGGCCAGCGCCGACCGGCTCAGCCCCGGTCCCTCGGCGCCGAGCATCAATGCCGGCCGGGCCCGGTCGGCCGCGCTCAGATTCTGCAGTTCCACCGAATCCGCCCCGGGCGTGAGCGCGAGCAGCCGGAACCCCGCGTCGCGGACCACCTTGAGGGCTTCCGGCCAGGTCTCCGCCTTGGCGTACGGAATGGCGAAGACCTCGCCCATGCTCACCCGCACGGCCCGCCGGTACAGCGGGTCGGCGCAGTTCGGTGACAGCACGATCGCATCGATGCCGAGGGCGGCCGCGCTGCGGAACAACGCCCCCAGATTGGTGTGCGTGTTCAGCCCTTCGAGCACGACCAGCCGCCGGGCCGGGGCCACCAGTTCTTCCAGCGACGGGAGTTCCCGGCGGTGAAACGAGCCCAGCACGCCACGGTGCACGTGAAAGCCGGTGATCGCTTCGAGAACCGCCGGGGTGCCCGAGTAGACGACCGCGTCGTCCGGTAGATCGGCGAACTGATCGATCCGCTTCTCGTCGACCAGAATCGACCGCAGCCGATAGCCGGCCCGTAGGGCGCGCCGGATGACCAGCTCGCCCTCGGCGATGAACAGCCCGTTCGGCGGTTCCCACCGGGTGCGCAATTCCAGGTCGGTCAGTGCGCGGTAATCGCCGATCCGCGGATCGTCCGCGCCCTCAACCCGAATTACGACCACGGGCCCCTTCGCTTTCTCTCAGCCGCCGCTGCGCCGGTTCCCGAAGGACTTACGTGCCGGCACCGTTCCGCGTCCGTGCGGTTGCCCGCCGGTCTGGGTGACGCCACTGTCGGAATGCCCGTGCTTCTTGCCCTTGGCGGCCCGCCGAGCGGCCCGATTCATGAACTCCTCGGGTTGCTCGGCTTCTGGTTCCACCTGCTCGGAGTCAGCCATGAGGTAAGTATGGCCGATCAGGCGCGCATCGAGGCGAGCAGGCCCAGTTCGGGCTGCAGGGCGCCGTCCTGGCCCAGAGCGAGGAAGTCCGCCTCCACCTCGGCCAGGTCGAGCGTGCCGTCCCGGACCGCCTCGTAGCGGACGTAGCTCCACAGGAACACGTCCAGGTTGTCGAAGCGAGTGCCCTCCTCGAGGACCTCCTCCTCGTGGAACCAGATGGCCACCTGGCCGTTGGTCAGCACCACCCAGAGGTTGCCACCGCCGTCGGCGCCGATCGAGTAGACGTCGTCGTCGCTCAGCCGGGTCTCGTAATCGGAGTCGAGGATCCCGCAGTCGTTGGCGGCGAAGTCGAAACCGTACGACCACTCGGCGACGTCCAGGAACTCGGGCAACGTGCCGGAGCGGACCAGGCGATCGAAGGCCGCCAGGGCGGCCGCGGCCGGTGCGGGCAGGCGCGCGAGGAACGGTTCGATCGGGCGTACGTCGCTCAGGTCCAGGTCGTCGAGGGCGGGACGGTCGGTGAGGAAGCGGGTCAGGTCGGCGTCAAAATCGCGCTCGACGTAGCCGGTGAGATCTTCGACGGTGAGGGTCACGCGCGGATCCTAGTGGCCGCTAGGGTTGCGTCATGATCGGGTTACGTGTCGGTTTCATGTTCGAGCGCGACCGTGCTCCGGAGGAGCTGCCGGCCTGCGCGGCCGCGCTCGAGGAGCTGGGCGCCGACGACCTCTGGGTGGTCGAGGACCTCGGCTGGGCCGGGTCGATCAGTGCCGCCGCCCTTGCGCTGGCCGCCACCCGCCGGCTGCGGGTGGGCATCGGCATCGCGCCGGTGGCGCTGCGCAACCCGGCCCTGCTGGCGATGGAGGTCGCCAACCTGGCCCGGGTCCACCCGGGACGGTTGGTGGCCGGGGTGGGGCACGGCGTTCCGGAGTGGATGCGCAAGGTCGGCGCCGAGACCCCGCGCAAGCTCGCCCTTCTGGAGGAGACGATCGTGGCCGTCCGCGGCCTGGTCGCCGGGGAGACCGTCACCCTGCACGGGCGCGAGGTCACCGTGGACGGGCTGACCCTGGTGCACCCGGCCCGCGAGGTGCCGCCGATCGTGACCGGCGTGGTGAAGCCGCGGTCGCTCGAACTGTCCGGCCGGGTCGCCGACGGGACCATCCTGGCCGAGGGGGCCGGACCGGCCGAGCTCATCGCGGCCCGCAAGCACATCGACGCCGGCCGGGCGGCCGGTGACCGGCCGGAGCACGAGCTGATCGTCTTCGCCTACCTGCACGTGTCGGACGACCCGGAGCGGGCCGCCGAGGCCACCCGGGAGATGGTCACCGGGCAGGCGGCCTGGCTCGGGGTCCCGCCCGAGGAGCTGTTCACCCTGATCGGGCCGGCCGCCGACATCCCGGCGCGGGTGGCCGCCCTGCACGAGGCCGGCGCGTCCACGGTGATCCTGCGCCCGCTGGGCGACGATCCGGAGGGACAGGCCCGGATCGCGCTGGAGGCGCTCGGCCGCGTCCGGCAATGATCCAGAAAGTTCCGATCCGAGCTGGGATCCTGGGGTGAGGCAGAAGGTCCGGAGCGGCAGTACGGTTGTACTGTTCGGGTGATCCGTCGAACGGGGGGTGTGACTGTGTCGTCCGGATCGGGTTCTGGTTCGGGAGCGGATCAGCACCTTCTGGCCCTGCTGCGGGCCATTCGGCTGCGGCAGGCCGCGCCGGAGGCGGTGGAGGCGGGTGCCGCCGACACGGCCGCGGCGCTGACCGATATCGCCCGGCGTAAGGCGGCGAGCGAACCGCCGGCCTCGGCCCCGCAGCGACCGGGCTGGGCCGAGAGCCCGCACGACAGCGAGCCGACCGGCCCAAGTGAGACCGTGGGCGGGCCGGCCGTGGCCGATGAGCCGGTGCCCGGCGACGGCGACCTGCTGGCCTCGGCGGCGGACTTCTTCGGCCGGAGCGCCGCCGGATCTCCGCCCCGCCCTCCCGAAAGAACCGACTTGTCCGGAAAGACACCGAAACCTCCGGTCGGCAGCTCGTTCGCCGAGCGTGGGCCGCTGCTCCGCCCGCCGGGCCTGCCGTCCATCGACCCGTTGCGGAAGACCCCCGAAGCGGAACCCGAACCGGCCGCGGGCCGCCCCGAGGACCGCCCCGAGGACGGCTACGGGATCGACGGCGAGGACCGGGTCGGCGAGCCGAGCCGCAACCGATTCGCCGGACTCGGACCGGCCCAGGTGTCGCACGGGCCGGCGAAGGCATCAGGCGAGGCCGTCGTGCCGGCCGCCGACGAGCCCGAGAGCGCCGTGCCGGGCCGCCCCCGCTGGGCCTCCGGCGACGAGCCGGAACACTCTGCCCGCCCCCGGGTCCCGCACTTCGAGGGCGTCGTGTCGCCGACCGTGACGGCCCCGGCCCGTACGTCCTCGGTGGACGGCATGGACCCGGCCGACGACGCCCTGCTCCGCCAGACCCAGCGGCTGCTGGCCACCAGCCTCACCTTCGCCGGTGGCGCCGGCGAGGTGGCGATCCGGCTGCGCGAGGCGCTCTGGCAGGCACACCCGTCGCTGCTCGCGATCCTGCCGGGAGACGCCGACGCGCAGGCCGACCGCCTCGCCGCCGGCCTGGTCTGGCTCGTGCACCACCTCGACCAGCCGCCGCTGCTGGTGGCCGGCTGCGCCGCTCTCGGTCAGGTCCTCGCCGAGGCCGGGGTCGAGCAGGACCGCCTGCAATTGGTCGGGGCCGCCCTGGCCGAGGCGATGCGGGCCGGGATGGCGCCGGGGGACTGGCGTCAGGAGTTCGACCTGGCCTGGCGGTCCACCTGGCAGCACCTGTACGAGTGGATCCGGCAGGGCGGGGCCACCGCCGCCTACCACCGCACCACCTGGACCGCCGTGGTGGTGTCGCACGAGCTGCGCCGCCCCGACCTGGCCGTCATCCTGCTGCGGCCGCATCTGCCGCTGCCGTTCCGGCCGGGCCAGTACGCCCGGGTCGAGGTGGCCGAGCTGCCGGGGATCTGGCGACCGTACTCGCTGACCGGCGCCCCGCGCCGCAACGACCTGATCGAGCTGCACGTGCGGGCCAAAACGCAGAATGGCGTCAGCGGCACCCTGGTCTACCGCACCAGGGAGGGGGACCGGCTGCAGCTGAGCCGGCCCGAGGGCCAGATGGCGCTGCCGGTCGCCCCCGACCGCAACCTGCTGATGATCGCGGGCGACACCGGGGTGGCGCCGCTCAAGGCGCTGCTGACCGAGCTCGCGGACACCGGCGACCCGCGCTCGGCGGTCCTGTTCTGGGGCGTCCGCAACCTCGACGAGCTGTACGACATCGACGACATCGCCGAGATCGCCCGCACCGCGAAACGGGCCACGGTGGTGCCGGTGGTCTCCGAGGGCGACCCCGGGCCGTACGCGTCGGGCCTGGTCACCGACGCGGTCGCGGCCTACGGCGAGTGGTCGCAGCACGAGGTCTACCTGGCCGGCCCGCCGCTGATGCTGACCAGCACGACCGTCGCGCTACAGCTGCTGGGCGTCGCGCCCGACCACATCCATCACGACGCGCCCGAGTAGGGCACCGCGTAACCGGGCACCGACGGCCAGCGGCAGGTCAGCACCACCGAGTCCTGCTCGGCCAGCCAGGAGTGGTCGTCACCGGCGCCCCACAGCACGTAGTCGCCGGGCTCGGACAGCACCACCGTGCGCTCCCGGAAGATCATCTGGAACCGGCCGCTGATCAGCACCAGGACGGCCGTGCGGTGCTCGCCGCGGACCCACTCGGCCCGCCGGTCGCCGGCCTCGTGCCGGCCCCACTTGATCTCGACGTCGGTGCTGTGCCGGGCGTCCCCGGGCGGCAGGAAGTGCCCGACCAACCAACCCCGCTCCTTCGGAGCGTCAAGGTCCGCTTTGCCGAAATAGATCACGCGAGGGCCGCGTCCAGGATCTTGGCGTACGCCTCCGGGACGTACGTTTCGCCGCCCGGGGTGAGCACCGCCTCGCGGGACGCCTCCGCCCAGGCCTGCGCCGGCACCGCGGCCCGCAGCGCGACAAGCACCGGGGCGTCGTCGTCCAGCATCGCCAGCGCGACCAGCGACTCCTCGACCTCGCCGACGCACTCGAACGGCTTGTGCGCGTCGATGCCGAGCAGCTCCAGGAAGCCGGGCACCTGGGCCGGGTCGGCGAACAGGTCGTGGCCGAAGATGTGGGTGAGCCGGTCTCGTTCCATTGCCGGGGCCATCGCCAGGAAGACGAACCGGCACTTCGGGCAGTCGCCGCACCAGCGAACGGTCGGATCGTGCAGCTTGAACGCCTTGTTGCAGCTGGTCACCACGTCGTCGTAGGCGGTGTGCCGGGCGAACAGCTGGGCGATGTGCAGCTCGGACAGCGACCGCAGCAGGGAGAAGTAGGGCTCGGTCAGCCCGGCGTGGGCGGTCACCGCGGCCCGCAGCAGGCCCTCGGCGGCCACTCCCTTGGACCACTGGTGGTTGATCTCGTGACCGTTCCAGACCAGGTTGGGGTCGGACGCCGAGCGCTCGTTCGACATCACCACCGGGCCGAGGCCGTGCCAGACCGCGGTGGCGATCGCGATCAGCGAGTTGATCGCGGTGACCGGGATGTGGCCGTTGAGCGCGCCCGCCTTGTTGAGCTCGAACAGGCGCGGGTCGAGCTGCCGGCGGGCGGCCAGCGCGGCCAGGCCGGAGGCGGCGTTGACCGCCTTGATCACCGGGTTGGGGTTGACCGAGAACGGGACCGGGTCGAGCCCGGCCGCGCGCAGGATCTCCAGCGTGACGATCGAGTCCTTGCCGCCGCCGACCGCGGAGAGCGGCCGGCCCTGCGAGTTGTCCACCGGCTCGGCCGTGGACGCCACCTCGGGCACCTCGACTGTCAGATCGAGGACATGGGCAAGTTGGTTGCGATACGCGTACTCGGCCAGGCCGTGGGTGTAGATCGCGGTGAAGAAGTCGCCCACCGCGGCCGGGACCGGCTTGGGCGCGACCACCCGCGGCGGCGCGCCGACCTTGTAGTAACTGACCCCGGCGACCACGTGGAGCAGGTCCAGGACCCGGTAGAACGCGTCCGGGGCGGTGCGGCCGGAGGGCACCGGGAAGGTGATCGTCTCGGTGAACTCCAGCGGTTCCGGGCCGTCGAGCACGTAGTCGAACGTCGCGACCCCGGTCTCCGGGTCGAACGCGTACGAGGGGAAGCGCATGACGTCGAACCGCACCCGGAAACTCCTGTCTTTGAGCCGACCGGCAATACTAGTTCGATTCGACTAGGAGGGCTCGACGTGCGTCTGGCAGACCTGAACGGCCGGTCAGTGGCGATCTGGGGGACCGGCCGCGAGGGCCGGGCCGCGGTCACCGCGATCGCCAAGCAGAAGCCGTCCCGGCTGATCGCGGTCGACGACAGCGCGAACTTCCTCTCCGTGCCCTGGGACGAGTTCGCCGAGACCGCCCCGCTGGCCGGTGGTGACCACGCCTTTCCCGCCCTGGTGACGGCCGACGTGGTGGTCCGCTCGCCGGGCGTGCCGCAGACGCACCCCTGGATGAAGGAGCTGCGCGAGCGGGGCGTCACGGTCACCGGGGGTAGTGCTCTCTGGATGGCCGATAACGCAGCGCGAACCATCGGCGTTACCGGGAGCAAGGGCAAGAGCACCACCTCGAGCCTGATCAGCCACCTGCTGGCCGCGGTCGGCCGGCCCAACAGCTTCGGCGGCAACATCGGCGTGCCGCTGCTCGACCTGCCGCCGGCCGCGCAGTACGTGCTGGAGCTGTCCAGCTACCAGTGTGCCGACCTCACCGACTCGCCCCGGGTCGCCGTGGTGACCTCGCTGTTCCCCGAGCATTTGGACGCGCACGGGGGCGAGGAGGAGTACTACCGGGACAAGCTCAACCTGCTCCGGCACGGTCCCGAGATGATCGTGGTGAACGGCTCCGACCTGCGGCTGCGCGACAAGATCCGGGGCATCAGCGACCTGCACGGCTTCCCGCCGATCCCGGCCGGCGCCGACGACTCCCGGTTCCGGATCCACGACGAGTGGGTCTACTGCTCCGACGAGCCGCTGTTCCACCGGGAGGCGCTGCACCTCAAGGGCGCGCACAACGGCCGCAACCTGTGCGTGGCGCTGGCCGTGCTGGACGGCCTCGGGGTCGACGTGCCGGGCTCGAAGGACGAGCTGGAGGCGGCGGTCGAGGCGTTCGAGGGGCTGCCGCACCGGCTCGCCGAGATTGAGGACCCGTCCGGGCTGACCTTCGTCGACGACACGCTGTCGACAAGCCCCTACTCGGCGATCCACGCGATCGAGGCGTACGCGTCGCGACCGCTCACCGTGCTGGTCGGCGGCACCGACCGCGGCCTCGACTACGCACCGCTACGCGAGTTCCTCGCCGACCGCGAACTCACCGTGATCGGCATTCCCGACTCGGGGCCGCGCATCCTGGAGGCGCTCGCCGGGCTGGCCGGGGTGCGGACCGAAAATGCCGAGGATCTGCCCTCGGCGGTGCGGCTGGCTCGCAAGCTGACCCCGTCCGGGGGAGTCGTCCTGCTGTCGCCGGCGGCGCCGAGCTACGGCCGGTACCGGAACTTCGAGCACCGCTCCGAGGCCTTCGCTACCGCCATCCGCGAATCCGCCTGAAGCACCCCGTCGTCGAGCCGCCGGTAATCATTACCGGCGGTGACGATGTTTGCTGCCCTGAGCCCGGCCATCGGGCCCGGCCGGAGGCCGGGTGACCAGCGCAACCACCGCCTGGCCGGTCCCCTCGGCGGGACTTCCTATCTGCGTTTGGGAGCGTTCCCGACGCGTACGGTAAATTTTTTGATCATGTTTCCGGGGTTGCCTGGATGTTTCGAATCGTTCGTGAAGTCATCCGAACGGCCCAGGTGCTCTCATGCTTTTGTCGTCATGGCCTCATCTGAAACGGCTATGACAAAAGCGGGCAATTCCTTTCAGGTGACGCCGGTCACTCCGTAAAGAACATTTCCGGATCGATGACCGTCAAGCGGTTGCCGCGTAACACGCGTTCATCGTCGCTGGTCAGGTAACGGTTTGAAAACTTCGCCCACAGCCTTGACACAGGTGGGTGATTAGTAAGAACTTTTACCGCGACAGTAAACAGTCCTTCCTGAAAGGGTGGCCGATGAGCGAGCCAGAGATGGACGGCGCCGCGCGGACGGCGATCGTCGACTCGCTTGTCGTCGATTCGCGGCCGTCCGACGGTGTGCTCCTGCGGATTCGGTCGTTGCTGCCGGAATTCACCGGCGCACTACGGCGGGTAGCCGAGCAGGTCCTCACCGACCCGGCGGCGGCCTCCCGGGCCACCATCGTCGAACTCGCCGAGCGCAGCGGCACCTCGCCGGCCACCGTCACCCGGTTCTGCCGCGCGCTCGGCTTCGACGGTTACGCCGACCTGCGGCTCGGCATCGCGGCCGAGACCGGCCGGGCCCGGTCGGCCGGCTGGACGGTCGACATCGGCCGGGAGATCCAGCCCGGCGATCCACTCGCCCGGGTCCTCGGGCAGATCATGGCGGCCGACACCCGCGCCATGCATGACACCGCCGCGCTGCTCGACCTGGCCGAGGTGGAGCGGGCCGCGGTGGCGATCGCGGCGGCCCCGCGGGTCAACATCTTCGGCGCCAGCGGAAGCGCGCTGGTCGGCGAGGAGATGCAGTTCAGCCTGCACCGCATCGGCGTGCCGGTGTGGGCCTGGACCGACGTGCACAACGGCCTGGCCAGCGCGGCGCTCTCCCGGGCCGGCCACGTCGCGCTCGGCATCTCGCACTCGGGGGAGACCGGCGAGACGATCGAGCTGCTCGCCGAGGCGAGCAGCCGGGGGGCGACCACCATCGCCCTGACCAGCTTTCCTCGCTCGCCGCTGGCCGAGCTGGCCGACATCGTGCTGCTCACCGCCACCCAGGCGACGACCTTCCGGCCGGACGCGCTCAGCGCCCGGCACCCGCAGCTGGTCGTTCTCGACCTGCTCTATGTCGCGGTCGCACAGCGGACCCACGAACGTTCGCACGCGGCCTTTCAGAAAACCGCACAAGCCGTCCACGGCCACAAGGCCGCAAAAGACGGCACCCCCGTTTAAACCACCACCGGCCCCACCACCACCTTAATCGGAATAACCCCAAATCCCCTCATATGTGAATTCCTTCAGGAGGAAGCGATGAAGCGCCAACTCGTCGCAGTGGCCGCCCTCGCGGCGACGCTGCTCGGGGCCGCGGCCTGCGGCTCCAACGACGACGACTCCCCCACGACGTCCGCTTCCGGCCCGGTCGACGGCAAGGGCAAGACCCTCAAGGTCTGGCTGATGGTCGACGCGCAGAGCGCCTGGAAGGGTGTCGTCGACGACGCCTCCAAGCGGTTCACCGACGCGACCGGCGCCCAGGTCAACGTGGAATACCAGCAGTGGGCCAACCACCTCACCAAGCTGGACGCGACGCTGGCCGGCTCGGACGTGCCGGACGTCGTCGAGCTCGGCAACACCGAGTTCCCGAAGTACGTGTTCAGCTCGGCCTTCGCGGCCATCAACCCGGGTGACTACGAGAACTCGGACACCTGGCTGCAGGGCCTCAAGGGCGCCTGCGACTTCGAGGGCAAGACCTACTGCGTGCCCTACTACGCCGGTGCTCGCGTGCTGATCTACCGCACCGACCTGTTCAAGTCGGCCGGCATCGCCGCCGCACCGAAGACGTACGACGAGTTCCTGGCCGACGCGGACAAGCTGCAGACCGCCAAGAAGTCGGACTCGAAGTTCGGCGCCGTCTACATGCCGGGGCAGTACTGGTACTCGGCGATGTCCTGGGTCAAGTCGACCGGCGGCGACATCGCGAAGCAGGACGGCGACAAGTGGGTCGGCCAGCTGTCCCAGCCGGCTTCGGTCCAGGGCCTGCAGCGCTGGGTCGACATGGTCAAGAAGTACTCGAAGGCGGACCCGACCAAGAACGAGAACGACCAGGCCGGCATCTTCGCGCAGGGCCAGTCCGGCATGTTCTACGGCAACGCCTGGGAGCTGGGCGCGGCTGAGCAGATCAAGAAGGACCCGAACGACCCGAACTCCGCGCTTGTCGACACCAAGGTCAAGGGCAAGCTGGCCGCCGCGCCGATGCCCGAGGTCCCGTCCTTCCTGGGCGGCTCGAACCTGGGCGTCACCGAGAAGAGCCAGAACAAGGAACTGGCCGCTCAGTGGATCAAGGCGTTCACCGACAGCACCTCGATGGCCGGCCTGATCAAGGCCAGCGCGCTGCCGAACGCGACCGCGCTGCTGGACAAGGCCGCCACCGACAACCCGGCCATCGCGCCGGCCGCGCTCGCCGCCAAGAGCAGCTGGTTCCCGCCGAACGCCGAGAAGTGGGCGGACGTCGAGAAGGGCAACGTCCTGCAGACGATGCTGACCGACATCCTCACCGGCAAGAAGTCCGTGGCCGACGGCGCCAAGTGGGCCGACGACCAGATCAACACCACGTTGAACGAGAGCTGATCCCGTCGCCGCCCGCCCCCGTCCGGGGCGGGCGGCACCGCTCCCGGCTCCCGGCTTCCGGAAGAGGAATCTGATGTCCGTCGTCGAATCACCGGCGACCCGCCCCACGGGCGGGCCCGCACCGCACCGGGCACCCGGCCGCGCGTCCCGAGCGCGCCGCCGCCGTCAGGGCGCCAGCACCCCGTGGCTGCTCTCCATCCCCACCCTGATCCTGCTGGCCGGCCTGCTCGGTTATCCGCTCATCCGGATGGTCGTGCTGTCGTTCCAGAACATGCGGCTGCGCGAGCTGCTCAGCGGTCGCACCCCACCGTGGGTCGGCTTCGACAACTACACCAAGGTTCTCGGCGACTCGGTCTTCTGGACGGTCGTGGGCCGTACGGTCCTGTTCACGATCGTCTGCGTCATCATCTCGGTCCTGATCGGACTCGGCATCGCGCTGCTGATGCGCCGGGTCAACCGCGGCGTGAAGATGCTGATGATCGTCGCGATGATGTTCGTCTGGGCGCTGCCGCAGCTGGTCGCGGCGCAGATCTTCCGCTGGATCACCGACTCCGACTTCGGTGTCCTCAACTACGTGCTCAACTTCCTGCCCGGCGTGAACTTCGACAACCACAGCTGGTTCGTCAACCCGTGGCAGGGCTGGGGGGTCATCACCACCCTGGTGGTCTGGGCCGGCGTGCCGTTCCTCGCGATCACCCTGAACGCCGGGCTCACCCAGGTGCCGAAGGAACTGGTCGAGGCGGCCACGGTGGACGGCGCGACGCCCTGGCAGGTGCTGCGCAACATCACCCTGCCGATCCTCAAGCCGCTCATCACGATCGTCACCACGCTGTCGGTGATCTGGGACTTCGGCCTGTTCACCCAGAACTGGGCGCTGCGCGACGGGCACCCCGAGCCGGTGTACCAGACGCTCGCGACCTACTCGTACACGCAGGCGTTCGGCCAATCGCGGTACAGCATCGGCTCGGCCATCTCGGTGATCACCGTGCTGCTGATGCTCGGCGTGATGGCGTTCTACATCCGGCAGATGTTCAAGATCGGGGAGGTGGACTGATGGCCCGGGACGAGGGAGTTGTCACCGTCGGCCGGTCGATGGCCGGCACGATCGCCGCCAACACGATCGGCGTGATCTTCTCGCTGTTCATGCTGTTCCCGGTCTACTGGGTGCTGAACACCGCGTTCAAGCCGGCCGACGAGGTTCTCGCGCTGACCCCGACGTTCTGGCCCGAGCACCCGACCTTCGCCAACTTCACGTCGGCGTTCAAGGCGCCGCTGTTCATGCAGGACATGCTGAACGGCCTGATCGTGACGGTGCTGGCGGTGGCCGGCGCGCTGGTGGTCGGCTTCCTGGCCGCGCTGGCGATCGCCCGGTTCAGCTTCTACGGCCGCAAGGCGATCATCCTGGTCGTCCTGGCGGTCCAGTTGGTTCCGTTCATCGCGCTGCTCATCCCGCTGTTCCTGATGCTGCAGACGGTGTCCTTGACCAACAGTCTGATCGGTGTGAGTATCACCTACTTGGTCCTGATCTTGCCGTATACGGTGTGGACACTGCGCGGGTTCATCTCCGGCATCCCGCGCGAGCTCGACGAGGCCGCGCTCATCGACGGCTGCACCCGGGCCCAGGTGTTCTGGCGCATCATCCTGCCGCTGACCGGCCCCGGCCTGGTCGCGACGAGCGTCTACGGGTTCATCCAGGCCTGGAACGAATTCATCATCATCAACACGCTCAACAGCCCGGCCAAGCAGAACCTGATGGCCTGGCTGCTGCAGAACCAAACCACCCGCGGTACCGCCTGGGGGCCCCTCATGGCCGGTGCGATCATCACCTCGATCCCGGTGGTGATCTTCTTCCTGATCATCCAACGCAATATCGCCACCGGTCTCACGGCCGGTGCTGTAAAGGGCTAGCACCTGAGGAGATGCTGTGACCGAGATATTCGCCAAGACCGAGGTCGACCGCCGTACGCTGCTGCGTCGCGCGGCCGCCGTCGGCATGCTGGCCACCCCCGCGGTGGGCCTGCTGAGCGCCTGCGTCGGCGGCGGTGAGGACGAGCCGACGACCCAGTCGACCGGCACCAAGTCGGCGGACAACCCGCTGGGCATCGACACCAAGGCCGGTGTCGAGATCGTCATCTTCAACGGCGGTCTGGGCACGGCGTACGCCACCGACGTGGACACTCCGCTGTTCAACAAGAAGTGGGCCGACGCCAAGATCACGTACTCGGCCACCGAGCAGATCTCGACGGTCATCCAGCCCCGGATCAACGCCGGCTCTCCGCCGGACATGATCAACAACTCGGGCTCGAACCTGATGGACTTCGGTGCGATCGTCAAGGCCGGCCAGGCCGCCGACCTGACCGATCTCTTTGCCGCGCCGTCCTGGGACGTGGCCGGCAAGACGGTTGCCGAGACCCTGGTGCCGGGTGCCGTTCAGCAGGGCACGTACGACGGCAAGCCGTTCGCGATGAACTACTCGTACACCGTGTTCGGCCTCTGGTACAACAAGAAGCTGTTCGAGAAGAACAGCTGGACCATCCCCACCACCTGGGCCGACTTCACCGCGCTGCTCGACAAGATCAAGGCGGCCGGCATCACGCCGTTCGGCTACGCGGGCGCCAACGCGTCGTACTACATGGTCCGGGCCCTGCTCACCAGCGCCGCGAAGATCGGCACCGAGCAGTCGCTCAAGGACATCGACAACCTGAAGCCGGGTGCCTGGACCGCCGACCCGATCAAGCAGGCCGCGCAGGCCTGGGGCGAGGTCGGCAACAAGTACATCAACAAGACCTTCCTGGGCCTCAAGCACACCGAGGTGCAGCTGCAGCAGGACCAGGACAAGGTCGCGTTCTACCCGTGTGGTTCCTGGCTGGAGAACGAGCAGGCCAAGGACACCCCGGCCGGCTTCGAGTACGCGGTGGCCGCGTTCCCGAGCGTCACCGCCGCCGACAAGCTCCCGGCGACCGCCATCAACGCGGCGGCCGGCGAGATCTACTTCGCGGCGGCCAAGGGCAAGAACCCGCAGGGCGGCAAGGAGTACCTGCGGGCCATGCTCTCCAAGGAGGCGGCGCTGGGCTTCACCAAGCTCACCAAGTCGCTTACGGTGGTGGCGGGCGCGTCCGACGGCCAGACCATTTCTCCCGGTCTGACCAGCGCGAACGACATGCTGACCAAGGCCGGCCAGGACGTCTTCGTGGGCTACCTGTTCGACACCTGGTACAAGAAGCTCGACGACGAGTCCCGCGGTGCGGTCAACGACCTGATGTTCAAGGGCGGCGACGCGCAGAAGTTCTGCGACCGGATGGAGGCGGCGTCCCAGGCGGTCGCCAAGGACTCCTCGATCACCAAGTTCACCCGCAGCTGAGTTTCTTCGATAGGTAGGACGCCATGCGGCACGGCAAGTACCCCTTCATCATTGGTTTCCTTGTCGTGCCGGTGGCGCTCTACGCCACCTTCGTGGTGGCGGCGTACATCCAGACGTTCCAGCTGTCGCTGACCAGCTGGTCCGGCCTCGGCAAGATCGATTACATCGGCTTCGACAACTTCGTGAAGCTGTGGCACGACGACGTCTTCTGGAAATCGATCAAGCACAACCTGTTCCTGCTGATCCTGCTGCCGATCATCACCATCGTCATCGCGCTGGTCTTCGCGTTCCTGCTGAACGTCGGCGGCGGGCACAAGGGCGGACAGACCCGGGGCGTGTGGGGCTCCAAGGTCTACCGGATCATCTTCTTCTTTCCGCAGCTGCTGGCCCTGGCCATCGTCGCGGTGATCTTCGGCCGGGTGTTCGGGCCGGACAAGAGCGGCATGCTCAACGGCCTGTTCCCGGCGTCCTGGAAGCCGTGGCTGTTCCTGGCCGACGAGCGGTACGCGATGGCCTGCATCCTGATCGTGCTGGTCTGGCAGGCGGTCGGCTTCTACGTCGTGCTGTTCTCGGCCGGCATGGGCTCGATCTCCACCGACATCTACGAGGCCGCGGCACTCGACGGCGCCACCCGGATCACGCTGTTCTTCCGGATCACCGTCCCGCTGCTCTGGAGCACCATCCAGGTCGCCTGGGTCTACCTCGGCATCGCCGCGTTCGACGCGTTCGCGCTGGTCAACATCATGACCGTGGACCGAGGCGGGCCGAACGGCGCGTCCTCGGTGCTCAGCCTCATGATCTATCGCAACGCGTTCGACTTCTCGCAGGCCGGTTACGCCTGCGCGCTCGGTGTCGTGCTCTTCTTCCTGACCCTGACCTTCGCGGCGCTGACCCTGCGGGTCACCCGGCGCGACTCCGTGGAAGCCTGAGGGGGCGCACGATGACTCTGGTTGCCGACAAGCCCGCCACCAAGAGCGCCGGCGACAAGCCCAGCGCCAAGCGGGACATCAACGCGTTCACCGGGCTCGCGCACATCGCGCTGATCGCCTGGGCCCTGGTCACGGCCGGTCCGCTGATCTGGGTGGTGCTGGCGTCGTTCAAGAACAACACCGAGATCTTCCTGGGCAAGCCGTTCGCGCTGCCCTCGTCGTTCTCGCTGCAGACCTACTTCGACGCCTGGTCCGAGGCGCACATCGGGCGTTATTTCCTGAACTCTGTCATCGTTGTCATCGTCTCGACCGCGGGCACGATGCTGTTCGGGTCGATGGCCGCCTACGTGCTGGCCCGCTACCGGTTCCCGGGCAACCGGTTCATCTACTACCTGTTCGTCTCGGGGCTCGCGTTCCCGACGTTCATGGCGCTGGCGCCGCTGTTCTACATCCTCAAGAACATGGGGCTGCTCGGCTCGTACACCGGCCTGGTCCTGGTTTATATCGCCTACTCGCTGCCGTTCACGGTGTTCTTCCTGGCCGCGTTCTTCAAATCGCTGCCGTACGAGATCGAGGAGGCCGCGACCGTCGACGGCGCCTCGCACACCCGCAAGTTCTTCCAGATCATGATGCCGATGGCCCGCTCCGGCCTGGTCAGCATCACGATCTTCAACATCGTCGGGCAATGGAACCAATATCTGCTGCCGGTGGTGGTGATGACCGGGCCGGGCGCCGAGTCGAAGTACCTGCTGACCCAGGGCATCGCGAACATCAGCACCTCGGCCGGTTACCACGCGCAGTGGTCGACGCTGTTCGCGGCGCTGACCCTGTCGATCCTGCCGATGATCGTGGTCTACGCGATCTTCCAGCGGCAGATCCAGGCCGGCCTGACCGCGGGCGCCGTCAAGTAGTACCTGGGTACCACGGGCGGCCGGCAAGTGCCGCCCGTGGTACCGCTGTTCCGGCCTCGCCGCCCGCCACGATTGACACATGATCGAGGTACGCGAAGTCACCAAGCGGTACGGGACGAAGACGGTTGTCGACAAGCTCTCGTTTACCGCCAAGCCGGGCCAGGTCACCGGCTTCCTCGGCCCGAACGGGGCCGGCAAGTCCACCACCATGCGGATGATCGTCGGCCTGGACGCGCCGACCTCCGGGGATGTGCTGGTCAACGGCCACTCCTACGTGCAGAGCGCCGCCCCGCTGCAGGAGATGGGCGTGCTGCTCGAGGCCAAGGCCGTACACCCCGGCCGCAGCGCGGTCAGCCACCTGCTCGCGATGGCCCGCACCAACGGCATCCCGCGCTCCCGGGTCGACGAGGTGATCGGCCTGGCCGGCCTCTCCTCGGTGGCGCACAAGCGGGTCGGCGCCTTCTCCCTCGGCATGGGCCAGCGGCTCGGCATCGCCGCCGCGCTGCTCGGCGACCCGGCCGTGATCATGCTCGACGAACCGGTCAACGGCCTCGACCCGGAGGGCGTCCTCTGGGTCCGCAACCTGCTCGCCGGCCTGGCCGCCGAGGGCCGCACGGTGATGCTCTCCTCGCACCTGATGAGCGAGGTCTCGCTGATCGCCGACCACCTGGTCATCGTCGGCCGGGGCCGGTTGCTGGCCGACACCACGGTCGCCGGGCTGGCCACCGCCGAGGGCGTCCGGGTTCTCTCCGGCGACCCGGCCAACCTGCGCAACGTGCTCGGCGGCCCGGGCGTCACGATCACCTCGGGCGGGCCGGAGGAGCTGTTCGTCGCCGGGCGCACCGCCCGGGAGATCGGGATGGCCGCGGCGCACTACGGCATCCCGCTGTTCGAGCTCACCCCGAAGACCGCCTCGCTCGAAGAGGCATTCATGGACCTGACCCGCGACGCTGTCGAATACGAGGCTGCCCGATGAAGATCACCCCGGGTGGCGTCGTCGCCGCCGAATGGACCAAGTTCTCCTCACTGCGCTCCACCTGGATCACCACCGGCGTCTCGGCCTTCCTGCTGATCGCGTTCGGCATGATCGCCTCGGCCTCCTTCTCCGGGAACGGGATGTCCGCCGTCGACCTTGCGCTCGGCGGCAGCACCCTCGCGGCGCTCGCCGTCGGCGTGCTCGGCGTGCTGCTGGGCGCGGGGGAGTACACCACCGGCATGATCCGGTCGACACTCGCCGCGGTGCCGCGCCGGCTCCCGGTGCTGTGGTCGAAGAGTCTCGTTGCCGGACTTGCCGCCTTCGTCGTGATGACGATCGGTGCTTTTGTAGCCTTCGCGCTCGGCGGGATGGTGCTCAACAGCGCCATCGCCGGCGTGAGCCTGGGCGACGACGGCGTGTTGCGGGCGCTGTTCGGGGCCGGTCTCTACCTCGGCCTGGTCGCGGTCCTCGGCGTCGCGCTCGGCATCCTGGTGCGATCGAGCGCCGGGGCCATCGCGATCCTGGCCGGCGGGCTGCTGATCCTGCCGGGGCTGGTCCCGCTGCTGCCGAACGCGATCTCCGACGCGATCAGCCCGTACCTCCCGAGCAGCGCCGGCAGCGCCGTGATGTCGCTCACCCACAGTGACGGATCGCTCGGCCCGTGGGCGGGTCTCGCGGTCTTCGCCGGATATGTCGTGGTAACCCTCGGGGCCGCCGCATACCGGCTCAAGAAGACCGACGCCTGAGAGACTCGGATCATGAACGCGCAGGGATGGCTGCTGGACCGGCAGGAGCGGCTGCGGGCCCTCGACCGGCACCGCCCGTGGCTGCTGGACACCCTGGTGGCCATCCCGATCCTGCTGTTCAGTCTGCCGAGCCTGGTCGACCGGCCGGTGTCGGCCGGGATCGCGACCGCGGTCCTGCTGCCGGCGCTGTACCGGCGGCGGCGCTACCCCTTTGCCGCGTTCCTGGTCACCGGGGCCATCCTGGTCATCGAGGGATCGCTGGACGCCGGGGTGGGCGGCGGGGTGGTCATCCTGGTCATGATCTTCGGGGTGGCCTCCCGCGGCACCTGGCGGTCGATCGCCTGGACCGCCGGGCTGACCGTCGCCGAACTGATCGCCGAGGTCTACCTCTTCGAACCGCGGGTCGAGCACCAGACCACCACGTTCTTCCTGGTGCTCGGCACGGCAGCCGGCGCGGTGGCGTTCGGTCTGGTGGCCCGCACCCGCCGGGCCTACCTGATCGCCCTGGAAGACCGGGCCGCCCGGCTGGAGACCGAGCGGGACCAGCAGTCCCGGCTGGCCGTCGCCGACGAGCGGGCCCGGGTGGCCCGGGAGATGCACGACATCGTCGGCCACCACGTGTCGGTGATCGTCGGCCTGGCCGACGGCGGTGCCGCGCTCGCGGTTTCCCGGAATGAGCAGACCGCCGAACCCCTCCGGCTGATCGGCGAGACCGGCCGGCAGGCGCTCGCCGAGCTGCGCCGGGTGCTGGGCGTGCTGCGCGAGGAGGACGCCGACCCGCAGCTGAGCCCGCAACCCGGCCTGGACGACCTGGACCGGCTGCTGCCGAGTGTGCGGGCGGCCGGCCTGCCGGTCACCTACTCGACCTCGGGCGATCTGCACGCTTTGGGGCGGGGTGTCCAGCTCGCCGTCTACCGGATCGTCCAGGAGGCGCTGACCAACACCCTCAAACACGCGGGGCGCGGGGCCACCGCGGAGGTCACGGTCGCTGCGTCGTCCGGAGAGGTACGGGTACGCGTACGGGACAACGGTGTCGGTATTGCCGCCCCGGCCAACCACGGGCTGGTCGGCATGCGCGAACGCGCGTCGATGTACGGCGGATCGGTGCTGGCCGGCCCGGCCGAGAACGGCGGCTGGCTGGTCGAAGTCGTCCTCAAGGAGCCCGCGTGACCACCGTGCTGATCGCCGACGACCAGCCGCTGCAGCGCCTGGGTTTCAAGATGCTGCTCGACGGCACACCCGGGATGACCGTGGTGGGCGAGGCGTCGAACGGCGCCGAGGCGGTGCGGATGGCCGGCCAGACCCGGCCCGACGTGGTGCTGATGGACGTGCGGATGCCCGGCATGGACGGCATCGAGGCGACCCGCCGGATCACCGCCACCGGCGACCGCACCCACGTGCTGATCCTGACCACCTTCGACCTCGACGAGTACGTCTACGCCGGCCTGCGCGCCGGGGCCGGCGGCTTCCTGCTCAAGGACGCCCGCCCCGAGGAGTTGATCGCCGGCATCCGGGCCGTCGCCGGCGGCGACTCGGTGGTGGCGCCGAGCCTGACCCGCAAGCTCATGGACGCGTTCGTCGATCGGCCCGACGTGGTGGTCGAGGACCCCCGGCTGGGCGCGCTGAGCGAGCGGGAACGGGAGGTGCTGGAGGCGATCGGCCAGGGGGCCACCAACGCCGAGATCGCCGAGCGCTTCACCCTCACCGAGTCGACCGTGAAGAAGCACGTCGGCCGGGTCCTGGCCAAGGTCGGGGCCCGCGACCGCATCCAGGCAGTGATCTTCGCGTACGACAACGGCTTGGTCAGACCAAATACCGGCCGGTAACTCTTCTCAAGAAGCACGACCTCGCGGCGATAGTCCCATCACCGACGGCCCCACCGGGCCCTACGCGTGAAGGGAGCAGCGTGTTCGGCTCGAAGAACAAGGCAGAATCCGCCCTTTTGAATGCCGACCTCGATGAGGCACGAGCGGACGTCGAGGCGGTGACGGCGATCGTGCGGGCCATGGAGACGGCCACGTCCCCCGACGAAGCGATCGGCGCCGCCCTCCGGCTGGTTCGCGAGCGGTTCGGCTGGGCGTACTCGTCGTACTGGCAGCTGGACTCCTCGGCGCAGGTGCTGCGCTTCGCGCAGGAGAGCGGCGACGCCGGCGAGGAATTCCGCCGGGTGACGCTCGAGGCCGCCTTCGCCGAGGGCGTCGGCCTCTCCGGCCGCGCCTGGCGGGCCCGGGACCTGGTCTTCGTCAAGAGCCTCGCCGAACTCACCGACTGCTCCCGGGCCCCGGCCGCGACCCGCGCCGGAGTGCACAGCGGCATCTGCTTCCCGCTGATCGAGGACGACAAGGTCGTCGGCACCATGGACTTCTTCGCCCTGGAGGAGCTGCACCCGTCCGAGGGCCGGCTCGCCGTCCTGCGCACGGTCGGCCTGCTCGTCTCGAACACCCTGATGCGCCTGCACGAGGGCGTCCGGCAGGAGAAGGCGGCCCAGGACGTCGAGGCCGTCTCCACCGTGATCCGCCAGATGACCCAGGCCACCAGCCAGGACGACGCGCTGCGGTCCGCGCTGGAGACCATCCGCAAGGACTTCGACTGGCAGTACGGCTCGTTCTGGCGGCTCGACGAGGAGGGCAACGTGCTGCGCTTCGCCCTCGAATCGGGCGACGCCGGCGCCGAGTTCCGCCAGGTCACGATGACCGCGTCGTTCGCCAAGGGGGTCGGCCTGTCCGGCCGGGCCTGGGCCCGCGGCGACCTGGTCTTCGTCGAGGATCTCGGTGAGCTGACCGACTGCGTACGCCGGCCGGCTGCACAGCGCGCAGGGGTTAAGTCGGGCGTCTGCCTGCCGATCAGGGTGGGCGGCAAGATCGTCGGAACGATGGACTTCTTCGCGACCCGGACCCTGATCATGTACCCGGGTCGCGAGTCGGCCCTGCGCAACACGGCCTTCCTGGTCGGGCAGGCGCTCGAGCGGTTCACCTCGAAGGAACAACTGCACAGCGCGGGCCGCACCCTCCTCGACTCGATCGCCGAGGTGGAGCGGAACGTGAGCTCGGCCGCCACCGTGGCGGCGCAGGGCGAGCGGCTCGCCAACGAGGCGAACGAGCAGGTGGCGGCACTCGGCCAGGCCAGTGCCGAGATCAACCAGGTGGTTCAGGCCATCCAGTCGATCGCGGCGCAGACCAAGCTGCTCGCCCTGAACGCGACCATCGAGGCAGCTCGGGCCGGCGAGTCCGGCAAGGGTTTCGCGGTCGTCGCCGGCGAGGTGAAGGAACTGTCCAGCGAGACCGAGCGGGCCACCGCCGACGTCAGCGACCGGGTCAACACGATCCAGGCGCGGGTCGACGCGGTCACCGCCTCGCTGGCCGACATCCACACCGCGGTGGAGCAGATCAACGAGACGCAGGAACTCATCAGCGGAGTCCTCAAGGAGCAGGTCGCCGTCACCGGCGCCATCCTCAACTGATTCGGGAGAGACAGATGACCAGCACGAATTGGGCTCGCCTGAGCGAAGGCAACATCAGGTGGGTCGAGGGCCGGAGCCGGGCCGACGGCCAGCGCGGCGCGGTCCGCCGGGCGGAGCTCACCACTTCGCAGAACCCGTTCGCGCTGGTCCTCGGCTGCGCGGACTCCCGGGTGCCGGCCGAGATCCTGTTCGACCAGGGACTCGGTGACCTGTTCGTGGTCCGCACCGCCGGGCAGACGGTCGACTCGGCGGTGCTCGGCTCGATGGAGTACGCGGTCGAGGTGCTCGGCGTCGAACTGCTCGTGGTTCTCGGGCACGAGGGCTGCGGCGCGGTGGCCGCCGCGGCCCGGGTGATCGACGAGGTGGCGGTGCCGCACGGCTACATCCGCGACGTCGCCGAGAAGATCGCGCCGAACGTGCTGCGGGCCCGGCTGGCCGGGGCGTCCACTCCGGAGGAGGTCGGCGCGCAGCACGCGGCGTACACCTTGGAGCTGCTGCGGGAACGTTCCTCGGCGCTCGACAACGCCATCCGGCGTGGTGCCCTGGGCGCGGTCGCGACCCAGTACAGCCTCAAGACCGGCCGGGTGTGCGAGGTTGCTCCGCTGTCCGAGCCGCATCTGCTGGCGGCCTGACCATCCGCAGCAGCGCCTCGCCGGCCGGACCGGGCGGGGCCGCTGCGGGCAGCGCCACCGACACCTGCCAGGCCGCGCTGCCGCCCCCGTGCAGCGCGGCCGCATGCAGCCCTTTCGCATGCGGCTTGCGGGTGACCGGGGCCGGCACCAGCGCCACGCCGAGGTCCTGGTGGACGAAGTCGAGCAGCGTGTGCACGTCGTTGACCTCGACACTCACCCGGCGGACCGCGCCGGCCCGGGCGAAGCTCTGATCGTTGACCTGCCGGGCACCCCAGTCCGCGCTGAAGTCGATGAAGTCCTCGCCGGCCAGGTCGGCGACGCCGACGGCGTCCTTCTCGGCCAGGCGGTGGCCCGGGTGGCAGAGCAGCATCATCTCCTCGGTGGCCACCGGCAGCAGGCGTACGCCGTCCGGAGCCGGCCCGGGCAGCGCGACGAAGCCGACGTTGAGCCGGCCCAGCCGGATCTGTTCGACGATCTCGCCGGAACCGGCGTAGGCCAGCCGGATCTCCACGCCCGGGTGCGCGCGCCGGAACGCGGCAAGCATCGGCGGCAGGTCGATGACGCCGAGGCAGTGCTCGGAGCCGACGGTGAGACTGCCCCGCAGCAGCCCGCGCACCGCCGCCACCGCGTCCCGGGCGGCGGCCGCCCCGGCCAGGGTGCGCCGGGCCTCGGTGAGCAGGGCCTGGCCGGCGTCGGTCAGCTCGACCCGCCGGGTGTGCCGCACGAACAGATCGGCGTCCAGCTCTTTCTCCAGCGCCCGGATCGAGGCGGACAGCCCCGACTGGGCCACTCGCATGCGTTCCGCCGCGCGGGTGAAGTGCCGCTCCTCGGCGACCGCCACGAAGTACTCCAGGTGCCGCAACTCCATGATTGAGCAGTCTAGGTGCTGAATCCGAGCGGTTTCTTCTGTTGGACGCGCGGTCGGTTGGGTAGGAGGGTGGAGTTCGTACCCGTACCCGAGAGGACCCCCTCATGCAGAGCCGCCGGATCGGCGATGTCCAGGTCAGCGCGATCGGCCTCGGTGGCATGCCGATGTCGATCGAGGGCCGCCCGGACGACGAGCGCTCGATCAGCACCATCCACGCCGCGCTCGACGCCGGCATCACCCTGATCGACACCGCCGACGCGTACCACCTGCACGCCGACGAGGTCGGCCACAACGAGTCGCTGATCGCGCGGGCGCTCGCCTCCTACGGCGGGGACACCAGCGAGGTGCTGGTCGCGACCAAGGGCGGCCACCTGCGCCCCGGCGACGGCAGTTGGACGCTGAACGGCTCTCCTTCGTATGTAAAAGAGGCCTGTGACGCGTCGCTCAAGCGCCTCGGCGTCGAGGCGATCGGCCTCTACCAGTTCCACCGGCCCGACCCGTCCACGCCGTACGCGGAGTCGGTCGGCGCGATCCGCGACCTGCTCGACGCCGGCAAGATCCGGATGGCCGGCATCTCCAACGCCGACCCGGCCCAGATCGTCGAGGCGAACGAGATCCTCGGCGGCCGGCTGGTCTCGGTGCAAAACCAGTTCTCGCCCGCGTTCCTCTCCTCCACGGCCGAGTTGGAGCTGTGCGACCAGCTCGGCATCGCCTTCCTGCCCTGGTCACCGCTGGGTGGCATCGGCCGGGCCGGTGGTCTCGGCGGCGGCTTCGCCGAGGTGGCCGAGCGCTACGGGGTGAGCCCGCAGCGGGTCTGCCTCGCCTGGCACCTGTCCAAGTCGCCGGTGGTCATCCCGATCCCGGGCGCCAGCCGCCCGGCCACCATCCAGGACTCGGCGGCCGCCTCCGAGCTTGAGCTGGCCGCCTCCGACCTCGCGCTTCTTCCCTGAGGATCTTTCGTGACATTTGCCGCCTCTAATGACCGCTACGACTCCATGGAGTACCGGCGGACCGGGCGCAGCGGCCTGAAGCTGCCCGTCGTCTCGCTGGGCCTGTGGCACAACTTCGGTGACGACAAGCCGATCGAGACGCAGCGGGCCATCCTGCGCCGCGCCTTCGACCTCGGCATCACCCACTTCGACCTGGCCAACAACTACGGCCCGCCGTACGGCTCGGCCGAGTCCAACTTCGGCCGGATCCTGGCGCAGGACTTCCTGCCGTACCGCGATGAGCTGGTGATCTCGACCAAGGCCGGGTACGACATGTGGCCCGGCCCGTACGGCGATCTGGGTTCCCGGAAGTACCTGACCGCGTCGCTGGACCAGTCGCTGAAGCGGATGGGCCTCGACTACGTCGACATCTTCTACTCGCACCGGCACGACCCGGACACCCCGCTCGAGGAGACGATGGGCGCGCTGGACGCGGCCGTCCGTTCCGGCAAGGCGCTGTACGCCGGCATCTCGTCGTACTCCCCAGAAAAGACCGTCGAGGCGGCCGCGATCCTGCGTGACCTGGGCACGCCGCTGCTGATTCACCAGCCGTCCTACTCGATGCTCAATCGCTGGATCGAGGAGGGACTGCTCGGCGCCCTGGAATCGGTCGGCGCTGGGTGCATCGCGTTCTCCCCGCTCGCGCAGGGCATGCTCACCGATCGCTATCTGGGCGGAGTCCCTGCGGATTCGCGCGCGAGCCAGGACAAATCGCTCTCGACCGAGTTGCTCAGCGCGGACAATTTGGACAAAACTCGTGCGCTGAACGATATCGCCGGGCGGCGGGGTCAATCCCTTGCGCAGATGGCGATCGCCTGGGTGCTGCGCGACCAGCGGATGACCTCGACGGTGCTGGGCGCCAGCTCGGTGCGTCAGCTGGAGAACAACGTGGCCGCGCTGGCCAACACGTCGTTCAGCGACGACGAGCTGGCCGAGATCGACAAGTACGCCACCGAGTCCGGCATCAACCTCTGGGCCCGCTCCAGCGACTCCTGACCAGGCGTCACACGGTTTCGCACACGCCGCGGCGGCACAGTGCTCCCATCCGTTCAAGGGGGGAGACACTGTGCCGCTTATCAATGTCCGGGTCATCGAGGGAGTCTTCGACACGGCCCAGAAGAATCGCATGATCGAGGACCTGACCAACGCGATGGTCGCGATCGAGGGCGAGAACATGCGCCCGGTGACCTGGGTCGTGGTCGAGGAGGTGGCCAGCGGTGAATGGGGGATCGCCGGCAAGCCGCTGACCACGGCCGATGTCCGGGCGCTGGCCGCCGGCGTCAGCTGAGCGACTGCCGGATGCCGTCGTCCCGTGCAGAATCATCCGACGTGGGGGCGACGATTCAGCTACTCGGGCGGCCCGGCATTCATCGGCCGGGCGAGCAGGGCCCGCGGCCACGCGGCCGGAAGACCTGGGCCCTGCTCGCCCTGGCCTCGCTCAGCGAGCGCCCGGTGCCGCGGCACGAGCTGGTGCGGATGCTGTTCCCGGACGCCGGCGACGCTCCGGCCGCCCTGCGCTGGTCCCTCTCCGAGCTGCGCCGGGGCCTGCGCCCCGACGCCCGCATCGACGGCGATCCGGTGGCCCTCGACCTGGGCCGCGACACCGTGGTGGACGCCCAGCAGGTGCTGGCCGGCCAGGCCGATCTCGATGCGGGGGAGCTGCTGGCCGGCATCGACCTGACCGACTGCCCCGAGTTCGACCTGTGGCTGTCCCACCAGCGCGAACGCATGGCCGCCGCGCTGCGCGCGTCGTTGCGCGCCGCGATCGACACCCGGCTGGCCGGCCATCGCCCGGCCGAAGCGGTGCCACTGGCCCGCCGCCTGGTCCAGCTGGCCCCGTTGGAAGAGCAAAATCACGAGCTTCTGGTACGCGCATTGGCCGCAACCGGCGACCGCATCACCGCGCATGCCGCCGCGTCCGCTTGCGCCGCCCTGTTCGCACGCGAGTTGGGCGTGCGCCCGTCACCCCGGGTCGCCGCCGCCGGTAACGCGGCCTGGGGGCTGACCGTGCTGCCGGACGGGCGGCGGCTGCTGGCTCGGCTCGAGGTGGAGGCGGGGAAGGCCGCGCTCGCGGCGGGGGCGACCGCCGACGGGCTCGAGCGGCTGCGGTCGGCGGCCGCGATGGCCGGCGAGCTCGGCGACGAGCGCGTGCAGGGCGAGGCTCAGGCGGCGCTCGGCGCGGCGATGGTGCACTCGGTCGCGCTGACCGAGCCGGCCGGGGTGGCCGCGCTGCGGCGGGCGGCCGAGCTGGCCCGGAGCACCGGTGACCGGGCGACCGCGGCCACCGCCGGGCGGGAACTGGCCTTCGTGGCGCTCGGCTCGCGGGCCGCCGCCGGTTCGGCGCTGCTGCGGGCGGCCCGGGAGCTGGCCGGCGACGACGACGGCAAGCTGTCGGCGGTGCTCGGAGTAGAGGCGTTCGCGCTCACCGACAGCGGCCGGGCCGGGCCGGCGGCGGAACGGTTCCGCCGCTCGATCGAGCTTGCCGACCGGGCCGGCGAGCCGCGCAAGGCGGCCTGGTCGCTGGCGCTGCTGGCCCGGGGCGAGCTGATCGCCGGCGACCTGGCGGCGGCCCGGGATGATATCGACCGGGCGATGGCACTTGTCACCGCCGAGCGCTGGACCGCCTTCCAGCCGTTCGTGCTGGCCATCGCGGCCGAGCTCGACCTGCATGAGGGCCGGCTCGACGAGGCCGGTCAGCGGCTGGCCGCCGCCTGGACCACCGCGGTCCGGCTCGGCGACCCGTGCTGGTTGTCAGTGACCGGGCGCGGGCTCGGCCTGCTCGCCGCCCGGCGCGGCAATCCGGCCGAGGCGATCCGGTGGCTCGACGGCGCCTACCATCGCACCACCGACCGGCCGCCGCTGATCTGCCGGTGGATGGACGCCGCGACGCTCGACTCGATCTGCGACGTGGCCACCGCCTTCCGGCTGCCCCGCGCCCGGGCGGCGGTCGCCGAACTGGCCAGCCTCGGTGCGCGCGCCCGGCTGCCAATCTATGCGGCCCGGGCCCGCGCCTATCAAGCTCTGTCCTGAAGGGACGTCATGGAACGACTCGCCATCTCCACCGATCAGGCGCCGCCCGCGATCGGCCCGTACAGTCAGGCGATCGTGGCCGGGGGTTTGGTCTTCTGTTCCGGCACCGCCGGGATCGACCCGGCGACCGGCGAGATCCCGCCCGGCATCGCCGAGCAGACCCGGCTCGCCCTGCGCAACCTCGACGCCGTGCTGACCGCGGCCGGCGCCTCGCTGTCGACGCTGGTCAAGACCACGATCTACTACCGGCACGTGGCCGACTTCGCGACGATCAACGAGATCTACGCCGAGCACATGCCGGACCCGCCGCCGGCCCGGTCGGCCCCGTCCGGCATCGACCTGCCGCGCGGCCTGCTGATCTCGATCGAGGCCGTCGCCACCGTGCAGAGATGGGCCGGTTCCTAGAGGAACCGGCCCATCTCTATATGAGTTACCAGCGGCGGCGGCGGTAGTGGCCGTGGTGCCGGTAGTGCCCATGGTGTCGGTAGTGGCCGTGATAGCCGTGCTGCTGCGGCGGGTAGGGGCTACGACCGTGGCCGTAGCCGTGACGGTGCGTCATGCGCTGGACCTTCGACGCGACCATCGAGAGCAGGAAACGCTTGACGAAGCCGCTCAACCGGGGTGCCGTCCTTCCGTTGGAAGCTTGGCACTTCACGGTAACGGGCGATGTCGAGTACTCCCTGTGACCGACCTGAGCGGTTCCTGAGTCAGTCGATGTCGTAGGCCAGGTTGGGGCGCAGCCACCGCTCGACCTCGTCGACCGGCATCCCGCGCCGCTTCGCGTAGTCGGTGACCTGGTCCTTGCCGAGGCGGCCGACGGTGAAGTAGCGGGACGCCGGGTGGGCGAAGATCAGGCCGCTGACCGCGGCGGCCGGCATCATCGCGTACGACTCGGTCAGGCCCACGCCGATCGCGTCCGTCCCGAGCAGCTCGAAGAGGTCCTTCTTCTCGCTGTGGTCGGGGCTCGCCGGGTAACCCAGCGCCGGCCGGATGCCCCGGAAGCGCTCGGCGTGCAGGTCGGCCAGCTCGGGCTGGGCGTCCGGCTCGAACCAGTCGCGCCGGGCCCGCAGGTGGATGTACTCGGCGAACGCCTCGGCCAGCCGGTCGGCCAGCGCCTTCACCATGATCGCCCGGTAGTCGTCGTTCTCCGCCTCGTACTTCGCGGCCAGCTCGCCGGCGCCGTGGATGCCCACCGCGAACCCGCCCAGGTGGTCGCCCGCCCCGGCCGGCGCGATGTAGTCGGCCAGGCTGCGGTTGGCCCGCCCGGCCGGCTTCTCGGTCTGCTGGCGCAGCATCGGGAACCGGTGCCCGTCCTGGTCGAGCACGATGTCGTCGCCGTCGGAGTGCGCCGGCCAGAACGCGTACTGACCGCGGGCCTGGAACGAGCCGTCCGCGATGATCTGGTCGAGCAGGGTGTTCGCGTCGTCCCACAGCTCGCGGGCCACCGGCTGGTCGAGGATCGCCGGGAACTTGCCCTTGAGCTCCCAGGCCAGGAACAGGAACGTCCAGTCGACCATCTCGCGCAGCTCGGCGATGGTCGGCTCCACCAGGCGCACGCCGGTGAAGGCCGGGGTCGGCACCTCGCTGAAGTCGACCACCTCGCGGTTGGCCTGCGCCTCCTGGAGGGTCAGCAGCGGCTGGGCCCGGCGGTTCTCGTGCTGGATGCGCAGCCGCTCCTGGTCGGCCCGGTTGGCGACGTCGAGCGTCTCGGCGCGGCCGGGGTCGAGCAGGTCGGAGACCACGCCGACGACCCGGGACGCGTCGAGCACGTGCACCGTCGAGCCCTGGTAGGCCGGCGCGATGCGGACCGCGGTGTGCTGGCGGGACGTGGTCGCGCCGCCGATCAGCAGCGGCAGCTTCAGGCCCCGGCGCTGCATCTCGGCACCGACCGAGACCATCTCGTCGAGCGACGGGGTGATCAGGCCGGACAGGCCGATCACGTCGGCACCCTCGGCCACCGCGGTGTCCAGGATCTTGGCGGCCGGCACCATCACACCGAGGTCGATCACCTCGTAGTTGTTGCAGCCCAGCACCACCCCGACGATGTTCTTGCCGATGTCGTGCACGTCGCCCTTGACCGTGGCCAGCACGACCTTGCCCTGGCCGCGGTCGGCCTCGACGCGGCCCTCGAGGCGCGCCTGCTCCTTCTCGGCCTCCATGAACGGCTCGAGGTAGGCGACCGAGCGCTTCATCACCCGGGCGCTCTTGACCACCTGCGGCAGGAACATCTTGCCCGAGCCGAACAGGTCGCCGACGATCTTCATGCCGTCCATCAGCGGGCCCTCGATCACCTCGAGCGGCCGGGGGAGCTGCGCGCGAGCCTCTTCGGTGTCGGCCTCGATGTAGTCGACGATGCCGTGCACCAGCGCGTAGGACAGCCGCTCGCCGACCGTGGCCTCGCGCCAGGACAGGTCGACCTCGCGCTGCTTGCCCTTGCCGGTGACGGTCGAGGCGAACGTGACGAGCCGGTCGGTGGCGTCCGGCCGCCGGTCGAAGATCACGTCTTCCACCAGTTCCAGCAGGTCGGCCGGGATGTCCTGGTAGACGGCGAGCTGACCGGCGTTGACGATGCCCATGTCGAGGCCGGCCTGCACGGCGTAGTAGAGGAACGCCGAGTGCATGGCCTCGCGGACCACGTCGTTGCCGCGGAACGAGAACGACAGGTTGGAGATGCCGCCGCTGGTGCGTGCGCCCGGGCAGCGTGCCTTGATCAGCGGCAGGGCCTCGATGAACGCCTTCGCGTACCCGTTGTGCTCGCTGATGCCGGTGGCCACGGCCAGCACGTTCGGGTCGAAGATGATGTCGTCGGGGGCGAAGCCGGCCTTCTCGACCAGCAGGTCGTAGGCGCGGCCGCAGATCGCGACCTTGCGGTCGCGGGTGTCGGCCTGGCCCTGCTCGTCGAAGGCCATCACCACGACGCCGGCACCGAAGGACTTGATCCGGCGGGCCTGGTTGAGGAAGGGCTCCTCGCCCTCCTTGAGGCTGATCGAGTTGACCACGCCCTTGCCCTGCACACACTTGAGGCCGGCTTCGAGCACGGTCCACTTCGAGCTGTCGATCATCACCGGGATGCGGGCGACCTCGGGCTCGGTGGCGATCAGGTTGAGGAACGTGGTCATCGCCTGCTCGCTGTCGAGCAGGTCGGCGTCCATGTTCACGTCGAGCAGGTTGGCGCCACCGCGCACCTGGTCGAGGGCCACGTCGACGGCGCCCTGGTAGTTGTCGGCCTCGATCAGCCGGCGGAACTTGGCCGAGCCGGTGACGTTGGTGCGTTCACCGATCATGACGAAGCCGGTGTCCGGGCCGATCTCGAACGGCTCGAGGCCGGAGAACCGGGTGGTCGGCGCGGGCGGGTTGATCTGGCGCGGCGTCTGGCCGGCCGCCACCGCGGCGATCTGCCCGATGTGCGCGGGGGTGGTGCCGCAGCAGCCGCCGACGATGTTGACCAGGCCGTCCTCGACGAAACCCTTGATCAGGGCGGAGGTCTGGGCCGGGGTCTCGTCGTAGCCGCCGAACGCGTTGGGCAGGCCGGCGTTCGGGTGCGAGGCGACGTAGACGTCGGAGAGGCGGGCCAGCTCGGCCACGTGCGGGCGCATCTCGGCCGCGCCGAGCGAGCAGTTCACGCCGACCACCAGTGGGTGGGCGCGCTCGATCGACCGCCAGAACGCCTCCACGGTCTGGCCGGACAGCGTGCGGCCGGACAGGTCGACGATCGTCACCGAGATCCACAGCGGCAGATCGGGCGCCACCTCGTGGGCGGCCGCGATGGCCGCCTTCGCGTTCAGCGTGTCGAAGATCGTCTCGACCAGCAGCAGGTCGACGCCGCCCTCGACCAGGGCCGCGATCTGCTCGGCGTAGGACGCCTTGACCTGGTCGAAGGTGACCGCGCGGTAGGCCGGGTCGTCGACCTTGGGGGACAGCGAGAGGGTCACGTTGAGCGGGCCGACCGAGCCGGCCACGAACCGGGGCTTTCCGTCGCGCTCCTGGGCCTCGGCCGCCGCCTCGCGGGCCAGCTGCGCACCGCGCACGTTCATCTGCTTGACCAGCGACTCCAGGCCGTAGTCGGCCTGCGCGATGCTGGTGGCGGTGAAGGTGTTGGTGGTGGTGATGTCGGCGCCGGCCGCCAGGTACTGCCGGTGGACGTCGAGGATCACGTCGGGCCGGGTGAGGATGAGCAGGTCGGGGTCGCCGGTGACGTCCTGCAGGTGATCGGGGTCGATCAGGTCACCGCGGTAGTCCTCGGGCTTGAGCTTGGCGCCCTGCAGCATGGTGCCCCAGGCGCCGTCGAGCACGAGGATGCGTTCTGCCAGGAGTCGCTTCAGCTCGGCGACGCGTGCGCTTCTCTCCATACCGACCACCTCCGTGGTAAACAACGGAGGCGCCCTTGGTCGGAATTCACCGAGCGAGCGTGGCGGGTGTCACCCCGTTGCAGCGCCTCTCGCTTCGGACCCACAAAGCTACCCCACTTGTCACTTGGCATCGGCGTACGCACCAACTACTGAGACGTCCAGCGGAAAGCGCACCGAGGTCTCCCCGAACAGCAACCGTCCGGCCGCCGCCGCGCACTCGTTGACCGCGGCCACCACGGTTTCGGCCTCCTCGGCCGGGCAATGCACCACCACCTCGTCGTGCACGAACAGCACCATTTCCGCCTTCATTCCGGTCAGCGCGGTGCGCAGCGTTGCCAGCAGGGTCAGCGCCCACTCGGCCGCGGTCGCCTGGATGACGAAGTTGCGGGTGAAGCGGCCGCGGGCCCGGCCGGACGCGCCGCCCTGGGTCTCGCCCGAACCGGTCTCCTCCGGCGGATCGAGGCCTGCCTCGCGCCCGGCGGCGGCCGGTGGGCAGGTGCGGCCCAGCCAGGATCGGACCAGGCCGCCGGCCTCGCCGGTGCGGGCCGCGGCCTCGACGAACTCGAACGCCTTCGGGTACTGCTTGCGGAGCACGGCCAGCGCCGGAATCGCGTTGCCGCCGGTCTGACCGTACATCGCGCCGATCAGGGCCACCTTGGCCTTGGCCCGGTCGCCGTCGAACGAATCGGCGGCCAGCGCCGCGTAGAGGTCACCGGCCGCACCGGCCGCGGCGAACCGCTGGTCCCCGGAGACGGCCGCCAGCATGCGCGGCTCCAGCTGGCCGGCGTCGGCGACCACGAACCGCCAGCCCGGGTCGGCCACCACCGCGCGGCGCACCACCTTGGGCACCTGCAGAGCGCCGCCGCCCCGGGTCGCCCAGCGACCGGACACCACGCCACCCGGCACGTATTCCGGGCGGAACCGGCCATCGCGCACCCAGGCCTCGCACCAGGTCCAGCCGTGCGCCGTCCAGATGCGGTAGAGCTCCTTGTATTCCAGCAGCGGCCGCACCGCCGGGTGGTCGACCTGTTTCAGCACCCACTGCCGGGTGTTGGGGATGGTCACCCCGTTGCGGGCGAACGCCTTGACCACCTCGGCCGGGGAGTCGGGGTGCAGGCCGTGCATGCCCAACGCCTGGTTGATCTCGGCGGTCAGCTCGGCCAGCCGGCGCGGCGGCCCGACCGGCTGCGGCGCACCGAGCAACTCGCGCAGCAGCTCGTCGTGCAGGTCGGCCCGCCACGGCAGGCCGGTGTGTCCCATCTCGGCCCCGACCAGGGCACCCGCCGACTCGGCCGCGACCAGCAGCCGGAATCGCCCGGGGTGCTCGGTGGCAGCGATGCGGGCGTGCTGATCCGCGTACACCTCCTGGACCGCCTCAAGCACGTCGAAGCCGGCGGCGGCGGGCGGAGCGCTTGTGGTCTCGAAGAGGGCGGCCTGGGCGAAGCCGGGCGGCTCGGCCGCCAGGCGAGGCTTGTCGGGTGGGACCGGCAGGCCGTGCAACCGGGCCCGGGCCGCCGCCAGCGCCCGCGGCGCACCCCACCGTCCGGCCTGGCCGAGCAGCAGCGCCTCGGTGAGCTCGAGGTCGTGGCAGCGGGCCACCCGGACGCCCGCGCGCAGCAGCACCGGATAGAGATCGAAGGTGGCCGGCCAGACCCAGCGCGGATGATCGGCCGCCTCCCGCTCGCCGATCGCCGCCGCCAGGTCGGGCACGTGCCGGGGCGGGCCGAGGGGGGTCCCGTCGGCCCGCAGATCGAGCAGGCGCCCGTCGGGCGCCACCGCTACCAGCACCCCGTCATTGTGCGGCCGGGGTACGACAGTTTTGAGCTAGAGCCAGACGGTGGCGAGCCAGGCGACCACCGCGGCCAGCACCAGCAGGACGGCGTTGAGCCAGAGCACGCTGATCTCGCCGCGGCGCAGGTGCACGATCGCCCCGCCGATCTGGATCAGCACCAGGCCGATCGCGGCGACCAGGGCGAGGCCCTCAGCGATGCCGGTGAGCGGGGGCAAAATCAGGCCCAGCCCGCCGAGGATCTCCAGCGTGCCGATCAGCCGGACCACCGGCATCGGGATCTGGTCGACCCAGCCCATCATCGGCCGCAGCTTCTCCTGGCTCTGGCTGACCTTCTGCACGCCGGCGAAAAGGTAGAAGACGGCGAGCAAGCCGCCGGCGATCCAGTACGCGATTTCCATGGCAGGCCCCTTGGTTACTATCAGGAAGTAACCCCATCATGGGGTACTCAAGAGGGCCTTACAAAAGGCACATCCGTGTGCCTGACGAACGGCGGTGTGGCCATGAAGTACGTGCACAGCTGCATGATCCGCGGCGACGGCGGCCGCACGCTGCGGGCCATCCTCGATCAGATCTGCAACAAATGGACCCTGCTGGTGGTGGCCACCCTCGACGGCGGCACGCTGCGCTTCAAGGAGCTGCACCAGCGGATCCCCGGCATCTCCCAGCGGATGCTCACCCTGACCCTGCGCCACCTGGAACGCGACGGCCTGGTGTCCCGCACGGTGCACGCCGAGGTGCCGCCGCGGGTGGAATACGAGCTGACCGCGACCGGCCGCAGCCTGCTGGAACCGGCGCTGGCCCTGGCCGGCTGGGCGATCGAGCACGTGCCGCAGATCGAGGCCAGCCGGGAGGCGTACAAAAAGGCCTAGGGTGCGTTGTCCGCCCAGGTGTCGAGCTCGAAGCGGTGCAGCAGGCCCGGCGCGAACATCGCCGCGATCGACACCACCGCGATCGCGGTGAACGCGGTGCGCAGCACGATCGTCTCGGTCTTGCCGCCCACCCGCACGGCCAGCCCGTTCGGCACACCGATCATCCGCCACATCCGCCGGCCGGTGGGTATCGGCCACAGGATCGGCACGCCGGCCGAGGTGATGATGTCGCCCATCAAGTGCACGAAACAGCCCACCCCGACCGCGAAGCCGAGCATCGGGTAGCCGCGGTCACCGGGCAGGCTCGCCGCCGTCAGCCAGGCGATCACGCCCGAGCAGATCGTGACGATCACCCAGCCGGCCTTCTCGGCCCACTCGTCGAACAGGCCGCGCAGCGCCAGGCCGGCCATGAAGAAGATGATGCCGACCACGGCCCACTTGCCGTAGTGCGTGGCCAGCGCGGTCGTGCCCCAGCCGACCAGGGCCGCGAACGGCAGGGTGTGGGTGAACGTGCGGTGCCCGTTGTTGCGTCGCGGGTCCCGGCTGAGCCGGGTGGCGGTGTAGATGCCGAGCGAGATCTTCTCGATCACCTCGGCCGCGAACAGCGAGAACACCCCGAACGTACGGGCTACGGTCGCGCCGCCCTTGTTCCGGGTGACCTTGCCGGACAGATCGAGGTCGGGCAGCAGCGCGCCACCCGCACAGACCGTGGTGCCCACCGCCACCGCCAGCGGCGACTGGCTGTAACCCGCGAAGTGGTCCAGCGCCCAGCTGCCGGCCAGCCACGCGGCCGCCCCCGAAAGGGCGTGCGACGGTCCCATCATGTGCTGTTGTCCCCTCCCCGCAAGCCGCTCACTTTCGCAGAGCGGGGAGGGGCGTTCAACGACCGCCACGTCCACTGTCGATCTTTGTTACCGCCGCCACTCCGGGCCGTTCCACGGCGCTACCCGGTGCGCGTAGCTGTAGCGCGGTTCGTAATGGCTCCACCGGGCGTGCCGCACCAGCCCCATGACCAGGAAGACCAGCGGGATGGCGGGCCAGAAGAAGTGAGCGCCGGAGAGCACCCACAGTCCGGTCAGGATCCCGGCGGCGATCATCACGAAACTGGCATGCCGGCGCAGGGCCCGGCGTGTCGCGAGCCGGAACTCCGGCGCATGCGCCTCGGCCATCGCCCGCCGGCCCCCGTCGGGGAGATCGGCCGTCAGCGGGGCCAGCTCGTCGCGGTACTTGGTGGCGTACACGGCGGCCAGCCGCTCCTCGCCTTCCTCCAGGGTCAGGCGGCCCTCGGTCATCGCGGCACGCAGGATCTCGGCGATCTGCTCCCGCTCGGAGTCGGAGGTCCGCATCCGGGTCGGGCTCTCGTTCGGGTTCACGTTGTCCTCCTCGTGGACGTCGTGCTTCCAGAGTCGGCCTTCCGCCGCTGCGCGGCGTCGCCCCGTCGGCGCATCTTCCGGGCGGCTTTCCGGCGGTCAGAGCCCATGCGCGTACGACGTGAGTCCCATCCCGTGGTCGTCGCGTACGACCTGGGTCGTACCCGTGCTTCAGACCCAGCTCCGATGCCCCGGCCGGGTCCGGTGCCGTAGGTTCGGCCGCATGGAGGAAGTGACCCGACAGTGGGGACCGCCGTGGCGGGAGGACCGCCGCATCGGCCGGTTCCAGCGTCGCCGCTGGGCTCATCCCGGGTCCGGTGTCGTCGCCGGTTTCTTCCACGTGATCGGCGCCAACAACGCGGCCGGCGAGGCCGGGGTCTTCCGCCCGCTGACCGGCTGGGTCTACGCCCTGTTGCTGGTGGGCCCGTTCGCGCTGCTGTGGCGCAAGCGCTTCCCGGTGACCGTCTTCGTGGTCGCGGTGGCCGCCTCGATCGGGTTCGCCACCTTCGCGGCCCCCCGGTGGAGCTATGCGGTGGCTCCCGCGATCGCCCTGTTCAACCTGGCCCGGATGGGCCGGCCGTGGCCCGCCGTGATCGGTGCCGGCGCCTCCTACCTGGCCTACTTCGCGATCTGCTGGGCCTTCGCCGACCACCTCGGCGTGCCCGTCGGGGCCCGGCCCGGCCCGCGCGAGGCGGTGTTCCTGGCGGTCACCCCGATCGTGCTGATCTTCCTCGGCGGCGCCTCCAAGGTCCGGTCCGAGCACATGGTCGAGATGCTGAAGGTGCGGGCCGAGCGAGAGCGGGCCAAGAAGGAGCAGGAGCGGCGCCAGGCGTCCGAGGAGCGGTTGCGGATGGCCCGCGAGCTGCACGACGTGCTCGGCCACCACCTGTCGCTGATCAACGTGCAGGCCGGGGTGGGCCTGCACCTGATGGACAAGCAGCCCGAGCAGGCCCGCGAGGCGCTCACCGCGATCAAGACGGCATCCGCCGAGGCGCTGCGCGAGGTGCGGGCGGTGCTCGACGTGATGCGCGCGGAAAACGAGTCGGCGCCGCGCCAGCCCGCCCTGGGCCTCAACCGCCTGGAGGAGTTGACCGCCGACGCCGGCCTGCCGATCACCACCAAGGTCACCGGCGACGACCGCCCGCTGCCGCCCGAGGTCGACCGGGCGGCCTACCGGATCATCCAGGAGGCGCTGACCAACGTGCGCAAGCACGCCGGTCCGGGCGCGACCGCGTCGATCGCCGTCGACTACCTGCCGACCGCACTGCACCTGGCCATCCGCAACGAGGGACCGGACGCCGCCGAGGCCGGGAGCGACCCCGGCGAGGGCACCGGCATCGCCGGCATGCGCGAGCGGGCGCAGAGTCTCGGCGGCTCGGTCGAGGCCGGCCCGGTCGACGGCGGCTTCCTGGTCTCCGTCCTGCTACCCACCCCCGACGACGGGAGCCTTTCGTGATCACCGTGCTGCTGGCCGACGACCAGGCACTGCTGCGGGCCGGCTTCCGGGCGCTGCTCAACGCCGAACCCGACATCAAGGTGGTGGCCGAGGCCGCCGACGGCCTGGAAGCGGTCCGGCAGGTCCAGCTGACCCACCCCGACGTGGTGCTGATGGACATCCGGATGCCCGGCGTCGACGGCCTCGAGGCGACCAAGCGGATCGCCGCCGACCCGGCCCTGGCCGAGACCCGGGTGGTCATCCTGACCACGTTCGAGCTGGACGAATACGTGTTCGAGGCACTCCGCGGCGGCGCCTCCGGCTTCCTGGTCAAGGACACCGAACCGGTCGACCTGCTGCGCGGCATCCGAGCGGTGGCGGCCGGCGACGCGCTGCTGTCGCCGAGCGTGACCCGCCGGGTGATCGGCGAGTTCGCCAGCAAACAGGCGCAGACCCGGCCGGTCGCCCCGCCCGCGCTGCTCGACGCGCTGACCGACCGCGAACGCGAGGTCCTCGTCCTGGTCGCCGAGGGTCTCTCCAACGACGAGATCGCCGCCCGCCTGGTGATCAGCCCGGCCACCGCGAAGACCCACGTGAGCCGCACCATGATCAAACTGGCCGCCCGGGACCGCGCCCAGCTGGTCGTCATCGCGTACGAGGCCGGCCTGATCCGCCCCGGCTGGCTCGGCTGACCGGGTTTTGTCGAATAACGGGCCACCGCGGCGTCATCTTCTTGTGGGCACCGCACGGGTGGCCTCCCGGAAGGGGAAATGACATGCAGTACGCGCTTCTGATCTACGGCAACGAGAAGGCCTGGGAGTCCCGGACCGAGCAGGAGATGCAGGAGAACCACGAGCGGCACGGCCGGTTCATGGCGATGCTGCGCGAGCGCGGCGCCCTGATCCCCGGCGGGCAGGAACTGGCGAGGTCCAGCACGGCCACCACCGTGCGCAACGGCGACCCGGTCTCGGTAACCGACGGGCCGTACGCGGAAACGGCCGAGCAGATCGGTGGCATCTACCTGATCGACGCACCCGACCTGGACGCGGCGCTGGAGATCGCCCGGCAGTTGCCCGAGCCGATCGTCGAGGTCCGCCCGGTCGTGATGCACCCGGAGATGGGCAACTGAGCCCGGAGCAGGCCGTCGAGCAGGCGTACCGCGCCGAGTGGTCACGCCTGCTCGCCCTGCTCGTCACCCGGCTGCGGCGCTTCGACGTGGCCGAGGACAGCCTGCAGGACGCGTTCGTGGCGGCCGCACGCGTCTGGCCGGCGCAGGGGGTGCCGGAGAAGCCCAGCGCGTGGCTGTGGACGACGGCCTACCGGCGAGCGCTCGACCGGATCCGCCAGGAGGAGACCGACGCCCGGCGCCTGCCGCTGCTGATCGCCGACTCGCCCGCCCCGCCGGCCGCCGAGGAGGGCGGGGATGTGCCCGACGAGCGGCTGCGGCTGCTCTTCGCCTGCTGCCACCCGGCGCTGCGGCCCGATGCCCGGGCCGCGCTGATGCTGCGGTTCGTGGCCGGCCTGACCACCGCCGAGATCGCGCGGTTGTTCCTGGTCAGCGAGCCGACGATGGCCGCCCGGCTGACCCGGGCCAAGGCCAAGATGGCGGTGGCCGGCATTCCGCTGCGCGCACCGTCGGCGGCCGACCTGCCGGCCCGCCTCGACGTGGTGCTGCGGGTCATCTACCTGATCTTCACCGAGGGCTACCGGGCCACCGCCGGCCCGGAGCTGGTCCGGCCGCGGCTGGCCGACGAGGCGATCCGGCTCGGCTACCTGGTCGGTGAGCTGCTGCCCGGCGAGCCGCGCACGCTCGCCCTGCTCGCGCTCATGCTGCTGCAACACGCCCGGCGCGACGCCCGGGTGGCGGCCGACGGCGCCCTGGTCCTGCTGCCCGACCAGGACCGCACCCGCTGGCGGCACGACGAGATCGCCCGCGGGGTGAGCCTGCTGGATCTCCTGGAGGCGGCCCCGATGCCCGGCGAATACCACCTGCAGGCCTTGATCGCGGCCGAGCACGCCAAACCGCCCCCGACCGACTGGCCACGCATCGCCCACCTCTACGCCGAATTGGAACGCCGCACGCCGTCCCCGATGGTCCGGCTCAACCGAGCGGTCGCGATAGCCGAGGCCGGCTCCCCGGAGGCCGCGTTGTCCCTGATGGACGGCCTGGTCATCCGCGACACCCACCTGCTGCCAGCAGTCCGCGCCGAACTGCTGACCCGCCTGGGCCGCCACGCCGAGGCCACGGCCGCCTTCGACGAGGCCCTGACCCTGGTCCGCACCGACCCCGAGCGACAGCACCTGCTGCGCCGCCGCGCAGAGCGGTGAGGCGCGCGCTGACCCGGAGCGGGCGACGCCGGGCCGAGCGACGGTCCGTGCGGAGCGGGCGGTGATTGGGCTGCGGGGGTGAGGGTGCAGGCGGCGGTCCGCGCCGGACCGGTGGGGATTTGGCCGTAAGGCTGAGGGGCGGGAGCGGATCGAGGACGGGCACGCCCGAACGGCGGATCTTTGGACGCGGAGGGTGTCGGCTTTTGTGCGGAGCGTTTCGGTGGGTGGTGGGGTGCTCCTAGCATTCGGGGGATGGGGGAGTACGGCCTCGGAGTCGATCTCGGTACCACCTACACCGCCGCGGCTACCAATGTCGACGGTGTGGTGGAGACCGTCCGGCTTGGTGGGCGCGGTCCGGAAATGCCCTCGCTTGTCTTCCTGCGGTCCGACGGTGAGGTGCTCGTCGGGGACGCCGCGCAGCGTCGCGGGGAGGGTGAGCCGACCCGGCTGGCGCGGGAGTTCAAGCGCCGGCTCGGCGATCCGGTGCCGATCATGCTGGGTGGCACGCCGATGTCCGCGCACGCGCTCACCGCTCGGGTGTTGCGGCACGTCACGGCCATGGTGGCGAACGGTCAGGGCGGGCCGCCGAGCCGGATCGTGCTGACCCACCCGGCCAACTGGGGTCCGTACAAACGAGAGCTTCTTCAGCAGGCCGCGCAGCTCGCCGACCTGCGGCAGGTCACGCTGCGGAGCGAGCCGGAGGCGGCCGCGGTGCGCTACGCGAGCACCGCGCGGGTCGCGGTCGGCGAGACCATCGCGGTGTACGACCTGGGCGGCGGCACCTTCGACGCCGCGGTGCTGCGCAAGACCGCCACCGGCTTCGACGTCCTCGGCGAGCCGCAGGGCGTCGAGCAGCTGGGCGGCATCGACTTCGACGAGGCGATCCTGGAGTACGTGCGGGAGCAACTCGGCCCCAACCTGGCCGAGATGGACCTGACCGACCCCACGGTCACCGAGGCGCTGACCCGGCTGCGCCGCGAGTGCGTCGAGGCCAAGGAGAGCCTCTCCTTCGACACCGAAGCGGAGATCGGCGTCGCCCTGCCCCGCCTGCACACCCGGGTGCGCATCCACCGCTCCGAGTTCGAGTCGCTGATCTCCCCGGCCCTGGACGACACGATCGCCGCCCTGCGCCGAGCCCTGCGCTCCGCCTCGGTGGAACCGGCCGACCTGCGCTGCATCGTCCTGGCCGGCGGCTCGGCCCGCATCCCGCTGGTCGGCTCACTGGTCGAGGAGGCCTTCGGCCGCCCGGCCGCCTCCGACGAACAGCCCGAGTTGGGCATCGCCCTGGGCGCCGCCCGCCTGAGCGGTCCCGAGGGCACCCTGCGCGAGCAACCCGCCCCGATCTCCTCGGCCCCACCCCGGATCGCCAGCGCCCGCCCGGCGAATGCAGCCGCGTCGGCCGGCCGAGCCGCAGCCGCGGCCGGTGCGGTCGCGGGCGTGGCGGGTTCGGGCGGAGTGCCCGTGGCCCGTGGTGCGGCGGCAGGCGCCGCGGGCCTGGCCGGGGCCGGCGGCGCGGGCGGTGCCGCGCCGGGTCGAGGCACGGGTGCCGGTCATGCCGATGCGGGCGCACCCGGAAACGAAGCCGCGCGTGCGGCAGCGGCAGGCGCAGCCGCCGCAGGCATCTCGGGCGCGGGCTTGGCGGGGGCGCCGGGCTCCGGCGCCGGGGCGCCGGCCTACGGCTCGTCGGGTGGAGTTGCTCCGGGCAGTGGCGGGCTGGCCGGGGCCGCGCCAAACCACGGGTCGCCGGGTGGAGCGGCTCCGGGCGGTGGTGGGTCGGGCGGGGCCGCGCCGGCCTACGGGTCCCCGGGCGGAGCTGCGCCGGGCGGCGGTGGACCGCGGAACCTGGCCGGCGGAACCGCGTCGTCGTTTTCGGACGCTGCGGGAGCGCATGTTCGGCCGCTGAGCCCGGGTGGGCCCGGGCTCCCGTCGGCGCGGGTTTCCGGGTCGGCGCAGGTGCCGGGCCGCGACGGCGGGACCGGCAACGGGGTGTCTCCGCAGCAGCGGGAGGGTGTGAGTTCGGGTGCGATACCGCTGAGCGTGCCGCCGGGTGACACGGCATCGAGGAGTTGGCCGCCGCCGGCGCAGGCGGCGCGGAAGCGGTCGGTGAAGTGGCCGATCATCGGTGGGTTCGCGGCCGTGCTGGTGACGGTGGCGGCGGTGAGCGCGATCGTGCTCTGGCCCAAGGACCGTGGCGGTGGGGCCACGCCGGCGGCGGGGAGCGCGACAAGCGAGGCTTCCGCGCCGGCCGCGGCTGTGGCGACGGTGGTCTGGAAGACGGCGACCGGAGTGGGGGCCGGCGAGCCGCCGGCCGTCGGGGCCGAGCTGGTGTTCGTCAGCGGGGCGGACGGGACGCTGCGGGCCTATCGGCGGTCGGACGGTGGGGCCGCCTGGGAGCTCAAGCTCGGGGACGGGCTGCGGGCCTCGACCCGGGTGGTGGGCGGGGTCGTCTACGCGGTCACCGGGGACGGCGGGGTCTATGCGATCGACGCCGCCAAGGGCCGCGAAGTGTGGCGCCGGAGCACCGGCAACCCGATCGTGGCGCGGCCGATCGTCGACTCCGAGCGGGTGTTCGTCGGTGGCCAGGACGGGATTCTCTACGGATATCGCTCGCCGACCGGGAACGGCCGCTGGCGGGTGCAGGTCGGCGAGGTCAGCTATCCACCCACGGTGATCGGCGGGGTGGGCATCGTCGCCGGCGGGGACGGGCGGCTGCACGGGGTCAACGCCGAGGGCACCCAGCTGTGGAAACCGGCCGTGGGCAAGGCGAGCGGCGGGCCGGTGGACGCGGGCGACGCCGCCTGCGTGGCGCTGGCCGACGGCACCGCGCGGTGTGTGCGGCTGGCCGACGGCGAGCTGCTGCCGGTGATCAAGGCCGACGGAACGACCTTGACCAGGATCTACGCGGCGGCCGGGACGCTGTACGGAGCGGGCGCCGACGGGTCGGTCGGGGCCTGGGACGTCGTGACGGGGGAGAAGCGCTGGCGGACCGCGGCGACCGGGGCGGGCGCCGGGTTCCCGGTGGTGCGGGCCGGTGGGGTCGACGTCGCCTTCCCGGACGGCCGGATCGTGGGGCTCGACCCCGCCACCGGCAACGTGCTGTGGGAGTCACGGACGGGGGAGAAGTTCGATGCGGCCTCCCGTGGCGACGAGACCGGGCTCTACATCGTCGGTGACGGCGGTGTTCTGTACTCGCTGCGACCGCCGGGCAGCGCCACCGCCACCGCGGCACCCACGGTGACGACCCCGGCGCCGACGACCGCACCCACCGTGACGAAGAAGCCGACCACCCGGCCGACCTACCGCCCGACCAAGACGAAGTCGACCACGACCGAGCCGACCACCACGCCGCCGACGACCGAACCCACCTTCGAGCCGACCCCGGCCGACGGCGGGAACGGCAACGGCGGCGGCAACGGCTAGAGGCGGCGGGCGCGCAGGGTTTCGGCTACCGACCAGGCCTGGAACGGGCAACCGGTGGCCACGTGCGGGGCGTTGCCGTCGGCGGTCTCCGAGACCGAGCCCAGGCCGTACTCGCCCAGGTGGTCGTCGGTGTCGGAGAGGATCTGGTCGGCCGAGACGCCGAGCCGGTGCCAGGCCTGGACGAACGGGCCGGTCAGCCAGGGCCAGACCGTGCCGGTGTGGTAGGCCGTGTCCCGGGCCGCCGAGTCGCCGCGGTGCCGCCCGAGGTAGCCGGGCTCGTCGGGGGCGAGGCTGCGCAGGCCGAGCGGGGTCATCAGGGCCGCGCCGATCGCCTGCAGGGTGGCCGGTTCGGGGCGCAGCGGCGCGTACGGCAGGGACCAGGCCAGCAGCTGGTTGGGCCGCATGGCCGGGTCGTCGCCGTCGGGACCGTCCACGACGTCGTACAGCCAGCCGGTCGGTGCCGGGAAGCGGCGGGCGAAGCCGGCCAGGGCCTCCGGGTGGGCGCGGACCGCCGAGCCGGCGCCGGTGCGGGCCTGCCAGGCCAGTTTGATCACGGTGGCCAGGCCGTTCACCCAGAGCGCGTTGATCTCGACCGGCTTGCCGTGCCGGGGAGTGACCGGAACCCCGTCGACCCGGGCGTCCATCCAGGTCAGCGCCTTGCCCTCGGCGCCCTGCCGGAGCAGGCCGTCGAGCGGGTCCACCCCGATGCCGTAGCGGGTTCCCTTGAGGTGGTGGTCGACCACGTCCAGCAGGGCCGGCAGCAGCTCGGCGGCCAGGTCGAAGTCGCCGGTGACGGCCACGTGCCGGCCGACCGCGTGCAGGAACCACAGGGTCGCGTCGGCGGTGTTGTACTCGACGCGGCCGGTGTCGGCGGTGTTGGCCAGCATGCCCTCGGAGAGCGTGGCCGCGTACGACCGGAGCAGCTCGCGGCCCTCGCTCGATCGGTTGGTGGACAGGAACAGGCCCTCGTAGCTGAGCATGGTGTCCCGTGACCAGGCGCCGAACCAGGGATAGCCGGCCACCACGTCGGGCCCGGCGGCGGTGCGCACCACGAAGGCGTCCGCGGCCAGGGCCAGGGTGGCCTGGGCGTTGTCGGCGGGGGCGGCCGCGGCGACCACGGCCTTGCTGCGCTGCCGCGCGGCCAGCACGACCTCGGGCGCGGGTGGCGGCGGATCGTCGAGACCTGATGCCCAGGCCGACACCGAAGCCGTCGATCCGGGTTGCCGCAGCTCGGCGTGGAAGCTCCCGGCGTACCAAAGATCTTCGATGGGTTGAAGCCCTCGGGCCGCCTCGGCCCGGTGTCGCACCCCGAGCCACCAGGCGCCGCCGGCCTGGAATTCCGGGCCGCGCAACCGGAACGCGCCCTCGACCACGCACCCGCCCTCGACCGGCTCGACGGCCGGCGGGGGACCGTCCGCGGTCCGCTCCTTGTGCGCGTCCCGCCAGGTGACCAGGGCCTCCAGGGAGAGGCCGACCGGGCCGCCGGTGAGCAGGCGATGCACGACGGCGACCGCCGGGCGGCCGTGCATCATGGCGAGTTCGCGTTCGATGACGACGTCGCCGATCCGCCAGCGCCAGCGGGGGAGGCCGTCCACGAGCTCGAAGCCGGCGAGAAGTTCGTGCCCGCGTGGGGCGATCGTCCCGTCCGACCACTCGTGCGTGGCCAGCCGGACCGTGGCGCCGGACGGCAGGGTGACGATCGGGTCGAGCGCGGTGAGGCCGAGTTTCCGCCCGGCAACCAGCAAACCGTGGTAACGCCGGGTACGCAGACCGGAAACCGTGCCCATCGCATACCCACCGCAACCGTCGGGTACGAGCCATTCGCGGGCCGCACCCTCGGTGATGTTCCCGCACACCTGAGATCCGAAAGCTAGGCGACGCACCGTAGCCATCAGATGACCTCCAGTTGTCGGGCAGAATCAATTGTTGTCAACAGACGTAACACGCGACGGTGAGAATCAGATTATGGGGGTGAGTCACGGCGTGGCGGAGCGCGTACGGCTGGCGCAGGCCGATTCCGGTGAGCAGCCGTGGCGCTCGTGGGGCCCCTATCTCGCCGAACGCGCCTGGGGCACGGTCCGCGAGGACTACAGCGAGCACGGCACGGCCTGGGACTACTTTCCGCACGATCATGCGCGGTCCCGAGCGTACCGGTGGAACGACGACGGTATGGGCGGCATCTGCGACGACCGGCAGACGTTCTGCTTCGCGCTGGCGCTGTGGAACGGCAACGACCCGATCCTCAAGGAGCGGATGTTCGGCCTGGGCGGCGACGGCGGCAACCACGGCGAGGACGCCAAGGACTACTGGTGGTACCAGGACTCCACGCCGACCCACTCGTGGATGCGCTGGCGCTACCACTACCCGCAGAAGGAGTTCCCGTACGACCAGATCGTCCGGGAGAACGGCACCCGGTCGCGCGAGTCGTCGGAGTACGAGCTGATCGATACCGGGGTCTTCGACGACGACCGGTTCTGGGCGGTGACCGTCGACTACGCGAAGGCCGGTCCCAAGGACATGTGCATCGCGATCACCGTGTCCAACCGCGGTCCCGAGCCGGCCACCCTGGACGTGCTGCCCACGCTGTGGTTCCGCAACACCTGGTCGTGGGGTCCGGCCAACCGGCCGAAGCCGACGCTCACCGGCACCCCGGGCCGTCTCGCCGGCCGGCACCGCACGCTCGGCCACCTCACCCTCGAGGGCGAGGGCGACGCGTCCACCCTGCTCTGCGACAACGAGACCAACGCGCAGCGGTTGTGGGGCCAGCCCGGCACCAGCACCTATCCCAAGGACGGCATCAACGACCACGTGGTCGCGGGGGCGCCCACGGTCAACCCGGCCGGCGTCGGCACCAAGGGGTCGCTGCACTACAAGATCACCCTCGGGCCGGGCGAGACCCGTACCCTCCGGCTTCGTCTCACCCAGGGTGAGGGTTTCGAGGATCCGTCGAATTTGGACCTGGGCGCCGGCTGGGAAGCCGTGATGCGCGACCGGGCCGGCGAGGCCGACGAGTTCTTCGGCGAGATCATCCCGCCCGAGGCGTCGGCCGAGGAGACCGCGGTGGCCCGGCAGGGCATCGCCGGGCTGATGTGGGGCAAGCAGTTCTACCACTTCGACGTGAAGCAGTGGCTGACCGGCGATCAGGGCTCGGCGCCACCCCCGCCGGGCCGCCGCTACGGGCGCAACAACGCCTGGTGGCACATGAACAGCTTCGACGTCATCTCCATGCCGGACCCCTGGGAGTACCCGTGGTACGCGGCCTGGGACCTGGCGTTCCACTGTGTCTCGATCTCCCGGGTCGACCCCGGCTTCGCCAAGTCCCAGCTGCTGTTGCTGCTCCGCGAGTGGTACATGCACCCCAACGGCCAGATCCCGGCGTACGAGTGGGCGTTCGGCGACGTCAATCCGCCCGTACACGCATGGGCTGCTCTTCGGGTCTTTGAAATTGACGGCGGGCGCGACTTCGATTTCCTCGCCCGGGTCATGCACAAGCTGCTGCTGAACTTCACCTGGTGGGTCAACCGCAAGGACGTCGGCGGCAACAACGTCTTCGAGGGCGGCTTCCTCGGCCTGGACAACGTCGGCCCGTTCGACCGGTCCGCGGCCCTGCCGGTCGCCGGCGTGCTGGAGCAGTCGGACGGCACCGGCTGGATGGCGATGTACGCGCTGAACCTGCTGGACATGGCGATCCGGCTGGCCCTGCACGACCGCACCTACGAGGACATGGCGACGAAGTTCTTCGAGCACTTCGCCTACATCGCCGAGGCCGCCTACCGGCAGGGCCTGTGGGACGACGAGGACTGCTTCTTCTACGACCAGCTGCGCCTGCCGGACGGCCACAAGCTGCCGCTGAAGGCCCGGTCGATCGTCGGCCTGCTGCCGCTCGCGGCCACCACCCGGCTGACCGCGGCCACCCTCAACCGCCTGCCCGAGCTGAACGCGCGATTGCGCTGGCTGCGCCACTCGCAGGGTGAGATGGCCGATGTGATCAGCGCCCGCCGGCTGTCGGCCGAGGGCCGCCAGCAGCGGCTGCTGTCCATGGTGGGCCAGGACCAGCTGCTGCGGATCCTGGCCCGGATGCTCGATCCGGAGGAATTCCTTTCGGAGTACGGGATCCGCACTCTGTCGAGGTCACACCTGGAGAAACCGTTCACGGTGTCGCTGGGCGGTTCCGACTTCACCGTCGGTTACGAGCCGGCCGAGTCGACGAGCGGCCTGTTCGGCGGCAACTCGAACTGGCGCGGCCCGGTCTGGATGCCGGTCAACTACCTGCTGGTCGAGGCCCTGCGGGAGTTCGCCGCGTTCTTCGGCGACGACCTGATGGTGGAGTACCCGACCGGCTCGCAGCAGAAGGTGCCACTGTCCGAAGTGGCCAATGACCTGTCCCGCCGGCTCATCTCACTGTTCCTGCCGGACGAGAACGGCCACCGGCCGATCTACGGCGCCAACGAGATCCTCCAGCAACACCCCGACTGGAAAGACCTGATCGTCTTCCCCGAGTACTTCCACGGCGACAACGGCGCCGGCCTCGGAGCGTGGCACCAGACCGGCTGGACCGCCCTGGTCGTCGATCTGATTCTCACCCTGAGGCGCTGACGCACGTCGATGCGGCGGGCTACCATCTCGCCACCGCAACACGACACACGGGGGAATTCGATGAGCAGCTTCCGGCTGTCTCGTCTTGGCTATGCCGTGCTCGCCGGCCTGGTCGCCGCAGGTGCTCTCGCAGCACCCGCGTCGGCCGCCGCCGGTGGCACCATCCAGGGCGACTTCACCAGCAGTGACAACCAACCGATCGCGTGGGCGTCCGTGAACGCCTACTCGGCCACCGGCGCGTGGCTGGCCGGTGCCGGCACCGACTATCGGGGCCATTACGAAATCACCGACGTGCCGGCCGGTGGGGTTCGGATCCAGTTCGACGACGCGGGCCGCGAGCAGTGGGCGCCCGGCAAGCGGAACATCGCCGACGCCACCGTCTATCAGGTCGCCGCGGGCGGCGCGGTCACCGTCGACGAGCAGCAACTGCCCACCGGCCGGATCGGCGGCCATCTGGACCGACCGCAGACCAGCGTGGTCGTGGTCGGCGGCACCGACTACGTGACCGGCTACACCGACGAGAACGGTGACTGGGCGCTCAACGTCTACCCGGGCACGTACCGGGTGAGCTACCGCTGGGACGCGGTGACGCAGTGGGCGGTGCGGTCACCGGCCGAGGCCGGCGCGACCACCTATCCCGTCGCGGTGGGCGAGACCGTCACCGTCGACGACACCGCGCTGCCCACCGGGACGATCTCCGGCCGGCTCACCAAGCCCGACGGGTCCACGCCCCTGGAGGGGGCCTGGATGACCCTGCACCACGGGGACGAGGAACTCGGTTACGTGCTCTCCACGGCCGACGGCACCTACTCGTTCGGCGAGACGCTGGCCCGCGACGGGTACACCGTGTCGTTCGACGTCGGCGGCGTCATCCAGTGGATCGCCGGCACGCTCGACCCGGCCAAGGCCCGCCGGTTCACTGTGGTCGCCGGCGAGACGACCACGGCCGACGACGCGCTGCTCGGGCCGTCGGCCATGCACGGGCGGCTGGCCGACCCGAACGGCACCCCCAAGGTGGGTTACGCGGTCGAGGTCCAGGGGACCGGCGTCCTCTACGAGGCGACCACCAGCAGCAACGGCGAGTGGAGCGTGCCCAAGGTGCTGCCCGGCGACTACCGGATCTCGTTCCGCACCCCCAGTTGGAGCCGCACCCAGTGGGCGTACGGGAAGAGCACCCAGGCCGAGGCCACCGTGATCACCGTCGAGCCCGGCCAGAACGCCGCTGTCGACGACACCTGGGTGCCCGGCGCGACCCTGGTGGTCAACGCGGTCGACGCGACCACCGGCGCCCCGGTCAGCAACTTCTGCGTCTGGGTCGCCACGCCCACCGACGGCAGCGGCTGCAGCACCGGCAGCTCGGTGTCCATCCCGGACCTGGTGGCCGGCACCTTCGACGCGCAGGTGACGCCGGCCAGCACCTCGTACTACCTGCAGGCCAGAGGGGTTCCGGTGACGCTCGCGGTGGGCGCGACCACCACGATCTCGGTGCCGGTCAGCAAGGGTGGCAAGGTCTCGATCACCGCGACCGACCGGGCCACCGGCAAGGCCGTCCGGGAGATCTGCCCGATGTTCCAGGTGCTCGGCCGGGGCGGCCTGCTCGACGGGCACGGCGAATGCACCAACGCGCAGGGCAAGATCGTCAGCGAGACCTTGGCGCCCGGGACGTACGAGGTGTTCGCGGTGGCCCCGAACACCACCTACGGCCACCAGTGGGTCGGCACGAGCGGCGGCACCGGCGACCAGCAGGCGGCCGCGCGCATCACGGTAACGGCCGGCTCGACCGTCGCCGCCCCGGCCGTGCGGCTCGACCCGGCCGGCCGGATCAGCGGGGTGGTGACCGATCCGTCCGGCGCCGCGGTGTCCGGGGCATACGTCGGTTACAGCGCCTGGGGTGACGCCGGGCCGTCGTGGGGCACCCGCACCGGCTCGAACGGCGCCTACCTGATCACCGGGCTCGGCCCGTACGAGTGGCCGCTGCTGTTCGGCAACTACGACTACCCACGGCAGTGGTCGGGGCACACCGGCAACCGGTTCGAGGCGGAGAAGGTTCCGGTCGTGGCCGGGACCGCGACCACCTACAACTTCACCGTACGGACGTCGGCGGCGCTCGCCGGCACGGTGACCGTTCCGGCCGCGCCGGACGCGCAGTGGCGGCTCAACGCGTTCAACGCGGTCACCGGTGACCTGGTGGGCACCTTCGACAGTTACTCGGCCGGGCCGGGCGGGACCTACCGGCTGCCGCTGACCGGTCCGCAGACGGCGAGGCTGGACTGGACGTACGACACCGACTCGCTGCACGGCAAGGGCACCTACGACACCCCGGTCATCGTGCCGGCCGACGGCACCGAGAACGTGGACCTCACCCTTGAATAAATAGGCCTGTTTCCATTTGTCGATGCGGGGCTACGATCCTGCCAACGCATCGATACACGGGGGAAATGTGATGGGCCGATTCACTCTGGCTCGTCTTGGCTATGCCGTGGTCACCGGCCTGGTCGTAGCGGGCGCTCTTGCAGCGCCCGCCGCGGCCGCCGCCGGTGGCACGGTCCAGGGCGACTTCACCACCATCGCCGGCAGTCCGATCGCCGACGCCTACGTCACCGCCTACACCGCCGACGACGAGTGGCTGGCCTGGGCGTTCACCGATGGACAGGGCCACTACCGGTTCACCGGGCTGCCGGCCGGCGGCATCAAGCTCCAGTTCGACTTCAACAACCTCCAGCAGTGGTCGCCGGGCCGGCGCACCAGCGCCGACGCGACCGTCTATCAGCTCGCCTCGGGCGGCACGGTCACGGTCAACGAGCAGCAGCCGGCCACCGGCACCATCGCCGGCCACTTCACCGGCAGCCCGTCCTATTTCAACGTGACCGCGTACGGCGTCGACGCGCCCGCGGCCGTCGGCGGCTACACCACCGAGGACGGCAACTGGTCGATCGACGTCTTCCCGGGCACCTACCGGGTCGCGTTCACCTGGGAGGGTGCCAAGCAGTGGGCGGTCGGCTCGGTCAGCGAGGCCGACGCCGCCGTCTACACCGTCGCTGTCGGGCAGACCACCACGGTCGACGACAGCAAGCTGCCGACCGGCACGATGGCGGGCCGGCTCACCAAGGCCGACGGATCCCCGCTGGCCGACACCTGGCTCGACCTGCACCGCGGCCCCGATATGGTCGGCGGGGCGGTCACCGACGCCGACGGCCACTACACGTTCGGCGAGGTCATCGCCGGCGACGGCTACACCGTGTCGTTCTACGTCGACGGCGGCCCGAACCAGTGGATCCCCAGCGTGCGCAGCCAGCAACAGGCGACCCGGTTCACGGTCGTCGCGGGCGAGGCGACCACGGCCGACGACTCCCTGATCACCCCGGGCACGCTGCACGGCCGGTTGCTCGGCGAGGACGGCGCGGCCAAGGCCGGGTACTCCGCCGACATCCTCACCGATGACCAGGACAACGGGATGAACTACTCGGCGACCACGGGCAGCGACGGCAGTTGGAGTGCCGACGGCATCGAGCCGGGCGACTATCGCGTCGCCTTCCGCACGGCGGACTGGCAGCGCACCCAGTGGGCGTACGGGAAGGGCGGGGAGGCCGACGCCACCGTGATCAAGGTGGGGTCCGGCGGTGACGTGACCGTCGACGACACCTGGCTGACCGGCGGGTCGGTCGTGGTCAACGCGGTCGACGCGACGACCGGCGCCCCGGTCAGCAACTTCTGCGTCTGGGTCAGCGCAGGCGACAGCAGCGGCGACGGTTGCAGCACCGGCTCCTCGGTGACCGTCGACGATCTGTCGTCCGGCGTCTACGACCTGTACGTCACCCCGGACTCCAGCTCGTACTACCTGTCGTCGCAGTCCCAGTCGGTGACCGTCACCGCGAAGCAGGCCACCACCGCGACCGTCACGCTGGTCCTCGGCGGGCGGGTCTCGTTCACCGCCAAGGACCACGCCAGCGGCGCGGCCGTGGAGCAGGCCTGCGGCATCTTCCGGGAACTCGGCCACGGCGGGCTGGGCGACGGCTACGGCAACTGCACCGACGAGGCCGGCAACGTCACCTCGGTTTCGATCGCCCCCGGGACGTACGAGATGTTCGCGGTCGCCCCGGACGGCTACGGCCACCAGTGGGTCGGCACCACCGGTGGCACCGGCGACCAGAAGGCGGCCGCCCGGATCAAGGTGAAGGCCGGCCGGACGAGCACGGCCCCGGCCGTCCTGCTCGACAAGCCCGGCACGATCACCGGCGTGGTGTCCGACGCGGCCGGCGCACCGCTGGCCGACGTCAACGTCGCCTTCAGCGCCTGGGGCGACGCCGGGCCCGGCTGGGACACGGACACCGACGAGCACGGCGTCTACACGATCGACAAGCTCGGACCGTACGGCTGGCCGTTGCTGTTCGGCTCCCGGAACTATCCGCGCGAGTGGTCCGGGCACAACGGCAACCGCTTCCAGGCCGAGCCGGTCCCGGTCGTCGCCGGCGGCAGCACCACCTACAACTTCACCCCGCGCACCACCGCGTCGCTCAAGGGCAAGGTGACCGCGCCGGTGCCCAACTGGCGGATCCACGCGTTCAACGCGGTGACCGGCGACCAGATGGGCACGTTCGACGCCTACCTGGCCGGCCCGGGCGGGGCGTACGAGATGCCACTGGCCGGCGACCAGAAGGTGAAGGTCGACTGGAGCTACTACCAGGACGGCGGCCCGTCGGTCCGGGGCTGGTACAAGGACGCCGCCGACATCGACGCGGCCACCAAGGTGGCGATCCCGGCCCAGGGCGCCAAGAAGCTCAACCTGAAACTGGGCTGACCCGACGAGATGCCCGGGGCCGCTCGGTCCCGGGCTATCGTTTCTTCCCGTGAGCGTCGCCGAGCCGGTCGAGTTGCCCGAGTGGGAACGGCTGCGGGTGCTGCGAGCCGAAGCGGAGTACTCCTCGGTGAAAAAGGACCGCCGGGCGGCGTACGCCATCTGGGTCTGTCTTGGGGTTTTCGGGGGTCATCGGTTTTATCTCGGTGACACCGGCCGGTCGATCGCGATGCTGTTCACGCTGGGTGGCCTCGGGGTGTGGGCGCTGATCGACGGCCTGTTCGTCGCGCGCCGGGTGACCACGGTGAACCGCGTGCGCCGAGCCGCGATCATGGCCCGCTACGGCATCTTGGACATCTCATGATTTATCAGCATCCGTTGCACTATCTGCTCGGGATCGAAGGGGTCGCGCTGCTGCGGTCCTACTACGGCGACCACGACCGGGCCTTCGCCGAGGATCGGGTCGCCGAGATCCGCCGGCTGCTCGACCTGGCCGCGGACGGCGTCGAAGTGGCGGCGGTCGACACCGTGGCCGGCTACCGGATCTGGTCGGAGACCTATGACCAGCCCGGGAACGGCCTGTTCGCGATCGAGGAGCCGTTCGTCCACGAGATCGTCGATGCGCTCCCCGCCGGGGTCGCGCTCGACGCCGCCTGCGGGACCGGCCGGCACGCGGCCTACCTCGCCTCGCGCGGGCACCGGGTGATCGGCGTCGACAGCTCCCCGGACATGCTTGCCCACGCCCGCCTGCGGATCCCGGACGGCGACTTCCGGGCGGGCGACCTCGACCGGCTGCCGCTGCCCGACGACCACGTCGACCTGGCGGTCTGCGCCCTGGCCCTGGCCCACCAGCCCGACCTGCGGCCGGGCTTCGCCGAACTGGCCCGGGTGCTGCGGCCGGGCGGCCACCTGATCGTCACCGACATCCACCACGAGTGGGTGACACTCGGTTCGGTGCCGCACGTGCGCTCGACGGCCGGTGAGCCGCAGCTGATCCCGTCCTACCGGCACCGGGCCAGCGACTACGTGAACGCCGCCCTCCCGCGCAGGCTGGAGCTGCGCCGCTTCGAGGAGCCCCGCACCCCCGGCCCCGAGGTCCGCGACGGCCTGCCCGACGACCTGACCACCGGCCCGTGGGATGTCTGGCCCTGGTCACTGATGGAACTGGCGCCGGCCGCCATCGCCGCCGCCGCGTCCGGAGTCCCCTCCGTCGCACTCTGGCATTTCGTTAAGGTTCGGTGATGAGGACCGCGACCCGGCGCTTCGCCCTGTGGCGGGCTGACCTGCAGGGCAGCATCTGCGCCGCCCCCGAGGAGTGCGTCGACAACCTGCGGCACCTCGACGCGGTGCCGGTCGTGCTGGAACACCGCGTGCACGGCCTGGCCGCCACCCGGGAGACGTTCGAGACGTCGCTGCGCGACGGCCAGTTCACCGGCGTGGTCTGGCCCGGCGACCTGCGGCCCGGCGTGCAGGTCACGGTCACCTGGCACGCCGCCGACAACACGGTCGTCGCCACCACGACGCCGCTGGACGAGCCGGTCTCGGTCGATGGGGTCGACTACTTCCACGAGTACGACCCGAAGGTCGTCACCCGCGAGTTCGAGGCCGGCACCTCGAACTGGAGCCGGGTGCTGCACGCGGTGTGCAAGCACGGCTGGGTCTTCGACGACGGCAGCGCGGTGTTCGCCGAGGCCAAGGTGGCCGCCAAGGCCGGCCTGGGCCGGGGCGCGAAGGGCGCGTTCCTGCTCAAGAACGCCGTCGAACAGCTGATCCGGGAGGGCTACGTCACCCGGGTGACCGGCAGCGGCGACTCGTCCTTCCCGCCCGCCGAGGGCGCCGACCCGGTGGAGATGCTGTTCTACGCCCCGCTGGTCGAGCCGGCCGACCCACCCAACGCCGCAGACCGCCGAGACCACTGGGTCCACGGCTTCGTCCGCAAGCTGCCACCCGGCGCCCAGCCCTCCGAGAAGCAGCTGTCGGAGTACCAGCGAGCCCTGGACAACGAGCAGATAGACGCCCCGCTCGAGCCCGGCTACACCTTCGTCAAAAAACACCACCGCAACAGCTAGACCTTTGCCGGTACGGGCAACGACCTCCACAACCGCAACCACACCCGACCGCCGACACCACGCGACCACCGCACAAGACCGGCGCGTGCCGCGACTCTCGCGCAACGAGGCCCCCCACCCCCGCGCGACACTTTGCTCTGCGCACGAATACGCGCTGCTCTGCGCACCAATACGCGCGACTCTGCTCATCGGACGATTTCCAAGAGGTCAAACCGGTTCCGGGCCGGCCGGGAAACTTCCCCGCGCGGCGGATCTCGGACCTTGGCGGCTACGCCGCCCGACGATGCCGGCACCGACAGCTCGGCCCGGCTCGATCTTGTGGAGTAGACGTGCAGCCCCAGCAGCAACGTCACAAGATCTGAAGCAGGGTGGCGGACGCGGTGCGTCAGCGCCGGCAAGGTCGAGGCCTTCGCGAAACGGCCTCTCGCCTCCGCGCGGTCCGGAGGGCAAGCCGAAGGGCAGGAGGCGTTTCAAGGGTATTTGCGGCTTTGCGCGACGGCGGG
>NZ_BOMY01000029.1 GCF_016862435.1 Paractinoplanes tereljensis
CCCGGTCGCTGCCGGATATAAACGGCATGTCCGGGTGCGTCGGCCACGATGTGGAAGCGTCGTCCGCAAGGCGGGATCGTGGCCCACGATGCGGGAGGTCCACGACGCCACCGGCCTCAGCTTGAGTTCGGGCAGCGGCGCGCGGCCCGGCACCGAGCGTGATCGGGCAGGGGCGGACGTCGCGGCACGCAGCTTGGCTGGGCGGGGCGGGCGGCACGGCACGGCACGGCACGGCGCGGCACGGCGCGGCACGGCGCGGCGCGGCGCGGCGCGGCGCGGCGCGGCGCGGCGCGCAGATTGATCGGGCGGCGCGAGCAGCTGCGGCACGCAGGTTGGGTGGGCAGCGGCTGGCGTTGGTGGGCGGGCCCGCCCGGCGCGGGCGCGCGGAGGGTGAGTGTCGCTCAGCGGGACCGCGGGCCACGGGACTGGTCCTACGGCGTACTTAAAAAGAAGCGTGCCGGAACCGCCTGGCGGGACCGAAATCCGGGGTCAAGAGGCGCCGCCGGCATTGACCGGGATGTGTGCTACCGCGGACAGCCAATCGGCGAACGGGCGGGCGATGCGGCCGGTCTCGTCGTCGGTGAAGAGTTCGTCGCGGCCGCCGCCTCGGTGGTTCGCGTACAGGTGGAGCTTGGTGATGTTGTCGGTCTCGTGCGCCTCCAGCTCCAGATCGGACGCGTCGGACACTCGGCCGCGCCAGTTTCCGCTGGCCACCCAGACCCGGCCGCAGCGCATGCGGCCGGGGGTGACGGTGAAACCGTCCTGGGTCAGGGTCAGCACGACGGTGCCGATCGTGCCGCTCGTGGCCATCAGCGTGCCGAACACGAAGAAGCCGCCGCTGGCCTCGCGGGTCCAGATGAACCAGCACCAGAGCAGCGCCACCCCGGCGGCCGCGGCGGCCGCGGTCAGCCAGCGCCGGATCGGGTGCACCCGCATGAGGATGACCGGTTCGCCGGTCTCGCGGTCGAACCGGCGCACCGCCTGCCACCCCCGCGGCACGGGAGTGACGCCCACTTCCGGAATCCAGTTCCCGGTCACTCCCTCATTGTGCGGGGACGCGCAACCATCGGCATTTGTCAGATCCCGGCACCCACGCTCACGCCGGTGCCGGACGCCAGCGGGGTGGTCACGCCGGTGACCGAGTTGCCGGTCGAGGTGACCGTCAGCGCGTTGGCCCCGCGCTGGTAGGACAGGCCGACGCCGGTGCCGGCGCCGCGGATGGTGTTGCCGGTGACGGCGATCTGGCCGGTGCCGTAATTGACCTGCTTGATCGCCAGGTATGTGGTGCCGGTGCCGCTGAAGTGGAAGATCTTGTTGCCGGACAACGTGCTGGCGGCGTCGCCCTGGACCGTCACGCCGATGCCGTTGACGGTGAAGTCCTCGATGTAGTTGTCGACGATGCTGGTGGCGAACAGGCGGTCGGCGCTGATGCCGCTGCTGCCGACCCCGTACACGTGGTTGCGTTCGACGGTCCAGCCGGCCGAGTTCTCCAGGCGGAGGGCGTCGCCGCCGCTGTCGGCGACCCAGTTGTCGGTGAGGTTCCAATCGGTGATCGCGTTGCCGCTGTCCTGCACGTAGATGCCGTTGCCGCCGGAGCCGGTCACGAACACGTTCCGGACCGTGCCGTTGACCTGGCTGTTGGTCAGGGTGGTGCCGTTCTTCGAGGTGTTGGTGATGCGGATGCCGTTGGCCTTGGCGTCCCAGATCTTGATGTTCTCCACCGTGGTGAGCCAGGAGCGGATGACGACGGCGTCCCCGCCGGTCGGGTTGGCGCTCTTGTTGGCGTCGATCACCAGGTCCTTCAGGGTGATCGCCTCGCCGGTGCCGGGCGTGTTGTCCACCCAGGAGTCGGAGGCGAGCACAGCCGCGAGGTTGGTGCCGGCCGCCTCGGTGAGCAGGGTGGCCGCGCTGTCGCCCCGGTAGCCCCGGTTGCCGATCAGCTTGATGGTCTGGGTGATCAGGCAGGGGCCATCGATCACGATCTCGTCGCCGGTGCTGGATCCGTTGATCGCGGACTGGATGGTGGCCGCGTCGGAGGCGCTGTTGGTGCAGGCCGCGGTCACCTTGGCGGCAGCAGCGGGCTGTCCGACGGTGAGCGTGACGACCGCGACGGCGGCGGTGACCGTCACGACCGGCAGGGCGAGCGCGCGCAGGCGAGTGTTCATTTGTGGTCCTCTCACATCCCCGTTGTCAGTGCGGCGCGGAGCCTATCGAGACCGTCGATCTTTCGTTGCCCCGCAGCGAGACGGCCAGCGCCACCACCGTGATTCCCGCGCCCAGCAGCGCCGAGACGCGCACCGAGCCGCCGGCCAGCACCTGGCTGCCGATCAGCGCGCCCGCCGTGATGCCCACGTTGAACGCGGTGGACGAACCCGCGGCCGCCGTGTCGGTGCGGCCCGGTGCCAGTTCGAGCACCCGCACGGCCAGGATCGCGGTCATCGCCGACAGCGCGAAGCCGGCCGCCGCCACCGCCGCGATCGAGATCGCCGGGATCGCGCTGCCCGCCCACTGCGTGCCCAGCGCCACCGCCTGGACTCCGATCACGACGGTCATCGCCCGGCCGGTGTGCCGGGCCGGCACGAAACCGGCCGCGATCACCCCGAGCAGCCCGGCGACGCCGCGCGCCAGCAGCACCGCGCCGACCGCCGGGCCGGACAGGCCGCTCGCCTCGGTGAGGAACGGGCTGATGCAGGTGAACGCGGTGAACCCGCCGGTCACCATGACCGCGACGAGCACCACCAGGTTGTGGTAGCCGCGGGCGTCCGGGGCCGAGCCGCGCTCGGTGTCGCTGCTGCCGGGCGGCTGGTCGGGCATCAACGTCACGATCACCGCGGAGATGGCCAGCCCGAGCCCGGCGATCACCAGGAACGGCACCCGCCAGCCGAACTGCTGCCCGAGCCAGGTGCCGGCCGGGACGCCGAGCAGCGGTCCGACCGAGCTTCCTCCGTACAGAATGGAGATTGCCCGGCCCCGGACAGCCGGCCGGAACATGCCGGCCGCGGCCGGCGTCACCACCGCCCAGAACAACGCCTGGCTCAGCGCCGTGACCACCCGCCCGGCCAGCAGCGCCGGGTAGTTCGGCGCGAGCGCCGACAGCGCGGTCGCGGCGGTGGCCGCCAGCAGCAGCGTGACCAGCAGGCGGCGCCGCCGCCACCGGTGGGTGAGCAGGGTGAGCGGGATGGTCGCGGCCACCACCATCAGTCCGTACGCGGTGACCAGCAACCCGACCGCCTCAGTGGTGGTGCCGAGGTTGGCGGCGATCTCGGGCAGCAGCCCGATCGGCAGGGTCTCGATGGTGACGTAGAGGAATGTGGACGCGGCGAGCGCCACGAGAACAGTCCAGGACCGCATGTTGGCGACGCTACCACCAAAACGGGTTATGGTGGAATCATGCTGAGTATCGTGGGCGGTCACCTGGCCCTGGACCTGGCCAACACGGTGACCGCGGATGAGGAGTTCCTGCCCGACCTGCCCGCGGTGCTCGCCTGGGCGCAGCGCCTCGAGGTGGTGACGCCGGCGGAGGCCGCGCTCGTCGAGCGCGCACCGGCCGACACCTTCGGCGAGGTGCACCGCCTGCGCACGCTGGTCGGCGAGACCCTGGCCGGCCGCCACCTGGCCACCCTCACCGCCCGCTGGGCCGAGGCGATCGCCCGGTCGGAGCTGTGCCCTGTTCCGGCCGGCGGCGCCACCCTGTCGGTCGGCCGCGACCCGGCCACGATGATCGGTGACCGCCTGACGGTGGCCCTGGCCGACCTGCTGCAGAACGCCGATCTGAGCCTCCTGCGCACGTGCCCGGCCTGCGGCTTCCGATTCCTCGACCGCAGCCGCAACCGCTCGCGCCGCTGGTGCTCGATGGCCGACTGTGGCACGAACGTCAAGGTCAAGCGCCTGACCGAGCGCCGCCGATCCACCGCCGAAAGCCGCAAAAGGCGATAAAATTCGCCATGCGCTGGACCCGCAAGGCCAAGATCCAGAAGGCGTGCGCGCTACTGCCCGGCGGTGACGTCCTCTACCGCCAGATCCAGCGGCGATACGGCCGCCTGAACCCCGACCCGTTCAAGCGCCTGCCGCAGCACGCCGCCATGCTGCGCCGCCTGGCCGAGCTTGGCTTCCGCGCCGAGGGCACCCGCTGCCTGGAGGTCGGCACCGGCCACCTGCCGATCGCCCCCGTGGCGTTCTTCCTGCTCGGGGCGGCCGAAGTGGTCACCGTAGACCTGCACCGCCGCCTGGACATCGACCTGACCACCGAGATGATCCGCCGCATGGTCGAGGCGTCGGATCGCATCGCCGAGCTCTACGACGGCCTGGTAGACCCGTCGGTGCTGAAGGAGCGGCTGGCCATCCTGAAGAATCTGCCCCCCGCCGACCTGCGGTCACTCAACGTGCACTACGCCGCCCCCGGCGACGCGGCGAGAATGCCCGACGAGAACGACACGTTCGACCTCAGTTTCTCGATGACCGTCCTGGAACACGTCACTCCGCCGGCCATAGCCGCGATCCTGACCGAGGCAAACCGATTACTGAAGCCAACCGGTTTCGCCGCCCACCTGATAGACCCGAGCGACCATTTCGCCCACCAGGACAACACCATCACCCGAATCAATTTCCTGCGCTTCTCCGAACGGGAGTGGCAGCGCCTGGGCGGCAACGAGTTCTCCTATTGCAACCGCCTGCGAGCCCCCGACCTGGAACGCCTGTTCACCGACGCCGGCTTCGCCATCGAACGCCGCCTGCACACCGTCGACGACCGCTCGCTAGCCGCGGTAAAGCGAGGCTTCCCAATCCACCCCGACTACATTTCCCACAACCCGGAAGACCTGTGCACCACGGAGCTGGAGCTTTACGCCCGCCCCCGAACCCACGCTCATCACTAGGCTCACGCTCTTTTTTCAGTACGCCGTGACATAAGTCCCGTGGCACTCGGTCCCGCTGAGCGGCACTCACCCTCCGCGCGCCCCCGCCGGGCGGGCCCGCCCCCACGCCGGCCCCTGCCCAACCAATCTGCGTGCCGCGCCGCCCGCCCCGCCCGATCACGCTGCGTGCCGCGCCGCCCGCCCCGCCCGATCACGCTGCGTGCCGCGCCGCCCGCCCCGCCC
>NZ_BOMY01000030.1 GCF_016862435.1 Paractinoplanes tereljensis
CTCGCTGTCGCGCAAAGCCGCAAATACTCTTGAAACGCCCTCTTGCCGTCCGGCTTACCCTCCGGACCGCGCGGGGGCGCGCGCGCCGGGAGGCCGTTTCGCGAAGGCTTCGACCTCGCTGGCGCGTCGCGTCCGCTGCCCTGCTTCAGATCTTGTGACGTTGCTGCTGGGTCTGCGCGTCTACTCCACAAGGTCGAGCCGGGCCGAGTTGTCGGTGCCGGCATCGTCGGGCGGCGTAGCCGCCAAGCTCCGAGATCCGCCGCGCGGAGAGATTTTCCGGCCGGGCCGGAACGGACTTGAACTCCTGAACCGCCCGACGAGCAGCGTGGCGCGTATAGGTGCGCAGAGCAGCGCGTATAGGTGCGCAGAGCAGCGCGTATAGGTGAGCAAAGCAAAGCGATCCGGGCGGTGGCCCGCCGTGCCCAGCCGGGGCGGATATGGACGTCGCGCCTGCCGCTGTCGGCGAAGCGATGTCAATCGGGCAGTGACCCGCCGTGCCCAGCCGGCGCGGATATGGACGCCGTGCCTGACGCTGTCGGCTGGGCGATGTTCAATCGGGCGGTGACCCGCCGTGCCCGGCCGGCGTGGACGTGGACGTCGCGCCTGCCGCTGTTGGCGGGGGGGCGATGCCGACCGGGTGGGTGGCTGGCTTGGGCTATGTGGGTTCGCTGCCTTGGCAGTGGCGCCAGCGCCAGCGGCCGTTGGAGAGCTCTGCCAGGCCGGACACTCGGTAGGGGAAAGTCTCCGTTTTGCCGGTGTCGGTGTGGACTACGCCGTCGGCCTCGGCGAATACGTATGCCTGGGTGCCGTGGCGGTGGACGGTGGCGGAAAGTGTGGTCCAGGCGTACGCCTCGGGTCTTAGGAAAAGTGCGCCCAGCAGGGCCGAGACGGCGGGCCGGTCCGACGCGGTCTCTGCTTTCTCCGAACCGGCGTAGCCGATGTCGTCACCGGCTGCGAAGCAGGCCAAGGCGGCGGCCAGGTCGCGGGCGGCGAAGGCCGCGGCCAGATCCTGTACCGCGTCTTGCGGTTCGCTCATACCGAGACCTCCTCCCGTTCCAGTTTCAGATGCTCGATGAACTGCCGGTTGTGCCGGCCCTGGTAGGCCGCCGCCCGGCGTTCCGGGCCGCGCATGCCGGGCAGGAACAGGAAGCCGAACGTCACCGCGGCGCCCAGCAGGCCGGCGCCGAGCAGCGTCTCGCGTACCCCGATCAAACCGGCGATCGGTGCCGCCAGGGCGTAGGACAGCGGCAGCAGCGCGGTCGAGACGAACCAGTCGACGCTGGACACCCGGCCGAGCATGTGGCTCGGCACGAACGTCTGCTTGGTCGTGGCCCAGGCGATCGTGCCGGCCGCCTCCAGGCCGCTGACCAGCACGCAGGCAACCGCCAGCTGCCAGGTGTGGGTGGCCGCGCCGTAACCGGCCACGGCCAGGGTGGCGATCGCCCAGGTGCCGTACGTGTAGGACATGAACCGGCGCGGGATGCCGATCCAGCCGACCAGCAGGGCCGCGGCGATCGCGCCCAGCCCGCCCGAGGTGAGGACCAGGCTGAGCGCGGTGGCGCTGCCGCCCAGCTCGGTCTTCACCATGTACGGCAGCAGTACCTCGGTGGGGCCGACGAACAGCAGGTAGGTGAAGGTCGCCGAGAGGAACGTGCCCCACAGCCAGATGTGCTGGCGGACGTACCCGATTCCCTCCTTCATGTCCCGCAGCAGTGAGCCGGACGAGTCGTCCGCCGCGTCCACCGAGATCGGCCGGGTGCTGCCCACCGCGAGCAGGCAGATCGTCGAGAACGCGAAGGTGACCGCGTCGAACGCGATCGCCCACCCGGCCCCGGCGATCCCGATGATCAGGCCGGCCAGCATCGGCCCGAAGATCTGCGACGCGGCCGGCCGCATGAACTGGTCCAGGGCGTTCGCCGCGACCAGGTCCTCCTCCGGCACCAGCCGCGGCACCAGAGCGTCGAAGGCCGGGCCGAAGAAGCCGGCCCCGGCGCCGTACACCACCATCAGCCCGAGCAGCATCCACAGTGACGTCAGCGCCCCGGTGAGCACCAGGGTCGCGACGCCCGCCATGATCAGGCCGCGGATCAGGTCGGAGAACAGCATGACCTTGCGCGGGTCGAACCGGTCGCTGATCGCCCCGCCGAGCAGCAGCGTGGCGATCTGCGGCAGGGTCAGCGCCACCCCCACCGCCGACATCGCGGCCGGCACGCCGAACAGGTCGTAGACCTGCCAGGCGAGCGCGACCAGCAGCATGCCGTCGCCGATGAGGGAGGCGCTCATCCCGGTCCACAGCAGCCGGAACTGCCGGTGGCGCAACGGCGCCAGGGGGCTCACTGGGTGCGGAGCTTGCCCATGGCGGCCAGCTCGGTGATGACGGCGTTCAGCTCGTCGATCTCCTCGTCGGTGTTGGCCGCCGTGACCTGCGCCCGGAAGCCGATCTGGTCGCGCGGGACCAGCGGGTACGCGGCCAGCGTGACGTAGATGCCGCGGTCCCAGAGCAGCTTGCCGACCGCGTCGATGTCCTCACCGGCCGCCAGCGGCAGCTCGATGACCGGCGTGTTCCCGGTGTTCGGGGTGAAGACGCCGAGGGCACGCACGTGGTCGAGCACCTTCATGCTCTTGCGGTACAGGTCGGCGCGGATGGCGTCGCCGCGCTTCTCGTTGACCTCCAGGCCGGACAGCACGGTGGCCAGCGACGCGGTCGGTGCCGGGCCGGAGTACAGGTACGGCGGGGCGGCGACCTTCAGGTGGTTCTTCAGCCAGGTGGGCAGGGCCAGGAAGGCGAGCAGCGACGAGTACGACTTGGAGAAGCCGCCGACCAGCACGATGTTGTCGTAGCTCTCGCCGCAGTACTTGACGATCGCGTTGCCCTTGAGGCCGTACGGGGAGGTCTCGTTGGGGCCGCGCTCGCCGATGACGCCGAAGCCGTGCGCGTCGTCGACGTAGAGCAGGGCGCCGTACTCCCGGGCCACCTTCGCGAACGCGGCGATGTCGGGAGTGTTGCCGGTCATGCTGTTCACGCCGTCCATCGCCACGATCTTCGGCACCCCGGCCGGCACCGCGCGGATCAGCTCGGTCAGGTGCTCGATGTCGTTGCTGCGGAACCGCTGCACGGTGGCGCCCAGCCCGCGGGCGTACATGCTGCCGTCGTAGATGGTCTTGTGGGCCTGCGAGTCCAGGAACACGTAACCGTTGCCGGCCAGGATCGGCAGCACCGACATGTGGATGTGCGTGATGGTCGGCAGCACCAGCGTGTCCGGCGCGTCGAGCAGGGCGGTCAGCCGCTCCTCGATCTGCGGGTACAGCGACGGGTTGCCGAGCAGGCGCGACCAGCTCGGGTGCGTGCCCCAGCGGCGTACCTCGGGCTCGATCGACGCCATGATCTCCGGCTCCAGGTCGAAGCCGAGGTAGTTGCAGGAAGCGAAGTCAGCCAGCCAGTGGTCACCGACCCGGATCCGGCGGCCCTTGATCTCCTCGATGGTGGCGTCGTACATGGGGTTGCCGCTACGCAGCCGCTCCAGATCCGCCCAGCGACCTTCGCGCTGGACGTAGTCGAGACCGGTGAGGGGGGCGAGGGACATCAAGGATCCTTTTCTATCGGTGTGCGGGGTAGGCGACGAGCCATTGGCCGATCTCGTCGACCGTGGCGGGACGGGAGAACAGGTAGCCCTGGCCGTACGGGCAGCCCATGTCGACGAGCGCCTGGCGGTGCCCGTCGAGCTCGATGCCCTCGGCGACCACGTCCAGGTCGAGGGTCCGGGCCAGGCTGACGATGGTCTCGACGAGAGCCATCTGCTGACCGCTGTGCAGGATGTCGTCGATGAACGACTTGTCGATCTTGAGGACGTCGACCGGCATCTGGCTCAGGTAGCTCAGCGACGAGTAACCGGTGCCGAAGTCGTCGATCGCGATCCGGACGCCCATCGCCCGCAGCTCGCGCAGGTCCTGCCAGACCTGCTCGGCGTCGTGCAGCACCAGGCTCTCGGTGATCTCCAGCAGCAGCCACTCGGGCCGGGCGCCGGTCTCCTGCAGCACGTCACGCACCTGGTCGACGAAGCCGGGGGTGCGGAACTGCCGGGCCGAGACGTTCACGCTGACGTAGCGCAGCCGGTGCCCGATCGGCGATTCGTGCCAGCCGACGAAGGTCAGCAGCGCCTCGCGCAGCACCCACCCGCCGATCGCGACCACCGAGCCGTTCTCCTCGGAGAGCTCGATGAACTCGTTCGGGCCGAGCAGGCCACGGGCCGGGTGCTGCCAGCGCACCAGCGCCTCGAGCCCGATCACGCTGCCGGTGGGCAGGTCGACGATGGGCTGGAAACGCAGCCGCATCTGGTCGCCCGGTACCGCCTCGACCAGCGCCGAGCGCATCTCGAGCCGGCTCAGCATGGCCTCGTGCATCTCGTCCTGGTAGCAGCGCCAGGTGCTCTTGCCGTCGGTCTTGGCCACGTACATGGCCACGTCCGCCCGGCGCAGCAGCTCGCTGATGCCGGCCGCGTCCGCGCTTGTCGCCACGCCGACGCTGCTCGCCCCGCTGACCAGGTGCAGGCCGCCGTGCCCGTCGCTGACCTCGATCGGCTCACCCAGCGCGGCCACGATCCGGGCGGCGATGGCCTCGGCCTCCTCCGGCGACGCGAGGTGCTCCATCAGCACCGCGAACTCGTCGCCGCCGGTGCGGGCCGCCGTGTTCAGCGGCCCGGCCACCTCGGTGATCCGCTTGCCCACCGCGATCAGCAACTGGTCGCCGGCGGCGTGCCCGAGCGTGTCGTTGACCTCCTTGAAGTCGTCGAGGTCGACGAAGAGGACGGCGACCGAGCCCCGGGCCTTGCCGGCCACGGCAGCGGCCTGCTCGAGCCGGTTCTGGAACAGCGCCCGGTTGGCCAGCCCGGTGAGGGTGTCGTGGAACGCCTGGTGGGCCAGGTCGTTCTCCAGCCGGCGGCGCTCGGTGACGTCCCGGATGGTGACCACCAGGCCGTTGACCGCCTTGTCGTCCCGCAGGTCCCGGCAGGTGCACTCGACCTGCAGCAGCAGGTCGTCACCGGAGATCGCGGTCAGGTCGACGCCGTCCCGCGGGCCACGGCCGGTGAGCACCTGGGAGAGCAGGTCCCGCAGCTCGGCGTGGTCGGTGGCGGCGAACAGCCGGAACAGCGAGGTGCCGACCAGGTCGGTCTGGCCGAACACCGGCAGCGCCGACGGGCTGGCGTAGCGGATCGTCTCGTCGTCGCCGACGATCAGGATCACGTCGGACGCGCTCTGGATCAGCGCCCGGAAGTAGTCCTCGCTGGCCCGCCGGTTGACCTCGGCGTTCAGCGAGATCCGCTCGATCGCCATGGTGCCCTGGGCCATCAGCGCGTCGAACGACGGCTGCAGCTCGACCAGCAACTCCTCGTCGGCGGCCAGGTAGGCGAGATTGCGGTGCCGGGTGCCGTCGCTGTGCGAGGTGGTGATGACCTCGCCGTACAGCGCCCACTCGAAGCCGTCCAGCTCGGCGGCGATGCTGCGGGGCAGGTCGCCGGTGTGCACCCGGCCGGTGATCAGCAGTCCGGAGGAGTCGCCGGCCTCGGCCTCGACCCGCAGCGAGTGCATCCGGTACGGCTCGCCGTCCGGCACGATCGAGGCGACCGCCTTGCTGATCGCCTGGCCGGCCTCCGACTCGTCGCTGGCCGCCACCAGGTCGGCCGCCGACATGCGCAGCGTCCGCTCCCGGGCGGCGTTCTCCCGCTGGGTCTGCAGCAGCCCGGAGACCCGGGCCACGACCAGCAGGAACATCGTGGCGGAGGCGGTCGCGATCATCAGTGCGTCGTCCACGCCACCGGTCAGGTCCTCGACCAGCAGCACGGCCGGGGCGATCAGGGCGGCCACCGACATGACCGCGATCCGCCGGCCGCCCGCCATCACGACCGCGGACGGGCTGCGCAGCGCGGTCATGTCCCGCATCGACGGGTGCAGCGCGGCGAGCGCGGTGGCGGTGTAGAAGAGGATCCAGCCGGAGTCGACCGGGCCGCCGACCTGCCAGGTGCCGTCGAGCTGCCGCAGCCCGTAGATCACGTCGGTGACCAGCAGGCTGAAACCGCCGGCGGCCAGGGTGCTCAGCGCGACCGGCTTGCGGCCACCCGCGGTGATCAGGCGCAGCAGCATGGCCAGCGCGAGGACGTCGCCGAGCGGGTACCCGGTCGAGGTCAGCTTCTCCAGGACGCTCAGATCGGTGTTCCGGATGTACGGCGAGATCAGGAAGACCCAGGACAGCAGCCCCAGCCCCGCCGTCGGCACCAGCGCGTCGAGCAGCGCGGCCCGGTTGTCCCCGCCGGCCCGGGACCGGATGAAGACCAGCAGCGCGGCCGCCAGCATCGGGTAGACCAGCAGGTAGAAGCCGTCGGCCACGGACGGGAACGGGTTGGTCTGGCCGAGGAAGTCGATCTGAATGTTGTAGATCGTGTCCCCGGCCGTGAAACTGACCAGCACCGCCGACAGCAGGTACCACGGCAGCGGCTTGGACGGCCGGTGCACCCGCACCCCGACCAGCACCGCGGCCGCGGCCGAGAGGCCGATCGCGGCCCAGGAGTACATGCTGTACGCGGGGAACACGTAGAACAGTGCCGTCAGGGCGACGATCCACGCCCCGAAGCACCACTGCATACGTGCGGCCGACATCCGAGCTCCGATCTCCTGGGCAGTCCTTCGTGAAGGACCCCCGAATCGGCACTCAGCACCGCTACCTGAAAACTCCCTAGGAAATTGCTCCCCGAAAACGCCCTAAGCGGGGAGGAGCCGGCTCATCCGTTCAGCTCAGCCGGCCCATCAGCTCATCCGGCCCAGCGCCCCGCGGAACCGGGCCAGGTCCCGGCGCCGGCGTTCCAGCGTCGCGGCCAGCACGACCAGCAGCACGCCACCGGCGGCCGGCGGGATCCAGCGCGGCACCAGATCCCATACCCGGGTCAGCTCGTGCAGCGCCACCAGGGCCAGCGCCAGGCTGCCGGCCACCACCGGAGCGCGCAGCCTGGCTCGTGCCCCGACCAGCAGAATCGCCAGGGCGCCGGCCCCGAGCAGCAGCGGCCGCAGGTACTGCCCCTCGTCCACGAAGATCGAAACCAGGCTGGGCGTCAGCGCCGTGGTCAGCGCCGGGCCGTAGGAAACCCAGCTCGGCGCGGGGTCGCGCCGGGCGAGAAGACCGGCGGCGAGTGCCAGGCCGGCTGCCGGGAGGGTGTACGCCTCCAGCACGGTCCCCGGAGCCGCGGCCAGGGCCACACCCCACCCGGCCACGACGGTGACCGCGACCCCGAGCCCGCGGATCTGCGCCGTGCGTCCGGCGGTGCCGGTCACGGCCGCGGCGACCAGCAGCGCCCCGAGCCCCGCGAGGGTCCCCGTCCGGGCGCTCAGCAAATCGCCCAGCAGGCCCACGACCAGCACAAACCCGGCCGGCACGAACACCGCGATCTCGGTTCGCCGGTCCCGGGTCAGGGTCGAGGTGGCCGCCGCCAGCAGCAGCGCGAGCACCAGATAGACCACCACCGGCTCCCCGGCGACAAGCGCCCAGACCGGCAGCAGAGTCGTCACGACAAGCACCGCAACCAGCGCCTCCCGCCGGGCGGGCAGCAGCCGTAGCGCGCACACCAGCGCGGCTGTCGCGACCGCGACGCACCGCAGCTGCCCGGCCCCGCTGAGGCCGAGGGCGGCCGAGGCGGTCCAGGCGATCGCCGGCACCGCGAGGAAACCCGTGACCAGACCGGCGCCGCGCAGGCCGGGGTGCCGGGCGGCCGTGGCGAGGCCGAAGCCGAGCAGGGCGAGCACGGTCAGGACGGCGGCGGCCAGGCCGGGCCGGCCGAAGCCGGCCACCAGCGCGTGCCCGCCGAGCAGCGCGGCGGCGACGAGTTGTCCGGCGAAGCCGGCCACGCCGCCGGCGCCACCGAGGCCGATCGCGGCGCCGAGGCCGCCCTGGCCGCCGAGGAAGGAGGCGACCGAGGAGGCGGCCGTCGGGGAGGCGGCGGCGGGAAGGGCGGCGACCCGGGTCGCCGGGACGGCGAGAGCGGGAGCGGCGTGGCGAGCGGCCAGGGCCAGCGCGGCGGTGAGCACGACGAGGTCGATCAGCGGGCCGTTCCACCAGGGGAGGTGCAGGCCGGACGGGAGGGCCAGGGCGATCGCGGCGGCGCCGCCGATGGTGGCGGCCGGGCGGGCCCGGGGCGGGAGGGCGACGGTCAGGGCGACCGCGACCAGGGCCAGGGCCGCCGGGAGGCGCCAGCCCTCGGAGTAGACGGTGGCCGACCAGGTGGCGTGGAAGACCGGGCCGGCCGCGTCCACCGTGCGACCGGCGGCGACCAGGGCCGGGGTGATCGCGGCCAGAGTGGCGAGGCCGCCCAGGGCGTAGGCGAGCGGGGCGACCCGGGTGCGGCGGACGGCCACGTCCAGGGCGGCCAGCAGGCCGAAGGTCAGGGTCCAGCCGGCCGGGCCGGGGTGCGCCGGGGCGATCAGCAGCGGCAGGGCCGGCTGGGCGGCGAGCAGGGCGGCGTAGCGGGGGCCGGTGAGGCCGGTGAGATATCCGTAGCCGGCCGCGATCGCGGCGGTGAGCGCGAAGACCACGCCGGCATAGCGGGCCGGGCTGCCGCCGGCCAGGCCGAACAGGTTGACGTACCAGGCGGCGTACCCGTCCAGCAGGAGCAGCAGGATGCCGAGCGCGGCGACCGTCTCGGCGGCGCCGCGCAGGCCCCGGCGCAGGGCGAGCAGCGGCACCGCGAGGGCGGCGACGGTGACCACGCCGAGGACCGCGGCGCGGCCGCCGACGCCGAACTGCGACCAGGCCACCGCGGTGAAGACGATCGCGGCCACGGCCAGCAGCAGCCCGCCCAGGAGGAACAGGACGTTCTGGACGGCCCGGGACGAGGTTTCCGGCGAAGGAGCCGGGGCGGCGGGACTCTGCGATGCCCGTACCCTCTCGGCCGCCTGATTGCGCCGCGCGTAAGCGTGGGAAATCCGCGTCTCCAGGTCGCTCACCGCCCGCCGGGCGGTGGCGAGCTGGGGGAGCAGCCCGGCGATCTCATTGTCGGTCTCGATCACCAGGATGGCGTCGGCGTCGGGCGCGCGTCCGCAGGAGGGGCAGCCGGTCTCGCTCGAGGCCGTCGCACGGCAGTTCGGGCATGGGTAGGTCACGTGCTAGATCCTTGTGGCCGCGCGGTTACGAATCCTGAGCACGCATACTCACAGCGGTTGCTCAGATACCCAAACTGCCCAGCGCGTGACAGTGATCTGCAGGAACGGGCCGCCCGGTGCCGCTGCCCGATATTGGGGATATTTCGCGACGAGAGCGGCGAGGCTGTCGGGCGCCTCCTCGAAGACCCGCACCGTCCCGTCGGCCCGCACCCACCACAACTGCGACCAATCGTCGTCGTAGTGGTCGGCCAGCACCGAGACCTGCGGGTTCGCCGCGATGTTGGCGAGCCGGCGCAGGTTGCGGGTGCGCTTGGGCTTGGCGTCGACGGCCGAGTGGATCACGTCGCCGACCACCGCGAAGACGAACGGCACCAGATGCGGCTCGCCGGCCGGCCCGACCGTGGCCAGCCGGGCCACCCGGGCCGAGCCGAACCGTTCCGCCGGGGTCACCGGCCGACCAGTTCGGCGATCGCCCGCTCCCACTTCTCCAGGGCCGGCTCGACCACGCTCCACGGACCGGACGGCAGCCACGCCGAGGCCCGCTGCACGCCGGCCTCCTCCAGCTGCTCCAGGGCCTTCGGGTCGGGCGGCACGCTGAGCACCTGCACCTGCAGGTAACGGTCGGCCCGGGCGCGCAGCTCCTGGATCCGGTCGAACAGGTCGGTGTCCTGCCACTGCGGGAACCAGCCGTCGCCGTATTCGAGGACCCGGTCCAGCGCGGTCGGCCCGCCCCCGCCGACCAGGATCGGCGGCCACGGCTTCTGGGCCGGCTTCGGCCACGACCAGATCCGGTCGAAGTTGACGAACTTCCCGTGGAAGGTGGCCTCGTCCTCGGTCCAGATCGCCCGCATCGCCTTGACCCGCTCGCCCAGCAGGGCCAGCCGGGTGCGCGGATCGGTGCCGTGGTTGACCATCTCCTCGCGGTTCCACCCGGAGCCGATGCCGAACTCGAACCGACCGCCGCTGAGGTGGTCGACGCTGGCCACCTCTTTCGCCGTGGTGATCGGGTCGCGCTCGACGACCAGGCAGACCCCGGAGCCGATGCGCAGCCGGCTGGTCGCCTCGGCCGCCGCGGTCAGCGCCACGAACAGGTCGTAGGTATGCCAGTACTTCTGCGGCAGCTGCCGCCCGCCACCCCACGGCGTCTCGCGACTGGCCGGGATGTGCGTGTGCTCCGCGAAGAACAGCGCGGTGTGCCCGCGCTCCTCGACCCGCCGGGCGATCTCGCCGGGCCGCATCCCGTCGTGGGTGGGGAAATAGCCGACACCGAATTCCATGCACCGATCCTATGAGCCTGACTGAACGACCGGTGAACGGTGCGACACCGCAGGGTGCACAGAAGGCCGGAAACCTCCCGTTTATCAGGTGCGGTCATTAGCATCGCGCTTCGATGAGCACACTCCAGGTCGATCGCGTCGAAACACCCCGGAAAACCCGGCCTTACGGCCTGCTTGCGGCCGGGGTGGTGGTGCTGGCCACCGTCCTGGTGACGGGTCTGGCGGCCCTCAACGGCGACGTGACGTACGCCCTGGGCGGCATCGAAACGGCCGGGGCCGGCGGGGTCAGCATCTGGGATGTCTTCATCGCCCGCCCGATCGCGTACCGGTTGCTGATGGGCGCGCTGGACCTCACCGGCGACGCGCCCTCCTGGATCGCCGACCGGGTCATCCGGGCCGAGGCCGACCTGCTGATCGTGGCGGTCGCCGTGCTGCTCTTCCTCGGGCTGCGCCGGCACCTGGACAAATGGCCCGCGGCCGGGATCGCGTTCACCGTCGGGTTCGCGCTGATCGTCTCGCCGCCCTGGCACTTCCTGGAGCCGGACTGGGTGGCCGCGCTGGCCGCGGTGGCCGCCGTCGGCGCGTCCCTGGCGCCCCGCCGGCTCTGGCTCGGTGCGCTGCTCGGCGGGTTCTTCGTGGTCCTGGTCGTGGCGGTCAAGCTGGCCACCGCGCCGATCGCCCTGCTCGCGCTGATCGCGGTCGCGCTGTTCAGCCTGCGCCGGGCACTGTGGGTGGCCGGCGCCGCCGCGGTGCTGGCCGTCATCTGGTACCTGGTCACCAAGCAATTCCTGCCCTGGGAGTGGCTCTGGTTCAAGGACCAGGCCGAACTCGTCGACGACTCACCGATCCACCACGGCCTGCGCCGGATCGACTTCCACTGGCTGCGCTACGGGCTCGGCGACACCACCATCCTCAGCCCGATCGTGGCGACCGCGCCGGCCGCGTTCGCCGCCCTGATCCAGCGGCAGTCGGGGGCCCGGCTGCGCTGGCTCGGCGCCGCGATCGCGGTGGTCGCGACCGGGCTGTCCCTTGCCTCCGCGTACGGTCAGGGCGAGTTCTTCATGTACCACTACGCGGTCGTCCCGGTGCTGGCGGCGGCGGTCTGGGGTGGCGCGTTCGCGCTGGTCCCGGCGGCTCGGGTGCCGCTGCTGGCCACCACGCTGGTGCTGGCCGCCGCGAGTTTCGTGCTGCTGCGCCAGGACGGCGACTGGCGGCACGACCACGTCGGCCTGGTCGCCAGCTCCTACCTGCTGGCCGCCGCGATCGCCGCGGTCGTGGTGTGGACGGTGACCGCCCGCTCGGTGCCGTGGTCGCTGGGGGCGGTCGTGCTGTCGGTCGCGCTGCTGCCGCCGGTGCTGATCGGCGCGCCGCTGTCGTTCAGCATGTACAACTACAAGAATCCGGTGTCCCGCCCGGCCAACGCCCAGTACGAAGCGCTGAGCGACCGGATCGGCCCCGACACCCCGGTGCTCTACCTGGCGTTCGGCTCGATCAACTACGGCATCGGCAACCCGACCACCTGCCGCTACCCGTCGCCGCAGTGGCTGCAGCGCGGCACCCTGTTCGCCCGGGTGCGCGAGTTCCGCAGCTACGACGACAACCTGAAATGCCTGACCGAGGACCGGACGGCCCGCTACCTGATCGTGCAGCCGACCTGGTTCAACCTGGCCAAGGCACCGCCCGAGGTGCAGGGCCTGATCGACGGCCGGTTCGACTGCTCCGACGCGGCCCGGGTCCAGGCCCCGGCCAACCTGATCGTCTGCCCGGCCCGCTAACCGATCACCGAGCCGGTGGTCTCGCCGCCGGTCGACTGGGCCAGGCAGTGCAGCAACCAGCGGGAGTCCGGCAGCTGGATCGGCCAGGCGTCCGGGGTGAAGGCCTTCACGGGCCTGCTGCTGCGCGACGCCAGCAGGGCGGGCTTGCAGGCCTTCGCCACCTCGGGCTGCGCCATCAGGGCGTCGGTGCGGATCTCCAGCGCGCCGTCGGGCAGCGGGATGGCCAGGTAGGTCTGGTAGTAGTGCGGCTCGTCGCAGTCGACCCGGGCGGGCGGTTGGGCTCGCCCACTGATCGAGGTGAAGCCACCCCAGCACATCGGTTCGGCCGGGCAGTAGCCCGTACCGCAGGAAGTGAACCCGGCCGGAACCGGCGCCTGGCCCGTGCCCGCTGAGGCTTTGATCGCCGGCCCGGCGTCGGCGGAATCGCCGTCGCCGTCGCGGCTGAAGCCCCAGGCGGCGATGCCGCCGACAAGGACGACGAGAGTCAAGATCGCTGCCCAAAGTACGCGTCGCGACTTGCCTTGCGGCCTTTCCAGCGACCTGCCCTGCGGTTTGTTCTGCGGCTGGAAAACCGGTGCGGGAGTTCCGGCGGCTGCGGCGCGGGCCGCGGCGGCCAGGTCCGACGCCGCCGGCCAGCGGTTCGCCGGGTCGGTGGCCAGGGCCTTCTCCAGTACGGCGAGGACCGGGACCGGCAGCGTGATCCCGATCGTGCGCGGGGCGCTCTGCAGGCGCTGCAGCGCGACGGCATACGGGTTGTCGCCGACGAACGGCTTCTGCCCGGCCAGGCACTCGTAAGCGGTCAGGCCGAGTGAGTAGATGTCGCTGCGCACGGTGGCCGGCTGACTGAGCACCTGCTCCGGCGAGAGGTAACTGGGCGTACCCATGATCGCCCCGGACGACGTCAGCAGGCTCGCGTCGTCCCGCCGGGCGATGCCGAAGTCGGTGATCACCACCGACCCGTCCCGGCGTACCAACAGATTTGCCGGTTTGATGTCCCGATGCACGATCCCCTGATCGTGCACGGCCTGCAGGCCGTCCGCGGCCTGCGCGACAAGCCGCATGGTGTCCTCCGGCCCGATCCGCCCACCCCGGGCGATCCGCTGCGCGAGTGACTCCCCGTCGACGAACTCCATCACCAGATAGGTGAGATCGTGACTGCGCCCGAAGTCGTGCACCGACGCCACCGCCGGATGGTTGACCCGGGCCATCGCCGTCGCCTCGGCCCGGAACCGCCGGGCGAAGTCGGGCTGGTCGGCCACCTCGGCCAGCATCACCTTGACCGCGACGACCCGCCCGAGCACCTCGTCGACGGCCCGCCACACCTCACCCATGCCGCCGGCCCCGACCCGATCCTCGAGCCGATACCGCTCACCAAGCCGCACCCCAGGTCCCAGCACGCGCGCCAGCCTAGAAGTGCTCGCACCTCCTATGCTCACGGGGGATGACGAAGTCAGCGATAATCACGGCATTCCGGCTGGTCGCCCGGGGCCGCCACGCGTTTCTTCTGGCGGCGCTGGGGCTGGCCGTCGTGCTGTCGGTGGTGGCCGACCGGGGGAGCCGGTCCTGGGTTGTCGCTTTCGGGGCGTTGACCGTGCTCACCGTGTCGCTCTACGGGCTGTCGGTGGTGGCGATCCTTCTCTACCACCCGCGCCGCCTGCTGGTCCGGCCGTCGCTGCGGGCCTTCGACACCCCGCTCAATCCGAACCGGACACTGCACGCCGGGGCCTTCACCTTCCTCGGTGCCGGGCTGCTCGTCCAGCGGGCCGGCGACCAGGACCGCAGCGGGGAGCTGTGGCAGTTCGGGGTGGTCGCGTCGATCGCGCTCGCGGTCCTGACCGTGGTGATCTGGTACCTGGGGTGGCGCTGGCACGGCGTGCGGCTGACCCCGGACGGGCTCATCGACCGGCAGCCGTTCGGGTCGGTGTTCGTGCCGTGGGCGGCGCTGGCCGCCGACGAACCGGCCGTGTCGATCGGGCGCAACCAGATCGCCCTCTACTTCGAGCACCCGGAGCTGGTGGTCAAGCACGGTTACCGGCCGGGCAGCTCGCATTTCCTGACCGCCGGTGCGGACGCCGACCTGCTCGCCGGAGTGATCGCCGGCTATGTCGCCGAGCCGGAGCGGCGGGCCGCCATCGGCACCGAGGCGGAGCTCCGGTCCGCGCTCGGTTGATCCGGCGTGTGCGAGACTCGGGGCCGTGCAGCTACGACGCGCCGATGTCCTGCGGGGGGCCCGGGATCTTCTCGACGCCGAAGGGCTCGACGGTCTCACCATGCGCAAGCTGGGCGCGGTGCTGAACGTGCAGGCCGGGGCACTTTACTGGCATTTTCCCGGCAAGCAGGCGTTGCTCGGGGCGATCGCCGACGACCTGCTCGCCGGGGTCGCCGAGCCACCCCCGGCCGGCCCGTGGGACCAGCGGCTGGTCACCCTCGCGCACAAGCTGCGGCAGGCCCTGCTCGGCGTGCGGGACGGGGCCCGGCTGGTCGCCGAGACGTTCGTGACCGAGCCCAACACCGCCCTGGCCGGCCGGATCGGGATGCGCATCCTGATGGACGCCGGGCTGCCCGCCGAGCAGGCCGCCTGGACGATGTTCGCGGTCGGGCACTACGTGCTCGGGCACACCATCGAGGAACAGGCGACCAGGCCCGGCTCCGGCCGGGACGCCGAACTCGCCGCCCAGGCCGCGGGCGACGCCGACCTGCGCGAACTGGCCGCGGCGATCAGCGCCGACCCCGGCCGGCGATTCGAGTTCGGACTCGGTCTCGTCCTCGACGGAATCAGGGTGCGAGTCGGCCCGCGTACTCCCGCAGATAGCTGATCCGCCCACCCAGCGTGCGGCAGATCGTCGCGCCCTGGAACGACGATTCCTCGCCCCGCCAGCGGCGGGTGATCTCCCATTCCGCCATCAATAGATCACCGGCCGCACCGCTGTCCGTGATCCGCCATTCCCGGATGTGCCCGCCGGTCGCCAGCCAGCTTCGCATCCACCGCTCGACCTGGTCCGTCCCCCGATGGACCGGGCCGTGTGACTCGATGACCTGGCAATCGTCGGCCAGCACGGCCAGCACCGCGGCGATGTCGTGCCGGCCCCAGCCGTCGATGTAGGTGTGCAGCAGATCCGGATCGAGCGTCGGATCCTTGTTCACGAACGCCCACCGCAGTGGTGTCCTCTCCGCCCCCATAGTTGTTTCCCCCCTAGGGCCTGTATTCGCACGCCGGCTCGTTTTGGATGTGTGTCCGGTATGCGGCACCCATTTCCCGCCCCGATGCGTATCGTCGTCGGCCTATGACTGGGCACCCTGACGACCTACTGGAGGCGTACGCGTTCGGCGACTGCGCCGACCCGTCCGTCGCCGCCCACGTGGGCTCGTGCGGCCCGTGCTCGGCCCAGGTCTCGACCGCCGCGCGGGCCGCGGCCTGGCTCAGTGCTTCGCACTTCGAGGCCCCGCCGATCACCCTGCGCTCGCGGGTGCTCGCGGCCGCCCGGTCGGTGCGGGCGCCGTCGATTTCTTCCGCACTTGATGCGTACGCCGGGCAGGTCGCCGTTTTTGGGGGTTTGCTCGACGATTTGTCGGCCGCCGACTGGCGGGCGCCGGCGGTCGGCGGCCGCACCGTCGCCGAGCTGGTGTCGCATCTGGCCGCCAACGACGCCCAGGTCGCGGCCGACCTCGGGTTCACCGCACCGCCGGCACCGACCGCCCGCCTGGAGTGGCGCGACCGGTCCGACCGCCTGCTGCGCACCGTCGGCAGCCGGGCCGACCTGCTCGGGCATCCGGTGCGGCTGGCCGGGCGGGTCCCGGTGCGGCGGCCGCTGCGCGACGCGCTCACCCAGCGCGCTTTCGAAACCTGGATCCACCATTCGGATGTACGGGCGGCCATAGCGCTGCCACCGGTGTCCCCGCCGCCGCTGCACCTGGCCCGGATCGTGGCATTGGGACTGTCCCTGCTGCCCGGCGCGATGGACACCGCCGGCCGGGGGAGGCCGGGCGTGGCTGTCTCCGTGCGACTGACCGGCCCCGGCGGCGGATCGTTCACCGTCTACCTGTCCGCTGCCGCGGCCGGTCCTTCTTCCGGTGGCCCGGCCGGCGATTCGGCCGCCGGCGGCTCGTTCGCCGGTTCGGCTGGCGACTCTGCTGGCGGCTCGTTCGCCGGTTCTGCCTCCGATGGCGCGCCCGTGGCTGAGGTTCGGCTGCCGGCCGAGCGGTTCGGGCGGCTCCTGGCCGGCCGGATCCCCGCTCCGGCGTCGGCCGCCGAGATCAGCGGCGACCGGCCCGCCGCCCTCGACCTGCTCGCCGTCGCCGCCACCCTGGGGTGTGAGTGACGTGCGCTCCCACGCCGACGACACGCGGCTGCGCGCCCTGCTGGTCGCCGCCGACGAGGCCGCGCTGACCGAGGCGTACGACCGGCATGCCCCGTCCGCCTACGCCCTGGCCGCCCGGATCACCGGCGACCCGTGCTGCGCCGAGGACGCCGTGCAGGAGGCGTTCGTCGAGTTATGGCGGCACCCCGAACGTTTTGATCCCGCGGCGGGCTCGCTGCGCACCTGGTTGTGCATGCTGGCCCGCCGCCGGGCCATCGACCTGCTGCGCCGCCAGTCGGTCCAGCGAACTCACCTGACGAGGCTGGCCGGCCAGGCCCCCACCGAGCCGACGGTGGAGGACGACGTGCTGGGCGCGGCCCAGGCGAAGGCGGTCCGCGAATGCGTACGCGAACTGCCCCAGCTATACCGCGACGCGATCGCCCTGGCGTACTACTACGGCCTGTCCTACCGCCAGGTGGCAATAGAGCTGGGCGTCCCCGAGGGCACCGCAAAGTCCCGCCTGCGAGCCGGCCTACGCCTACTGGCCGACCGCATGGAAGCAGCCGGCTACTCCCTCTCCGGCCAGTAGCAACCGCCTTGATCGTTTACGCAAATCGAAAGTCTGGCCGTCGCAAATCGAAAGTCTGAGGCTCGCAAATCGAAAGTCTGAGCGGTTAAGATCGGTACGTGCCTACTTCCCAGTTGCTTCCTCGGCGCGCTGCGGCGCAGGTCAGCGACGCGCTTGCCGACACCCGCGTCGTCCTGATCACCGGAGCGCGGCAGACCGGCAAGAGCACCCTCGTTCGGGTGGTCGCCGGGGACCGGCTCGCCGAGCGCCGCGACCTCGACCGGGCGCAGGACAGGGCGGCCGCCATCGCCGATCCGGTCGGCTTCGTCGACTCCCCGGAGCTGCTGGCGATCGACGAGATTCAGCGCGTCCCGGAACTCCTTCTGGCCATCAAGGCGTCCGTGGACGAGGACCCCCGTCCCGGCCGATATCTCCTTACCGGATCCTCGCGGCTGTTCGGACTGATCGCCGCGCCCGACGCGCTGCCCGGCCGGATGGAGACCGTCGAACTCTGGCCGTTCTCCCAGGGGGAGTTGGACGGCGAGCCAGACGGTTTTGTCGACGCCATCTTCGCCCTCGGCCCGGAGCTCCGGCACTCGTCGACGGTCACCCGCGCCGACTACGCAGCCCGAATCATTCGCGGTGGCCTTCCCGAGGCGACCTCCCGCGAAGACGATCGTCGCCGTCAGCGATTCCTCGACGCCTACGTGCAGGCCCTCATCGATCGCGATGTGCGCCAGCTCTCCGACATCCAGCACAAGGGCGAGCTGCGCAGGCTCGTTCGCCTGCTCGCCGCCCGCTCCGCGACCATCGTCGCCCCCAACGCACTCGAATCGGCCCTCGGACTCAGCCGGCCGACGATCGTTCGCTATCTCCAGGCGCTGGAGGAAATCTTCCTCATCAAGCGGATCCCGGGCTGGTCCCGCAATCTCGGCACCCGTGCGACGGCCGCGCCGAAGCTGATCTTCGTCGACTCCGGTATTGCCGCGAACGAGCTTTCCGTCGAGGCCCGCGCCCTCCTCCGCCCGGGCGCCCCCTTCGGGCCGCTGCTCGAGTCGTTCGTGCTGTCCGAGCTGGCCCGGCAACTCACCTGGTCCGAGCAGTTGGTCGAGCTGTCCCACTACCGCGACCACAGCAAGGCGGAGGTCGACGCGGTGCTGGAGAACCGATCCGGTCAGGTTGTCGGCATCGAGGTCAAGGCGGCCTCCACCGTCGGCCTCGACGACTTCCGCGGGCTTCGCCGGCTGGCCGACCGTCTCGGCGACGACTTCATCGCCGGGATCGTCCTGTACACCGGCACCTCGACCCTGCCGTTCGGTGACAAGTTGCGGGCGATGCCGGTCAGCGCTCTGTGGCAGACCTCCTCCCCAGAACGTGCCTGACGGGGGCGGGGTGGGGGTGGGGCGCTTGGGGTGGCGTGCTCGAATGGGAAGCGATGATTCTTCGTGTGATGGGTTTGCTTGCCGCGGCGGTGGTCGGGGTTGCGGTGCCCGGGGTGGCGGTTGCGGCGGACGACGGGCCGCAGCAGGTCTGCGAGGTCGGTGACAAGCGGCTCACCGAGCTTTCCGGGCTGGCCGCCACCGGCACCGGTTACGTGGTGGTCGACGACAGTTCCGACCAGGCCTCGCACCGGAAGATCTTCTACCTGACCAAGAAGTGCAAGGTCGACCGGACGGTGTCCTACCCGTCCCGGCCGCGCGACACCGAGGACCTCGGCATCGCCGCCGACGGGACCCTGTGGGTCGCCGACATCGGCGACAACAACGGCAACCGGGCCACCATCGCGCTGTGGCGGCTGGCCCCCGGCGCGAAGGAGCCGCAGCTCTACCGCCTGACCTACCCGGACGGCGCGCACGACGCGGAAGCGCTGCTGCTCACCCGGGCCGGCACCCCGATCCTGGTGACCAAGTCGATCGCCTCCGCCTCGGTGTATGTGCCGGACGGCGAGCTCAAGGCCGGGAAAACCACGACCCTGCGGCAGGCCGGCTCGGTCACCGTGCCGGTGACCGGCACGAGCAATCCCTTCGGGCTGCCCGGCCGCCTGGTGATCACCGGGGGAGCGGTCAGCCCCGACGGAAGACATGCGGTCCTCCGGACGTACGCCGATGCCTTCGAATTTGAAGTGTCCGGCGACGATGTGGTCGGCGCCATCACGAAGGGCACGCCCACGCAGATCGCCCTCCCGGACGAACCGCAGGGCGAGTCGATCGCCTACACCGTGGACGGAACCGCGCTGCTCACCGTCTCGGAGGAGAAGGACGGCAAGGACGCGGTAATTCTGCGCTACCCACTGGCGGACCGTGCGCCGGTCACCATCCCGCCGACCTCGGCCGCCCCGAGCGCCACGACGTCGTCGGCCGCACCGGCCGCGGCGCAGAAGGTCGCCGCCGCTGAGGACGGCCTGCCCACCGGCCTCATCGTCACAGGCGGAGTCCTGGTCCTGGCGGCCGCCATCCTCGGCGGCCTCCTGCTCCGCCGCCGGGGATAGCTGCCCGGCCGTACGGTGCGACTTCGGGGTTGGGCCCGGGTCGCAGCGGGCATCGTGCAGGCGAGACCGGGAAGGGGGACCGTGACGTTGTCCGAGCATCCCCTCGCCCCTGTGCTCGACGCCATTCGCTCGATGTTCGGGACCGTCGACCTGCCCGGGGTGGCGCCGGGCCTGCTCGTGGCCGACGACGACGGGTGGGCGCCGGCCGCCCGGCTCGCCGACGACCTGCTGCCGACGCTGCTGGACCGGGCGGCCCGTCAATGGCGGGCCCAGCCGCACGCGGCCGCGTCGCTCGCCTGGAAGGCGTACACGTATTGGTTGGCTCTTCCGGCCGTTCTGGGTTTTGCGGTGGCCCGCCGGGTGCCGTTGCTGAGCGCTGGTGACGTGCTGGTCCGTTTTGACGGGAAAGCGCTGGTGACGATCGGTCTGCGGGCGAGCCTGACGGTGGCGGTGCTGCCCGGTGACCGGCTGGCCGAGGGCGCGCGGTCCGGCGTCCTGGTGGTGGCCGGCGAGGACGAGTTGCTCGCGGCGCTGCGCCGGTCGCTGCTCGACCAGCATCTCTACCCGCTGCTGGCGTCGATGCACGGCGCCGTCCGGATCGGGCGGCGGGTGCTGCTCGGCTCGCTGGCCTCGGGGATCGCACATCCGCTGCTGCGCCTCGAGGACGCGCCGATCGGCCGGATCCTGCGCGCCCTGGAGATCGACGAGCTGATCGACCTGGTGCCGGGCCCCAACGGCAGGCCGGCCGTACGCCGTCGGACCTGCTGCCTGGCCTTCACCCTGCCCCGCTCGAAGGTCTGCGCCGACTGCTGCATCCCGCCCAGCGCATAAACTCAAGCTACTCGTGGGTATCCAACGGATCACCCGGTAGTTACGATCCTCATCACCTTGGGGCTTAGGTGGGGATCAATGCGGACCGTGGTTGTTCGGCTGGTGCAGGCCGGCCTTGTCGTGGTGCTGGCGTTCGCCGGTTTCCACCTGGTTCGGGACACACAGGACGCCCAGAAATACCATCAGGCGGCCATGGCGCTGAGCCTCGGCGACGACCTCGTGCTGGGCCCGAACGGCATCGGCAAGCTGACGCTGGGGATGAGCGTGGCCGACGCCAACGCCACCGACCAGGTGCGCATCCCGGCCGACCTGGCCGCCGACACCACCGGCAAATGCCACGTCTACGCGGCCGACGCCGCCGACATCCACTTCGCCCGTGACCACGGCCTGGCCGTCATCACGGCGGCCCCCACGGTGAAGACGCCGGAGGGAATCGCCGCCGGCGCGACCGTCGCCGAGGTGGCGAAGGCCTACCCGAAGCTGAACCACGCCGACCGAGGCACGCCGGAGCAGCAGGAACAGGCGACCGGCTACCTGGCCGCCCCGGTGCCGGCCAACCCGAAGGCCAACTACGTCTTCGTCTTCCACGTCGGCGGTGGCAGCGGCCCGAAGGACGCCAAGGTCCAGGTGGTCCTGCTCGCCCTGGCCGACCAGGACAACCAGTGCACCGAGGCCGGCTAACCGCCGGCGCGGTTAATTTCGAGCAGGGACAGCGGCGGGGCGGCAGACTCGGGCGGGTGAGCGACGTCGTGGTGCCCGAGCCGGACCGGCTGGCCACCGAGGTGCTGGTGCGGCTGGCTTTGCGCGAGGCCGAGGAGGACACGGACCAGCCGTCGGTCTTCCTGCTCGCGCTGCACCGCCGCGCCAACCGCGAGGTGTTCGACGCCGCTGTGGCGCTGACCACCGACGGCGGCGCCGCGCGACGTGCGCTCGGGGTGCGCATCCTGCGTGAACTCGGCCCCGAGACGGACGGGGGCCGGCCGTTCCGGGACGAGACGATCCTGCTGCTGCTCGCCCGGCTTCGCGACGAACCAGACCCGGACGTCCTCCGCTGGATCATCTCCGCTCTGAATTACCACGCGGCCCGGGAGGCGTTGCCGCAAATTCTCGCCTACGCCACCCACCCCGACGAATGGGTGCGCTTCAGCGTCGCCGCAGCCATACCCGGGCTGGTCTATCCGGCCGATGTTGAACCGGACGCCGCGGACGCCCTGATCCGGCTCTGCCAGGACGACGACGCCGACACCCGCTTCTACGCCCTCTACGCGGCGACCCGCGAGGTCGCGGGCATGAACACGGCGGCGATGATCGACCTGACCGCTCAGCTCTCGAACGACCCGGACGAGCAGGTCCGCCGGGTCGCGGCCGACCACCACACCGCCATCCATCAGGTGCGCCAGCTGTTGGACGATCCCAGGAGCGACCACCTGATCGGGTCGCTGCTGACCGCCCTGGCGCTGGAAGCCGACGCTGCCGACATCAGCCGATTGCTGGACGCGGTCGGAGCCGGCACCCCGGGCATGGCCGAGCGCCTGGTCAGCTGGTGGGGCGCGGAAGGGACCGCGGGCTACTGAGGTCAGCCGGCTCGGACGTCGAGGTTGGCGAAGGACACCTCGGCGTTCTTGGCCTTGTCGGTGTTGGTGACGCCCAGCTGGACGCGGCCGGAGGCCAGGTTGGGGTCGGCGACGGCGGCCTGCACGGCCGGCTTGTCGTCGACCGAGACCGTGGCGTGGCCGCCGCTGATCACGATGGACAGATTGTGCGGCGTGCCCGGGGCCAGGGCCACCGCCGAGGTACGGCCGATCGAGGTCAGCACCGCGCCGTTCAGCTCCTCGAGTTCCAGGACCTCCGCGCAGGCGGTCAGCTGGTAGCCGCGGGTGTCCAGGTGGCGGAACCAGATCATGGCGCAGGAGCCGGCGCCGGCCAGGGTGAGGTTCACCGCGATCGACTGGTCGCCGGCGAACGCGTCGGTCGGTCCGTGACACTGGTAAGTCGACCGGCCGGTGGCCTGCGCGTGCAGGCGAGCGTCCCGGAACGTGCAGCGGCCGGCCTCGCTGGTGCTCTCCTGGAAGCGGCCCGGTTCGCGCAGCGGATCGGAGAACGACGGACCGAGCAGCTTCACCGAGGCCGAGGCCGGCGCGGACTCCGGCGCGAGTTGCGTCGCCGCCACCGACGGTTCCTTGCCGGTGTTCTGGGCGTAGGCCAGCGTCACCCCGGTGGCCGAGGCCAGCAGCACGGCGGCCACCGCATAGATCAACCGCCGGGGCGTACGGCTGCGGGTGCGCGTGCGGGTGCCGACGCGTGGCCGGGTCGGCTGTGGGCGCCGCACCTTGTTGAGTTGCCGCTCGACCGAGCGGGACATCGGCGCGACCGCGTACGGCGAGGCCGCCGGGTTCTCCGCGATGATCTGCTCCAGCAGGTCGCGAGCGTCGAAGCGGCCGTTCTCCCGCCGGTCGCGCGGGACCGGTGTCCGCACGTCCGCCGCGATCGGGCTGGGCGTGTCCACCGTGATCAGTTTGGGCGTCGCCACCAGGAGCAGCCGCTGCAGCAGTTCGTTGGCGGTGGGCCGCTTGCGGGGGTCCTTGTCGAGGGCCTGCGCGACGAGTTCGGTCAGCGAGGCGGGAAGGCCGTACAGATCCGGCGGCCGGGTCAGGATCTGGGCCGCCGTCGCCATCGGGGTGTCACCCTGGAACGGGATGTGCCCGGTGCCGGCGAAGGCGATCACCGCGCCCCAGGCGAAGATGTCGGCCGCCGGGGTGACCAGGCCGACGCTGGAGTCGAGCCGTTCCGGGGCCATGTAGTCGACGGTGCCCACGAACCGGCCCGGCCGGGTGTGCTGGGTCGTTCCCTCGAGCGCGCGGGCGATGCCGAAGTCGATCACCTTGGGCAGGCCCAGCGAGAGCAGCACGTTGGCCGGCTTCAGGTCGCGGTGGATGACGCCGACGCCGTGGATCGCGGTCAGCGCGGCCGCCACCCCGACCGCCACGCTGTGCAGGTCGCCCGGCGACATCGGGCCGCGCTCGTGCACCATCTCCTGCAGGCTGGGCCCGTCGACGTACTCCACCACCAGGTACGGAGTTTCGCTGTCCGGGTCGGCCGCCAGGACCGCGGCGGTGCAGAAGGACGGCACCTCGCGGGCGCGGTTGACCTCGCTGCGGAACCGGGCGCGGAACTCCTCGTCCCCGGCGAACTCCGGCTTGATGGCCTTCACCGCCACCGGCTGCCCGTCCGGGTCGCGGCCGAGGAAGACGGTGCCCATGCCCCCTTCGCCAAGCCGGGCCAGCAACTGATAGTCGCCGAGCCGCCGTGGGTCGCCGGGCCTCAGAGGCCTACTGGCCATGTGGAGCGCTCCCGTTTCTGGTGATGCATATCCGTCTCGTCATCGGCAGGACCGGCGGACCGGCGCGGGCGTTTAGCCCTCCGGCCACCAAGGCGGAATCTGCAGGGAAAGTGCGGAGCCGCTCGAATAGGGGAGCATACTCATCGATCGCTACCGGGGAAGGTCACCGTAGGTGACATTTTTCCGACCTCGCCCCGCCTGCGCTTGCGCACTTGACAGACCGCACGCCAGGCGATTTGGGGTTACTCGTCGGTACCCCCCGCTCTTCACGGAAAGCCACCAAAGAATGAGCCGATCTCGCGTTAGCGATATCGCCCGATTGCGCGGCTTGCTACCCCTTGCCACCTTCACCAAGGGACGCGATGTGATTCACGACATACGGCGGCGGCGGTGCGGCCACGCGGCCATTCTTGGCGATCGCGAACTGCTTGGATAAAGGTGTGAGCAACCCGTGGGATGAAGAGTTCGCGCCGTCGGCCGAGGCCCGGAACACCCTACGTTGGGCGCAGGCGAGGGGCGCGTCCACTCTGGGCGAGGCCTACGACATGCTCGATGAGCTGGAGTTCAGCAACGACGTCCCCGAGGTGCTCGGCGACGACGGCACCATCGAGGACGTGCGCGAGGAACTGGACTTCGGCCTCGAGGCCGCCGGTCCGGACACGCCGCTGGAAACACTGATCTAGCGAGGCCGGGGGAGATCCCGGGTGTCGGCGCCGGCGACGATGGACTCGGCCACCTGGCGGAGCTGGGCCGGGTCCGGGTGGAAGCCGTCGGCGATGTCGTGGTGCAACGCGGACTTCGTACGCGTCAGCAGGGTTTCGGTGACCGTCTCGACGCTTTCACCGGCGTACGTCTGCTTGGTCTTCTCGGTTGCGGCCCGCAGGGCTGAGGTCAGTTGTTCCTCGAGTGGCCCGCGGAGCTTGTCCTCCACCGGGTTCAAGCTGTTCGGGTCCAGGGTGACCTGCGGCTCTGCCATTCTTCCCCCTCGGAATGCGACGCGACGCGCATTACCCACTTCGGCCGGGCCCGAAACGTCTCTGTCCTCAGGAGATCAGCTGATCGCGGCGGCGGGTCAGATAGGCGGTCTCGGCCGTGTTGCCGGCCAGGTCGATGGCGAGGTCGTAGGCCGCGCGGGCCTGGTCGTCGCGGCCCAGCCGGCGCAGCAGGTCGGCCCGGGTCGCGTGGTAGGCGTGGTAGTCGGCCAACCGGCCGGCGAGCCGGTCGACGGCCGCCAGCGCCACCTCCGGTCCGTCGAGTTCGGCGACCGCGACGGCCCGGTTGAGGGCGACGATCGGCGACGGATCGATCCGGAGCAGGTGGTCGTAGAGGGCGATGATCTGCGACCAGTCGGTCCGGGGCGAGGTGTGCACGGCGTTGATCGCCGCGAGGATCTGGTAGCGGCCGGGCGCCACCCCGGAGGCCAGCCGCTCGCGCACCAGCCGGTGTCCCTCGGCGATCAGCCCGCTGTCCCAGGCGTTGCGGTCCTGCCGGTCCAGGGTGACCAGTTCGCCGTCGGGCGAGACCCGGGCGGCCCGCCGGGCCTCGGTGAGCAGCATCAGCGCCAGCAGCCCGGCCACCTCGCCGTCGTCCGGCAGCAGGGCGCGGATCAGCCGGGCGAGCCGGATCGCCTCGGTGGTCAGGTCGTGCCGGACCGGATCGGTGTCCGGGCCGGTCGCCAGGTAGCCCTCGTTGAAGACCAGGAAGAGCACGGCGAGTACGCCGGACACCCGGGCCGGGAGATCCTCGGCCGACGGCACCCGGTACGGGATCCGGGTCGCCTTGATCTTGGCTTTGGCCCGGGTGATCCGCTGGCCCATGGCGGTTTCCTGGACCAGGAAGGCGCGGGCGATCTCGGACACGGTCAGGCCGCCGACCATCCGCAGGGTCAGCGCGACGCGGGTCTCCGGGGCGAGCGCCGGGTGGCAGCAGGTGAAGATCAGCCGGAGCCGCTCGTCGTCGACGGCACCGGTCGGCTCGGGCGGGCTGTCGTCGTACGCCATCTGTGCCTCCCTTTGCTTGTCGTCCCTTTTGTTCTCGCGCCGGATCCGGTCGATGGCCTTGCGGTTGGCGGTCACCGTCAGCCAGGCGCCGGGATTGGGCGGTACGCCGTCGGCCGGCCACCGTTCGACGGCGGTCACGAACGCCTCGGCCGTCGCCTCCTCGGCGATGTCGAGGTCACCGAACCGCCGGGCCAGGGCGGCGACGACTCGCGCCCACTCCGCCCGATGGGCCTGGGTGATCGCTTCCCGGAGATCGGTCACAGGAACGGCCGCACCTCGACCTTGCGGTTGCACGCCTTGGATCCCTCGGTGGCGAGCTTGAGCGCCACGTCGAGGTCGGCGGCCTCGATGATCCAGAACCCGGCCAGGAACTCCTTCGTCTCCACGAACGGCCCGTCGGTGATCAGCGCCGCGCCGCCGCGGTTGTCGACGACGGTGGCCGAGTCGGTGCCACCGAGGCCGCCGGCGAAGACCCAGTTGCCGTCGGCCTGGAGCCGTTCGTTGAAGACGTCGATGGCCGCCATCTCGGCCTCGTCGGCGTCGGGGGAACCTTCGGCGATCACGGAAAACAGGTACTGCATGACCATCTCCTCAGTAGGTGCTCACCCGTACTACGAACGCGGCGGCCCCGATCCGACCGGATGCAGCTCGGCACCTTCGGCCGGATCGTACGAGACCGTCAGCACCCGATCGGCCTGCAGATAGATGGAGAGATCGGCGGCGACCCGGTGCCGGTTCGCCGTCCCGGCCACCGCGATCGTCAGCGCGCCGGCGTCGACGTGCTCGACCAGCAGGAGGGCGTCCTGGCCGAGCATCTCCGGGTTCTCGTGGAGCGGGACCGCGACGACGCTGTGCCGGGGGAGCCGGACCCGGAGACCGGCCACCAGGCCGGCCGCGCTGAGCCCGGGCCGCGGCCGCTCGTCGACCCCGTAGACCACGACCAGCTCGTCACTGGTGGCCAGCTCGGCGAGGCCGGCCACCACGGCCGCCGCGCCCAGCCGGGTGTCCGGTTCGGCGAGGACCGCCACCGTCGTCGTGGTCGGGCTGGTCCCCGGCCGGAACCCGACCGCCAACCCCAAACCGACCCGGAGATCACGGGTACGGACGTACAGCATCGCGGCCAGCAGGACCGCGGCCAGCAGGGTCCAGCCCGCGGTGTACGAGTGGGTCAGCCCGTGCAGCCCGGCGAGCAGCAACGGCGGAATCAGCGCGCCCAGGGTGCCGGCCGCACCGGTCACCCCCATCACCGCACCCACGCTGTACGGCTGGGCGGCCTTGCCGATCAACGCGAGCAGGGCCCCACCGGCCAGCCCGTCGCAGACCGCGATTCCGGCGATCGCCGGCCAGAACCGGGGCGCCACCGCGACGATCACGCACAGGCCGGCGGCGATGCCGTAGCAGACCACCAGCAGCCGGACGGTCGGATGCCGGTCGGTCCACCAGCCGCCGGCCAGCCGCGCCACCGCGGCCGCGGCGACCACCGACCCGGTGACCGCGAGGGCGTGCGTCCACCCGAAATGGAGCGCCGAGGCCAGGTAGACCGGCAGGAACACGGCGATCGACACCATCCCGCTCAGCGCGACCACATAGAGCAGCGTCACCGACGACGTCGCGGCCAGCCGGATCAGCGTCACGCATTCCCGGATCGGCGACCCGCCACGACCGACCGGCGCGGGCTCCCGGATGAGCGCCGCCGCCACCCCGGCGAACGCCACCAGCAGCCCGCCGAGCAGCAGCGCGGTGAGCCGCCCTTCCCGGTCGAGACTCCAGGACACCAGCGAAAGCAGCAGGGCGAGGGCCACCCCAAGACCGAAAACCCCAAGAACAAGACCGCGCCGGCCGTACGGGAACAGGCGCGCGACAAGAGCGGCACCGACCACGAACGCCGCGCTGCCGGTGCCCGCGACCGCCCCGGCGACCACCACCGCGGGCAGCGAGCCGGCCAGGCCGAGCCCGATCACGGAGGCCGCGGCGACCAGGCTGACCGCGGGAAGCATCACCCGTACGCCGTACCGATCGGTGAGCACCCCGACCGGCGACCGGACGAGCGCCGCCACCAGCACCGGCAACCCGATCAGGGCCAGGTGCCAGCCCGGGGTGACCCCGAACCGCTCGTGCAGGTGCGGGCCGAGCAGGACCGAGGCCCGCAGGTTGAGCCCTAGCCCGATGGTCACGAGCACGAGCGCCATCGGGCCTCGGGAGAAGGCCTTCACCCGGCCATCAAAGCAGCCGCCACACGCCGGGTCCACGTACGTACACGAACGATGACACCGAGTTAAGATCGAGTTTCGCTGGGTAATGATCGATCAACTTGACTGTCTAGGGGAATCCCGGAAATGTTCGCCGCGTGAGGATCTCCCGCCGCACCCTTATCACCATGACAGCCGCCGGGGTCGCCACCGCCGCGTCCGCGACCTCCGCCTCTCCCGCGCAGGCGGGAGTCAGGCCGGTGGTCCGCCCGCCCGCGCTGCGCCCCGGCGACCGGGTAAGGGTGGTCGCCCCCGCCGGCGTGCCCGACACCCGGCTGGCCCGAGGCATCCAGATCCTGGAGAGCTTCGGCCTGGTGGTGGAGCCCGGCGAACACCTCTACGACAAGTACGGCTACCTGGCCGGCACCGACGAGGCCCGGCTGGCCGACCTGAACGCGGCCTTCCGCGACCCCGGCGTGCGCGGCATCTTCGCCGCCCGCGGCGGCTACGGCACCCAGCGGATCATCGACGGCCTGGACCTGGCCGCGGTCCGCCGAGACCCCCGGGTCTTCGTCGGCTTCAGCGACCTGACCGTGCTCAGTGGCCGGTTGTGGACCGCCGCAAGGCAGGTGAGTTTCTACGGCCCGATGGTGAACTGGACCGACTCACGGACCGGCCCCACCGAGATCGAGTCCCTGCGCAAGGCGGTGATGACCACCGACCCGATCGTGCTGACCACCGACCCGGCCGAGCCCAGCGCCGCAGTAACGGTCCCCGGCGAAGCAACGGGCACGTTGCTGGGCGGCAACCTGACAATGCTGCAGGCCAGCCTGCACACCCCGGACCTGCCGAACCTGCGTGGCGCGATCCTCCTGCTGGAGGACACCGACGAGGGCCCATACAGCTACGACCGCATGCTGACCCACCTGACCCGAGCAGGCGCGCTGAGCCACCTGGCCGGCGTGGCCCTGGGCCAGTTCACCAACGCCCCGGTGGTGGCCGGCCAGTGGACCGCAGCCCAGGCGGTGCAGGACCGCCTGTCCAAACTGGGCGTCCCGGTCCTGGGCGGCCTACGAGTAGGCCACGGCAACGGCCAGCTGACCGTCCCCCTGGGCACGAAGGCCACCATCAACACCACCACCAAAACCCTGACCGTCGCCCCCGGCGTGAAACCCGCCTGACCACTTGACGCGGTGGGAGGTCCGCCGGCTGGGGCCGGGCGGGGCTTGGCCGGCGGACCTGGTGGGGCCGGTGGTCCAAGCGGAGGCTCTCGATCCCCTTGAACCACCGGCCTATGGTTTTGCTACCCGTTCGTGGCGGGGCTAACCACACCGGACAGCAGCGGTGGCAGAAGCTCGGCCAGGATGGCCACGCCGTCTCGGCTCAGGACCGACTCGGGGTGGAACTGGACGCCGGCGAAGCCGGCTCCCCGCAGGGCGTGCACGGCGGCGTCGGCCGGGTCGGCGGCGATCTCCACCGGGCCGTACGGGGAGACCAGCAGCGACGTGTCGGCCACCGCGGCGAAGCTGGAGTAGAAGCCCACCCGGCGAGTCTGGCCGAACAGGTCCACATCCCGGGCCACGCCCTGGTAGGGCGAGTCGCGGCGGCGCAGCGGCAGGCCCAGCAGGACGGCCAGGATCTCGTGACCCAGGCAGACTCCCAGCGTGGGGATGTCGGCCGCCAGCAGGCCGGCCACCAGGTCGCGCATGGCGGCCATCTTCGGGTCGGTCAGGTCATCGGGGTCGCCGGGGCCGGGGCCGACCACGACCAGGTCGGCGGGGACGATCCCGGCGACCGCGGCCTGCCACGGCATCACCGTGACGGTCAGGCCCAGGGCCTTCAGCTGGTGGGCGAGCATCGCGGTGAAGGTGTCCTCGCCGTCGACGATCAGGGCGCTGCGGCCGGCCAGCGACGGGATGGTCAGTGCGCCGGGGGCGCGGGAATCCAGCCAGAAACGGGCGAGGTCGGTGTTCCGTGCGGCCAGCGCCGCCCGTACCGCTTCGGTCTCGGAGGGGCGTACGGGCAACGGAGCGTCACCGGAGGCACCCAGCGCGGCCAGGATCCCGGCCGCCTTGGTGTGGGTTTCCGCCACCTCGCCGGCCGCGGTGGAATGCCGGACCAGGGTGGCACCGACCGGGACCCGCAGGGTGCCGTCCAGCGAGATCTCGGCCGAGCGGATCAGGATCGGCGCGTCCAGGGTCTGCCGGCCCTGGTCGTCGTGGCCGAGCAGGGCCAGCACCCCGCCGTAGTAGCCGCGGCCGCGGCGTTCGTGCCGGGCGATCACCCGGCAGGCGTTCTCGATCGGGCTTCCGGTGACGGTGGGGGCGAACATGGTCTCCCGCAGCACCTCGCGGACGTCCAGCGCGCCCCGGCCGGCCAGCAGATATTCGGTGTGGGTCAGGTGCGCCATCTGCTTGAGGTACGGGCCGGCCACCTGACCGCCGTGCTCGGCCACCGTGGCCATCATCTTGAGTTCCTCGTCGAGGACCATGTAGAGCTCCTCGATCTCCTTCGGGTCGGCCAGGAAGTCGAGCAGGTCGCCACTGCCGTGCCGGAAGGTGCCGCTGATCGGGTTCATCATGGTGATCCCGTCGGCGACGCTGACGTGCCGCTCGGGGGTGGCGCCGACCAGCGTGCGGGTGCCGGTGTGCACCAGGAACGTCCAGTAGGTGCCCTGCTCGGCGGCGAGCAGCCGGCCGAACGCGGCGCGCGCGGCGGCTACCGGGTCGCCGTCGACCGACGCCTGGTAGACGCGGTGGATGACGAAGTTGGCGCCCTCGCCGTGGCCGATCTCGTCGCGCAGCACCTCCTCGACGATCTCGCCGTACTCGTCGTCGGAGAGGTCGAAGCCGCCGGGGTTGAGCGTCAGCGGCCCGGCCGGGAAAGCGGTCAGCGGCTCCTTGGAAAGGGCCGAGACCAGCAGGCATTCCAGCGGGGCACCGTCGTCGACGCAGTCGAAGCCGCGTTCGGCGATCTGGCGGTAGGGCACCACGGCGAGCGTGGGCAGGCCGTCGCGGATCGGGATGTCGGCGAGGGTGGCCACCGTGATCACGTCACCGGTGAGCACCTCGACGTGGTCGGCGCCGTCGCGGTGCAGCAGGGCGAACGGTTGCATTTGGTTTCCTCCGAAGGCGGGCGGTGCCGGCCGAGGCGGAGGGCCATGACGAAGAACGGCCGCCTCGGGGAGGCGGCCGCGATGGTTACGCGCGGGTGGGTGTGGCCGCCGGTTTGGCGGGCCACCACATGCTCAATCGCGCGTGCATGCCGACGAGCTTAGGGGCAGCGTCAGTGGAAAGCCAGCTGCACCGCGGTGCGGGCCCAGCGCATCCGGCCGGGGGCGCAGTCAGGATGCTCGCCGAATTCCTGCGCGACCAGCTCGGCGCAGCGCTGTTCGCCGATGCGGTCCACGGTGTCGGTCACCGCGGCCCGGATCAGCTCGGCGGGCAGCTGCTGGGATCGTTGGACGTGGGACAGGAAGAGCGCGTCGGACAGTACGGCGTTCATCAGGTCCTCCTCTGCCGGGTGGGCGTAGCGGCGTCGTTCACACCAGGAGACCGGTCCCAGGATGCAGGTTCGCTGCTGCACGGTTGCGGCTGGGTTGCACGATCGGACGGTGCTCACCCAAATAACGGGATATGGTGCGGTTTGGCAGGGAAGACGGGCCGAGCGAGGAGAAACCCGTGACGGTGGTGCTGGTCGCCGACGACGACGCCGACATCCGTGACCTGGTGGCATTCAAGCTGGAACAGGCCGGATTCGACGTGATCGCTGTCGAGGACGGTCAGACGGCCCTCGAACAGGCCCGCAGCCGTCAGCCGACGCTCGCCGTGCTGGACGTCTCGATGCCCGGCCTGTCCGGCATCGACGTCTGCCGGATGCTGCGGGCCGATCCGGCCACCGCCGGAATACTGATCATCATGCTCACCGCCCGCGTCCAGGAGCAGGACGTCGAGGGCGGATTCAGCGCCGGCGCCGACGACTACGTGACCAAGCCCTTCAGCCCCCGCGAACTCGTCTCACGCATCCAAGCGTTGCTGAGCCGGGCCCGGGCCTGATCGACCTCCTGGAGGGGCCCGCCGATGAGACGACCGGCCTGCGGCGCGGCCTTCCTCGCCGGCCTGGCCGGTGGTGGCGTGCTGGGCGCCCTGACGATGGCGCATCTGGCCAGCCGGATGCGGGCCGACGGCCGGCTCAAGGACGCCGAGACCGAGCAGTTGCGGCGCACCGAGGAAGAGTTGCTGGCCCGGCTCAAGGCCCTGGACGCCGCCAAGACCGACTTCATGGCGACCATCTCGCACGAGCTGCGCACCCCGCTTACCAGCATCTCCGGGTACGTCGAGCTGCTGCGCGACAGCGAACCGGACGAGCTGACCGACGGGCAGCAGCGGATGCTCGAGGTGATCGCCCGCAACGCCCGCCGGCTCCGCGAGCTGATCGAGGACATCCTCACCCTGTCCCGGATCGAGTCCGGCGGTTTCTCCAGCGATCAGGGCGAGGTGGACCTCGCCCAGGTGATCGCCAAGGCGATCACCGCCTTCGGGCCGGCCGCGGAGAAGGCGTCGGTCCGGCTTCATGTGGAGGTGCGCGGACCGCTGCCGCTGCGTGGTGACGGCGTCCAGCTGGACAAGGTGCTGGTCAACCTGATCGGCAACGCGGTGAAGTTCACCCCGCCCGAGGGCACCGTCACGGTGCACGCCGAACGGGCCGAGGACCACACCGTGCTCCGGGTCGCCGACACCGGCATGGGCATCCCGCCGGCCGAGCAGAACGCGTTGTTCGTCCGGTTCTTCCGGGCCACCAACGCGATCCGCCAGGCGATCCCGGGCACCGGGCTGGGCCTGGCCATCTGCCAGAAGATCGTGGACAACCACGGCGGCTCGATCGAGGTCGACTCGGCCGAGAACGTCGGCACGACGGTGACCGTGCGGCTACCCCACTAGGGCCTTAGTTGGTCTGCGGGTGCCGCAGGCCCGGGTGGTCGGCCGGCAGGGTCTTGCGGATCACCCACCAGCTCACCGCCAGGCACGCCGCGATCAGCGGCCAGGTCAGCGCGATCCGGGCCACGCCGAGCGCGACCACCTGGCCGGCCGCGTAGAGCGGCAGGAAGATGGCCAGCCGGATCACGTACTGCAGCACCCACACCCAGCTGGCCAGGCCGTACGACCGGAGCAACGCGGGGTCGCGCCGCCAGCGGGTCTTCTGCCCGAGCACGCCGCCGACCACCAAGCCGAGCAGCGGCCAGCGCAGCACGATGCTGACCGCCCAGGCCAGCGCGCTGGCCGCGTTGCTCAGCAGTTGAAGCAGGAAGAAGTCCTCGGCCTTGCCGGTGCGCAGCGCGATCAACGCGGCCACGCACACGCCGAGCAGGCCGATCAGCACCGCCCGGGGCTTGTCGCCGTGCCGCAGCCGCCACCAGCAGACGGCCAGGGCGCAGGCGACCGCGACGGCGGCGCCGGCCCAGATGGAACGCCCACCGGCCAGCCAGCCGAGCACGAAGCCTGCGGCCGGGAGGGTCGCGTCGATGGCCGCCCGCCGCCCGTTCAGCAACTCCGCCAGCGACTCCGGCTGTGCCATCCCGACCTCGTCCCACTCGAAAGTTAGGACATCCTAACTGCCTGCAGTCCGTCCAAGGGCGGCGGTGGGGTGGTTGGACGGGTGGAGGACGGCGTCACGCTCACGCCGGTGGGCGGCCTTCTCGGCGTACATCGCGGCGTCGGCCCGGCCGATCAGGGTGTCCCGGTCCATCGCCTCGCCGCGAATCGCGGACGCCATGCCGGACGAGACCCCCACCTTTACCCTCGCCGAACCAACCTCGATGGGGTCACCCAGCCGGCTCGTCAATCGCGAGGCCGGGGCGGGCCCGCGACGCAGCAGCACGAACTCGTCGCCGCCGATCCGGCCCACCACGTCGTCCGGCCCGGCCGCCACGGTCAGCCGGTCGGCCACCGCCCGCAGCACCGCGTCGCCGGCCTGGTGGCCGAACCGGTCGTTGACCGGCTTGAACCCGTCCAGGTCGAGCAGGATCACGGTGACCTCGTCGATCGTGCCGCGGTCCAGGTCGGTCAGGGCCCGGTCGATCTCGGCGACCACGTGCCGCCGGTTGGCCAGGCCGGTCAGCTCGTCGTGCAGGGCGTGGTGGGCCAGGGTCCGCTCGGCCCGGCTGCGCAACTGCGACATCTGCCGCAGCCGGGCCAGCACCAGCGGCACCGCGAGCATCGAGCAGACCGACAGCACCACGCTGGCGGTGTCGTCGCCGCGCACGCCCTGGATCATCGCGATCAGCGGGTTGGCGCACAGGGCGGCGCCCATCCAGAGCAGCGGCGGCCGCCCGTTCGGCTCCTCGCCGGGGCTGCCCGGGTCGGTGACCAGCGGCGCGGCCGGGTGCAGCACCGACCCGGCGATGGTCAGGTAGGCGATCATCAGCAGGATCGCGGTCGGGACCGCGCTGCCGGTGCGGGCGGTGAGCGTGCCGGTGATGTGCCCGCCGAGGGTGGCCGCGCAGGACACCACCAGATAGAAGATCGGCCCGCGGGCGGCCTGGGCCCGCCGCCCGATCCGGGTCAGGCAGGCGAGTACGGCGGCGAGCACCGCGATGTCGGTGAGGGCGAGCATCTCGCCGACCGGGGTGGCCGACGCGGTCAGCCGGGGCGCGATCAGCCAGGCCCAGGCCGGCCCGGCCACGCACACCCCGAACAGAGCCGCGTCCAGCAGGCCGGCCAGGTCGCCGACCCCCCGTTTGCGCAGTCCCGCGGCCGCACCGGCCAGGAAGACCAGGTGCGCGGTGGCGATTCCGAAGTCGGCGGCCCGGCCCTCGGCCCGGCCGAAGTGGTGCCCGGGAACCCAGTCCCACCAGAAGGCCATGCAACTGGCCAGGAGCACGAGTCCGACGGCGGAGGTGACCCAGGTGCGGCGGTCGGTGAGGTAGCCGGTGGCGAGGGCGCCGGCGAAGGTCGCGATCGGCAGGAGGGTGACCATCGCGAAGATGACCACGCGCAGGTGCGGACCGGCGGCGGCGTACGAGATCGCGGCCAGCACCGAGGCAGCGAGCACCCCGGCGTGCACCGGCCACGCCGGCGCGGTCGCCCGCGGCCACCTCGTCATTCCGTTCCCCCGTTTCGCACGTCGCTCGCCCATCGGCGAGCGCGGGGTCAGCTTGAGCGGATTCGGCGAGCGGTCAGCAGGATCCCGCTGAGCAGCGCCAGTTCGCCCAGGTTGCCCAGCCAGGGAACCAGGGTGGCGGCGCCGGCGAACATGGCCGCGGCGGCCAGGCACAGCCAGGGCGGGCCGCCGCGCCGCCAGGCGATCGCCCCGGCGACGATCAGGACGAGGATGGTCACGATGGCCGGCACCGGCGGCCCGGCCGCGGCGGCGTTGACGTAACGCAGGGTGCCGGCGTACGTCTCCGGTTCCAGCCGCAGCCGGATGATCTCGAAGTAGGCGCCGATCGCGATCAGCGCGCCGGTGAGCGTCCACACCCAAACCTTCCGCGGCCAGCCGAGGATCTTGAAGACGATCGGGATCAGTAGCGGCGTGAGCAGGGCGTGCGCGACGTACCGCGGCACCGAGAGGCCGAGCAGCAGGTCGCCGGCGCCGAACGCGGAGCCGGCCGCGATGACGAGGTTGTCCCAGACGAGCGCGGCCGCCACGACGGCCAGGGCGAACAGGCGAGCGCGGACCGCGACCACGCAGGCGGCCAGCATGGCGGCCGTCAGAACCCAGTACAAAGAGGTGATCACGTTTCCCTCTCGCAAACGTCGTTTCGCGAGAGTTAACCGGGCTCAGCCCGCTACCGCAATGGTCGATAGGTCTGAGGGATAGGCGAAACGCGAACGTTGGGGGCCAACCCTTCCCCACCCAGACCAAGACCTTCATCGACGGGAACGCCGCGTTCATCACCGGTGGCGACGGGGTCATGGCCGAGCTGCAGAAGAAGTCGCTCGGGCAGGCCGACGCGGCCACGGTCGACGCGCTGGACACCTCCTGGGGCTCGTTCACCGGCTCGGCCCAGTCGATGCAGCAGCAACTGCTCACCACCGTCCCGGCCGCCACCCTCTTCAAGATCGGCGGCGACCTCTACGCCGCCTACGCGGCCTTCTCGGCGGAGCTCGCCAAGGCCTCCACCACCGTCGACGCCGAGGCGACGGCGGCCGCGAAGTACCGGGCCGGCCTGATCAAGAAGGTCAAGTGGATCTTCGGCGGGGCCCTGGCGGCCGGCGTGCTGATCCTCGCGATCTTCGGCTACCTGGTCGGGCGCAACATCATCCGGCCGCTGGGCACCGCGGTCGACGCCCTGCGCCGGGTCGCCCAGCGCGACTACACCGTCGACGTCCCGGTGCGCGGCAAGGACGAGATCGCCCAGATGTCGTCGGCGCTCAACAACGCGGTCGCCGACATCCGGGAAGCGATCCGCGACATCGCGGGCGGCGCCCGCCAGCTGACCGAGTCGGCCGAGCGGCTCACCGTGATCAGCCAGGACGTCGACGCGTCCTCGGGGGAGACCTCCGGCCAGGCCGGTACGGTCTCCGACTCCAGCATCCTGGTCAGCGAGCGGGTCCGCGAGGCCGCGCAGGGCGCCGAGCAGATGACCGCGGCGATCCGGGAGATCTCCGGGAACACCACCACGGTCGCCCAGATCGCGATGGGTGCGGTCACCACCGCCCAGGAGACCACCAACGCGATGTCCAAGCTGTCCGCCTCGACCGACGAGATCGGCAACGTGATCAAGCTGATCACCGCGATCGCCGAGCAGACCAACCTGCTCGCCCTGAACGCGACCATCGAGGCGGCCCGCGCCGGCGAGCTCGGCAAGGGCTTCGCCGTGGTGGCCAGCGAGGTCAAGGACCTGGCCCAGAACACCACCCGGGCGACCGAGGACATCGGCAACCGGATCCTGACCATCCAGGGCGACACCGGTGCCGCGATCGAGGCGATCGGCCGGATCGCCGACGTGATCAACGAGATCAACCAGTACCAGGCCAGCATCGCCGGCGCGGTCGAGGAGCAGACCGCGACCACCAACGAGCTGAGCCGGCTGTTCGACGACGCCGCGCACGGCGCCGACGCGATCAACCAGTCGATCGGCCTGGTGGCCGCGACCGCGGCGCAGACCGCCGGCGGCGCGACCTCGACCCGGCAGGCCGCAGCCGACCTGTCGGCCCTGGCCGCCAGCCTCAACGGCGTGGTCGCGCGCTTCCGCGTGGACGCGGTCCGGTGAGCGCCGGACGTAGTTGACGCTGATAGTCAGTCGCGTTGGGGCTTCCGCAGCGCGTCGATGTAGAGCGCCTCGTAGTCGTCGAGCAAAGGCTCGATCTCGGTGGCGTGCTCCTCGAACATGGCAAACACCTGGCGATAGCTCTCGATGTCCTGGCGACTGCGAGAAATGAGCCCCGTGTTGTAAAGATCCACAAGCACAAGGTTGTCATCGAAAAGTGCGAATCCATGCAATGTGGGGATCTCGATCTCGGCGCCGTCCGGCACCACCATGATCTTCACGTTGGCGTGTCGTCGCACGATGTCGCGTAGGTGGTTGATCTGGGCCAGCATCTCCACGGCGGGATAGGTTCGCCTTTTCAGGGCGGCCTCGCCGACTATGAAATGGAACGACTTGGACCGATCGGCCAGGGCTTCCTGTCGTTTGACCCGAGCGGAGACCGCAGCCAGCAGGGCTGATTCGGTGAGATGGTCGCCGGTAGGCGAGACCAGACGTTGAAATGCCTGGAGGACGGCTTTCGCGTACCCGCTCGTCTGCAACGGGCCAGGCACCAATGCCGGCTCGAAGGCGCGCACTACGGAAGCGGTCGACTCCCAGTCGCTGATTGTCTTTTGTTGCCCGGCAAGGCCCGCCAATGCGGGCCGCCAGTCGGTCATCCGGTCATGAAGCTGAGCCGCGCGGTCCATCAGCGCCTGAGTGCGGCCGTCGTCCGCACCGAGCGCGCGAGCGATGGCGCCGACGTCCTCCGGGTCGGGCAGCCCTTTGCCCCGCTCTATCCGAGATATTTTGGGCTGACTCATGCCCACGGTGGCAGCGAGCTCAGCACCGGTGAGCCGCTTGGCCCGGCGCATTCGCGCGAGGATGACGCCGACGGGCTGATCTTCGTCATCGGAAGTGCCCAGAGAGTTCGGCATCCGGGCACTCCCTTCGTATCGAGGCGAAAGCTGCTGGCCGGTCAGGAGAGGTTGCGAACAGCATCCGTCAAGAGGTCGAGCGGGATCTCCACCAACATTTCCCCTTCGGGGACATCGACGCCCGCGCGTTCCGACGAAACGGGGTAGCCCTGAACCACCACCGTGCCAGAACCGCTCGTATAAACCGTCGGGCACGCGCCGGCGGAGCACAGGTTGGCTATGGGCCGCAACGGGGCGAGCGATGGTTCAGCGTCGTCCGCCTGGCTGCTGCGCAACTCTGGAGAGAAAATATTCACTGAAGAACCATATTCAAGTTGGGGGGTTCGTCAAGGCAACACGCAGAAAATGCTGGCCATTAGGATGCATGCTAGCAAGTTGCTTCCTGGCAGTCTGCCATCTCGCCGCTCGATGCGCGAGATCCTCTGACGCATGGTGAATCGCCGTGGAAATTCACAGACCGTGAATAGACACTCGGGATAATCGCATCCGAGCTCTTGGTGGTGGTCATGACTGAAAAGGCGCCGCGGGATCCTCGACTCCTGGCGGGGTCGCACCTCCCGCCGAACCGGCCGGAGGTGCCCCGCTGGAAGTCGGTCCTGCTCATGCTGTTTGCTGCCGCGATCGTCGGGGGAGCCGCGGGGCTGTTGTCGCATGCCGGCGGCAACAACATCCCGGCCGCGATCCTCACTGGCGGAGGTGCATTCGCCGGCACTGTCGGACTCCTCTTGGCGATAGCTCACTACGCCAGCGCGAGATGAGGTCGGCCGAAGGGCGGTCATGACCTCCTGTGTCGCGGCACCGATCCCTCGGTTGATGTCGCCGTTATTAACAGGGTGGTAGGCGCGTAACCCGTCGGCATTGTCTTGGGAGCGCTCCCATGTAACGATGTCCGTCAATTATTGCCTCCGCGTACACCCACCCCCAGAAGGAGCCCGCAGATGCGCGCTCTCGCGCGGCTGACCGTAGCCACCACCCTGATCGCGGTCTCCGCCGCCGCGATCGCTGTCGCGACCCATGCGGACGCGGCCGACACCCCCGCCCCCGTCACCGTCATCAGCAAGGACTTCGAGGACGGCACCGTCCAGGGCTTCACCGGGCGCAACGCCGAGGTCCTCGCCGCGAGCACCGCGCAGGCGCACGACGGCACCCGCAGCCTCAGCGTCACCGGCCGCACCGCCACCTGGAACGGGCCCGCGCTCAACGTGCTCAGCACGTTCGTGAAGGGCACCTCGTACACCATCTCGGTGTGGGTGCGGATGGCCGACGGCTCGGACAACGCCCGGCTCAGCGTCGAGCGTCGGCTGGCCACCGTCGCCAACTACGAGACCGTGGTCGGCAACACCGCCGTCACCAACGGCGGCTGGGTCAATCTGACCGGCCGGTACACGCTCTCCACCGACGTCGACTACCTGTCGTTCTACGTCGAGACCGCGTCCACCACCGGGTCGCTCTTCCTCGATGACGTGACGGTCAGCTACACCCCGGCCGTGCCGATCCAGACCGACATCCCGAACGTCAAGAGCGTGGTCACCGAGTTCCCGGTCGGGGCCGCGATCACCGGCGCCGAGATCCTCAACGAGCACGGGCAACTGCTGAGCAAGCACTTCAACTCGGTCACCCCGGGCAACGCCCTCAAGTGGGACGCCACCGAGCCCACCGAGAACACCTTCAACTACACCCAGGCCGACCCGCTGATCACGTACGCCAAGGCGAACGGTCTCGCCATCCGGGGTCACACGTTCGTGTGGCACAACCAGACACCGGCCTGGGTTTTCCAGCGAGCCGACGGCACCGCGATGACCGGCACCGCCGACGACAAGACGCTGCTGCTGTCCCGGCTGACCAACCACATCCGCAACGTGGGCGGCCACTACGGCAGCTCGATCGGCACCTGGGACGTGGTCAACGAGGTGATCGACGAGTCCCAGTCGGACGGCAACCGGCGCAGTTCCTGGTACAACATCGCCGGGCTGGACTACATCCGGACGGCCTTCAAGGTGGCCCGCGAGGTGCTGCCGAACGCGAAGCTGTGCATCAACGACTACAACACCAACGTGGCCGCCAAGCGCGACTTCCTCTACAACCTGGTCGCCACGCTCAAAGGCGAGGGCATCCCGATCGACTGCGTCGGGCACCAGATGCACATCAACGTGAGCTGGCCGACGGTGGCCGACACCGAGGCGATGATCCAGAAGTTCGTGCCGCTCGGCGTCACCCAGCAGATCACCGAGATGGACGTCAGCATCTACACGTCCAGCTCGGAGACCTTCCCGACGCCGCCGGCCGACCGGCTGCTGTCCCAGGCGTACAAGTACCGGGACATGTTCGCGCTGTTCCGCAAGTACGCGTCGGCGATCTCCTCGGTGACGCTGTGGGGCCTGGCCGACGACAACACCTGGCTGGACACCTACCCGGTGAGCCGCAAGGACGCGCCACTGCTGTTCGACACCACGTTGCAGGCCAAGTCGGCGTACTGGGGGGTGGTGGATCCCACCAAGATCGGCACGACGACCACGGCCCCGACGTCGCCCACGGTCTCGCCGTCCAGTTCCAGCACCGGCAACCCGACCGACTCGCCCAGCCCGAGCGCGTCGTCCGGAGCCAACTCCTGCTCGGTCACCTACCGGGTGACCGGTAGCTGGCAGGGTGGCTTCCAGGGCGACGTGAAGCTCACCAACACCGGCACCGCGTCGTACGCCACCTGGCGGTTGAACTGGCAGTTCACCGCCGGTCAGACGATTACCCAGCTGTGGAACGGCTCGGTGACGCAGAATCAGAACGCGGTGGCCGTCTTCAACGCGTCCTGGAACGGCGTGGTGCCCCCCGGTGGTTCGGCGTCCTTCGGCTTCCTCGGCTCCTGGACCGGCAGCAACCCGGCGCCGACCGGCTTCTCGATGAACGGGAACGTCTGCACCGTCGCCTAATTCGATGCACGTCGATATGCTGCGCGAACGGTCCTCCGCCACAGCGGGGGACCGTTCCGCCGTCGACACAGGAGGATTCGTGCGCAAGGCAGCGATACCCGCAGCGGCCCTGTTACTCATCGGCCTCGCGGCCACCCCCGCGGAAGCCGTCGACAAGATCAATAGCAAGAAGCTCCGGGACGCCGTGACGGTCAACGGCATCCTCGGCCACGAGCGCGTCCTCCAGCGCATCGCGAATCAGAACGGCGGCACCCGGGCGTCCGGCACCACCGGCTTCACCGCCTCCGCCACCTACGTGAAGGACACCCTGCGCGCCGCCGGTTACCGGGTGAGCGAGCAGGAGTTCACCTTCCCGTTCTTCCGCGACCTGGCGCCGGCCACCCTGGCCCAGACGTCGCCGGCCGCGACGACCTACGCCACCGACACGTTCACCTACTCCGGCAGCGGCACGGTCACCGGCACCCTGGTGCCGACCACCGACGTCCAGGTGCCGCCGCCGGCCACGCCCGGCGTCACCTCCGGGTGCGAGGCGAGCGACTTCCCGCCGGCCGGCGACGCCCCGGCGGTGGCCCTGATCCAGCGCGGCACCTGCACGTTCGCGATCAAGGCCACCAACGCGATCGCGGCCGGTTACGACGCGGTGATCATCTTCAACGAGGGCCAGACCGGGCGGACCGCGCTGGTCACCGGCGACCTCGGCCAGGTCTTCGGCGTGCCGATCATCGGGCTCAGCTACGCCGACGGCGCCGCCCTGGTGACCGCGGCCCAGGCCGGGCCGGTCAGCGTGCGGGTCAGTACCTCCACCGAGACCGACCTGACCGCGAAGACCAGCAACATCCTGGCCGAGACGCCCGGCGGCGACCCCGACAAGGTGCTGGTGGTCGGTGCCCACCTCGACTCGGTGGTCGACGGGCCGGGCATCAACGACAACGGCAGCGGCCTCTCCACTATCCTGGAGACCGCCAAGCAGCTCTCCGCGCTGAAGGTCAAGCCCCGCCAGAAGATCCGGTTCGCGTTCTGGGGCGCCGAGGAGGGCGGCCTGCTCGGCTCGGAGCACTACGTAGACACCCTGCCCGACGCCGACCTCGCCAAGATCTTCGCGAACCTGAACTTCGACATGGTCGGCTCGCCCAACTACGTGCGCTTCGCCTACGACGGCGACGGCTCGGCCTTCCCGGGCACCTCCGGCCCGCCCGGCTCCGGCGAGATCGAGACGATCTTCCACGACTACTTCACCGCGCAGGGCCTCGCCAGCGGCGAGAAGGAGTTCAACGGCCGCTCCGACTACGGCCCGTTCATCGCGGTGGGCATTCCGGCCGGCGGTGTCTCCAGCGGTTCGGACGGAGTTAAAACCCAAGCCGAGGCCGAGGTGTACGGCGGGACCGCCGGCGTCATCTACGACCCCTGCTACCACAAGGCCTGCGACACCATCACCAACGTGAGCACGAAGGCGCTCGCCGAGCTGGGCGACGCCGCCGCGCACGGCATCTACACCCTGGCCCTGACCAAGTCCGGCTTCTTCCCGGACGGTTCACGCCGGGCGCTCGCCAAGCGTGGACCGTCAGCGATAGCTGAATCGGCCTACTAGCTTCTGCAGATCGCCGGCCAGTGCGGCCAGGTCCGCCGCGGCCTGCTGGCCGGCGAGCACGCTGCGGTTGCTGTCCCCGGCCGCGCCGGACACGTGCGCCACGTTCCCGGCGATCCGCACCGCGCCGGTCGCGGCCGTGGCCACGTTCCGGTTCATCTCGGCCGTGGTCGCGGTCTGCTCCTCGACCGCCGACGCGATGGTGGTCTGCAGCGCGTTGATCCGCTCGATCACCTCGCTGATCCGGGTGATCGCCTCGACCGCGTTGCGGGTGTCGGCCTGGATCGCCAGCACCCGCGCCGAGATGTCACCGGTCGCCTTGGCCGTCTCCTGGGCCAGGTCCTTCACCTCGCCGGCCACCACCGCGAAGCCCTTGCCCATGTCACCGGCCCGGGCCGCTTCGATCGTCGCGTTCAGGGCCAGCAGGTTGGTCTGCTCGGCGATCGCGGTGATCACCTTGACCACCTCGCCGATCTCCTGCGAGCTGGCGCCGAGCTTGCCGACGGTGTCGGCGGTGTCCGCGACCACCGCCACCGCCTCCGCGGTGACCTGCGCGCCCTCGGTGGTGCTGCGGGAGATCTCGTGGATGGACAGGGCCATCTCGTCGGCGCCGGCCGCCACCGTCTGCAGGTTGCGGGACACCTCCTCGGCCGAGCCGTTGGCCGCGCTCGCGCCGTCCGCGACCACCGCGGCGCTGGTGGCCACCCCGTCGGTCACCGCCGACAGGTCGGCCGAGCTGCGGGCCAGCGTGGCGGCGCCCTCGGCCAGCGCGGTGACCGTCTCGCGCACCGAGGTGGTGGCCTTGTTGACCGAACCGGCCATGGTGCCGATCTCGTCCCGGCCGCGCACGTCGATCTCGCCGGTCAGGTCGCCGGTCGCCACCGCCTCCATCGCGTCGGCGACCACCCGCAGCCGCCGGGTGATCGACCGCGCCACCAGCAGCGCGACCAGGATGCCGATCAGCATCGCGACGGCGAGCGTGGTCAGCACCTCGGCGCGGGCCGCCGTGTAGCGCTCGCGGGCCTTCTTCACGGCCGCGTCGGCGCTCGCCTCCTCCTCGTCGGCCAGCGCGCTGACCGTGCTCTCCATGCCGGTCAGCACGGCGTCCAGGTCGGCGGTCGGCGCGCGGCCGGCCTTGGCGTCGTCCAGGGCTGCGGTGAACTGCTCCCAGTAGTCGATGAAGCCGGCGAACGTCGTCTCGGCCGTCGTGCTCTTCGGCTGCGAGCGGTAGATCTCGAGTGCGTCACCCAGGTCGGCCACCGCGGCCGCCTGCACCTCGGCGGCGGCCGCCTTGGCCTCGGCACTCGCGGCGTTCTCCGTCGCGGTGGCCGCCCAGCGGTTCATCTGCGACTGGGCGCCGCGCATGTCGCCGAGCAGGTTGAGGTTGGTGACGTTGGTCTCGCGGATCTCGACCAGGCGCTCGTCCATCTCGCCCATCCGCTGCACGGCCAGCACGGTGGCCACGGCGACGATGACCGAGGCGATCAGCACCGCCGCGAGGATCTTGCTGCGTACCCGGAGGTTGCTGAACCACCGTGACACCACGTTGCCGCCCCTCGCCGAAAGCCTCTAAAGATCTGATCGGCCCGACCTGACGATCGGATGAGCCTTCGCGGCGCAGCAGAATGTGACCATGGTGATCGAAGCGGATGTGGTGGTGATCGGTGCCGGCATGGCCGGGGTGTCCGTCGCTTACGAGCTGGCCGGTGAGCACGCGGTGGTGCTGCTGGAGCAGGAGAGCCAGCCCGCCTACCACACCACCGGGCGGTCGGCCGCGATGTTCCTGGAGAGCTACGGCGGGCCGGAGGTGCGGGCGCTGACCGCGGCCAGCCGGGCCCGCTTCGACGAGGCGGGTGGCCTGCTCAGCCCGCGGTCGCTGCTCTGGGTGGCGCCCGGCGACCAGCTGGCCGAGCTGTCGGCGCTGGTCGCCGCGCAGCCGGAGCTGGTGCCGCTGAGCCCGGCCGAGGCGGTCGCGCGCTGCTCGGCACTGCGGGCCGACTGGATGGCCGGGGCGCTGCTGGAGGAGAACGCGTCGGAGATCGACGTGCTCGGCCTGCACCAGTTCTACCTGGGCGGGGCCAGGCGGCGCGGGGCCACCGTGCTTGTCGACGCGGCCCTGCGCGGCGGGCGCCAGGAGAGCGGCCGGTGGGTGCTGGACACGGCGGCCGGGCCGGTCAGCGCGGCGGCGGTGGTCAACGCGGCCGGTGCCTGGGCCGACCGGGTCGCGGCGGCCCTCGGCGTACCCCCATTGGGCATGCGACCGCTGCGCCGGACCGCGGCGGTGGCCCGGGCCACCGGGGTGGATCGCGGCTGGCCGCTGGTCGCCGACCTGGGCGAGACGTTCTACTTCCGGCCCGAAGGGGCCGGGGTGCTGGTGTCACCGGCCGACGAGACGCCGAGCGAGCCCTGCGACGCGCGGCCCGACGACCTGGACGTGGCCCTGGCCGTCGAACGCGTCAACGAGGCGACCACGCTCGGCCTGCGCTCGGTGGTCACGGCCTGGGCCGGGCTGCGCACGTTCGCGCCCGACCGCAAGCCGGTGGCCGGCCCCGACCCGGCCGCCCCGGGCCTGTTCTGGGTGGCCGGCCAGGGCGGTTACGGCATCCAGATCGCCCCCGCCCTGGCCCGGATGGCGGCCGGATCGGTCACCGGTGGCGCCGTCCCGCACGCCCTCTCGGTGGCCCGCTTCCGATGAGCGTGACCTCCGGGCGGGCGATGGCGCTGGCCGCGACGGCCGGGTCGGTCGACCTGCTCGCTCTCACCGTGCTGGGTGGTGCGTTCGCCAGCATCGTCACCGGCAACCTGGTGACCATCGGCTTCGCGCTGGGCGCCGGGGTTCGCTCGGGCCGGCGTTGCGGCAGCTGGGGGCCCTGGTGGCGGGGGCGGCGGCCGGTGCGGCCCTGCTCGCGACCGTGCGCTGGGCCGCCGCCCTGGTACCAGTGGTACTTCTGGGTTCGGCTGTTCTGGTGGGACTGCGGCGCGGGCGTTCCGCAGATGCGGATGACCGGCGGCGGTAAGCGGCGACACGGGCCACCTAAAGCAGACGGACGGTCAGCCAGGACGGCCACCCCAGCTGAAGATCAACTCAGTAATCCGGACTACTCTCCCAGCCGAGCGAAAACCTGGCGGCGGGTTAATCGGCACTAAAGGAGCCTAAATCTCTATGTACTCCAACCTTTCCGACATTCTGCAGGTAGACGGCGCGCTGAAGGCGATCACGGCGGACGCCCAGGCCCTGGTCGAGTCCGAGCTCGCCAACAAGTCCGGCGTCTCGGCGGCTGCGGTGAAGCTGGCCTACAAGGCGGTCACCTCGTTCGCGCCCGGTTACTACGCGCAGACCGTCGAGCTCATGGTGCCGAACATGCTGAGCCAGCTGCAGCCGTTCTGGAGCGACTTCCAGGCGGCCGGCGGCGGCACCTTCGGTGACTACCTGGTCAAGCGTCAGGACGAGGTCGGCCCGGCCCTGCTGAAGGTCACCGACGACATGGCCAAGGACTCGGACAAGCCGGTGATCGTCAAGGCCTACAAGGCGGTGCGCGGCAGCGCCGAGAAGCACATCGAGGCGGCCATCCCGGCCGTCGGCGGCCTGGTGGAGAAGTACGCCGCCTGATCGTCCCGAGAGATGGGCCACGCCGACCGGCGTGGCCCATCTTTTTTTGATCAAAAACAGAGATCGCCAACGTTTTCATCGATTCTGAAAACGATCAACGTCGATGCCTTGACATCTGTCCGAAATGGATTTCAAACTAGCCGTTAACCGACGACGAAAGAGGTCGGCAATGGCGGTGACGATCAAGGATGTGGCCCGCGCGGCCGGCGTCTCGGCGTCGACCGTCACCCGTGCGCTCACCATGCCGGCGCTGGTCCACCCGGAGACCCGCGATCGGGTCCGCCGCACCGCCGAGAGCCTCGGCTACCACCCCAACCGGGCCGCCCGCGGCCTGATCACCGGCCGCACCGGCAACCTCGGCCTGCTCGTGCCCGACCTGGGCAACCCGTTCTTCCCCAGCGTGGTCAAGGGCGTGCAGGCGCGTGCGCACGAGGCCGACTACGCGGTCTTCCTGGCCGACACCGACGAAGATTCGGCCGCCGAGATCGGCCTGGTGCGCAAGCTGTCCAAGCAGGTCGACGGGCTGCTGCTGTGCTCACCCCGGATGACCGACGACGAGCTGCGCACCCTGGTCGGGGACACCCCGATGGTGCTTGTCAACCGCCGGCTGGCCCGGGTGCCGTCGGTGATTCCCGAGCTCCTCGACGGCATGCGCCAGGCGGTCAGCCACCTCACCGCGCTGGGCCACCGCCGGATCGCCTACGTGGCCGGCCCGCGCAGCTCCTGGGCCAACCGCGAGCGGGCCCGCTCGGCCCGCACGGTCGTCGCCGCGGCCGGCGCCGAGCTGGTCGAGATCGGCAACGTGGCGCCGCAGTTCGAGGGTGGGGTGGCCGCCGCCGACCAGGTGCTGGCGGCCGCCGTGACCGCGGTGATCGCCTACAACGACCTGGTCGCGCTCGGTCTGCTCAACCGCTTCACGGCCCGCGGCATCGCGGTGCCCGGCGACCTGAGCGTGCTCGGCTTCGACGACATCCCGCTGGCCGCCATGGTCCATCCCGCCCTCACCACCGTCGCCCTGCCCAAGGAGCAGGCCGGTCGCGCCGCGGTCGACCTGCTCCTGCAACTCCTGGCCGAGCCGGACCGCTCCCCGGCGGCCCGCCGCGAGCTGCCCACCCAGCTGATGGTCCGCGCCTCCACCGGCCCGCCCGGGACCGCCACCGACTGACCCCCGCTCCTGCCGCCGAAAGGGTGTCGAACATGTCCAAGAAAGCCGCTGCCCTCGCCCTCACTCTCCTGATCGCTGCCTGCGGTGCGCCCGACAAACCGGGCGGATCCAGCGGCAAGACCGACGGCCCGGTGCCCGAGAAACCGGGCAAGGCCGTGACCATCAACATCCTCGACGTGGCCGGTGACCTGCAGCTGACCCAGGGGATGATCGACGAGTTCGTCGGCAAGAACGGTGACCAGATCGGCAAGGTCACCTACTCCAAAGCCACCGCGCCCGAGCTGGTCGGCAAGGTCAAGGCCCAGCAGGCCGCCGGCCGGGTCGACATCGACCTGGTGCTGACCGGCGTGGACGGGCTGGCCGCCGGCATCGACCAGGGGCTGTGGACGCCGCTGCTGCCCACCTACGCGAGCCGGCTGCCCGGGATGAGCGACTACCTGCCGGGAGCGGCGGCCATGCAGAAGCTGGCCGGCGACTTCGGGGTCACGGTCACCTACTACCCGTCCGGGCCGCTCATCGAATACCTGCCGGCCAAGGTCGCCACCCCACCCAAGTCGGCCGAGGAACTGCTCGCGTTCGCCAAGGCCAACCCGGGCGCGGTTCAGTACGCGCGGCCGGCCAACTCCGGCCCCGGCCGTACGTTTCTGATGGGTCTGCCCTATCTCCTGGGGGACAGCGATCCGAAGGATCCGGTCAACGGCTGGGCCAAGACCTGGGCCTATCTGGCCGAGCTGAACAAGTACGTGACGCTCTACCCGTCCACCACCAGCGAGACGATGAAGAACCTGGCCAACGGCTCGGCGAAGGTCATCGCCAGTACGACCGGGTGGGACATCAACCCGCGGGTGCTCGGCACCGTGCCCAAGGAGGCCGCGGTCGGCACCCTGCAGGGCTTCCACTGGGTCACCGACGCGCACTACGCGGTCATCCCCAAGGGCGTCGACGTCGAGAAGCAGGCCGCCGTCCTCAACCTGCTCAAGGACATGCTCACTCCGGCGCAGCAGGCCAAGGCGTACGACAAGGGCTACTTCTACCCGGGCCCGGCGATCAAGGACGTGCCGCTGTCGATGGCCCCGCAGGAGAGCCAGCAGGCCATCGGCGAGTACGGCCGCCCGGAGTACGAGCAGCTCATCGCCAGTAACCCGCTCGAGGTGCCGCTGGACGCGAAGGCGCTGGTCGCCGCGTTCGACAAGTGGGACCGCGAGATCGGCGGCGCGAAGGTGAAGAAGTGACCTGGCTTCGCCTTGACGGGGTGACCCGGCGGTTCGGGGGCAAGGACGCGCTGAGCGGTCTGAGCCTTGATGTCGAGCAGGGCGAGTTCATCGCCCTGCTCGGCCCCTCCGGCTGCGGCAAGTCGACCGCGCTGAACTGCCTGGCCGGCCTGCTCCCGCTGTCCGAGGGCAGCATCTGGCAGGACGACGTGCGCCTCGACACGCTACCGCCGGAGCGGCGCGGCTTCGGCATGGTGTTCCAGAGCTACGCGCTCTTCCCGCACCTGTCGGTGCGCCGGAACATCGCGTTCGGCCTGCAGATGCGGCGGCTGCCCCGGGCCGAGGTGCGCCGCCGCACCGACGAGGCGATCAAGCTGGTCCAGCTCGAGGAGCACGCCGGCAAGCTGCCCGGCCAGCTCTCCGGCGGGCAGCAGCAGCGGGTCGCCATCGCCCGCGCGGTGGTGCTCGAACCGTCGCTGGTGCTGATGGACGAGCCGCTGTCCAACCTGGACGCCAAGCTGCGCCTGGAGATGCGCACCGAGATCCGCCGGCTGCACCAGAGCTTGGGCCTGACCACCGTCTACGTGACCCACGACCAGGAGGAGGCGCTGTCCATGGCCGACCGCCTGGTGGTGCTGCGGGACGGCCGGGTCCAGCAGATCGGCACCCCGGAGGAGCTGCACACCCGTCCCGCCAACCGGCACGTGGCCGACTTCATGGGCTACCGCAACCTGCTGCCGATGACGGTCACCGCGGTGACCCCGGCGGTGGTCACCGTCGAGGGAGCCGGTCTGACTCTTAGGGGTACGGGGGTGGGCACGCTCGCCGTGGGCGATGAGGTGGTCGCCGCCGTCCGACCCGAGGATCTGCAGGTCGGGCCGGACGGGGTGCCGGTCACCGTGGAGGTCGTCGAGTATCAGGGGCGGGAACTGGCCGTGGAGGCGCGCACCGCGCAGGGCACGATGCTGCACCTGCGGGCGGTGGAACGGCCGACGCCCGGCGACCGGATCACGGTGGTCGCCGATCCGGCCCGGGTCCTGGTGTTTCCGGCATGACGGAGAAGACCGCGCTGCGGCACCGGCTCGCCGAACGCGGTGTCGACCGGCAACTGCTGCTCCTGCTGCCGGCCCTGCTCGCGGTGCTGATCCTGTTCGTCTACCCGTTCGCGTACGGCATGGGGCTGTCCTTCCAGGGCGGCCTGGGGGCGTACCGGACCTTCTTCGAGGACGCCTATCAGCGCGACACCATCTGGACCACCCTCCAGCTCGCGCTGCCGGCCGCCTTCCTGAACGTCGCCGCCTCGGTGCCGATCGCCTACCGGATGCGCGGCCGCTTCCGCGGGAAACGGCTGCTCACCACGCTGCTCGTGGTGCCGATCACGCTCGGCACCGTGCTCACCGCCGAGGGGCTGCTCAACTTCCTCGGGCCGACCGGCTGGTTCAACCGGGTGCTGCTCGACGCCGGGCTGGTCGACGCGCCGCTGCGGCTCACCAACAACTACTGGGGGGTGTTCTTCTCCCTGGTCATCACCGGGTTCCCGTTCGCGTTCCTGCTGATCCTCTCCTACCTCTCGGGCATCGACCCGACCCTGGAACGGGCCGCCGCGACGCTCGGGGCCGGTTGGTGGCCGCGCTTCCACCGGATCACGCTGCCGCTGCTCGCGCCCGGGCTGGCCACCACGTTCTGCCTGACCTTCGTGCTGGCGTTCAGCGTCTTCCCCTCGGCGATCCTGGTCGGCGACCCGGCCGGGACCACCCGGGTCATCTCCATCGCCGCCTACCACGCGGCCTACGAGGCCTACGACTATTCGCTGGCCAGCGCGATCGCCGTGGTGATGGGCGTGGTCGAGCTCGCGGTCGTGGCGGCCGTGCTGGGCGTGCGGTCGCTGTTCTACACCGGCTCGACGGGAGGCAAGGGATGAAACGGCGCCTGGTGGCCACCCCCGGGGCCTGGTTGGTCTGGGGTGCGGTCGGGTTCTTCTTCGTGATGCTGGCCGGGGTGATCGGGTCGGTGCTGGTCAGTTCGTTCGGGCGGCGCTGGTTCGACACCTGGCTCCCGGAGAGCTGGACCGATCAGTGGTACGGGCAGGCTTGGACCGAATTCACGCTGCCCGCGGTCCTCGTCGTCACGATCGAGGTGTCGATGCTTGTCGTGCTGATCTCGGTGCTCGTAGGCGTACCCGCCTCTTATGTCTTGGCCAGAAGGAAATTTCCTGGCCGGCGCCTTCTCTATCTTTTGTTTCTGCTGCCCATCCTGATGCCGCCGATCACCTACGGCATCCCGCTCGCCACCGTGCTCTACAAGTACGGCTTCGCCGGAAACATGTCCGGGGTGGTGCTGGCCAATCTGGTGCCGTCGATCCCGTTCGTGATCCTGACCATGACGCCGTTCATCGAGCAGGTCGATCCGGCGATCGAACGCGCCGCGCGGATGTGCGGCGCGCGCACCTGGCAGGTCTTCGCCCGGATCCTCGCGCCGCTGCTGGTGCCGGGCATCCTGGCCGCGTCGATCCTGGTGCTGGTGCGCACGGTCGGCATGTTCGAGCTGACCTTCCTGACCGCCGGGCCGGACTCGCAGACCCTGGTGGTGGCGCTCTACTACACGATGTCGGCGGCCGGGATCCGGGCGCAGCAGTCGGTCGACGCGATGGCCGTGATCTACACGTCGATGATGCTGGTGTTGCTGGTGGTGGCGTTGCGCTTCGTGAATCCGACCCAGCTGGTGGCCCGCGTGAAGGAAGATGTCGATTGAAGATCGTCGAGGCCCGGGTGATCGTCACCTGTCCCGGGCGCAACTTCGTCACCCTGAAGATCGTCTGTAGCGACGGCACGACCGGGGTGGGGGACGCGACGCTCAACGGGCGTGAGCTCGCGGTCGCCGCCTATCTGACCGAACACGTGGTGCCCGCGCTGATCGGGCGGGACCCGGCGCGGATCGAGGACACCTGGCAATACCTGTACCGCGGCGCCTACTGGCGGCGCGGGCCGGTCACGATGACCGCCATCGCGGCGGTCGACACCGCCCTCTGGGACATCAAGGGCAAGGTGGCCGGGCTTCCGGTTTACCAACTGCTGGGTGGTCGGTCGAGGTCCGGCGTCCAGGTGTACGGGCATGCCAGCGGTTCGTCGACCTCTGACGTGTTGGCCTCGGTTGCCGGATTTGTCTCCCGGGGTTATCGCGCCGTGCGGGTGCAGGCCGAGGTCCCCGGAATTCCGGACATTTACGGAATTTCCTCCGGGCCGGCCTATGAACCGGCCACCTTTGGGGTCGCCACCGAGTCGTCGTGGTCCACGCCTGACTACCTCGCGCACATCCCCGCGGTCTTCGAGGCGGTGCGGGACGAATTCGGGCCCACCCTGCAACTCCTGCACGACGTGCACCACCGGCTCACCCCGATCGAGGCCGCCCGGCTCGGAAAGTCACTGGAGCCGTACGCCCTGACCTGGATGGAAGACCCGGTTCCGGCCGAGCTGCAGGACGGGTTCCGGCTGATCCGGCAGCACACCACGACGCCGCTCGCGGTGGGGGAGGTGTTCAACTCGATCTTCGACTGCTCGACGCTGATCTCCGAGCGGCTGATCGACTACATCCGCACCACCGTCGTGCACGCGGGCGGGATCACCCACCTGCGGCGGATCTTCGACCTGGCCGCGCTCTACCAGGTGCGGTCCGGGTCGCACGGGGCCACCGACCTGTCGCCGGTCTGCATGTCCGCCGCCCTGCACCTCGACCTGGCCATCCCCAACTTCGGGCTGCAGGAGTACATGCCGCACACCGCGGAGACCGACGCCGTCTTCCCGCACGGGTACCGCTTCGCCGACGGTTACCTGCACCCGGCCGAGGAACCCGGGCTCGGCGTCGACATCGACGAATCGCTGGCCGCGACCTTCCCGTACCGGCCGGCCGCCCTGCCGGTCAACCGTCTGACCGATGGAACCATGCACGATTGGTGACCCGCATGGCTCCCCGCTTGCTCCATAGGAACCGTCCACCATCCCGGTGGCCTGCCGATTTTCGCTGGCAGCAAGAAAGTCCGCCGGGGGAGGAAACGAAATGAGTACGTCCGTCATAAGCAAAGCGCAGGCACAGAACGTCGCCGCGGCCCGGTACCGCGCGGCCGTCGCCGACATTCCCGAAGTGCTGGAGATGGTGGCGGACGTCTGCCGGGCCCCGATGGCCGCGCTCAAGGTCATCGGCGACACCGAGGCCCACGTGGCCGTCGGTCACGGCATGCCCGTCCTCGGCGAGGTGCCCAAGGCCGCCTCGCTCTGCGACATGGTGTCGGAGGCCGACCACGCGATCGCCGTCGACGACGCCGAGCACGACCCCCGGATGTCCCAGCACCCGCTGGTCGCCGGCGACGCGCACGTTCGTTTCCTGGCCGCCGCGCCGCTGCACTACGACGGGCACATCGTCGGCGCCCTGTGCGTCTTCGACCCGGGCCCGCGCGAGATCGACGCCGAGACCACCACCCGGCTCCTCGAGCGCATCGCCAAGCGCATCGACTCCGAGACCGCGCTGCGGCACATGCTCACCGAGCAGCAGCCGCTCCCGGTCCCGATCGACCAGGACGAGGTCGTCATGGCGATCTCGCACGAGGTCCGCACCCCGCTCACCGTCATCCGCGGCCAGCTGGAGATGCTCACCGAGAACCCGAACGCGATCAACCCCGAATACCTCAAGCAGGCCGAAGCCGTACGCCGGAACGCCGACCGCCTCTGCCGCACCGTCGACAACCTGTTGCGCGCAGTCAATCAGAGTCGCCACGCGCCCATCGGCGAACGCAGCGTGATCGACCTGCGTGACGCTATGCGCTCGGTGCTATCCGAACTCGGTCCGGTCGCCAACCGGGTGCTGCTCGACCTGCCCGGCCAGCCGGTCTGGGTGAACGCCGACCAACGGCTGCTGGAAATCGCGGTGTCGCAGCTTGTCAACAATGCCCTGCACCACGGCGGACCGACCGCCCCGGTGATCCTGTCGGTGGCCGGCAGCGGCCAGCCCACCATCGAGATCCGCGACCAGGGTCCCGGCCTCGACGAGACCGAACTGAGCCGGCTCGGCACCGCCTTCTACCGCTGTGACGAGGCCCGCCGCCAGGAGAAAGCCGGACTCGGCCTGGGCATCAGCATCAGCCGCCGGATCTGCGAGGCGCAGGGCGGAACGCTGACGTTGCACAGCGTGCGGGGATCCGGTGTGGTCGCCCGAATCGCGTTCCCCGCAGCGTAACGGTCTGCTAACCATTAGCCATTCTGGTAGTCGCGCTCCGAGGAAGATCGGAATAGGGTTCGCGCGGCATCAACAAATCCAGGAGTGGTCATGCGTCGAACCCTCGCTGCCTTCGCCGTGCTCGCGACGCTGCTCGCGACCTCGGCCTGCACCTCGAAGGCCAAGGCCGACAGCGCGCCGGCCGGCAGCACCAAAGTGGACGTCGGGGTCATCGCGATCATCGACGTCGCCCCGATTTACCTGGGTAAGGCCAAAGGTTTCTTCAGCAAGCGCGGCATCGACCTCAACCTCACCGCCGAGCAGGGCGGCGGGCCCATCGTCAAGGGTGTGCTCGCCGGGAAGTACCAGTTCGGCTTCAGCAACGTGACCTCGCTGATGGCGGCCCAGTCGGACGGCGCTCCGCTCAAGGCCGTGGCCAGCGGGGTGGCCTCCACCGGCCGGTCCGGCCGCGACTTCTCGGCCGTGGTGGTGCGCGACGGCAGTCCGATCCGGACGGCGAAAGACCTGGTCGGCAAGAAGATCGGCGTCAACATCCTGAAGAACATCGGCGACACCACGGTCCGCCAGTCGGTGCGCAAGGCCGGCGGCGACGCCAGCTCCCTCAGCTTCGAGGCGATCCCGTTCCCGCAGATGGCCGGGGCGCTGCGCAGCGGAAAGGTCGACGCGGCCTGGGTGGTCGAACCCCAGCTGTCCGAGATCCTCACCTCGGGCGGCAACGTCGTCGCGTCCAACTTCGTGGACACCGCGGCCGACCTGACGGTCGCGCTGTACTTCACCAGCCAGGCGACCATCGGGCAGAACCCCAAGCTGGTCGCCGACTTCACGGCGGCGATCCGGGAGTCGCTCGACTACGCGGCGGCGCACCCCGAAGAGGTCCGCGACACCGTCGGCACCTACACGCCGATCAACGACACCGTGCGGATCAGCATGATCCTGCCCAGCTGGCCGGAGAACATCAACCGGGCGTCGCTGGAGAAGGTCGCCCAGCTGGGCCACAAGGACGGCATCTTCAAAAAGACCCCGTCCCTGGACCAGCTGCTGCCCTGACCGGGGCTGTCCTAGAAGCGGCCGCCGCCGCCTCGGCGGCCGCCACCTACGCCGCCGCCACCGCCGCCGGTTCGGCGGCCTCGGGAAGCGCTGCCGCCGAAGCCGCCTCCGCCCCAACTTCCGCCGCCGCCCCCATGGCCGGAGCGGGCGGCGCCGGACAGGATGCCGCCCAGCACCGCGCCGGCGAACGAGCCGGCATCGAAGCCGCCGCCCGGGCGTCCGTAGCCGCCGCCCCCTCCGCCGCCCCAGCTCTGCACGTCGGTGCGGGCTACCCGGCCGGCGCTGGCGGCGAGCTGCTGCGCCTGCTGGGCCTCGGTCAGCGCGGCGCCCGGGTTGGACGCGGCCAGGCTCTCGGCCAGGGCCAGATGCCGCTGGGCCTCGGACAGTGAGGCGCGGGCGCCGGCGTCCACCGCACCGCGGCGGGTGGTGATGAAATCGTTGGCCGCCGCCACCTCGCCCCGGGCCACCGGCAGCGCCTGGGCGAGCAGACTCCGGGCCCGGGCGTCGCGCTCGGCCGTGTCGCGGGCCGCGTCCAGGGCATCATCGAGGGCCGCGTCGGCAGCTTGCAGCCGGGCGACCGCGGCGACCGGGTCGGGCTGGGCGGCGGCCAATCCCGCCCGCACCTCGGCCACGGCCTGCTCGCCGCCGGACACCGCGGCAGCCAGGCCGGCCGGGACCGTGCCGCCTCCGTTCAGCACGGCCCGCGCCGCGGCGATCTCGGCCGTCACCTCGGCGATCAGCGCATCCGCGGCGACCCGCGCGGCCGGGAGGTCGGTGGCGGCCCGGTTGACCGCCGCGATCAGCTGATCGGCCTGGTCCACCGCCTGCTCCGCAGCCCGAACCGCGAGCGCCGCCTCGGCCCGATCCCCACCGGGAACCGCGGCCGGGTCGCCACTCGGAGTCTCCGGGGCTTGCGGTGATGCGGCGGCGGCCAGGTCGGTGCGGGCCTGGGTCAGTGCGGAGGCGGCGAAGGTCAGGCGCTCGCGGGCCTGGTCGACGTTGGCGGTGATGGCGGTGACTGCGCTGCCCGCGTACCGGGCAAGGAGATCTTGAATGGTGGTTGTGGCCGCGGGCAACGCGGCCTCCAGGGCCGCGCGGCGCCGGTCGAGTTCGTCGGCCACCTCGGCGGCGTGGCCCTCCAGGTCGCGCAGCCGGTCGAAGGCCTCGGACTCCGCGTCGAGGCGGGCGTCGGCGGCCTGGCAGCGCTCGATGATCTGGGCCAGCGTGCGGCGGCGGGTGGCCTCGTCCGGGGCCGGCACCTCGTCGAGCGTCATCCGCAGCCGGAACGCCTCGGCCACGTCCTGGCGGGAGGCGTCGAGCGCCGCACGGAAGGGCCCGGCCGCGGCCGCGCCGTACTGACCGGCGGCCAGTTCCAGCTCGCGCTCGCTGGCCCGCAGGTCGTCGTCGAGCTCGATCAGCAGCGCGTTGGCCTGGTCGGTCAGCTCGGCCAGGCTCGGCCGGGCCGGCTGCGCGGGGGCCGGGGCCGTCGACCGGGCGGCCCGCCGGCGCCGCACGAAGACCCAGCCCAGGGCCACCACGATGACCAGCAGGATCAGCACGACCACCCAGGTGAGACTGCTCCCGGCCCCGGCCGCCTTGTGATAACCCTGGGCCGCGGCGATCACCGCGGCTGACCAGTCGCTCTTCGCCAGGGCCGGCTCGATGTCGTTGGCGGCGACGTCGCTGAGCTCGCTGTCGGTCAGCCGGGAGTCGTCCGGGAACGAGTAGGCGTACGCCCGGTCGCCGGTAGCGACGGCCAGCAGCGCGTCGCGGTCCCCGAGATCGCTGAGCCGGGCCGTCTCGTCGGTCCAGTCCTGCGCCGGCGTGCCGTCGAACGAGTCGACAAGCACCACGAACAACTGAATCCCGGTGTCCGCCTGCAGCTTGCCGAGCGCGTCGTCGACCGCCGCCCGGTCCTCGAGCACCCCGGCCTGGTCAGTGACCTGCCCGGCGAGCCGCTCAGGCGCCTGCGCCCAGGCCACCCCTGGCAGCAGAAGGCCGGCGGCCAGGACAAGCAGAGCGGCAAACCGCGAAATCCGTGTCACCTGCCCAACCTAAAGGTCGCCGCCCCGTTCCGCGCCGAGGGTGCACCCCGAGCTTGCGATCTTGAGGATCCGCTGTTCGCTCCGAACCGGAAGTCGACATGCCCGAGGTTCTGAGCGCCGCCAGGTTGGGGCCGGTGGTCGGCGCGAGGGGCGGGCCCGCCCGCAGCGGGCGCGCGGAGGGTGGGTTGCAGCTAGCGGGACTGAGTGCCACGGGACTGGGGTGGGGCGTACCTGAAGAAGAGCTTGTGGGAAGACGCCGCCATCGGCCGTACGTCCGGTGGTGCGGCGCGGGGGGTGGACCAAGACTGTAGGCGCTATCAAGATCCGGGCGCGGAGGGGAACATGCCGACGGAGTTTGCCTTCGACAACCAGATTCTGGTGCTGGATGGGCGGGTGCTGGAGATCTTTCACCGGGACACCGAGGAGAGCCTGCGCTACCACGTGGCGTTTCTCCGGGTCGATGGGCAGCCGCACGGCGACGGGTTCAAGGTTCGGCTCGGGCGGGCGTACGGCGCCAACGACATCACCGGTGGGCGCCGCTGGAAGATGACCGCGGCGCAGTTCGCGGAGTTTCGTGAGTTCATCGCTCTGGCCATCGCGGCCCGCGACAACGAAGTGGGGTCCTGAGATGTTCGACGAGCGCCGTATCCGCAAGCGTGGCCTCACCGCCCCAGCGCTGGTGCTGTCGGTCCGGGAGGCGTCGACCATGGGCGGCAACGGCAGCTGGATGAAGTACGACTACACGCTGGAGGTTCGGCCGGAGGGCGGGGCGCCGTTCCGGACCGAGGTGCGCGAGCGGTTCTACATCATCGAGCGGAAGCCGTCCGAGGCCGACGTGGTCACGGTGAAGTACGACCCGGCCACCCTCAAGGCGGTCTTCCATCTGGAGGGCGACCCGCGGTTCGACCTCGAGGCCATGCAGCGCCGCACCACCCAGATGAAATGGGAGCAGCGCTCGACCGGGGACGGTTAGGCGGCGGAGAGGACGTCGACCACGAAGCGGAGGGTGCCGGCCGGCTGGCCGCCGGTCGGGTTGTCGCCGTAGGCCAGGTCGGCGGGGATGTCGAGCTGGACCCGGCTGCCCACCTTGACGTCCAGCAGGCCCTGGTCCCAGCCCTTGATGACGCCGCCGGCGCCGATCTGGAAGCTGAACGGCTCGGAGCGGCTCCAGGACGAGTCGAACTCCTTGCCGTCGGCGTAGGTCACGCCCACGTAGTTCACGTTGATGGTCTGGCCGGACTGGACCGCCGCGCCGGTGCCCTGGATCAGGGTGGTCGTCTTGAGCTTGCTGACCGTGCCGGTGCCTTTGGTCACGACCGGCTTCTTGCTCAGGGCCGGGTCGGCGCCCGCGGGGACCGGCGGGAACGCCGCGGCCGACTCGGCCGCGGAAGAAGCGGTGGCGGTCGGGTCGGCGGTCGCGCTCGCGGCGGCCGCGTCCGGTGTTGACGACGACGAGCTGCCGATCCAGACGACCAGCCCGACGATCAGAGCCAGCACGACCGCCGCGGCGCCGACGATCGTCAGCACCTGCTGGCGCTTCTGCCGCGCGCGGGCGCGTGCTTTGGCCGCCTTGGCCTCGGCGCGCTTCTCGGCCTTGGTCTTGAGGGGCGCAGAGGAAGCAGAGGGCGCGGCTGTGCGGGCGCGGCTCTTCACGGGATCGGGCACAGGCCGACAATACGACAGCTGTTCACGGATGCAGCAGGGCGGTCCGCTCCTGGTTCAGCAGGGCCAGTTCGGTGCGGTTCTCGGTGATCCGGGCGGCCAGTGCCGAGCGGATCTTGCCAACCTGCTGGGCTGCCGCGCCGAGTTGGCCGAGACCGTCCTTGATCTGGCCGCGTACCGACAGGTCGGTGAAGATGTTGTCCAGCCAGACATCCGCGAAGCGGGTGAAACCGTCCAGCTCCAGCCCGCGGGCCAGCGACGGCAGGGCCAGGTTCACGTCGCGCAGTTCGGCGCGCAGCACGGCCAGCCGGCGGTCGGCCTCGGCGGCCCGGGCGGCCGCGTCGTCCAGCCGGCTGTGCTTGACCAGGCTGCTCAGGCCGCCGCCACCGAGGAACGTGTCGGCGGTGGACCAGTTGTCGGCCGACTCGAGCATCTCGTTGGCGTCGGTCAGGGCTTGGGCGGCGGCACGGGCGGCCGACTCGGCCTCGGTCAGTTCCTTGAGTTCGGCGGTGAGGCGGCCGCGCTGCTCGGCCAATTCGGCCAGCCGGCCGCCGGCACCGGAAGCGACCAGCTGCTTCTCCTTCTGGGCGAGCAGCATCGCGTAGGTGCCGGGGGCAGTCGCGGTCGCCACCAGCCGGGCCTCGACCTGGGCCAGCTGGGCGCGCAGCGCGTCGAGCCGGTCCTGGGCCTGGGCGACCCGGTAGCGGGCCGCCTCCGCTTCGGCCTTCTCCCGGTCCAGGGCCTGTTCCCGGGAGCCACGGACGGCGGCCAGCAGCCGGGTCAGCGAGTAGTTCTCCAGCCGGTCGACGTCCCGCTGCTCGATCGCGTGCCGGCGGCGCAGCCCGTCCAGGTTCTGGGTGAGCCCGGTGATCGCGGCGTTGATGCCCGCCTTGCGGGACCCGAGCAGCTCACGTTCGCGGATGTCGGTGGCCAGCCGGGTGAGGTCGTCGTCCATGCTTCGAGCAAAGCTGACGCGCGCAACCGGCGCGCGATGATCAACAGCGGGTACGCTTATCGGGACGCGAATATGGGAGGCCTCATGGCGGACGACCGGCCCTGGCTGGAGGTCTACCCGGAGGGTGTCCCGGCCGACATCGCCGAGCCCGAGCGGGCGCTGACCGCGAATCTGGATGCCGCGGTCGCCCGGTTCCCCGATCGGGTGGCGCTCGATTTTCTCGGTGCGTCTACGACGTACGCGCAACTGGGTGATCAGGTCGCGCGGGCCGCCGAGGCCCTGCGTGGCCTCGGGGTCGGCCCCGGCGACCGGGTGGCGCTGATCCTGCCGAACTGCCCGCAGCACGTGGTCGCCTTCTACGCCGTGCTGCGCCTGGGCGCGATCGTGGTCGAGCACAACCCGCTCTACACCGGCGAGGAACTGGCCCATCAGCTCGCCGACCACGGCGCGACCGTGGCGATCTGCTGGGAGAAAGTGGCCAAGACGGTAGCGTCGGTCGCCCGGGCGACGACCATCGTCGGCGTCGACCTGACCGCCGCGTTGCCGCTGGTCAAGCGGCTCGCGCTGAAGCTGCCGCTGCCGCCGGCCCGCAAGACGCGGGCCGAGATGCGGGGGCCGCTGCCGGAAGGCGCGCTGCGCTGGGAGGCGTTGGTCGCCGCGGCGTCGCCGATCGCCGATTCGGTTCCCGGGCCGGGCGTCGACGACACCGCGCTCCTGCAATACACCGGCGGCACCAGCGGCACGCCGAAGGGCGCCATCCTCACCCACAAGAACCTGGCGGCCAACGCCGAACAGAGCCGCGTCTGGGTGCCTGGGTTGCGCGACGGGGGCGAGACCTTCTACGCGGTGCTTCCGCTGTTCCACGCGTACGGGCTGACGCTGTGCCTGACCACGGCGGTGCAGATCGCCGCGACGATCGTCCTGCTGCCCCGTTTCGACCCGGCCATGGTGCTGGACGCCGCGAAGCGGCGGCCGCCGACGTTCTTCCCGGGCGTGCCCCCGATGTACGACCGGCTGGCGGTGGCGGCCCGCGAGCGCGGCGCCGACCTGAGCTCGGTGCGCTACTCGATCAGCGGAGCGATGCCGCTGCCGCCGAAGACCGTCGAGGTGTGGGAGGCACTGACCGGGGGCCTGCTCATCGAGGGGTACGGGATGACCGAGACCTCGCCGATCACCGTCGGCAACCCGATGTCGGAGCGGCGCCGCACCGGCTCGATCGGGGTGCCGTACCCGTCGACCCACGTCCGGCTCGCCGACCGCGACGACCTGACCCGCGACGTGCCGCTCGGCGAGCCGGGGGAGCTGCTGGTGCGGGGCCCGCAGGTGTTCGCCGGCTACTGGAACCTGCCGGCCGAGACCGAGGCGGTGCTGCTGCCCGGCGGCTGGATCCGCACCGGCGACATCGCAGTGATGACCGACGAGGGCTTCCTGTCCATCGTGGACCGGGTCAAGGAACTGATCATCACGGGCGGCTTCAACGTCTACCCGTCCGAGGTCGAGGACGTGCTCCGCAAGCACCCCGACGTGGCCGACGTGGCGGTGGTCGGCCTGCCCTCGGACCGCACCGGCGAAGAGGTGGTCGCCGTGGTGGTCGCGGCCGAGGGAGCCGCGCCGGACCCGGAGGCGCTGCTGCGCTGGGCGCGCGAGCGCCTGTCCGGCTACAAGGCACCGCGCCGCATCGAACTAACCGACGAGCTACCCCGAAGCCAGATCGGCAAGGTCCTGCGCCGCCAGGTCCGCGACGGCCTGCTCGCCTGACCGCTGTCAGGACAGGCCGAGACGGTCCGCGAGGTTGCCGCCGGTGGCGGTGACGACCTGGACGGCGACGGCCGGGTCGATCTCCTCGGCCAGCGACCGGATCAGCAGGCGCAGGGCGGCCTCCGGGGCCAGCCCGGCCAGCCGCCGGGTGGCGATGCCGGCCGCCTGGCCGGTGAGCGCCGGGGTCTCCCGGCCGGCCAGCAGCAGCGTCGCGTCGAGCAGCATGGTCTTGCCGATGCCGGGCTCACCGAGCAGCAGCGCCGCCCCACCCCGCCCGTTGCGCCCGTTGCCGATCAGGATCTCCAGCTCGCGGATCTCGTCGTCGCGCCCCAGAAGCTCAGGAGTCACGACGCTGCCACCAGCGACGCTTCGCCGGCTTCGGCGGCTCGGGCTCGTCCTCTTCGTCGGCGGAGGAGCGGGTCAGGACGGCGACCGCCAGGGTGCGGTCGCCGGGGGTGCAGCCCGGGGTGATCAGCATCAGCTGGGCCAGGGATTCCTCGATGGTGACCACCCGCATCGCGGTCATCGCCGCGTCGAGCCGGCCGCGCACCAGCTCGCGCACCTCGGCGCGGCGTCCCGGACCCCGGTAGGCGTCGGTGACCAGGGCGAACAGCGCCGCGTCGGAGACCCAGTCCTCGGCGCCGAAGGCCAGGTCGACAAGGGCCTCGCGGCCCTCGTCGCCGTGCCGGAGCAGGGCCAGGCACACCCACGGCTGGAACAGTCGGTACCAGTAGGTGGGGGCGGTCTTGGCCAGGTGCTGCCAGCGCGCGGTGTCCGGCGGGCCGGGCAGGTGGGCCAGCAGGCCGAGCAGGTCGTCGAGGGGCAGCTTGCCGAGCGGTTCGGCCTGCAGGTAACCGGCCAGCGGCGACTGCCACGGCTCGCCGGCCACCTCGCGCAGCACCCGGACCGCCTCGGGCGACGGCACCGCGACCGCGGGCACCGGGTTGATGCCGTCGTAGCGCCACACCTTGTAGCGGCCGGGGCGGACCGGGACGCGGATGTCCGGCGACGGGAAGCCCTCGATGGCGATGTCGACCGGGCCGGTCACCCGGCGGCAGGCGGTGGTGGCGCTGGGCGGCTCGGCCGCCGAGACGGCCAGGCCGGTGAGGGCCAGTTCCTCGCCCTCGGCGCGGCGGCGGCCGACCTCGTTGGCCACGTTGCAGAGCGCCTCGGTGGGCATCGGCACCCAGTTCAGCCAGGGCCGCTGCGCGCAGGCCAGGGCGAACAGGGCCTCGCTGGTAGCGCACGGATGCGGGTCGTCCAGCACGGCGACCAGGTCCGCGATGTCGCCGGTTTCCCGGAACCGCACCGCGTGCCGGGCGGCATCGCGGTGCGGGAAGCTGGGGTCGTCGGCCAGACCCCGCAGGTCGGCATCCGCGTCTCCGGAAAACATGGCGGGGAGCCTACAACGGGGTACGGCTTAGGGTGTCCCATGCGCTACGACCGACCGTTGGGAGATTGATGCGCGCCGTTCTCGCTGATCTTTCTGTCCCGCGCTACCTACTGACCGCCGTGACGCCGCGGGCGGGCCGGATGCTCTCGTTGCGCGACGACGTGCCGGCCCCGGAGCTGCCGGACGCGCCCGGCTGGGTGCTGCTGCGGCCGGAACTGGCCGGGATCTGCGGCAGCGACGTCGCGGTCGCGCACGCCAAGTCGTCGGTGGTGCTCAGCGCGTTCTACTCGGCGCGCAAGCAGGTGCTCGGCCACGAGATCGTCGCGGTGGACGAGTCGACCGGGGAGCGCTTCGCGGTCGACCCGGTGATCTCCTGCGTGCACCGCGGCTTCGAGCCGTGCCGGTCCTGTCGCGACGGTCACCCGTACGTCTGTGAGCGGTTCGACCAGCCCGGCGTGACCGGATGCCAGTCACCCACCCAGGGTTTCGACGCCGCCCTCGGCGGCGGCTGGGGTGAGTACGTCGTAGCCCACCGCTCCCAGCTGCACCCGGTCGGCGCGATCCCGTCCCGCCGGGCCGTGCTGGCCGAGCCGGCCTCGATCGCCCTGCACGCCGCCCTGCGCTGGCGCCGCACCGGCGACCGGGCGGTGGTGATCGGGCCGGGCACGATCGGGCTGCTCACCGTGGCCGCGCTGCGCCGCCTGCACCCGGGCCTGGACATCACCGTCGTCGGGCCGGGCGCGCTGCGCGAGACCACCGGCGCCGACCGGGCCCTCGACTCCGGCCCGCACGTCGTGGAGGCCCTGGCCGAGCTGCACGGCGGGCGGGTGATCCGGCCGCGGCTGACCAGGGTGCCGATCCTCGAGCAGGGGGTGGACGTGGTCTTCGACTGCGTGGCCCGCCCGCAGACCATCGACCTCGGCCTGCACCTGCTGCGGCCGACCGGCACGCTGGTGCTGGTCGGCGGGGCCGGCCGGCAGCGGGTGGACTGGTCGCTGGTGTGGAACCGGCAGCTCACCGTGCAGGGCACGGTCAACTCCGGCCCGGAGGAGGCGCTCGGCGGCCGCACCACGATGTCGCAGATCGTGGAGTGGCTGGCCGACCCGTCCTATCCGGTGGACGGCCTGGTCACCCACACGTTCGTGCTGCCGGAGTGGCGAGAGGCGCTGGCGATCGCGTCGGCCGGACCACCGGCGGTCAAGGTAACGCTGCGCCCCAACCCGGGGCTGCCGTTGATAGCCTGACGGTGACCGTTCAGTAATTCGAATCGGGGGCGCGGATGATCACCGGTAGCGCGCAGGCGGAGGCGTGGCGGCGGCGGGTTCTCCCGCCGATCGAGGAGCCGAGGCCCGGTGTCTGGTCGATCCCGGTGCCCATCCCGCACAACCCGATGCGCTACACGATCTGCTACGCCTTCCCGGACGACGGCGGCCTGATCGTGGTCGACCCCGGATGGGACAGCGACGAGGCCCGGGCCGCGCTGACCGCCGGGCTGGCCGCGGCCGGGGCGAGCGTCGCCGACGTGCGCGGCATCGTGGTCACCCACGTGCACCCCGACCACCACGGGATGAGCGGGTGGCTGCGCGGCGGGTCCGGGGCCTGGATCGGCATGCACCCGGCCGAGGCGGCCACCCTGCCGGTGCGGGCCTGGCGCGGCCAGCACCCGGGGACCGACCCGGAATGGCTGGGCCGGCACGGCGTACCCCCGGATGAAGTTGATCTTTTGGGGGTGCGGCCTGAGCGGATGGCCGCGCTGCTGGAGATGCCCGAGCCCGATCGCGAGATCAACGATGGTGACCTGTTGCCGCTGGCCGGGCGGTCGATCCGGGCCGTCTGGACGCCCGGGCACACGCCCGGTCACCTGTGCCTGCACGACGCCGCGGCCGGGGTGCTGCTGACCGGCGACCATCTGCTGCCCCGGATCAGTCCCAACGTGGCCGTCCTGCCGACCTCGGAGGGTGACCCGCTCGGCGACTACCTGGGGTCACTGGCCCGGATGTCAGAGTTCCCGGACGACGAGGCGTTACCGGCGCATGAGTACCGGTTCCGCGGCATCGACGCCCGGGCCACCGCGCTGATCGAGCACCACGACGAGCGCGCGGCCGAGATCCTGGCCGCCGTGGCGTCCCTCGACGCGCCGACCGGCTGGGCGGTGGCCGCGGAACTGACCTGGTCGCGCGGGTGGGACGCGCTGCACGGCATGCTGCGCCGGATGGCCCTCGCCGAGACCCTCGCCCACCTGCATCATCTGGAGTCGATCGGCGTCCTGAAGTGCCTGCCCGGCACTCCCGCCCTCTGGCAAAAGATCTGATTTGTGGAATTTGGGAGTGCGGGCCCACTCGATCGAGTGATAGTTCCCTAGCGGCCACCGGTCGCCTTCGGCTTTGGCGGGCTAGGGGGAGCGGTGCCGCGGCGCACTTTCGAGGATCTGAGCGTCAAATTCAAGATCGTGTCGGCCATCGTGGTGGCGATCGTGGTGACCGTGATCGTCGGCGTGACCGGGGTGGTCGCGCTGCGTAAGAGCAGCACCTCGGCCGAGCTGATCTATTCGAGCAACGTGGCCAGCATCAGGGCCGTCGGGCAGCTCAAATCGGCGATCTACCAGACGCTGCTGGCCTCGTCGAACCAGGCGATCTCGCAGAACGCGACCCAGGTGGCCACGTACACCAAGTCGTTCACCGCGCACGCGGCCGAGTTCGGCACCGCGATGACCGCCTACCAGGCCAGCCAGCCGGCCGGCGACCAGACGACCATCGCCAACCTGCAGACCGCCTGGGACGCGTACCTCGACGTCGCCACCAACAAGCTGCTCCCGGCCGGCGTCAGCAACTCGTTCAACGCGTGGGCGACGCTCCGGGAGAGCGAAGTCGTGCCGCTGATGACCAAGATAACCACCTACATCACCGAGCTCGACCAGACCGAGACCGCGGACGCCGCGAAGAACTCCGCCGCGGCCGGGAAGGTGTATCGCACCGGCCGGGATATCTCGATCGCCGTGGTGGCGATCGGCGCGATCCTCGTGCTGGTCCTCGGCGTCGTCGTGGCCCGGCGGATCGTCCGGGCGCTGAACCGGGTCAAGGGCGTCTGCGACACCCTGGCGGCGGGCGACCTCACCCAGACCAGCGGCCTCACCTCCCGTGACGAACCCGGCCAGATGGCGCAGGCGCTGGACACCGCGATCGGCAACCTGCGGCACACCGTGCAGACCATCGACGCGTCCGCCTCCGCCCTGTCCGGCGCGGCCGACCGGATGAACGGCACCGCCGCCCGGATCGCCGGCTCGGCCGAGGAGGGCTCCACCCAGGCCCAGGTGGTGTCGGCCGCCGCCGAGGAGGTGTCCCGCAGCGTCGAGACGGTCTCGGCCGGCAGCGAGCAGATGGGCGCGTCGATCCGGGAGATCTCCGAGAACGCGTCCGAGGCGGCCCGGGTCGCCGCCGAGGCGGTCACCATCACCAGCGCGACGTCGACCACCATGAATAAGCTCGGCGACTCGTCGGCCGAGATCGGCAACGTGATCAAGGTGATCACCCAGATCGCCGAGCAGACCAACCTCCTCGCCCTCAACGCCACCATCGAGGCGGCCCGCGCGGGCGAGGCCGGCAAGGGCTTCGCCGTCGTCGCCTCCGAGGTCAAGGACCTGGCCCAGGAGACCGCCCGGGCCACCGAGGACATCTCCCGCCGGGTCGAGGCCATCCAGGCCGACACGGTCGGCGCGGTCACCGCGATCGAGGAGATCTCCAACGTGATCGCCCGGATCAGCGACTTCCAGACCACGATCGCCTCGGCCGTCGAGGAACAGACCGCCACCACCGCCGAGATGAGCCGCAGCGTCAGCGAGGCCGCCACCGGCGCCAACGAGATCGCCCAGAAGATCACCGGGGTGGCGCAGGCCGCCCTGGACACCAGCGAGGGCGTCGCCGAGACCCAGGAGGCGTCGACCGAACTGGCCCGGATGTCCGGCGACCTGACTTCCCTGGTGTCCCGCTTCCGCTTTTGAGCTACCCGGCCATCGCCAGCAGGGCCAGCCCCATCGCGGCGCTCATCGTCCCGTGGCACAGCGCCGTCCAGTCGGCCGGTCGCGTGTCGACCGTGCTGACCGACAGCCGCATGCCCCGGATCAGCCACCACACCGAGGCCGCGACCAGGTAACCGCCGAACCCCGCGCTCACCCAGGGGTGCTGGTGGCCGCCCGCACTCATCCAGACCATCGCCCCCATCGTGCTGGCGAAGAACAAGGGCATAACCCGCCGGGCGTACGCCGCCCGAGCCGCGAACCACCCGGCCGCGAGCGTGAACCCGGTGATCCAGGTGCTGGCCGGCACGGCATAACCCCACGGCCAGATCATTACGATCATCGACAGCCCCATGACCAGGTGAAGGGCGTCCTCGTGCAGCGCGCTCGGCCGCCACAGCCACCGCACCAGGTGAAAGGCAGCAGCCGCACCGAACGCCAGCGTCAACACCCACCGCAGCGACTCGAGCTGGATCATCGTCCCCACGCTAGGGCGCAAAGATCATGCGGTCAGTCCCTCTCAGGGCTGCTTCGTCACCGTCAGGGTGCTCACCGGCGTGTCGTTGAGCGCGCCGATCGGGGTGCTCGCGGTGACACCCCAGGTGCCGGCCGCGATCGCGGCGTCGCGGGTCTTCACCAGGGCGTCGAAGTCGGCCTTCGCCAGCCGATCCAGCCGCAGCTGCCAGGGCACGCCGGTGCCCTCCGGCTTGGTCGAACCCAAATAGACGGTGTACGGGGCGGCCTGCCCGTCGATGATGTCCAGCTTGCCGTCGAGGTAGCAGCGGTCGGCCACGCAGATCGCCAGCGAGATGACGGCGGTGGCGTCGGCCGGAGACACCGTGAACTTCGCGTCGAACGGCCACGGCACCTTGCTGTTGTTCGCCGGTTCGACGATGCGGGTGCGCACGGCGGGCGCGGCGGTTGTACGGGTCGGCCGGGGCGTGGTCGTAGTGGTCGTCCGGGTAATCGGCGCGGCGCTTGTCCTGCTGGCCTCGGTGGACGGCGTGGGGGCGGCGCCGAGGCCGCGGCTGGCGGGCAGCGTGGTGGCCCCGATCGGCAGGTCGATTGCCGACACGTCGACGTTCTCCCTCGCATCCGGCCGCAACAGCACGCCGATCACCGCCAGAACCACGACGATGGCGACGCCGGCCAATATCCACGGCAGACGGGCCCTCAACGCGCCGCTGCCCTGCTCGCCGGGCGGCGGGGCAACCGCGAACGGGGCTGACGGACTTGTGGGAACGCGGGAGACTCGAGCACCCCGACATGCTGCCCAATGGCGGTACCCCGCGCCACCCCGGCCCGCTTCCGGCAGGATCGGGGGTATGCGACTTGATCTTTCGGGCAGAACCGCGCTGGTCACCGGATCCACCCAGGGCATCGGCCGGGCCATCGCGGCCGGGCTGGCCGCGGCGGGCGCCCGGGTCGGGGTCAACGGACGGTCGGCCGAGTCGGTCGAGCGGGCCCTCGCCGGCCTGCCGGACGGCGACTTCGTGCCGGTCCCGGCCGACGTGGCCACCGAGGCGGGCGCGGCCGAGGCGGTCGCCGCGCTGCCTGAGGTGGACATCCTCGTCAACAACCTGGGGATCTTCGGCGCCCAGCCGGCCCTGGAGATCACCGACGACGACTGGCGGCGCTACTTCGAGGTGAACGTGCTGGCCGCGGTGCGGCTGACCCGCACCTACCTGCCCCGGATGCGGGACCGGGGCTGGGGCCGCATCCAGTACATCGCCAGCGACTCGGCGGTGGTCACCCCGACCGAGATGATCCACTACGGCATGACCAAGACCGCCCTGCTGGCCGTCTCCCGCGGCTTCGCGAAGGAGGCGGCCGGCTCGGGCGTCACGGTCAACAGCGTCATCGCCGGCCCGACCCACACCGGCGGCGTCGAGGACTTCGTCCGCTCGCTGGTCGGCGACGACCTGCCCTGGGACGAGGCGCAGCGCGAGTTCATGCGCAAACACCGCCCGCAGTCCCTGCTGCAGCGCCTGATCGAGCCGGAGGAGATCGCCAACATGGTCGTCTACCTGGCGTCTCCCCAGGCTTCAGCCACCACCGGCGGCGCCCTCCGGGTAGACGGCGGTTACGTGGATGCGATCCTCCCCTGACCCATGTGATGATCTCGGCGATGCCTATCGCCGTACGTTTCGTGCCACTACCCCCGCGAGCGCTCGAAGCCCTGCTCGCCGACGATCTGGAAACCGCCCGGACGATCACCGGGGTCCGGCTGACGGACTGGTTCCTCTCCGACGAGATCACCTGGTTGTGGCGGATGCGCCTCGACCAGATCGCCGGGGATCCCCGGGCCGCCGACTGGATCGCCCGGGCCGCGGTTTCCGTCCCCGACGAGGTGGTGGTCGGCGCCGGTGGCTTCCACGGCCCGCCGGATGAGGCCGGCATGGTCGAGATCGGCTACAGCACCGACCCGGCCCACCGCCGGCGCGGCTATGCCCGCGCGATGGTCACCGAACTGCTGCGATGGGCCGCCACCGAGCCGTCGGTGCGTACGGTCCGGGCCACCATCAGCCCGGACAACAAGCCATCGTTGGCGACCATCGCCGGCTTCGGCTTCGCCCACGTAGGCGAACAGTGGGACGACGTGGACGGCACCGAACTGATCTACGAACGCCCGCCGCTCCAGGCCTGAACCGGGGCCGGGTGGGCCGGGGTGCGGGCGAAGTACGCGCGGGTTGCTCGGGGGGCGGTCAGGGTGATCAGGGCGGCTGTTGCTACCAGGACCACGCCGGCGCCGGCCCATGGGATCGCGCCGCTCAGCGCCGTGATCAGCAGTAGCAGGGCGCCGAACAGGATGGTGAACGGCAGGATCACCAGGCCGGTGATCCAGGCCCAGGTGCGGCCGCGCCGTACCTGGTCGCCGAGCAGCAGCACGAACAGGCCGAAGAGCAGCACGAACGAGTTCAGCACCAGGAACACGCCGCGGGCGCCGGCGCTCCACTGGTCCTGGCTCAGGTTCACCGCCACGCCGTACGCCACCCGGCCGACTATGCACACGCCGACCGTCGCCAGCAGGCTCGCGCCTATCTCCACCGACCGCGGTCGTGGCTGATCCCCGTACGCCATTCTGTTTCTCCCCGTTGCATCGATCATGATCGTTGCTGCCATCCTAGGGTGAGACGGACGATCGGAAGGACCCCGGCAAATGCAGCAGGACAAGGGCGTACGCGTCGACCACGGCGTGGTCTCGGGCACGTTCAGCCTGGACGGGCAGACGTACGACGTCGACAACAACATCTGGGTGGTCGGTGACGACACCGAGTGCGTGGTGATCGATGCCCCGCACGACGTCGACGCGATCCTGGCCGTCGTCGGCGGCCGCACGGTCCGGGCCATCGTCTGCACCCACGCCCACGACGACCACGTGCGCGTGGCGCCCGCCCTGCGCGAGCGCACCGGCGCGCCGATCCTGCTGCACCCGGCCGACCGCCCGCTGTGGGAGCTGACCCACGGCACGTCGATCGCCTGGGACACCGACCTGGCCGACGGCGACGAGATCGCGGTCGGCGGCAGCGCCCTGACCGTGCTGCACACCCCGGGTCACGCCCCCGGCGCGGTCTGCCTGTACGCCGCCGGCCTGGGCAGCGTCTTCACCGGCGACACCCTGTTCCACGGCGGGCCGGGCGCGACCGGCCGGTCGTATTCGGACGCCGACCTGATCGTCGCCTCGATCCGGGCGAAGCTGCTCGCCCTGCCCGGCGACACGGTCGTGCACACCGGACACGGCGACGACACCACGATCGACGCGGAGCGCGACAACCTCGGCAGCGCCTGACGGGACAGCTCTGCTCGGCGTGCCGTCGCTGCCGCGACGCTCGGGCTCGGCAGTCGCAGCTCATCCTCCGCCGGGTTGCCCCGCTACGGGCGGTGCCCGGCCACCCCTCATCCGCCGGGTAGACCCGGACCAACCGTGCCGAGCAGGGCACACCACCCTAGTCTCGGATGAAGATCCGGGCCGCCTCTTCGAGGCGGCGGTGATAGCCGGCCCACCAGGCCTGGTCCTCGGCCGGCAGGTTGGTGTTCTCCTGCCGTACGCCGGCCGCGCCGTCGGCCAGTTCACGCACGATGTCCGCGTGGCCGGCGTGCCGGTGCGTCTCGGCGATTACGTGGACCAGGATCTTGTGCAGCGAGACGACCCCGCTCTCCGGGCCCCACCAGGGCACCCGGCCGGCCGCGTCGAGTTCGAGGGCCTCGATCGTCGCGTCGGAGTGCTGCCAGACCCGGCGGTAGCGGTCGACGATCTCGTCACGTGACTCGCCGGCGGTGGCCCACATGTCGGCGTTCGGCTCGGCGTCTAGCGCCATCCACGGCATCGGCTCGGGGAACGGCCGGTCGAACGTCGCGCCGAGATAGCCGGCCTCGACCCCGGCGACGTGCTTCACCAGACCCAGCAGGTTGGTGCCGGTGGGGGTCAGCGGGCGGCGTACGTCGTACTCGCTGAGGCCCTCCAATTTCCAGACCAGAGCGTGCCGCGCATCGCCGAGGTATTTCCGAAGATCAGCCTTGGGGTCGTAAGACGTCATGCCTCACGCTATCGGCTTCGCGAAGAAGACCCGGCGGTAGCCGTGGTGGGTGGCGCGGTCGATCTCCCGGAAGCCGCGGCGCGGGTAGTACTCGAGGTTCTCGGTCATCGCCTCGTTGGTGTAGAGGCGCACCTCGGGCAGTCCGAGTTCGCGGGCCTTCTCCTCGGCGTACGCCAGAAGCCTTGTTCCTACGCCGTTGCCCTGCATGCCGTCGGCCACCGCGATCGTCTCCACCTCGAGGTATCCGTCTCGCGCGGCCAACTGCACCATCCCGGCGATCCGGCCGTCGTGCTCGACCACCCAGCAGCGTCCTTCCGCGACCGGGACGGCGTAGTCGACGCCCATCGGCGCCGGTTCTCGGCCGATCCGCGGCACGTAACGTTGAAACGCCGCCCGAACCAACTGCTGGATCGATGCCACGTCCGACGCCTGCGCCACCCTCAACACCATGGTTCCAGCCTCGCAATCCAGTTGTTCGATGTGGGCGCAGGGGTGACCATGCCGGGGTGAGGTCGCCGCTGCAAGGGGGACTGCCGCCGTCCGGTGCGGTGGTCGGTGCCGTGGTGGAGATCGCCTGCGACGAGTCCGGTTTCTCCGGCACCAATTTGCTGAACTCGACCGAGCCGGTGATCACCCACGCGAGCGTCGACCTGAGCAGGGCCGAGGCGGTCGAGCTGATCGCCCGGTTCGGGCTCTCGCCGCACGAGATGAAGTCCGGCCAGTTCCTGCGCCGCCCCGGCGCCGGCGAGATGGTCGACCGGTTCCTGGCGGCACTGCGCGACCGGTCCCATGTACACGTGATCGACAAGGAGTTCTTCCTGGTCACCCGGATCGTCGACCTGCTGCTGGCCGAGCCGACGTACGCCGCCGGCACCCGCCTGACCCAGCACCAGCGCCCGCCCGCCGTGGCCCTGCATCGGGCCGGCCGCAAGGCCGGCCACGACTGGGACGACTTCCTGTCCGCCTTCGTCGCCCTGGTCCGGCGCAAGCGGCGCGGCCCCGCGCAGGAGAACCTGGAACGCTTCTTCCGGGCCCGCGACGCTCTGGCCCGGCACGCCCCGGACGACGCTGTCCTCACCGCCCTCGACCCGGCCCGGGTCCGCACCGTCCTGGCCCGTCTGGACGACGACGACCGCTCGATCCCGCCCCCGCTGGAGCCGATGCTGCCGGCCCTGGCCGAGACGATCCTGCACTGGGCCGCCGGCCACCGCCAGGTGCTGGTCTTCCACGACGAGCAGAGCGCCCTGACCGCCGACCGCCTGACCCGCCTCGGCCAGGCGCTGCCCGGCCGGCCCTTGGCCGGCCTGGTGATGGTCGACTCCCGAGACGACCCGAGGGTGCAGGTCGCCGACCTACTGGCCGGGGTGGCCAGGCGGTCAATGACCCAGGAGGACCTTGAGGAAGGCGATGCCGGCGGCCACGGCCGCCAAGGCCAAACCGCTCAGGAGGGTACGGGGTGAGACGCGGTCCGAGCGGAGGCGTTCGACCAGGAAACCGACCAGGGCCAGCCGCACCAGCAGGTAACCCTCCGAGCAGAACAGCGCGGCGTCGGGGGAGAGCCAGTCCGCCGCCGCGGCCGCCAGCAGCAGCGCCGGGATGAGGGCGGACGTCGCGATCGGCCGGGAGTCGCGCAGTTCGTGCCAGATCTCGGCGCGGGTCATCGCCTGGCCGGCCCGGGCGTGGTGGCCGACGATCTCGGCGAACACGTGCGCCAGGAAGGTGGTGACGGCGACCCCGAGGAGCAGCTGGATGCTGTGCCCGTGCTCGATGTCGCTCTTGGCCAGGGGCAGCAGCGCGGCAAAGGTGATGATGTTGCCGTACAGGTAGGCCGAGATGCGGGCGGCGGCCTGCTCGCCGGTCATGTCACGCTCGGTCCGGTAGTGGACGACGCGCTCGCGCAGGCTCACCTCGAAGATCTTAGTCAACCGGTAGAGTCGCGCGATGACGTTCGATGAACGGCTCGGCGCGCTGGATGAGCTCTGGGCGGTCTGGGCGGCCGTCGGGGCGGGCCTGAGTGACGCGGACTGGAAGCTGTCCACGCGGCTGGACGGCTGGGATCTGCGGGCGCTGTGGGCGCACGCGGCCGGCTGGCCGTTCGGGTTCTCGATGCTGGTCGGGCGGGTGACCGACGACAAGGTGACCCATCCGCTGGCGGCCGACCTGCTGCGGGAGTTCAACGAGCCGGGCGGCATCGCCAACACCGGGCGGGACCAGGTGTCCCGGTCCGGCCGCGACGACGCCCGGAAATACACCATCGAGCAACTGGTCGGGCAGTTCGCCACGGCCGGGCCGGAAGCCATCGTGGCCGCCCGGGAGCTGGGGCCGGTGACGGTCGACTACTTCGGGCGGGCGGTGCTGCCGCTGGGTGAGGCGGTGAGCATCGGCATCGTCGAGGCGACCGTGCACCTGCTCGACGTACAGCGTGCTCTAGGACGTACGCCCGAAGTGCCGGAAGCCGGACTCGCGCACAGCGCGGACGTGATCGCTCAGATCGCGCCGCCGGTTGATTTTGTCGAGGCCGCCACCGGCCGAGCCTCGACCGACCTTTTCCCGGTGTTGTCCTAGGACCTAGGGAACGATGATCAGGTGGCCGACCTGGCGGCGTAGTTCGGAGCGGCCGGCCTGGCTCAGGCCGTCGTCGGTGACCAGCACGTCGGCGCGGTCCAGCGGGGCGATCACGGCGGCGCTGCGGACGCCCCACTTGCCGTGGTCGGCCAGGACCACCACCCGGCGGGCCGCGCCGACCAGCGCGGCGCTGGTGCGGGCCTCGGCGAGGTCGGGGGTGGTGAAGCCGGCGCGCGGCGCCATGCCGTAGACGCTGAGGAACACCACGTCCAGGTTGAGCCCGGCCGCGGTCTGCTCGGCGACCGGGCCGGTGAGCGCGCCCGAGCGGGTGCGCACCCCGCCGAGCAGCACCACCGTCTGGTCCGGCCGGCCCTCGTGGTGGAACGCGTCGGCGACCGCCAGCGCGTTGGTGACCACGGTCAGGCCGGGCACGTCGATCAGCTCCCGGGCCAGCAGCATGGTGGTGCGGCCGGCCAGGATGCCGATCGCCTCGGCCGGGCGCACCAGCCGGGCGGCGGTCCGGGCGATCGCGGTCTTCTCCCGGTAGCGGGATGGGCCCGGCCCGGCAGCGAGGGCCGGGCCGGGGGTCAGTGCCATCGCCCCGCCGCGCACCCGCGCGACGAGGCCTCGTTCGGCGAGTGCCTCGACATCGCGCCGGGCGGTCACGCCGGAGACGCCGAGGCGGTCGCCCAGATCGGTGATCCGGGCGCCGCCGGTGCGGTTGATCTCCGCGAGGATCTTCGCCTGCCGCTGCTCGGCGTACACGGTTAGGCGGCCGTGGCGGCCAGCCGGGTCGCGTCCGCGCTCAGGTCGTCCGGCTGCTCCTGCGCGGCGCGTTCGGCGGCTACCCGCGATTCGTAGGTGGCGATCTCGGCGTCCTTGGAGTCCGAGGACCAGCCGAGCGGGCCGGCCAGCAGGTCGGCGGCGGCGTGCGCGGCGGTCACTCCGCGGTCCGGGGTCTCGATCGAGATCCGGGTACGGCGGGTGAGCACGTCGTCCAGGTGCCGGGCACCCTCGTGGGTCGCCGCGTACACGATCTCGGCGCGCAGGTAGTCGGGGGCGCCGTCGAGCGGTTCGCGCAGCGACGGGTCGTCCTCGATCAGGGCGAGCGCCTCGTCGACGAGCGTCCCGTACCGCTTGAGCAGGTGTTCGATCCGGGTGACGTGCAGCCCGGCCCGGCGGGCCAGCTGGGCGCGCCGGTTCCAGGCGGCCCGGTAACCGGCCGCGCCGAGCAGCGGCACCTGATCGGTGCAGGAGGCCGGCACCCGAGAGTCGAGGTCGCGGACGGCGGCGTCGACCGCGTCCTTGGCCATCACCCGGTACGTCGTGTATTTACCGCCGGCCACCAGCACCAGGCCGGGGGCGAGGGTGTCGACGGCGTGCTCGCGGGACAGCTTCGCGGTGATCGCGGCGTCGGCCGACAGCAGTGGCCGCAGTCCGGCGTAGACGCCCTGCACGTCGTCCCGGGTCAGCGGGGTGGCGAGCGACTTGTTGACCTCGGTGAGCAGGTAGTCGACGTCGTGCGCGGAGGCCGCCGGGTGTGCCTTGTCGAGGTTCCACGGGGTGTCGGTGGTGCCGATGATCCAGTTCCGGTCCCAGGGGATCACGAACAGCACGCTGGTGGCGGTGCGCAGGATCATCCCGGTGTGGCCGGTGATCTTCTCGCGCGGCACGACCAGGTGGATGCCCTTGGAGGCGGTGATCTTGAACTGGCCGCGCTCGCCCTTCATCAGTGACTGGATGTCGCTGGTCCACACGCCGGTCGCGTTGATCACGGTGCGGGCCCGGATCTCCAGCTCGGTGCCGGTCTCCAGGTCGCGGGCGCGCACGCCGACGACCCGGCGGCCCTCGCGGAGGAAGCCGATCACCTCGGTGCGGGCGGCGACCTGAGCGCCGTACGCGGCGGCGGTGCGCACCAGGAACATGGTGTGCCGGGCGTCGTCGACCTGGGCGTCGTAGTAGCGGATCGCGCCGACCAGCGACTCGGGGTCGAGCGCCGGGAACGCGCGCAGCGCCTCGGTGCGGCTCAGGTGCCGGTGCCGGGGCAGGCCCGCACCCCAGCCGGACAGCGCGAGGGTGTCGTAGAGGGCGAGGCCGGCTCCGGCGTACAGCCGTTCCCAGGCGCGGTGCCGCAGCGGGTAGAGGAACGGCACCGGCCGGACCAGGTGCGGGGCGAGCCGCTGGATCAGCAGGCCACGCTCCCGCAGGGCCTCGCGGACCAGGCCGAAGTCGAGCATCTCCAGGTAGCGCAGGCCGCCGTGGATGAGCTTGCTGGACCGGCTCGACGTACCGCTGGCGAAGTCGCGGGCCTCCAGCAGGCCGACGCTGAGCCCGCGGGTGGCGGCGTCCAGGGCGGCGCCCGCGCCGACCACGCCGCCGCCGATGACGAGCACGTCGAGTTCATCGGCGGTCATCGTTGTCAGCGCGGTCGTGCGCGTCTGCGGTGAGATAACTCCGGTGTTCATGTGAAGTCCTTCCGTCAGCCGACGCTGACCCAGTCGAGGGTTCGGTCGATCGCCGCTCGCCAGCGGGTGCTGCCTTCGTCGCGCCGCTGCTGGGTCCAGGACGGCTCCCAGCGCCGGTCCTCCCGCCAGTTGGCGCGCAATTCGTCGGGGGACTTCCAAAAACCAACAGCCAGACCCGCGGCGTACGCGGCACCCAGCGCGGTGGTCTCGGCGACAGCGGGCCGGCTGACCGGGACGCCGAGGATGTCGGACTGCAGCTGCATGCACAGCGCGTTGGCGGTGACCCCGCCGTCGACCTTGAGGCAGTCGAGTTCGGTGCCGGCGTCGAGAGCCATCGCCACCATGACGTCACGGGTCTGGTAGCAGATGGCCTCGAGCGCGGCCCGGGTGATGTGCGCGGCGGTGTGGTACCGGGACAGGCCGACGATGGCGGCCCGCGCGTCCGGCCGCCAGTAAGGAGCGAAAAGGCCGGAGAACGCGGGTACGAAGCAGACGCCCTCGCTGTCCTCGACCTGCCCGGCCAACTCCTCGCTGGCACCGGCCGAATCGATGATGCCGAGCTGGTCCCGCAGCCACTGCACGGCCGACCCGGTGGCCGCGACCGACCCCTCCAGGGCGTAGATCGGGGCGCCGGTGCCGAACTGGTAGGCGACCGTGGTGAGCAGGCCGTGCGTCGAGCGGACCGGGGTGGTGCCGGTGTTGAGCAGCACGAAGTTGCCGGTGCCGTAGGTGCACTTGGCCTCGCCCGGCTCGAAGCAGGTCTGCCCGAACAGGGCCGCCTGCTGGTCGCCGATGGCCGCCGCGATGGGCACCCCGGGCAGGATGGCCTCGGCGTGCCCGTACAGCTCGGCCGACGACCGGATCTCCGGCAGCATCGGCCGGGGGATGCGGAACAGGGCGAGCAGCTCGTCGTCCCAGTCCAGCGTCATCAGGTTCATCAGCATGGTGCGGCTGGCGTTGGTGACGTCGGTCAGGTGCCGGCCGCCGCTGAGGTTCCAGATCAGCCAGCTGTCCAGGGTGCCGAACAGCACCTCACCCTTTTCGGCCCTTTTCCGGAGACCCGGGACGTTGTCCAGCATCCAGGTGACCTTGGTAGCGGAGAAGTAGGTGGCCGGCGGCAGACCGGTCTTCTCGCTGATCAGGTCGGCGTCCAGCGACGGAATCACGCCGGCGGTCCGGGTGTCCTGCCAGACGATCACGTTGTGACACGGCTGCCCGGTGGCCCGGTCCCAGATCAGCGCGCTCTCGCGCTGGTTGGTGATGCCGATGGCGGCCAGGTCGGCCGGTCCGAGGCCGGTGTCGGCGAGCGCGACGGTGATCGTCTTGAGGGTGTTCTCCCAGATCTCGGTCGCGTCGTGTTCGACCATGCCGGCGCCGGGCAGGATCTGCCGGTGCTCGATCTGGTGCCGGCCGATCTCGTGGCCGGCCCGGTCGAAAATCATGAAGCGCGTGCTGGTGGTGCCCTGATCGATCGCGCCGACGAAGTCCGCCACATCGCCTCCCTCTGTATCGGGGCTGACGCTATGAACGGCTCGGAACAGGGTCAACGACTCTCGTGCGACAATGTCGCACGTTGTCCGGGCGCCAATAGTGAGCTAATCTCGCGCGGTGCCCGGGATGATCCAGTCCATCGAGCGGTCGTCGGCCGTGTTACGGCTGCTCGCGGCCGGTCCCGACCGGCTTCGGGTCAAGGAGATCGCCGACGCGCTCGGGCTGCCCAAGTCGACCGCGCACGGCATCCTGCGCACGCTCGAGCACGTCGGCTTCGTCGAACAGGACCCGCGCACCACCCGCTACCGGCTCGGCCGCGGGCTGCTCGACCTCGGCGACGCCGGGCTCGACGTCAACGAGCTGCGCTCGCGGGCCCTGGACTGGGCCGACGCGCTGGCCGCGCGCACCGTCGAGGCGGTCCGGATCGGGGTGCTGCAGGGCGACTCGGTGCGGGTGATCCACCACGTCTTCCGGCCCGACGACACCACCCAGGCGATGGACACCGGCCTGGTCGTTCCGGCGCATGCCACGTCGTTGGGCAAGATCCTGCTGGCGTACGACGTGACGGCGCTGTCGCTCGGCGGGCTCGACCCGTACACCCGGAAGACCGTGACCGTCCGGCGCGAGCTCGCCCGGGCTCTCGCCGAGGTCCGCGCTCAAGGGTGGGCCTCGGCCGTGGAGGAGTGGGAGTCGGGCCGGGCGGGTATCGCGGCACCGATGCGCACGTTCGGCGGTCTGGTGGTCGGCGCGATCGGCATCTACGGGCCGGTCGAGCGGATCTGCGACAGCCGGCTGCGGCCCCGGCCCGCCCTGGTCGAGCAGGTCAGGGCGACGGCGCACGCGATCTCCCGCGATTTGTCCGGGCCGCGCCGATGAGCGACCGCTACATCCTCGCCATCGACCAGGGGACCACCTCGACCCGGTGCATCCTCTTCGACCGGCGGGCCACCGTCGTCGCGGTCGCCCGGGCCGAGCACCCGCAGAGCTATCCCCGGCCCGGCTGGGTCGAGCACGACGCGGCCCGGATCTGGCGGGACACCCAGCGGCTGATCACCCGGGCGATGCGGTCGGCCGGGATCGGCGCGGACCAGGTCGCCGCGATCGGCATCGCCAACCAGCGGGAGACCGCGGTGGTGTGGGACAGGGCGACCGGCGTGCCGGTGGCCCCGGCCATCGTCTGGCAGGACACCCGCACGTCGTCGCTGGTCTCCGCGCTGGATCCGGCCTTGATCAGCGAGCGGACCGGACTCCAGCCGGCCACCTACTTCTCCGCGACCAAGGTGCGGTGGCTGCTCGACCACATCCCGGGCCTCCGAGCGCGCGCCGAGAAGGGCGAGGTGCTGTTCGGGACGATGGACAGCTGGCTGATCTGGAACCTGACCGGCGGCCGGGAGCACCTCACCGACGTCACCAACGCCAGCCGGACCATGCTCATGGACCTGTCGACGCTGTCCTGGGACCCGGCACTGCTGGATGTGTGCACGATCCCACAGGCCATGTTGCCGTCGATCCGCTCCTCGTCCGAGGTCTACGGCGCGGCCTCCTCGGTGCTGCCGGGCGTGCCGATCGCCGCCGCGATGGGGGACCAGCAGGCCGCGCTCTTCGGCCAGACGTGCTTCGCGGCCGGAGACGCAAAATGCACATATGGTACGGGCGGATTCCTGCTCATGAACACCGGCTCGACGCCGGTGCGGTCGACCCACGGCCTGCTGACCACTGTCGGTTACCGGATCGGGTCGGAGCCGGTCGCGTACGCCCTCGAAGGGTCGATCGCGGTCGCCGGGTCGCTGGTGCAGTGGGTGCGTGACGGGCTCGGCCTGATCGGCACCGCCTCCGAGATCGAGACGCTGGCCGGAACGGTCGCCGACAACGGCGGCTGCTACATCGTGCCGGCCTTCTCCGGGCTGTTCGCGCCGCACTGGCGCAGCGAGGCGCGCGGCGTGATCGTCGGCCTGACCTCGTACATCACCAAGGGGCACCTGGCCCGCGCGGTGCTCGAGGCGACCGGCTGGCAGACCCGCGAGGTGGTCGACGCGATGAACGCCGACTCCGGGCTGGCGCTCACCGGGCTCAACGTGGACGGCGGGATGACCGCCGACAACATGCTCATGCAGATCGTCGCCGACGTCCTGTCGGTGCCGGTGGTCCGGCCGATGGTCGCCGAGACGGTGTCGCTGGGCGCGGCTTACGCGGCCGGACTGGCCGTGGGTTACTGGTCCGACCTGCAGGACCTGCGCAACAACCGGCACAGCGCGGGCCGCTGGGACCCCGGGATGGACGGGGAACGGCGCGCCGCCGAGTACCGCAGGTGGCAGCGCGCCGTCCAATCCGCTGTTTACTTCTCCGACGATCAGGGCCAGACGTAAGGCGACTTCGCCGGCTTCGGTTCCTTCTTCTGCTTGTACGGGTGCGTGCGGAACTGCTCGCTGTGCAGGCCGAACGACCGGTCCAGCTTCGGCATCCAGTACGAGTCGGCGTGGTTGCCCGCGCCCAGCTGGTAGTCGTGCTTGACCCCCTTGGACGCCAGGGCCACGCTCATGTTCTTGGCCGCGGTGCCGAAGCCGTACTCGTCCTGGTCGCCGCCGTCGAAGTAGTACGTGTGGACGTTCAGCTGGGCCGCCGTCATGCCGGTGACCATGTTGATCGGCTGGAGCCCGGCGTTGGCCGCGCGCTCGGCGGCGGTGCCGGCCAGCGGCGGGTAACTGAACGCGCCGATGTGGCTGGCGATCGAGCTGAACAGGTCGGGCCGGGTGAGGCCGAGGGTGAACGCGCCCTGGCCGCCCATCGAGACGCCGGAGATGCCGCGGTGCTCCCGGTCGGGAATCGTGCGGTACTCCTTGTCGACCATCGGCACGATCTCACCGGTGATCATCGTCTTGTAGTTGCCGGCCGAGGTGTCCACATACCAACCACTGCCGCCGTCCGGGAAGACCACGACGAAGTCCTCGAGGCCCTTGTCCTTGATCAGCTTGTCCAGGACCGTGTCGATGTCCCGGGCTTCCCACTCGATGTTGCTGCCGTTGATGCCGTTCAGCATGTAGACGACCGGGAACCGCTCGGCGGTGGTGCGGGTGTAGCTCTTCGGCAGGTACACGTTGAACTGGACCCGCTTGCCCATCGCCGCCGAGACGTAGCTGTCCCGGAAGAACCGGGCGTGGTCGCCCAGCTCGACGCTCTTGCGCGGGTCGAGGTACAGCATCTCGCGGGTGGCCGGCAGCAGCTCGGTGCCGTCGGCGGCGGTCCAGCTGCGGATCGTGTCGACCACGAGCCGGCCCTGCGAGTCCACGAAGACCTCGGCCTGCGCGTCGGTCAGCGTGATCTTCTTCTTCTGGCCGATCCAGCCCTTGACCTCGGACAGTCGCCGGTCGGCGGTGTCACCCTGCTGGAAGAAACCGTCGGCCAGCGTCGCGGCGTAGGACCGGACGTCGCCGGTGGCGATCGCGCGGTGCTGCTTGTTCAGGATCGCGCACGCGTACGCCAGCTGGGTCCTGGTCGCGGCCTTGCCGGTGATGCCGTTGAGCGTGCGCAGGTGGGCCTTGGTGTAGAGGCCGACCGGGCCGGCGTAGAAGCCGCCACCGCCGGTGCCGTCGTAGACCCGGACCGCCACCGTGTTGGCGCCGCCCCAGTTGAGCAGGCCGTCGGCCGGGTAGTACTCCCGGGGGACCTCCCACGTGGAGTCGAAGTTGGGCGGGAAGCCGCCGGTCTTGCCGATCTCGGTGCCGTTCAGGAAGGTCTGGTCGGCGTCGTCGATCTGCCCCAGAGCGGCCACGATCGTCGAGTCGGTGACTCCCGACGGCCGGGCCGGCAGCGTGAACGTCTTGCGGTACCACGCGTAGCCGTCGTACTTGGCCAGGGTGGCGTCGGTGTTCCAGTTGTCCGGAACCGTCCACGACTTCCAGGTGGTGTCGTCGAAGGACGGTGCGGCCCAGGCGACGTCGTCGCCGGTGGTGAACTTCCAGCCGTCGCCGGCCAGGTCGAATCCATAGTCGATCGAGCCGGTAGTGGCACAGGAGGTGTCGCCGCCGCCGGTGGCGAGGGCAGGCTCCCCGGCGGTGACGGCGAACGCCGTGCCGGCCACCAGGGCGACGGCCAGCAGAACGCGAGGGGGTTTGCGTGACATGGGATTTGGCTCCTTGTCGAATGCCGACTACGTGCACGTGCACACGTTGCACAAAATCAAACACGAAACACGATGGTCGAACAGTCGCAACATCCGACACCGATGTCAACGGCTAGGGAGGTCAATCCTTTGGCCAGCTAGAGGCAGCTCTGACTCAAGTTGTGCGTCAATGTTTGACTGAGTTGGAAAATCAACGCGATCAAGAGGGTCGATACAGCTTTCGAAAGCGACGCCCGCTCTGCGGGCAAGCCGCAGAACCACCCACGCGTACGCCGTGAGCACCACGACGTCGACCACCATGAACTGCCACGGCATGTCGGCCGCCGTCTCGTCCGTCCCCAGTTCACCGAAGGCGGCCGCCGCCACGCTGCCGAGCAGGTTGTTGGCCACGTGCAACGCGATCGCCGCTTCGAGCCCGCCGGTGCGCACCGTCAGCCAGCCCGCCACCACCCCGAACAGCAGCAGGTCGGCGAACCCCCACGGCGTGCCCCACCCGTGCAGCGCCGCGAAGATCACCGCTTGCACCGCGATCGGCAGCCACGGCCGCCGGCACCACGACCCGACCGCCTGCAGCAGCCAGCCACGCGTCACGAACTCCTCGGCCGCCGCCTGCGGCGGAACCACCAGCAGCAGCACGGCCATCGAGGCCAGGAACGGCCCCCAGCCGACCAGGTCGGCCGGGTCGAGCTCGGCGTCAACTCCGGTGGCGGAGGCCAGCGCCGTGCCACCGCCGAGCAGCAGCACGATCGCGACCGCCGCCACCCCAAGACAGGTCAGCAGCCAGCGCCAGCGCAGCCGCCCGGTGACCGAGGCGAGCGTGCCGGCCGGCCGTTGCTGGATCGCCCGCGCCGCGACCAGGGTCGCCGGCAGCAGGGCCGCGATCATCAGGAACACCAGCGCCAGGTCGGCGAGCTCGCCGAAGCTCGGCACCCCGTCGGCCCCCTCGGGCCGCCCGGCGAGCGTGGCCGCCACCGTGACCAGCACAAACAGGCCGATCGAGAGGACCGTGCCGGCGACGACGATGAACAGGGTCCCCAGGACGGTGCGGGAGACTTTAGGACCGGCGAGGCGGTGATATTTCGGCATGCCAGAAGTCTGTCGGCCGGGGCCTGCGAGCGAATCCGACCACGGTCTGAATTGGCCTTGGACCTAGGTTATAGACCATGAAGCCGTGGAGAACCTGGCTGCTACCGGCTCTGCTGGTGGCGGTCCAGTTTGCCCTGTGGCCGCGCCATGGCGTGCCTTCTTTGCAAGCGGCCGGGCTGGCCGGGACCACCCTGGCCATCGGCGCGGCCCTGCTCTGGCGGCGCACCCGGCCGGTTCTCACCATGATCGTGGTCAGCACCCTGATCCCGCTGACCATCCCGCAGGACTCCCTGCTGGTCATCTCCACCGCCGACCTGGTCGCGCTGTTCAGCGTCGCGGCTCGCCGCGACAGCCGCACCACCGCGCTGGCCACCACCGGGGCCGTACTGGTCCAGGCCGTGGTCACCGCGTTCGATGACGAGGTCGGCGGCGACTATTGGTGGATCATGCTGGCCGTAGTAGCGGTCTACGTCATGGTCGCGGCCCTGGGCCACCGCCGGGGCCAATGGGTGCGCGCCCGCACCGAGGCCGCCGACCGCCTGGCCGCAGCGGAAGAAGCCGAACGCGAGGCGGCCACCGCCGAACGCCACCGCCTGGCCCGCGAGCTGCACGACGTCAGCGCCCACCACCTGACCTCCATCGTGATCAGCGCGTCGGCGGCCGAGATGCTGTCGGCCCAGCGCCCCGAACTGCGCCCCGAGGCCCTGACCTTCGCCGCCCGAACCGGCCAGGACACCCTCGCCGCCCTGCACCGCCTGGTAGCGATCCTCCCCGCCGACGAACTCCCGCCCGACCGCCCACAGAGCCTGTCCGACCTGGCCGAAGCCTTCGACCGCCTCGGCCAACAGGTAACCACGGACCTCCCGCCCGGCGACCCACCCGCGGCCGTCGCCGACGCCGCCTACGGCATCGCCCGCGAGGCCTTGACCAACACCCTGCGATACGCCCCAGGCGGCCCGGTCCAGCTCCTTTTACGGTACGGCCGGGAGCAAGCCGAACTGACAATCGACAACGACGCCCACCCAGCCGCCCCAACGGCACCCGGCTCGGCCAGCGGTCTGGCCCCGGCGGCGCCCGGCTTGGGTGGCGGTCTGGCGGCGGCGCCCGGCTTGGGTGGCGACCGGGCCCCGGCGGCGACCGGCCTGGCCTCGGCGGCGGCCGGATTGGGCGGCGGCCGCGGCATACCCGGCATGCACGAACGAGCCGCGACCGTAGGCGGCACGGTGACGGCCGGCCCCCGCGCCGACGGCGGCTGGCGGGTGCGCGCAGTCCTCCCGCTGACGTCGCTCCCCGTGCGCCGGCAGCAGTGGAGTCCGGTGGCCCTGGACGCCGTGCTGGTGGCACTTCTGCTGGTGGTCCCGTTCAGCAGCCTGGCCGTATCCTCCGCCGAGGACGGCCTGACCGTCCCCGGCGCCGCCCTGGTAGTCCTGGCCGTGCTGGCCCACACGGTCCCCCTGTTCTGGCGGCGAAGCCACCCGTGGCCGGTCTTCGCCGCCGTGGCCGCCACCACGTGGCTGGGCCCACTGCTGGTAGGCCTGGGCGTGATCCCCGCCGGCGCAGCCTGGCTGTTCCTGTTCAGCGCGGGCGCCGAGTTCGCCGCGGTGTACTCGGTAGCCTCCCGCGCCGTACCCGCCAGACTGACCTGGCTATCCGCCGGAATCTCAGCGATCTCATCGGCCGCGGCGCTGGGCACCCTGATCGCCCTGGAGCCACCGGACGAGCCCGGCGTGAGCCTGCCCGGCCGCATTCTCATCGCTGTTTTCTTGGCGGTGGTAGTAGCCATCCTGCTGGCCATCCCCGCCACCTTGAGCTGGTTGGCCGGCCACCTGGAGCGCCGCCGCCGAGACCGCCGCCAGGCCCGAGAGGAGGCCCCGGTAGCAGCCGCCATGTTCCGGGCCGCCGACCAGGCCCGAGGCGAACGAGCCCGGGTGGCAGCCGGCCTACGAGCAGCAGTCCTGCAGCACGCAGCCCAGGTCCCCACCGCAGCCGCCCGCGAGGATCTCCCCGCCGTGGTGGCCGCAGCCCGCCACGCCTTGGCCGCAATGCGAGCCCTACTGGACGGCCTGTCCCACCCCACCACCCCACCGAACGACCCCGCCCCGGTGGCGGCACCGGTGGCTGCGGTCATACCGGATGGTGTCGGTCCGGCGGCGACGCCTGTGGATAGTGCTGGGCTGATGTCGGCCCCGCTGCCCCGGACCGTTCCGCCCGGTGTCGCCCCAACTCAGCCAGGGCAGACCGCCACGTCGTCGGCCGAACCATCGGGCGATCCTGGTCCGCCTCGCCCCTAGACACCTTTTGGTCAGCCCGCAGCGCGTATCTCGGCCCCGTCCTGCATTCCGGGAATTGGCGTCCACTTCTTGGAGCCGGCCGCCCGGAAAACCCGACATGCCGCTTATATCTGCGCCGGGACGGCGGAGCTCACCGTGAAGTTGTCAATTTAAGTACCCGTTCGTTGACCTAACTTTCCAAGATCGCGCAGTTCTGGCGCGGGGGCCGAGTCGATGCCTGCCGATTGGCGCCAGGAGCGCTTGCCGCGCCTACGATCGGGGCGTTGGCGTTGGGCGGCTTTGTGCGGGAGGTGTCACCATCGCCGTTCGAGTGATGATCGTGGACGACCAGGTCATGGTGCGGGCTGGGCTTGCGGCCATCGTCGGGTCGCAGGACGACCTCGAGGTCGTGGGGGAGGCCGGTGACGGGGCGGCCGCACTCGCGCTGGCGGCGGTGGTCGCGCCGGACGTCGTACTGATGGATGTGCGCATGCCCGGGATGGACGGCCTGGCCGCGACCGAGCGGCTGGCCGCCTCGGCCAGCCCGCCGAAAGTGCTGGTACTGACCACGTTTCACCAGGACGCCCATGTCTTCCAGGCGCTCAAGGCGGGGGCGTCCGGTTTCCTGCTCAAGGACGCCGAGCCGGCCGACCTGGTCGCGGCGATCCGGGTGGTGGCGGCGGGCGAGGCGATGCTCAGCCCGACGGTCACCCGGCGGTTGATCGACGCGTTCGCGACGGGCACGGTGGCCGCTGCCCCGGAGGCCGACCTCCGACTGGCCGCGCTCACCCCACGCGAGCGGGAGGTGCTGCTCGGCGTGGCCCGCGGCCTGTCCAACGCGGAGGTAGGCACCGAACTCGGCATCGGCGTAGGCACGGTCAAGGCCCACGTAAACGCCCTGATGGCAAAGCTCGGCGCGGCCAACCGAGTGCAGGCGACCATCGTCGCCTACGACCTGGGCTTAGTCCGCCCGCGCTGACCGGGCGGGTGAGCCCGGTGACGGCTCCGGGCAGGATGGCGTCACCGGGCTCGGCCGGCGGGTCGGCGTGGAGGAGCCGGCCGCCGGCGTCTTGGATGCCCGGGGCTACGGGCCGGTCACTCCGGTGGCGATGCAGCTGGTGCCGTCGGGGCCCTCGCCGATTTTGGTGGGCTCGTCGCCGGTGTCGTTGCCCTCGAAGAGGTCGCATAGGGAGATGTCGTCGCCTACCAGGGTCACGCCGTTCAGGGTGACCTTGTCGCCCAGGTTGACGTTGATGCCGGCCAGGGTGTTGCCGGGGGCGGTGGCGGTGATGTTCTCGATGGTGGCGGTGCGGGCCGCCTGGGTGGAGCAGTTGCCGCAGGAGCGGTACAGCTTGCCGAAGTCGGAGACCGCGAAGTTGCGGATGGTCACCGAGCCGCCGGCGCCGCGGTTGTCCTGGAACACCTTGTCGTCGGCTGAGACGGCGCTGCCGCCGTCGATGACCACCGTGGCGTTCGTGCCGCGGAACGTGGCCGCGTCCTCGCCGACGTCCTCCCAGCTCACGTTGCTGAGCGTGCAGCTGCCGGCGCAGTGCACGCCGTCGGCGGCGGGGGTGCCGAGGATGACGTTCTTCAGGGTGGCGCCGGCCGCCAGGTCGAACAGTGCGTCCTGGCCCTCGTCCTGGCCGCCGTCGCCCAGGTCGCCGCCGCCGATGAAGCGCTGGCCGGCGCCGTCGAACACCCCGGTGACCTGGATGGTCTCGGTGACGATCTGGTCGCCGGCCGCCGTGGTCTCGGCGGCCGAGGCGAAGTTCGTGAAGACCACCGCCGCGCCGACGCCCACCAGGGCGATCGCCGCGGCCATCAGTCTGTTCACGCGAGTCCGAGTCATCGCTGGAACCTTTCGCTAGCAGGGCGGTGGCAGCGAAAGGTACGGATAATTCAGGTAAGCGGTTTCCTTGTGAGCGAAAAGTTTTCCTCGGAGCCGCCGTGCCAGGAGTGCCACAGCGCGGAATACGGACCGCCGGCCGCCACCAACTCGTCGTGGGTGCCCAGCTCGATGATGCGGCCGTCGTCCATCACGGCCACCGCGTCGGCGTCGTGCGCGGTCTGCAGGCGGTGGGCGATGGCGATCACTGTGCGTTCGTGCAGCACCGCCGCGAGCGCCCGCTCGGCGGTGCGGGCCGCGGTCGGGTCGAGCAGGGCGGTGGCCTCGTCGAGGATCACCGTGTGCGGGTCGGCCAGGACCACCCGGGCCAGCGCCAGCTGCTGCGCCTGGGCGCCGTCCAACGGCCGTTCGCCGAGGTCGCGGTCGAGGTCGTCGGCCCAGTCGGCGCCCACCGTGGCCAGCGCCTCGCGCAGCACCGGGTCGGGGGCCGCGACCATCAGGTTGTCGCGCAGCGTCTCCCGGAACACATGGTGCTCCTGGGTGACCAGCACGACCTGGCGGCGGAGCACGTCGGGCGGCAGGTCGGCGATCGGGACGCCACCGACCGTCACGGTGCCGGCGGTGGGGCGGTCGACGCCGGCGATCAGCCGGCCCAGGGTGGACTTGCCGGCGCCGGAGAGCCCGACGATGGCCAGGCGTTCCCCGGGTCGCACGGTCAGGCTGACGTCGTGGAGCACGTCACGGCCCTCGGCGTACGCGTATCGGACCCCGGTCACCTCGATGCGGTCGCTGGTCGGGGTGGCCGTGGCGGGCGGCGGTGGGGCCGGGATCTCGGCGATGCCCTCGACCCGGGCGAAGGAGGCGCTGCTGCTCTGCAACTGCTCGATCCAGATCAGCAGGGTGTCCAGCGGGCCGACGAGCTGCCGCAGGTAGAGCACGGCCGCGCCGACGGTGCCCAGGGTGACCTGGCCGTGGATGTAGAGCAGGCCGCCGACGACCAGGACGAACACGGTCGGTACCGCGTACGAGGTCTCGACGCTCGGGAAATAGACGCTGCGCAGGGCGAGGGTTCTGAGCCGGGTGCGCCGGGTCTCGGCGATCGCCTCGTGCCCGGCGTCGATCCGGCGCTCGTGCAGGCCGAACGCCTCGACGGTGCGGGCGCCCTCGGTGGTCGCGGCGAGTTCCTCGGCGAGCCGGGAGTTGGCCGCGCCCTCGGCCAGGTAGGCGTCCCGGGCCCGGCGTAGGTACCACCTGGTCACGAACACGATGCCGGTCAACCCGGTCACCCCGACCAGGCCGAGCAGCGGATCGATCAGCACCACCGCGGCGATGATGAAGACTATCTGGATGAGACCGATGAACACGTTGGGCAGGATGTCGCGCAGCGTGGTGGCGACCTGGTCGATGTCGGTGGTGCCGCGGGCGGCCAGGTCACCGGCCGGCACCCGCTCGACCACGGCGGCGGGCAGCGCGAGCGCCCGGCGCAGGTAACCCTCGCGGATGCGGGCCGCGGTGCGCTCGCCGAACCGGTAGGCGATGGCCAGTGCGTACCTCGACAGCAACGTCTGCGCGACCGCGCAGGCCAGCACGCCGGCGGCGAGCCGGTCGACCGCGGCGGCGCCGTGCCCGGTGGTGACCTCGTCGATGATCCGGCCGAGCAGCCAGGGCCCGCCGAGGGCGGCGAGCGCAGCCAGCCCGTTGATCACCAGCATCGCGGCCACCGACCGGCGGTCGGCGGCAAGCAGCCGCAGCGCCGCCCGCCCCACGGTCTTCTGCCCGGCGATGGGCAGCGCGGCGCTCACGCTGCCACCCCGACCCGGCCGGGCCCGGCGATGGGCAGCGCGGCGCTCATTCGTCCTCCCCGAACACCCGGGAGACCAGGGCGCGATAGCCGGGCTCGTCGGCCAGCAGCGAGCGGTGTGTGCCGGTGGCCGCGACCCGGCCGTCGACCAGGTAGTGCACGGTGTCGGCCCGGTCGAGCAGGACCGGCGACGTGGTCGTGACCAGGGTGCCGCGACCGGCCCGGGCGGTGCTGAGCCGCTCGGCGATGGCCGCCTCGGTGTGCGCGTCGACCGCCGAGGTGGGTTCGACCGCGAGCAGCATCTCCGGGTCGGCGTAGAGCGCCCGGGCCAGCCGCAGCCGCTGTCGCTGGCCGCCGGACAGGTTGCGCCCGCCCCACTCGACCGGCCGGTCGGCCGAGGTGGCGACGTCGGTGGCGGCGGCCGCGTCGATCGCCGCCTCCACCCGCAGGTCGTCGGGGGTGGCCGGCCCGGCGACCACGGCGTTCAGCGGACCGGCGAACAGGTCGGCGTCCTGATGCGCCACCAGGATCCGGGACCTGATCTCCGGTTGCGCGATCTCCTCGAGCGGCACGCCGCCCCAGGTAGCGGTGGTCGGGCCGTAGCGGCCGAGCCGTTCGACGATCGCCGCGCCGTCCCCGGCCAGCGCGGTGAGCTGCCCCGGCTCGGCGTACACCCCGGACTCTGGATCGTGCAGCCGGGCCGGGCCCGGCGGCGCGGGCCGGCCGGACGGGTCGTCGAGCGGGATGCGCAGGAAGTTGGTCACCCGGCGGGCGGCGACCAGGCCGTGGGTGACGTCGAAACCGCAGAAGATCAGCACGCTCACCGGGATGACAAGCATCGCCGTGTAGCCGTACACCGCGATCAGCTGGCCGATCGTGATGTCGCCGCTCGCCGCCAGGCGGGCCGCCAGCCAGATCACCACGCCGATGAACACCACCGGCAGGCCGTCGCCGATCGCCCCGATCCAGCTCGACGGGCCGCCCACCTGGTAGCCCTGGTCGCGGAGCCGTGCCGACTGCCGCTCGTAGCGGGCCAGGTGGGCGTCCTTGCCACCGAGCCCGTTGAGGATCTTCAGGCCGCCGAGCACGTCGACCAGCCGGGAGTTCAACTCGCCCTGCTGTTCGCGGTAGCGGGAACCGGCTTTCTGGGTGCGGCCGAGCAGCGGGCCGACGATCAGGGCGACCAGCGGCACGCCGATCAGCACCACGACGGCCAGGATGTGCGAGGTGTGGAACAGCAGGGCGGCGATCGCGATGTTGGCCACGACGGACGCCACCCCGACCCCGCCGACGTTCATCGCCCGGCCGATGGTCCAGACGTCGGAGATGCCGATGGTGACCACCTCGCCGGCGGTGACCCGGCGGGGGAGCGCGGCGCCGAGCCGGGTGGCGTGGGTCATCACCAGGTCGGCGGTGTGGGCGGCGACGGCCAGGCGCAGCTTGGTCATGCTGCGGTGCCGCATGATGCCTAGCACCGCGTTGGTGATGCCGATCAGCAGACCCAGCCCGGCCCAGCCGAGCAATGGGCCGATCTGGCGCGGATGCAACCCGTGGTCGATGGCCTGGGCGAGCAGCCACGGAAACGTGGCCAGGCTCAGGAACCACAGCGATCCGAACATCGCGCCGAGCCCGACTCGACCCTTATGTTCCCTCGCCAGCCACCACAGAAATCGTCCCGGTCCCCGTGCATCCACGTTCATCATGCTGCCACGGGGGTCCGACAGGTCTCGCCCGATTTACCGGCCGACCGGCCTGTCCGCGAACCGCGAACAGGCCGATCGGTGCTGGTCAGGCCACGGTGCCGGAAACCGCCGTACCCGATTTGGTGACGTAGTAGGTGACCGTGGCGCCGCTCCAGAAGTGCAGGGTCAGCGTCACCGTGGCGCCGTCGTTGACCTCGGCGAAGAAGGCTGGCTTCAGGCCGATCAGGCCGGCCGCGTAATCGGGCGCGAGGTTGGCACCGAACTCCTTGTACGCGGTCCAGTTCTGCGGTCCGGCGTAACTGCCGTCGGCGTACTTCGCCTCCATCGTGGCCAGCACGTCACCGCGGAAGGCGGTGGGAATCGCGAACGCCGCGGTGGTTCCGGTCGCGGCCGAAACCAACGGCACATCAGCGGTACGGATATCCAGCCGCCACGGGACGCCGGACGAGAAGACCACGGACAGGGACCCATTCACGCCGTACGCCCGGGGGCCTGCCAATCTGGTGAGCGCGGCCGCGGTGAGCGTGAGTTGATCGCCGGAGAGCGAGTAATCCCGGCCTCGCTGGAGGTTTTTTCCGTTCTGCCGCAGTGCGGAGAATGACGTTCCGTTGAGGTTGAGCGGGACGGTCCGCGCCGCGAGGGTGCCGGTCTTGGGCAGGAAGATCTGATCGGTAGCGGCCGTGCCGGACCGGGTGGTCCAGCTCGACCGGATCTGCCGGTAGAGCTCCGGGTCCCGCCAGACCAGCGCGGTCCGGTCGAAGTGCTGCCCGTTGTCCCACAGCATGGTGGTGATCTTTTTCTGCCGCGCGTAATAACCGAGGTACTCGAAGAACTTCAGCTTCTCGCCCTGCTCGATGGCGCCGATCGACGAATCAAAACCAAGAAGACCAAATTCCCCCAAGATTACGGGTACGCCCTTGGCGGTGAACGCGGCATTCGCCCGGTCCAGGTAACCGACCAGGTCAGCCTGCGTGGTCGCGTCGAACGTGGTGGTGCCGGCGATGTTCACGCTGAACGGCCAGTAGCCGTAGTAGTGCACGGTGGCGGCCACGTTCTTGTCGCCCAGCGCCGCGATGGTGGTCGCGAGGGCGTCGAGTTTGGCCTGGTCGGCCGACGTGTTCAGGGTCGGCAGCACGAGCAGGCGGGTCGCGTTGCGGCCGCCGGAGTCGCGCACGATCGTGTGGAACGACGTGTTCAGCTCGTTGAGCAGGGCCGGAGCCTGCGCCGCGTCGGTGAACTGCGGTTCGTTGAGGCTCTCGAAGACCAGCTTGGCCGGCTCGTCGCGGAAGGTGGCGGCGACCTGCGTCCAGATGGCGTTGTAGCGGGCCAGCACGGTGTCGTGGTCGCCGGCCATCGTGTTGAGCCATTGCCACGAGTCGTGGTGGATGTTGATCATCACGTAGAAGCCGTCGGCGAGCGCCCAGTCGACCACCTCCTTGACCCGGGTCAGGTAGGCGGAGTCGATGGCGTAACCGGGCGCGGCGCCCTGGTGCTGACCCCAGGTGACCGGGATCCGGATGCTCCGGAAGCCCTGCGCCTTGACCCCGTCGAGCAGCGCCCGGGTGACCGCCGGGTTGCCCCACGAGGTCTCGTCCGCGCCCGTCGAATCGAAGGTGTTCCCGAGGTTCCAGCCCGGCTGCATGGCGGCGACCGTCGCCGCGGCATCGCGGCCGACCGTGGCCGCCCCGGCGCTGGTGGTGGCCGCGGCGATGCCGCCGGCGGTGAGTGCGACGACAAGACCGGCCAGCGCCAGTCTGGAGATGAGAGCCATGGACGCGCACGTTAACGCCACGTTTCAAACGAGGTCAATCAATGCGTCCACCCTTTGGGAGCGCTCCCGGAAGAACTCCTCACCGGCCTGGGGTTTGGCTGGGCGCCCCCAGCACGGTGGCGTTCCAGACCTCGCCGGTGTGGTCGGCCAGTACTGCCGTGAGCAGGCTCTGATCGAACGACAAGGCCAGAACCGGGCTCTGCCGGACATCGGTGGCGGACCGCAGCGTGTCGCCGGGCTTGGTGCGATCGCGGATCTCCACGAAGCCGTCGGCATAGCCGATCGCCAGGCTGTTCTTGACGCTCGGGTCGAGGGCGAGGGCGGTCACCGGACCGTGGGCCTCGGTCTTTCCCTCCAGCGGCGGCTTCTCGAAGTTGGTTCGGTCCCAGATCTTCAGCGTGCCGTTCTCGCAGGCTGAGACGAGGGTGTTCGGTGTCGCCGGGTCCAGGGCGAGCGCGGTCACCGCGCCGGCGCAGGCCGTGGTCCGAGCCGACGTCCGCTTGAGCGACGAGGAGTCCCAGACCTCCAGGCCACCGTTCTCCCGGCCGGCGGCCAGGGTGTTCTTCGCGGCCGGGTCGAAGGCGAGGGCGGTGACCGCGCCCTTCCCGGAGGCGGTGCGGAGCGGCCCGGTGAGGGCGGCCTCGTCCCAGATCTGGATCGAGCCGTCGCCGAGGCCGACCGCCAGGGTGTTGGGGGTCGTCTTGTCGATGGCCAGTGATCGGGCGGTGCCGGCGTCGCTGGGCGCCTGGTGCTGGGGGACACGTAGGTTGTCCAGCCGCCAGGTGGCCAGGGCTCCGTCGACGGACACCGTGGCGAACGCCTTGGTCTGATTCGGATCCAGCGCGGCGACCTCGTCGACGCTCGCGGCCGGCGCCGGCAAACTCGAACTTTCGGTAACGGGGGCCGACGACGCGTCCGGCCCGGGCGGATCTTGATCGTGGCGTGCTGAGCCGAGAAGGTAACCGCCGAACACGGCTGCGGACACCAGAGCCAGGGCGAGTGCGCCGACCAGGGCCGTGCGAATTCGGCGTTGCACGGCCGTTGCGGCGACGACGAAAAGAAATACGATCCCGCTGGAAATGGCCAGCGTCCGGAGGCCGCCGCCGGTGCTCGCCTCGAAGAATTGAAAAACCGCGGCCACCGCGCCGATGACGGCGGCAAAGGTGGTCAGTGGCCGGGTTTCGGTCGGCGCCAGTCGCCACCATGGAGTCGACGATTTCTGGTCCGTTTTCTCCGGCTTTTCCGAGGTCATTTCCGGTCCCCATTCGGCCGTCCGAGTTAGCGGGTGACGCTGTTGAAGACGACTGCCTCGACGGCGCCGCTGCCGCCGGGCAGAGTGCGGACCAGGCGATCGCTGTGCCCGTCCCAGACGCGGGTGCTGCCGTCCTCGCCGGCCGTAGCGATCGTGTCGCCGGCCGCGTTCACCGCGACCGCGTCGATCGCGCCGTGTCCGCCGGGCAGGGTGCGGACGAGCCGGTCGCTGTGCCCGTCCCAGATCCTGGTCGCGCCGTCCTCGCCCGCGGTGACCAGGGTGTCGCCGGTCGCGTTGAAGGTCACCGCCCGGACGCTGCCGTGGCCGCCGGGCAGGCTGCGCACCAGCCGGTCGCCGTGCCCGTCCCAGACCCGGGTGACGCCGTCGCGGCCGGCCGTCACCAGCGTGTCGCCGGCCGGGTTGAAGGCCACCGCGTTGACCGCGTCGTGTCCGCCGGGCAGGGTGCGGACGAGCCGGTCGCTGTGCCCGTCCCAGATCCTGGTCACGCCGTCCTGGCCCGCGGTGACCAGGGTGTCGCCGGTCGCGTTGAAGGTGACCGCGTTGACCGCGCCGGGTCCACCGGCCAGCGTGCGTACCGGTTGGCCGCTGTGTCCGTCCCAGACCCGGGTGACGCCGTCATCCCCGGCCGTCACCAGGGTGTCGCCGGCCGCGTTGAAGGCGAGCGTGTAAACCGCGCCGTGGCCGCCGGGCAGGCTCCGGACCAGCCGGTCACCGTGCCCGTCCCAGAACCGGACCACACCGTCCGCGCCCCCGGTGACCAGGGTGTCGCCGGCTGGGTTGAAGGCGAGTGCGTAGATCGGGGCATCGCTGCCGGGCAAGGTGCGGACCAGCCGCTCGCTGTGCGCGTCCCAGACCCGGACCACCCCGTCCTCGCCCGCAGTCACCACAGTGTCGGAGACCGGGAGAGGTGACGACGACGGACCCGGGCCGGTCTGCCAGCCGTAGTCGGTCGGCTCCGGCTCGGCGGGTGCCGGCGCGGCTTGAAGCAGGCCGTTGTAGGCGACCGCGTTGATGGCGCCGTGTCCGCCGGGCAGGGTGCGTACGAGTCGGTCGCTGTGTCCGTCCCAGATCCGGGCCGTGCCGTCCTCGCCTGCGGTGACCAGGGTGTCTCCGGCGGGGTTGTAGGCGACGGCGTTGATGGCGCCGTGTCCGCCGGGCAGGCTGCGTACGAGTCGGTCGCTGTGTCCGTCCCAGATCCGGGCCGTGCCGTCCTCGCCCGCGGTGACCAGGGTGTCTCCGGCGGAGTTGAAGGCGACGGCGTCGATGGCGCCGTGTCCGCCGGGCAGGCTGCGGACCAGGCGGTCGCTGTGGCCGTCCCAGATCCGGGTTACGCCGTCGGCGCCTGCGGTGACCAGGGTGTCGCCGGCCGCGTTGAAGGTGACCGCATTGATCGCGCCGTGGCCACCCGGAAGGGATCGCACCAGCTTGGTCGTGTGCGCGTCGAAGACCCGGGCCACCCCGTCCGCGCCCGCAGTCACCAGTGTGTCGCCGGCTGGATCGAACGCCACCGCGGTGATCGCCCCGTGGTCGCCGGGCAGACTGCCGGCCAGGTGGTCGCTGTGGCCGTCCCACAGCCGGGCCACGCCGTCGGCCCCGGCCGTGACCAGGGTATCGCCGGGGGTCGCCAGACGAGCCGCGAGCCGGTGATCGATTCGTGTGGCCGCCGGTGGCGCGGGTTCGTCCACGGGCGATGTCGCCAGCACCCAGGCGACCAGCGTGCTTACCGCGAGGAGCACACCACAGAGGACGACCGCGACGGGAGCCCATTGCCGGGCATTACCGCGGGCGGGCGTACGCGGTGTCGATTTGTCGCGGGAAGCCGGGAAAGACGTCGCCATGAATGCAATTCCTCCGCGCTGAATCAGCGATCTTGGAAAGTTGACGGTCCGGGAAAGGACGAGTTCTGGCGCCAACTCGGCATGACGACGGAACCATCGCGCATCGCTGGACGTGTATCGTCTGATCATCCCGACCAGGCGGCGAACGTACGCCGAAGCCGGGTCGAATAGCCGATCCGCGCGCCCGCCCCCTGCGTCGGCGGTTTATCCCCTATGGTTCATCCTTCGGTTTGTCCCGGCGGGGTGGGGGAACTTCGTGTCAACGCCAGCCGATCGTCCATCGTGGACATATCGGGAATTTCCGGCTGCTGCCACCGCGGCTTTGCTGTCCATGGGCGCCTACTGCCTGTCGCTGTTCGCGAACGGGACCTATCCGTTCGGGCCTGCCTCGCGCGCCGTCAACGACCTGGGCAACCAGTTCATCCCGTTCCACGCCGAGCTCTGGGACCTCGAACACGGCAAGGCCAGCGGCGACCTGTTCTTCAGCTGGAGCAGCGGCTACGGAACGTCCTTCCTGCCCGACTTCTTCTCGTTCCTGGCCAGCCCGTTCTCCTGGCTGGTCGGCCTGTTCCCGCGCGACCTGCTCGACCTGCCGGTCTTCCTGGTCACGCTGCTCGGCCTGGGCCTGGCCGCGGGGCTGATGACGGTCTTCCTGGGCCGGCTGGCACCGGGCTCGCCGTGGTGGCGGATGCTGCTCGGCGTCGGGTACGGCCTGTGCGGCTGGGTGATCAACGACGCGTTCGCCGACCCGATGTGGCTGTGGGGCCTGGCCGCGTTGCCGGCGCTCTGCATCGCGGCCGACTGGTGCCTGCAGGAACGGCACTGGGTTCTCGGCACGCTGATCGTCACGGCCGCCTGGCTGGGCAACTTCTACACCGCGGCGATGGTCACCATCGCCGCCGCGCTGATCTTCCTGGTCCGGTTCCTGCTCACCCGGTTCTCCTGGGCGGTGTTACTCCGGGCCGGCTCGATGACCCTGGTCGGCGTACTCCTGGCCGCTCCGGTGATCATCGTTTGTGGCCTGGCCAGCAACGGTGCGCAGCCCCCGCCGCCGATCGACTTCCGCGGCGCCCCACCCCTGCTGGACGTCCTGGGCCAGTTCCTGCCCGGCGGTAAGTCCCTGGTGTCCGCCCCCAACATCCTGATCGGACTGTTCGGCCTGCTCCTGGTGGCGGCGTATCCGTTCCATCGGGGCGTGCCCGGCCGGGAGCGACTGGCCTGGATCGGCCTGCTGGTGCTGGTCATGCTGTCGTTCTTCTGGCGGCCCACCATCCTGCTGTGGCACGGGCTGGCCATCCCGAACGGCAGCCCGTACCGCGCCGCGTTCGTCTTCAGCGGCATGCTCACCATGGTCGCGTGGCTGTCGCTGGCCCGGCGGCCACGGGTAACCGCCCTGCTTGCCGGGGCCCTCCTGGTTCTGCTGCTCCTGGTGCTCGCCCGGAACACCACGGCCGTGCGGCCGTCGACCTGGCGGAGTGTGCTGATCGGCGGCCCGCTGATGCTGGGCGCGCTGGTCCTGCTACTGCGGGCGAACACCGCCCGGTGGCTGCGAACCGGTTCGGCCGCCGTACTGGTCATCGCGGTCTTCTTCGGCGCCGCCTACTCCACCTACGTGGCCGACGCGGTCCGGAAGGACATCCCGTTCTTCGACCCGCACCCCACCCTGCAGGATGCCGACGTCCGTAGGACGTTCGACGCCATCCAGGCCGCCCGCACCTGGCCGGCCGCGCGGGTGGAAACCGGCCCGCACAGGTTTGCCAACGGCGATCCGGCCTTGCTGCGGGCCGAGGGCTCCCGCTACTACGACACGTACGTGATGGCCGAGACCTCGGAAGCGTTGCAGTCCCTGGGCATCTCGTGGACCTGGCGCGGCCGGCACATCCACAGCCCCACCGACCCGGTTACTCGGGCCCTGATGGCGGTCAACACGTATGTCGACGACGCCGGCCAGGTGGTCCCCGCCGGTCCCGCCGCACCGATGGTGACCGTCCACCCGGCCGACTCCGGGGGTAAGCCGTTCACCTCGGCCTTCGCCCGCCAGGAGGAGCTGCTCGGCGCCACCGTCTACGAGAAGCCGACACTGTCCTACACGGACGGCCCGGCGGCCACCCCGACCGGCACCGGCTGGGAGGTCCCACCAACGCCGAAGGGCAGTCGCTGGACGACCTTCACCGCGACGTGTACGCCGGGCCGAGAGGCCTACTTCTACACGCCCTGGTTCGCCGGGGTGGTCCGCAGTCCCCAGAAGGAGATCTCGTTCGTCGCGGTCGAGCCGATGACCAGTAACCCGATGCGGTCGCTGGGCACGGTCCCGGCCGACGGGAAGGTCAAGCTGGAGATGTGGACCTCCAAGCCGCAGGTGCTGCCCGGGCCGGTGCTCGGTTGCCTCGACCACGCTGCGTTTACGGCGGCGGTCGAGCGGCTCCGAGCCACCGGGGCGACAAAGGTCGAGGCCGGCGGCCACACCCTCACCGCCACCCTCCCTGCCGGCAGCACCGGGACAGCGGTGCTGGCCGTGCCCGCCACCAAGGGCTGGACGTGTGAGGGAAAGCCACCGACCTCGTACTACGGCTTCATCGGCGTGCCGTTGAGAGACAACGAGACCAGCGTGAAGTGCTCATTCGAACCGCCCGGCCTACGCGTCGGCCTGGCCATCGCCGGCATCGCCCTGATCGCACTGCTGGCCGTGCCGATCACGGTCACCCTGCGGAAGCGGCGAAGGGCTTCTCCGGCGGCCACTGACCCCGAGGCGGTGAATGCGTGAGGTTCGCTCTGGTTGGTTTTGGTTTCCGGGCGGCGGCGATCCACCAGGTCTCGCTCGCGCTGCCGGAGTTGGAATGCGTCGGCGCGGTGGTGCGGGAACCAGGCCGTCGTGAACTGCCGGTTCTCGCCTTCGGAGATCTCGCCGGATGCATCCGCGACGCCCGGCCGGACTTCCTGGTCATCGCCGTCCCGCGCAGCGCGGCCCCGGCGATCGTCACCGAGGCCGTCGCGCACGGCCTGCCCGTGCTGACCGAGACCCCACCCGCCGCCGACCTACCTGGCCTGCGGGAACTCTGGTCGGCCGTCGGCGCGTCCGGCCTGGTCCAGGTTGCCGAGCAGTACCTGCTGATGCCCGCGCACGCCGCCCGGCTGGCCGCGGTGCGCTCCGGCATCATCGGCACCCCCACCCAGGTGCAGGTCTCGTCCACCCAGCAGCACCACGCGGTCTCGCTGATCCGCGGCTTCCTCGACGCCGGCCATGCCCCGGCGGTGGTCCGCGCGGTGCGCCCCGTCGCGCCCCTGCTGGATCCGCTGGACCGCCAGGGCTGGACCGACAACCAGGAGCTGAAGCCGGCCACCACGACCATCGCCACGCTCGACTTCGGCGAGGGCCGTTCCGGCCTCTACGACTTCACCACCGGCCAGACCCGCAACCTGCTCCGCTTCCGCCGCCTGCTGGTCCGAGCCACCCACGGCGAACTGCACAACGACGAGATCCTGCACATGCCCGCGCCGCGGACCATCGCCCGCACGGCGCTGGCGCGCCGGCAGAGCGGCCACGACCTGGACCTGAGCGGCTTCGACACGGAGAACATCACGCTGGGCGGCGAGGTGCTCTACCGCAATCGGTACGCCGGCCAGCGCTTCAACGACGACGAGATAGCCATCGCCGCACTGCTGGACGCGATGGCCAGTTGGGTGCGAGGCGAGGGCCCACCGCCATACCCACTGGCCGAGGGCGCCCAGGACCACGTGCTCGCGCTGGCCATCGAGGAGGCCGCCGACACCGGAGAACCGGTCACCACGACCGTCGAGCCCTGGTGCGCCCCGGCCTGACCCGTCAGCTTTCGGGGGTCAGCCGGAAGATCCGGATCTCGCGCCCGTCGGCGCGCTCGGCGTAGGCGGCGTACCCGGGCCAGACGCGCAGGGCCGTCTGCCAGAGCTGGTCCCGCTCGGCGCCGGTGACCAGGGCGGCGCGCACGCCGAGCTCGCGGTCGCGCACCGTCACCCGAGCGGCCGGCGTAGCGATAAGGTTCGCGGTCCAGGCCGGGTGGTTGGCTTGCCCCCAGTTCGAGCCAACCACGATGTAGTCGGAGCCGTCCCGGGCGTACAGCAGAGGTTGGGTCCGGGCCAGACCGGACCGACTGCCGGTGGTGGTGATCAACAGCGTAGGCAGCTCATGCTTGCCGATCACCGACCAGCGCCCACCGCTGAGCCGATACAGCCGCTTGTCCAGCGGCGTGACCAGCCGCCCGATGGCAGCAAACCAGCGCTGGTTACCAAGGCGCCGCAGGAGCGAGGTGTAGTGCGACATCCGCTCAGTATCACGCAGCGACTCGCAGGACCTCGGCCAGAGGGAGGTCGGCAGCGGTTGGCCCGAGCCGGTGCGGCAAGGGCGTCAGGAGCTGCCGGGCCCGTAAGCGAAGTCCAACACATGGCTCCAGCACACCCGCTGGGAGCGAGCCGTCATTTAGGTGGTGAGCAGGCGGCTGATGAAGCCGTCGTTGATGAGGCATTGGTAGGCATCGAGGACGTCTTGGGGTACGTCTTGCGCGATGGCGAAGCCTTGTCGCGGATACTCGATGAACCGTTGCAGGAGTGATGTTCGGGCCGGTGTTTGTGGCATGAGGTTCGACCAGGATCGCTTCGTTGGGTACGCCCAGTGCGCGTGCTTGGTCACCGAAGTAGACGGCTTCTCCGTGGGGGAACAGATCGGGCCGGATGGAGTTGACGGCGCCGGTGAAGACAATCGTGGGAAACAGCCGGCGTGGTATAGCTGCGCGGTGTAGGCGGGTACGCCGATGTCGTGGCTGCCGAGGCCGATTGCCACGTCGTAGTGTCGTAGCGGTTGGTGCAGGTGGTGGTAGTCACAGCAAGAGGGCATCGGTGATGGTATTCGGGAGTCGTTCGCTCACTCGGCCGACCCTGCACGCGCCGACCAGTAGGAGGATCGAACGTGTCGTCTGATGCTGAGGGGCTCGCCGGCTTCGGGTACGAACTGGGCCTGTTGAAGCGCGTTCGGCGCTCTGGCTGGTGGCACGCCGGCGTGCGGGACCCCGAATCGGTCGCCGAACACACCATGCGCGCCGCCCAGCTTGCCGCGCTCATCGCTGCCGAGGAAGGCGCCGACCCTGCCCGGGCCGCGTTCCTCGCACTGTGGCACGACAGCCAGGAAACACGTACCGGTGACCTTCCCCATACCGCCACCCCGTACCTGGCCAAGCCCGATCCGCGGGCGATAACCGCCGACCAGACCGAGCGGCTGCCCGAGCGGTCACGAGAGATGGTTCGTGGTGCCGTGGACGAGTACGAGACGCGGGAGAGCCTCGAAGCCCGGTGCGCCAAGGACGCGGACAAGTTGGAGATGTTGCTGCAAGCGATCGAGTACCGGGATATCGGCGTTACGCGTACGGCCGGTTGGATCGAGTCGGCACGCAAGGACCTCTATACCGAGACCAGTCGCCGGATCGCCGAAGCGGCTGTCAGCCTCTCGCCACTCTCTTGGCGTGACCGCTGATCACTTCCAGGATTGCGCCCATCGGCAGGTCGGTGGCGCTGGGCAGGAGCAGGTCGGCGGCGGTGAAGCGGGCGTGGTCGGCATGCGGGTTCGGCACGGCTACGCAGTGCAGGCCAGCCGCTTGGGCTGCCGCCACGCCGTGTGGAGTGTCCTCGAAGGCGATCGCCTCGGCGGCGGGCAGGCCTAGCCGGTCCAGCGCCAAGTGGTAGACCGCCGGGTCGGGCTTGTGTTCGGCTACCTCCTCGCCGGTGGCCAGGACCTCGAAGCGGTCACGCAGGGCGGCCTGGTCGAGCATCGGGCCTACGTGGCTCAGTGGGGAACTGCTCGCCACCGCCAGCCGCAGGCCCAGCTCGGCGGCCTGGTCCAGCCAGTCGACGATGCCGGGGAACGGCTGCAGGGCCGCGTTCAGGCCGGCCCGGTGCTCCATGCGCAGGGTGTGGCTGGACTCGCGGTCGTAGGCCGGGCCGACCGCTGCCGCCAGCGCTACGTAGCGAGGCTCGTTCGCGTCGCCGCCGTGGCTGGCGAAGAAGGTGGTCGGATCCAGCTGCAGGCCGTGGCGCTGCCACTCCCAGCGCCAGCTGTCCAGCAGCGTGGTCTCCGTGTCCATCAGCAGGCCGTCGAAGTCGAAGATCAGCGCCTTGATCGTCACGTCGCCAGTATTCCGGGGCGGCGGGTGCGGGTCTCAGGCGGCCATAATCCGTGGATGGATCTTTCGCGCCTGCGTGGGGTGGCTCGAAATCCGGCGGCGTCCCCGGCCGTGCTGCTGAACCTGTTGGAGCGGTGGCCGGTAGAGGCCGCTGATGCGCTCCGTGGCCGGGCTGAGCTTCCGGGCGTGGTTCAGGAGGCTATGCGGCGGCATCCGGAACGGCGGGTTCGGAGTTTCCTGGCCATGCATCGGGGAGTTGATCCGGTTATTCGAGCGGGGCTTCTCGATGATCCGGAGGAGTCGGTCCGGGTCAATGCGATCGGTAGTCCGAAACAGCGGCCACTCGACGACGAAACCGTGTCGCGGCTGCTGGATCGGGTCTTTACGGGATCGTTCCCGACGGGGCTGATGACCGAGGCGGAGGTCCGCAGCGAGATGTGGTTCGGCATCGCGGACTGCTGGCGGATCGCCCGCGTGCATCCGAACCCGAAGGTGCGGGCCTGGGTGGGCTGGACCGTTCGGGAGGCCGATGATCCGCTGCTGAGTGATCCCGATTCGGGGGTGCGGGCCGCGGCCGAGAAGGGTTTCGCCGACGCGCATCGCGCCCGGCAGCCCGAGGAACTGCCGGAACGGGTCTCCCGCGCCACCTCCTGGATTCTGCAGCAGCCGCTGTCGCGAGCCCTGGTCGAGCGGGTCCTCGAGCGCGGCGAACCGGAGGAGCTCCGATGGGTCGCGCGCAACGCGACCACCCCGCCGGATGCCGTGACGGTCCTGCTGTCGCACCCGGACGCCGAGGTGCGGGCGGGCGTCGCGGAACGGAATGACCTGACCGGGGAGCAGCTGTTGCGGCTCGTCGAGGACCCGGCGGTCGAGGTGCGCACCACGGTCTCCGTCCATCCGGGACTCAGCGAGGAGCAGCGGGCCGGCATCGACATCGACGCATCCTGGCCGGTGTACGACCGGTCGAACGCGGAGGCGCCGGTCGTGTGGGCGCGGTCGGTCAATCCGCTGCTGCGGCGCCGGGCGGCCGGCAATCCGGGGCTGCCGGCCGATATGATGCTGGCGCTCGCCGACGACCCGGACCCGGGCGTCCGGCTGATGATCGCGGACTGTCATGCGGAGACCGCACCGGCCGAGCTGTTGCTGCGCTGCTATCTGGAACATGACGGTCGCGGCCGGGATTGGCTCCGGGAGCATCCACGGTTCCCGGGCGGCGGCCTTGCCCGGTTCGCCGATCACGCTGATCCCGCCGTACGCAAGCTGGTTGCTCTTGATCCGGAGGCGGCGCCGGAGTTGATCGCGCGGCTGTTGGCCGACGCTGATCCTGGGGTTCGGAAGGTGATGGCCGCGTGCCCGCGGTTGCCGAGGGAGCGGATCGTGGCGCTGCTCGACGATCCGGCGCTGGGGGAGATCGCGGCGGCCAATCCCGCGCTGCCGGTGGAGTGCATGCGATGAGCCAGGCTTGGCTGTGCGGGCTGTTGCGGAATCCGGCGGTGTCTGAGGCCTTGTTGCTGGAATTGCTGGAACGGCATCCGGTGGCGATGGCTCGTGAGCTCTGGCGGCGGGACGAACTGCCGGTGGTGGTTCAAGAGACCATGTGGCGGCATCCGGCGTCGGGGGTTCGGGCGGCGGTGGCCGGGCATCGGTCGGTGGAGCCGCGGATTCGGGAAGCGCTCGTTGACGATCCGGAGCAGTGGGTCGCGATCGCTGCGGGAGGTCGCCGGGATCAGCGTTCGATCGGGGCGGACGCGGTGCGGCGGCTGCTCGTCCGGATTTTCGACGGCACCTTCGACGAAATCCGGGGGCCTCGGGATGACGTGCTGTTCGACCTGTTGTCGGCGGAGGATGGGGTCCTTCGGATCGCCACCGGGCATCCGGACGTGCGGGTTCGCCGGTGGGCGGCCCGGTTCGCGATGGTGGACTCGCCGCTGCTGGGGGACAGCGACCCGGAGGTGCGGGCCGTCGCCGAGGCCACCGTCGCCGAGCGGCTTCGACTGCGGCAGCCGGGGGAACTGCCGGATCGGATCTGTCATGGCACCTGGTGGGTGTTGCAGCAGCCGATGTCGGCCGAGCTGATCGACCTCGTCGTGGCGCGTGACGTGCCGGAGGAGCTCGGGTACGCCGCGCGGCAGCGGGGCTTTCCCGCTGATCTTGCGGCGACCCTGCTGGAGCATCCGCATGCCGAGGTGCGGGCGGGCGTCGCGCAACGAAAAGACCTGACCGACGAGCAGCTCCGGCGGCTTGTCGCGGACCCGGCCGTCGAGGTTCGCACGGCGGTCTCGGTGCATCCGGGGCTGACCGAGGAGCAGCGGGACCGGCTCGACGTCGATCTCACCCTGGACGTGCTCACGCCTTGGCACGGGGAGGTGTCGGCCGGGTGGGCGCGGTCGGTCAATCCGCTGCTGCGGCGCCGGGCGGCGGGCGGGCCGCCGCTGCCCGACGACCTGGTGGCGGTGCTGGCCGAAGACCCAGAACCGGGGGTACGGCTGATGACCGCGCTGCGTCAACCGGCCGCGCCTCCCGCGCTGCTGCTGCGCAGCTTCCTCGACCTCGACGGGGACTTCCGCCGGTTGGTCTCTCACTACCTGGTCGCCTGGGATCGGCTTCGGGAGCTTCCGCGATTCCCGGGCGGTGGCCTCGCCCGGTTCGCGGATCACGCTGATCCCGCCGTACGAAAGCTGGTTGCTCTTGATCCGGACGCGGAGCCGGAGTTGATCGCCGGGCTGTTGGCCGACCGGGATCCTGGGGTTCGGAAGGTGATGGCCGCCTGCCCTCGGTTGGCCGCCGAGCGGATTGTGGCGCTGCTTGACGATCCCGAGCTGGGTGAGGACGCGGCGGCCAACCCCGCGCTAGACCTTGGGGATCTTCTCGGTCGCCTCCAGGAGGAAGCGGATCAGCGCTCGTAGGTCGTCGGGGAGCACCGGCATCGGCAGGAACGTGACCACGCGGTCGGCCAGGGCGTCGGCGACGGCGGCCGGGTCCGTTGAGGAGCGGGTGACCACGCTCTTGCCGTCCTTCCACGTTCGTTCCTCGGCTACGCCCAGGATGGTGGTGACGATGGCGGTTCGTTCCGGCAGCAAGCCGTCGACTATGTCGTACTGCTTGCCGTCCAGCAGCAGCTTGCCCAGCGCCTTGCGGGCGTCGTCGGAGGCCAGCTGGCCGAGCACGTCGACCGAGCCGGCGTCGCCCGCCTTGAACTGGCCGGTGAAGACGATCGCTACCTTTCCCGTCGCCTCGTCTACCAGCAGGATCGTGTCGTCGTAGAACTGGGCGAAGCTCTTTCCGCTCTTGTTCAGGCCGCGCACCGGCGTACGGCCGACTCGGACTTTGTAGGCCGCACCGGCCTTGCTCTCGGCGAAGGCCGCGGCCCGCCGCAGTTGTTCCTCGAAGAGGCGCCGGTAGGCGCCCTTCTGGCCGATCAGCTGGCCGAGCAGTCCGACGTAGATGTTGATCCGGCCGGCGATCTGCTCGGCCAGTTTCTCGGCCGGCACCGCGGCCTTCGGCACCGGGTTGCAGCGGGCCAGGGCGGTGCCGAGGATCTCCAGGTCGTCGGTGGTCAGCCAGGACTGCAGCCGGGCGTAGACGTCGACCATCGGGTCGGTGGGGCTCAGGCGGTTGAAGCGGCCGAAGAAGCTCTCCACCACGGCCAGGCCGTCGGCGGTGGTCCGGGTGCGGTCGAAGCCGCGCATCACGGTTTCGACGGCCTGCACGATCCGGTTGCGCTGCTTGGCCGGCAGGCCGGCGGCCAGCACCGCGTTCTGCAGGTCCTTGGCGGCCACCGCGATGTCGCCGGGCGCGTCGAGCAGGCAGGACCGCTCGAACGCCTGCAGCGCGCGGGCGACCCGGCCGTCGCGCGCGGCCAGTTCGTACAGCCTGTCGAACGCGGTCTGCGCGGTGGTCGCGGCCCGTGCGGCCTGGGCCACGGCGGCGCGGGCCGGCGGCGGTGGGTATTCCACGTCGAGCCGCCGCCGGACCGCGGCGAGCAGGCCGTCGCGGCTCTTCGCGGCGGGCGTCTCGCCGACGGTCTGGCGCAGCCAGGCGCGGGCCGCCGCCTCCTGGTCGTCGGAGAGCCGGCGCAGGGCCTCGTCGACGTCGCGCCGGGCCGCCTTCACCGCGGCCTGGCCGGGGTCGGCGGCCGGCAGCATCCGGGCGATGCGCACCCGCAGATCGAGGTGGACGAAGGCGGCGGCGAAGTCGGGGTGGGCGCGGCAGAGCGCGTCCAGCGGGCTCGCGCCGAGCTGGACCGCGCCGCGCCGGACGCTGCGTACCAGGGCGGCGAGAATGCGCTTCGGGATCATCGGACCAACCCGGCGGCGAGGGGAGCCAGGACGGTGACCGAGCCGGCCAGCTTGCCGGCCGGCAGGGCGCCGGCGACCTCGCCGACACACTGCAGGGCCAGCTTGAGCTTGGAGGGTTCCACGCCGAGGGACTCGGCCGGGTCGAGCGAGCAACGGTACGCGTCGGCGTCCCGCAGATAGGCGGCCCACGCCTCGAGGATGCCCTTGGCCGCCAGCACCACGTCGGCCACGATCGCCAGCGGCGGGGCCACCAGGTGCAGGGTGAGCAGGCCGCCCATCAGGCCCAGCGCCGAACCGAACTCGTCACCCAGCGCCGGGTCGATGCTGTAGTAGACGTCGTGCACGGCCTGCCCGGCCGAGCTGGGGCCGGGGCCGTACATGTCGCCGACGGCGTCCGCGAGCACCTGCTGGAACGCCCACGGGCCGAACTTCGGGTCGAGCAGGCTGGGCAGCCCGCCTTTCATGCCCCGGGAGCGCAACTCGGCGGCCAGCCCGGCGGCCGGGCCCTGCTCGTGTTTGGTGTGGCGGTCGTGCCAGACCTCGGCCCGGGTGCTGTCCCGGACCGCCTTGACCGCCGTTGACGTGGCGGTCAGCGCCTCGACGATCGCGGCCAGCAGCTCCTTGTCGGTGGGCTTCTCCTTCAGCGGCATCCGGTAGAGCACCGGGTGGCCGGCGCCGAGGCGGGCGCGTAGGGCGGCCAGTTCGACGCCGCGGGCCACCGATTCCTGGACCTCGCGGGCTACCTTCAGCACGTTGCCGGAGAGCAGCCCGGGCAGGCCGCCGGACACGGTGATCAGGGTGGCGGCCAGGGCCGCGTACGCGTCTTTTTCAGCAACCGAGGCCTCGGCCGAAGCCAGCTCGGTTACGGCGGCCCGGAGGGATTCGACCTCGTCGCCCGGCTTGAGGGTCACCGATCGCGGTTTTAAAAAGTCGCCGACCAGGTACCGCTTCGACTCGGCGAGAATCTGCGCCTCCGACGCGTCGAGCCGGCGCAGCGCGATGGCCCGGGCCACCTCCTCGACCACGGCCAGATCCTTGGCCACCTCGACGGCGAGCCGCTCCCGGGCGGCCCGCCAGGCGGCCAGCGCCGGCTCGGTCTCCTCGGCCAGGGCAAGGCCCGCGCCGGGGTTCTGCAACGGACCGAACCGGGTCCGCTGGCCCGTGCCGACGTTGGTCTCCCGGGCCGTCTTGAGCCGGGCGGTCAGCAGGGCCAGGGTGCGCTCGACCCAGGACCAGCCGCCCAGCAGGTAACCGCTGCGGGCGATCTGGTCGATCGCGACGGTGTCGCCGACCGGGAGCACCAACATGGTGCTCCCGTCCGGCATGGTGATCCGAGCGGCCACTAGTCGTTCTCGACCTTGACCGCGAACGAGTTCGGCGGGGTGAGCGGGTCGTCCAGGTCGCCGGCGGCGATCCGGGCGGCTCGCCGGTCGGCCTCCAGTTCGGCGACCCGGGCCTCGGCGACCGCTCGCCTGGCCTCGGCCACCCGCAGCTCGACCAGGTGGTCCTCCAGGGCCTCGCAGTCGCCGCGCCACGACTCCACCGAGATGCCGGGAGTGGGCAGGATGACGGTGTCGGTGGCGATCCGCTCGCCGGACGCCTCGGCCTCCTGGGTGGCCTTCTCCATCTCGGTGGCCAGGCTGGTCACCACCTTCATCAGGGTGGTCTCGGCCAGCGGGGCCAGCGGGATGGCGAGGTTCGGGCCGTCCGAGGCGACCACGTGCGGCTCGAACATGCCGATCTTGAGCTGCGGGGCGCCCTCCATCAGGCGCTGCAGCTGCTCGCTCGGCGGGAGGGCTTGGAACAGCACGTACCGGTAGTAGTCGCGGTGCTGGTTGAGGTGGGTGAGCAGGGTCTGGCTGCGCTCCCGGGCCGAGCCGATCATCTCGGCGCCGAACTTCATCTCCAGCTTGTCGGCGATCGTGGTGGTGGTCTGCTCCTCGCCGGCGGCGGCGACCACGGCCGCGGCGGCCTGCTGCCCGGCGCCCTCGGCCTCTTTGGCCTCCCAGTTCTGGAACGCGGTTTTCAGCTGGGCCAGCGCGCCGGGGATGCCACCGTCCTCGACGTCGTAGATGCCCTCCTTCTTGCCGTTCGGGTACCAGAACGTGCCCCAGTCCCAGAACACGTAACCGGGCATCGAGGTGATCCGCAGGGCCAGCCCGGCGTCCTCCTTGTCCTTGTCACCGACCCCGCCGAGGCCGTCCAGGGCGGGCGCCGAACCGGCCGGCGGCACCGCCGACAGCAGCGACCGGGCCGCCTCCGGGGTGACGCTCGCGCCGGCCAGCCGGTCGAGCTCGGTGGTCAGGCCGGTGCCGAACTTCGCGCCGACCAGGCGCTTCCACAGCCAGCGCTGGGCCGCCGACAGCTCGGCCGAGGTGGGGGAGCGGTGCGCGGCGATCGAGGTGAGCGCGGCCTGCACGTCGACGCTGGTGAACTCGCCGGCCCGGCGCTTGAGGTCGGTCAGGATCGCATTCACCGTCGCGGTGTACGGGTTGTCGGGCTTGGCCGGCTGGTTGGTGCCCGGCTTCTCCCGGTGCCGGTCCAGGTCCTTCTCCTTCTTACCGGCCACCGCGAGGTTGTGCAGTTCCTCGGCCGCCTGCTTGTACGCCTCCAGCGTCCGGCACGCCTCGAACCCCTCCACCAGGGCCGCGTCCAGCAGCCCGTTGCGCAGCGTCGCCTCGTTGACCCGCACGTCCAGCTCGGTGAACGTGCTGATCTCGACCGGGTTGGGCACCAGCACCACGATCCGCACGCCGGCCTTGTTGAAGACCAGGTTGATGTCGTAGTGGGCGAGCACCTCGTGGAAGTTCATGGTCAGCGTGTGCCCCTGGTTGGGGTTGCGGATGGTCCGCACCACGCTGGTCCGCTGCTCGGTCTCGATGCTCTCGGTGATGGTGGTGACCCGCCGCGAGCGCACCCGGGTGGCGGCGTGGCTTGTCGACTCACGCACGTGCTGGGTGGACGACTTGGTGGCGTTGGCCAGGCTCTGCGCGTTGGACACCTCGCCGCCGACCTGCACCCGGATCGACGCGACCCCCGGCGAGTAGGAGGCGTCGAGCGACCCGTACGCCTGCGCGTCGAACTCGTTGGTGCTTGTCACCTCGCGCATCACGTCCTCGGTGTCCCGGGTCGAGGAGGTGTAGTCGAAGGACTGGTCGATGTCGGTCTCGGCGCTCTGGATCAGCGATTTGGACCGCCGTTCCCAGCTGGACACGGTGATCGTGGTTTCCTCGCCGGGCGCCATGGCCAGACTGGAGATCAAATTGCCCCGGGTGAACCCGGTCAAGGTCCAAGTCTGTTTCCAAGGCAGGAGTACGGCCACCGGCAGCCCGACGGTCGACAGGTCGATGAGCCCGTTGCCGGTCGACGAGGTGTGCTTGATCGGCGGCGGCCGGAACGTGCCGGTCTTGTCGCCGTCCTTGCGCATCGAATACCGGTCCGCGTCCCGGGTCATCCGGCGCAGGTCGTGGGTGACCTCGAGCTGGTTGATCGGGCGGGCCCGGCCGAGCATCCGGAACCCCTCGGGCAGCAGCTCGTCCTCCCGCGGCCAGATCAGCTTGACCTCGTCGTCGCCGGCCCGGGTGGTGATCTGCTCGCCGCGGCGCAGCGCCCGGATCTCCTCCGGACCGAGCTGCAGCACCAGGCCGCCGCCGCTGGTCGTCGGGATCACCGGGTAGGCCAGGAACTCGGCCAGGTCGGCGATGCCCATCGCGGCGGTGGCCGGCCGGGAGTCGCCGGCCCCGATCGTGTTGACCTGGGCCAGCCCGGTCGCCACCCCGTCCTTGGTCGCGGTGGCGGTCACCGTGCCGGTGGCCAGCAGGTCGCGGATGCCGTTCTCGTCGAGGGTGACGGTGCCCAGCTCGGTCTCGATCTGCCGGCTGGCCAGCACCTGGTCGAGCGAGCCGGCCTCCAGGTTCACCGCCTGCATCGCGGGGTTGAGCCGGACCACCGCGCTCTTGCCGTCGGCGGTGGCGACGGTGAGCACGCTCTCGCCCTGCCGGAGCCGGCCGGCCGCCTGCGCGCTCAGATCGACGTTGAAGGTGGCGTTGTCGATCTTGATGCTGCCGGTGCCGATCACGTGGTCCACGTCGGCGATCGCGAGCGACAGGTCGGCCTGGCCGGTGACCGCGCGGCCCGGGTCGACGCCGGAGGCGATCACGTTGAGGCCGATCGACGGGGCGGCGCCGGCGCCGGCGGTGGACAGCGGGGCCGGGCCGGTCGCGGTGTTGCCGTTGAGGCCGGCCTTGAGCGCGACCCGCTGGGTGCTGGTGATCCGGGCCGGGGTCTCGACGATGTCGCCGCTGGTGTTCAGCACGATCGGGATCGAGACGGTGCGTCCGGTGCTGGTCACGGTCTCGTTGTAGAGGCGGATGAACTGGCCGAAGCGGAACTCGCGCGTCACGCCCCAGGTGGGCAGCTTCGCGGTGCAGGAGTCGCCACCGAGGATCGGGGTGACGGGGTTCTCAGCAGGCATGAGGCACCATACGTTGATCGGACGGGCAAGATCTGTCGTCAATCCGCCCCCGGGATCTGGGGTTTTCCCCGGTGTGCGAGTTGAATATCTGCACATGTCGATGGTTAAGGCGTTGCTGATTCCGCTGCTGCTGGCGGGCCCCGCGCCGGTGCAGGCGGCCGAACCCACCTGGGCCGCGCCACTCAGCACCCGAGGGCGCTACATCGTGGATGCGAATGGCGAGCGATTCAAACTGAAGTCGGCGAACTGGCACGGCGCGAGCGGCACCTGGAACGGTTCCGGCGACGTCAACGTCGACGCGAACCATCACGCCGGGGAGAACTCCCGGCGCATTCCGATGGGCCTCGACCGGGTGTCGATCGAAACCGTGGTGAACGGCTTCAAGGACATCGGCATCAACAGCGTGCGGCTGCCCTTCTCCGACGAGATGCTGCGCGACACCCAACCGGTCACCGGCGCCGCCGATCCCACCCTCAACGGCCTGACCCCACTGCAGGTGTACGACCGGGTAGTCACGTCACTCACGAACGCCGGGCTGGCCGTGATTCTCAACAACCATACGAACACCACGAAGTGGTGTTGTGGGGTCGACGGGAACGAACGCTGGAATGCCTCGCAGACCACCGCGGAATGGGAGGAGAGCTGGCTGACGATGGTGCGGCGCTACCGGGACAATCCGCGGGTCGTCGGCGCCGACCTCTACAACGAGGTGCGCCGGAACGTGCTTGACGACCCGAACTGGGGAGGCGGCGACGACCACGACTGGTTCGCGGCGTCGCAGCACCTCGGCGATCGTATTCTGCGCGAGGCCAACCCGAATCTGCTGATCATCGTGGAGGGCATCAACTGGACCGGGATCCCGGTGGACGGATTCGCGCACGGGCGGCCGACGCTGACTCCGGTCCGGACGCTCTCGCACACCCTGGTCACCTCCGGGAAGCTGGTCTACTCGGCGCACTTCTACGACTACACCGGGCCCAATCACAGCGGGGCGACCGGGATCGGCGAGACGAGTGATCCGCGCTATCGCGACTTCTCCCGGGACGATCTGTTCACCGTGCTCGACCGGGATGCCTTCTACGTCTCCGGCACGCCGGACCAGCATTTCACCGCGCCGGTGTGGATCAGCGAGTTCGGGGTCGACGCGGGCTCGGCCCCGGGCTCGTCGCAGCGGCAGTGGTTCGCCAGCTTCACCGACTATCTGATCCAGACCGATGCCGACTTTGCCTATTGGCCTGCGGTGGGCTGGCTGGATAACCGGAGCGCCAACAATTGGGCGCTGCTGTTCTGGGACCGGTCGGGCGGCTTCGACTCCGTGAAAAGTGATTGGCGCTACGACGCGTGGAGTCGCTTGACCACCTCCGGAAAATCCGGATATATCGCCCCCACCGCGCGCTGGTCGATGCTCAGTCCGGACCGCGGTGACTTCGTGGCCTCCTCGCTTCTGCGCGACCGGCCCGACTGGGACTCCGGGGCCCGCAAGGCCGCCTGCCCCGACGGCCAACGACTCATCGGCATAGCCGACAAAGGCAACCGCGGATTGTGTACGGACACCGGCGGCGCCTCGTCGTGGACGAATTACGAGGTCGTCAAGGATGAGCGATATGTGAGCACGGACTGGGCGTCGGGGTACACGAAGTTCCAGTGCCCGGCCGGTGCGCTGCTCGTCGGTTACGCGGTTCGGGGGGCGGCGATGTCGAGTGCTCTCTGCGGTTACGCCAATGCCCCGGCGAGCTCCGGCCGCACGATCTGGTTCGACCGTGGCGACAACCGGCCGGCCGGTAACCCGGGTGGGGACTTCGCCACCGGCTATTACAAGGGTCAGTGCGCTGTTGGTGAATACGCGGCCGGAATCGCGTGGACCGGCCGGATCGGCTCAGCCCGTACACCTGATGCGGTTTTCTGTCGTTCTTTGGTTTGAGAAAGAGGCCCGGCCCCTTGCGGGGCCGGGCCCGTGCACTGTCCGGAGGCGGCCGGACAGCGGGTCAGGACTCCCGGGTCGCCGCTGTCGTTTCCTTTTCGGGAGCGGGCGTCTCGTCCTCGTCCGGGTCGAGCATTGTCGACTCGTCGAACGGGAGGTCGCCGGCCAGCACGGCCTGCGCCTTCTCCTTGTTGATCTCGCCGGTCCAGGTGCCGACCAGCACGGTCGCGACCGCGTTGCCGGCGAAGTTGGTCAGCGCCCGTGCCTCGGACATGAACCGGTCGATGCCAACGATCAGGCCGACGCCGTCGACCAGGTCGGGCCGGTGGCTCTGCAGGCCGCCGGCCAGGGTCGCGAGCCCGGCCCCGGTGATCCCGGCCGCACCCTTCGACGCGATGATCATGAAGACGAGCAGCGAGATCTGCTCGCCGACCGACAGCGGATCGCCCATCGCCTCGGCGATGAACAGCGACGCCATGGTCAGGTAGATGGCCGTGCCGTCGAGGTTGAACGAGTACCCGACCGGCACCGTGATGCCGACGACCGGCTTGCTGATGCCCAGGTGCTCCATCTTCGCGATCAACCGCGGGAGCGCCGACTCCGAGGAGGAGGTCGACAGGATCAGCAGGAACTCCCGGGCCAGGTAGCGCAGCAGCAGGAAGATGTTCATCCGGGCGAACGCCCAGAGGATCACCGCGAGGATGCCGAACACGAAGATCGCGCAGGTGAGGTAGAAGCCGAGCATGATCTGCGCGAGGCTCTTCAGCGCGTCGACGCCGGTCTCGCCGACCACGGCGGCGATCGCGCCGAACGCGCCGATCGGCGCCAGCCACATGATCATCGCGAGGATCTTGAAGACGACCTTCTGCAGGAGCCCGATGGCCCGCAGCACCGGCTCGCCGGTGCGTCCGAGTGCCTGCACCGCGAAGCCGACCAGCAGCGCCACCAGCAGGGCCGGCAGCACGTCGCCCTCGGTCAGCGACGAGAACAGCGTCTTCGGGATGATCCCGAGCAGGAAGTCGCCCACCCCCTCGTGGGCGGCGCCGCTGGCCTGTTTCTGCCCGGCCGCGGCCGCCGCCTCGTTCAGGTGAAGTCCGGCGCCGGGGTGGATGATGTTGCCGACGATGAGGCCGATCGCCAGCGCCACCGTGGACATGACCAGGAAGTAGCCGAGGGCGAGCCCACCGACCCGGCCGACCTTGGCGGCCTGCCTGATCGAGCCGATGCCGAGCACGATGGTGCAGAAGATGACCGGCGCGATCATCATCTTGATCAGGTTGACGAAGCCGGTGCCGAGCGGCTTCAGCTCCTTGCCGACTTCCGGGAAGAGCAGGCCGACCGCGATACCGGCCAAGACGGCGACGATCACCGCCAGGTAGAGGAAGTGTGTTCGGTCCCGCCGGACCGGTGGGGATGAGGTGTCGGTGCTCATACCGCAGAATGTGGCCCAGGTCTCACCCTGGGGGCACCCTTGCGTTCATTCTGTTCACCGGCGTGGAGCATCGCCCGTCAACTGTTCGTGTTACAAGTGCTGGTGGTCACCTGCCTGGTCGCGATCGGCACGACCGGTGCGGCGCTGCTCGCCCGCGACGACGCCACCCAGGCCGCCATCGACCAGGTGACAAGCATCGCCGAGGCGGTCGCCCATGCGCCGACCGTGATCGCCGCGGCGCAGACCCCGAAACCGTCGGCCGTGCTCCAGCCGTACGCCGAAAGCGTCCGCCTGGCCACCGACACCGACTTCATCGTGGTGATGGCCATCGACCGCACCCGATGGACCCACCCCACCGTCAACCTGATCGGACAGCCCTTCATCGGCACGATCGCCGGCGCCCTGGCCGGTGGGCGCGTGGTGGAGACGCACGCCGGGTCGCTGGGCGAGTCGGTGCGGACGGTGGTCCCGGTTCTTTCTCCGGCCGGCGCGGTGCTCGCGCTGGTCTCGGTCGGCATCACCACCGACGCGATCAACAGACGCCTGCTCGGCCGCGCTCCCGCCGTGCTGATCCCGACGGCGCTGGCGTTGCTGCTGGCGGCGGCGGGTTCGTGGTTCCTCAGCCGGCGGCTGCGCCGCCAGACCCACGGCCTCGGCCCGGCCGAAATGACCAGGATGTACGAGTACCACGACGCCGTCCTGCATTCGGTACGCGAGGGCCTGATCGTGGTGGACCGTGCCGGCCGGGTAACCCTGATCAACGACTCGGCCCGGGCACTGCTGGCCGGCTCGGTGGAGGACTTGCCGCCGGAGCTCGCCGACCTGATCGCCACCCGAGCCGAGGTGACCGACGAGCCGATCCTGGTCGGCGACCGCGTCCTGGTGGCCAACCAGCGCGTGATCCCGTCCCAGGGCCACCTGGTGATCACCTTGCGCGACCACACCGAGCTACGCGCCCTGACCGGCGAACTCGACTCGGTCCGCGGCCTCACCGAGGCGCTGCGCGCCCAGGCCCACGAGTCCGCGAACCGCCTGCACACCGTGCTCACCCTGGTCGAACTGGGCCGCAGCGACGAGGCGGTCCGCCTGGCCACCGCCGAGCTGGAGGTAGCTCAGCAACTCACCGACCAGGTGGTGGGCGCGGTGAGCGAGCCGGCCCTGGCCGCGTTGCTGCTGGGCAAGTCGGCCCAGGCCGCCGAACGCGGCGTCCAACTCGAGGTCGACGAGGCGTCGTTTCTGCGCGAATCGACGCTGGCCGGCCGCGACCTGCTCACCGTGGTCGGCAACCTGGTCGACAACGCGCTGGAGGCGGTGGCCGGCACCCCGCCACCCCGGAAGGTGAACGTGCTGGTCGTCTCGGAGGCCGGCGAGGTGCGGGTCCGGGTGAGCGACACCGGCCCGGGCATCCCCGACCCAGCCGCCGCCTTCCGGCGCGGATGGACGACGAAGGAGGGCGGGAGAGGCGTCGGCTTGTCGCTGGTCCGGCAGGTGACCGAGAGGTACGGCGGTGCCTACGAAGTCCAGTCGTCGGCCGGCAGTGTGATCACCGTACGGCTACCGGTGACGTCATGATCCGGGTCCTGGTGGTCGAGGACGAGCCGCTGATCGCCGAGGCGCATGCGGCTTTCACGGCGCGCATCGAGGGCTTCGAGGTCATGTCGGTGGCGCACACGGCCCAGCAGGCGATGGCCACGTTGCGCACGGTCCCGGTAGACCTGATCCTGCTCGACCTGAACCTGCCCGACATGAACGGGCTGGAGTTGGCCCGCGCCTTGCGATCGGCCGGCATCGGCACGGACGTCCTGGTGGTGACGTCGGCCCGCGATCTGGCCGCGGTGCGCTCGGCCGTCTCGCTGGGCGTGACCCACTACTTGCTGAAGCCGTTCACGTTCGCGACGTTCCGCGAGAAGCTGCTGGGCTACGCCCGCTACCGAAGCCAGCTGCTGGGCGCCGGCCAGGCCCCGGCCCAGCACGAGATCGACCGTGCTTTCGCCGCGCTACGCGGTTCCTCCCCGGATTCCCTGCCAAAGGGCCTGGACCAGAAAACGCTGGACCTGGTCCTGGCCGTCCTGCGCACAGATCTCGGCCCAGCCGGCCTGTCAGCAGCCGAGGTAGGCGCCCGAATGGGCGCGTCTCGAGTGACGGCCCGCCGCTACTTGGAGCACTTGGCCGAGACGGGCCAGGTGGTCCGAAGCCCACGATATGGCGGCCCAGGCCGCCCCGAGGTGGAATACCGCCGGGTCTAGATCTCCAGCATGATGACCGACAAGCCGGCGACGGCAATGCGCGAACCAGCCCAAGTTACCGATTGAAGCGGCTGCCCGAGCGGCAGTCGGTTGACAACGGCCTCAAGGTCAATGTCCCACAGGACGACCGTGCCTTCCTCTCCGACGGTGGCAAGCAGCCGTCCGTCCGGGCTGAACGCCAAACCGTTCAGCGCGGCGCCGTGTCCGGGCAGCCGGGCGCGCCGCTTGCCAGTCGCTGAATCCCACAACAACGTCGCTCCGTCAAAGCCAGTGCTTGCCAGCAGTCGGCAGTCAGGGCTGAACGCCACCGCATTCACTGCACGGGTGTGTCCGTCCAACCGAGCCCGCCGTTCGCCGGTGGTGGGATCCCACAGCAACACCGTGACGTCGTTGCCTGCGGTAGCCAGGAGACGGCCGTCCGAGCTGAACGCCACCGCGTTCACCCAGGCGGTGTGTCCGGTCAGGCGGGCCGCCCGTTCGCCAGTGGTGGGATCCCACAGCAACACCGCAGTGTCGGTTCTGCCCGCAGTGGCCAGCAGACGGCCATCCGGGCTGAACGCCACCGCATTCACCGCGCCGGTGTGTCGGGCCAGCCGAGCCTGCGGTTCGCCGGTGGTGGGATCCCACAAGAACACTGTCGCGTCGTTGCCGGCGGTGGCTAGCAGCCGCCCATCCGAATTGAACGCCGCCGCATTTACCCCGCTGAAGTGTCCGTTCAGAGTCGCCAGCTGCTCGCCCGTAGTTGGATCCCACAACGACACCCCCGTGCCTGTTCCGGCAGGGGCGCTGGCCAATAGTTGCCCGTCCGGGCTGAACGCCACGGCCCTGACCCGACCGGAGTGCCTGGCCGATCGGGCGTGTTCCTCGCGAGCGGTGGGATTCCACAACGACACCGTGTAGTCGTCGCTGGAGCCGGCCAACAAGCCGCCGTCCGGGCTGAACGCGACCGCGTTCACCGCACCTGTGTGTCCTCCCATCCGCGCCAGCTGCTCGCTGGTGTTGGGATTCCACAGCAAGACCGTCCCGTCGTGGCCGGCGCTGGCCAGCAGGCGGCCGTCCGGGCTGAAGGCCACCGCGTTCACCCAGGCGGTGTGTCCGGTCAGGCGGACCGGCCGTTCTCCGATGATGGGATTCCACAGCAAGACCGTCCCGTCGCTGCCGGCGCTGGCCACTAAGTGGCCGTCCGGGCTGAACGCCACTGCATTTACCCCACCGATGTGTTGGACCAGCCGAGTGTGCTGGTTGACGCTGGTGAGTTCCCACAGCAACACAATGCCGTCGTGGCCGGCGCTGGCCAGCAATCGGCCGTCCGGGCTGAACGCCACCCCGTTGACATGGCCGGCGTGCCCGCTCAGCCTGGCCTGCTGGTTGCCGGTTGCCAGGTCCCACAGCAACACCTCCGCGCCATCGCCAGCGGTTGCCAGCAGTTGGCCGTCCGGGCTGAACGCCACCCCCTTTACCCAGTGGGTGTGACCGGTCAGTCGAGCCCGCTGCTCGCCGGTCGTGGGGTCCCACAGCGACACTGTTGCGTCATTGCCGGCGATGGCCAGAAGCCGGCCGTCCGGACTGAACGCCACCCCAGCCGCCCCGTCCGGATGTCCGGTCAGCCGAGCCCGCCGCTCGCCGGTGGTGGGATCCCAGAGCAATACCGCCCCGTCATCGCCGGCGCTGGCCAGCAGTTGGCCGTCTGGGCTGAATGCCACCGCCCTCACCCAGCCACTATGCCCGGCGAGAGTCCGAAGCGACGCCTCCGGCAACGGCGATAGACCCCACCGAGCGTGTAGATGGTGCGGTGGCAGAAACAGACGCAAGCGACCTGTCGCCACGATGCTGTCAGCGTCATCAAGCCAGCAGAGCAATGTGGTGGCGACGTCGTCGATAGCCAGGTCCGTGAACAAATGTGCGTGTCGGCCCAGCCACCGCCGCAACGAAGCGACGGATGACGCGTCGGGTATGGCTTCGGTCGCAATGTTGAGATCGGCCTCCACGGCATGGGTTCCGTGATAGGCGATTCGGCAGGCAAGAAACGCAGCGTCGGTAACCGTCGCCTGCATATCGGCCCGACTGCCGGCCATGCGTAGATGGCGGATCAGGTGATTCCAGATGTACGGCTCGTCGGGTGGTAGCTGCCACCATCCGTCCCGGCCGCCGTCCGGCAACAGCCGACGATAGCCGGCCAACAGGTCGCCATGAAGGACCGCCAGGTCCTCGGCCTGCAGGACCAGGTAGTCGTGCTGCAGATCGTGGAAGGTGACCTGGTCGTCGACCAGTCGAAGAAGTTCGGCCTGCGCCAGGGCGTTCAGGTCGGCCCGCACCGCGTCCGGTGTCCCGCCCCAAAAGCTGGTGATCGCCTGGATGGGGATCGCGGTGTCAGGCGGATAGACGGCCAGGTTGATGTAGGCGTCTCGGAGCGGAGCCGACAGGGCTGCCGTGGCGACCTGCATCGCCTTGAAGGTGTTCGCGTAAGGATGGTCGAGGAAGGTTTCCTTGCCGCGCTGCAGTTCGGCGGCCAGCCTCGGCCAGCTCATCCCGCCTCGAATCGCGGCGCCCACCAACGCCAGCGCCAACGGCACCCGCCCAGTCGCCGTCATCACCGGCCCGGCCTCCAGCGGCAGGGCATCGACCGTCGTGCCACTGATCCGGGCCAGCAACTGCCGAGCCGCCGCCTCCGGCAGCACCTCCACCTGCTGCACCCGGGCACCCACGCCACCGAGCACCCGCTCATCCCGGCTGGTGTAAAGCACCCGCCCCTGCGGACCGGTCGCCCGGAACGCCGCCGCGTCCGCCTCGCTCCAGACGTCGTCGACGACCAGCAGCACGCGCCGCTGCGCGAGGATCTCCCGCAGTAGGCGCAGCCCTTCGCCGGCTGAACGCACCTCCACCCCGGACCGGCCCAGCCGGACCAGGAGATCCACCTGCACGGCGACCACATCGGCCCGCTCGCCGACGGTCACCCAGAACACGCCGTCCGGGAAATAGGCCCGCACCCGCTCGTCCCACGCCACCGCCGAGGCCAGCACCGATTTCCCGATCCCGCCCTGGCCGTGCAGCCCCAGCGCGGCCGCGTTCCCGGTCACCCCGACCGCGCCCGTCTCGGTCTTCACCACCGCCGCGAGCAGCGGGTTCAGGTCCTCCCGCACCACGTAGCCCGGCGGCAGCGGCGGCGCGCCGTCCACCGCCCCGGGCCGAACCGAGCTGACCAGCGTCTCGGCCACCGAGGCACCCGTCCTGGGTGGCGTCGACTCCATCTCCGGAGGCGCGGAGGCCTCGACCATCCCGATCAGGCTGCGGCAGACGCGCACCAATCGCCCGTCGCGCTCCGAAGGCGAGTCCCCGCCGCGGTCGAGCGGGCCATCCCGCCCCGGATCATGCGCCCACTGCACCCGCTGCAGCACCGGCTCGTAGTCCCACAGGCACTCCCGGACCAGCACGGGCGCCAACGGCACCCCGCGCGCGACCAGGGCCGGCAGTTCCTCCTCCATGATGAACCGAGAGGCCAGGAAATCGGCGCTGACCAGCAGCACCGCCGACCCGGCCCGGTCGATCGCGCGACTCAGCCCGCGGTGCCAGTCCTCGCCGACCTGCAGAAAAGGATCGGCCCACAGCACCAGCCGCTTGTTGCGCACCAGTGGCGCCAGCAACACCTGCAGCCGATCCAGCCAGGGCCGGTCGGCGTGGCTGTAGCTGACGAACACCACGTCCCGTCCCTCGTCCACGCCCGGATCCTCCCAGCACCGGCGCCCCACAGCCACCCGCCGAACCGGGCATGATGGGCGCCGTGGACGCCGTACTGCTGCTGTCTCTTGCTGGTTTGGCCCTTGTCGACAGCACCAGCATCGGCACCCTGTTCATTCCGATCTGGCTGTTGCTGGCGCCGGGCGGCATCCGGGCCGGCCGGCTGCTCACCTATCTGGGCACGATCGCCGCGTTCTACTTCGTCGTGGGCGTCGGGCTGGTGGTGGGCGGCACCCGGATCGCGTCCGCGTTCGGTGCGGTCTCCGCCAGCCGGCCACTGCTGATCGTTCAGCTCTCGGTCGGCGTGGTGCTGTTCGTGCTGAGTTTCTGGGTGGAGCGGCGCAAATCGGCCGCGGCCGCCGCGGTCCTGGCCTGGCGCGACCGGGCCGTGACCGGCGCGTCCGGCTCGGGTTCGCTGACCGGGCTGGCCGTGCTGGCGGCGCTGGCCGAGGTGGCCACCATGCTTCCGTACCTGGGTGCGATCGGCATGATGGCCACCGCCGACCTGTCGCCGTGGCAGGTGCCGCCGCTGCTGGCCGCCTACTGCGTGGTGATGATCCTGCCCGCGCTGGCCTTGTTCCTGCTGCGCCGGTTCGGCCCCGCGTGGGTCGAGCGTGTCTTGGCCCGCTTGAACGCCTGGATCCTCACCAAGGGCAACACCATGCTGAGCTGGCTGCTCGGCATAGCCGGCTTCCTGGTGGCCCGAGACGCCGCCGCCCGTCTATGGTTCCCCGAGCTCATGGGCGGCTGAGCGCGGATCAGCCGGCCAGGCCGATGTCCTTCCTGATGGTGCGCAGTGACTGCATGCGCAGCAGGGCGGGGGTGATCGGGATCAGGGCGACCGCCACGAAGGACGCGATCATCGCGAACTCGATATCGCCGCCGTAGCCGCCGAGGCCGGATTCGCCGCCCAATACCCGGAGGCACAGCCACTCGGCGCGGATCGCGCACACGATCAGGGCGAGGTAGATGACGACGAGAACCCAGCGGGCCGCCGCCAGGGCGACCGCCAGCCGGGCCGCCCACCGGGTCGGGCGTTCGCGCACCAGGGCTCGCAGGAACCGCAACTCGGAGTCGTAGGAGCGGTGGATGGTGAGTATCTCCAGGGTGGCGGCGAACGCCAGGACCGGCAGCGTCTGCGCGGTGACCGACGCGAGACTTTCGGTGAGCGTCATGCCGCCATGGTTCAGGCCGCGGTCAAGGTTCCGTCCAGGACGGTGACTGCTCGGCCGGTCAGGTTGACTCGGTTGCCGCGCAGGGCGGTTTGCACGACACCGGTTCGCGCCGACACCTGCAAGCCGACCAGGTCGGTGCGGCCCAGCCGGTTCGACCAGTAGGGCGCCAGCACGGTGTGGGCGCTGCCGGTTACCGGGTCCTCCGGAATGCCGGAGGCCGGTGCGAAGAAACGCGACACGAAGTCATGGGTGGTCCCGGGGGCGGTGGCGATGAAGCCGCGCAGGCCGGTGGCGGGGCGCAGGGCGGCCAGGGCGCGCATGTCGGGGCGCAGGGCGCGTAGCGCGGCCTCGTCCGGCAGGACGGCCAGCAGATCGCCCAGCTGGTCGGCGCGGTGGATCTCCTGCGGTGTCACGCCGAACGCCTCGACGAAGCCGGCCGGTGCGGTCGCCGCGACCGGCGGCGCCGCCGGGAAGTCCAGGGTGATCAGGCCGTCGTCGGCGACCCGGGCGGTGAGGATGCCGCTGCGGGTGTCGAAGCGGTGGGTGCCGGCGCCCAGTGCGTGCGCGGTGGCCAGCGTCGCGTGGCCGCACAGGTTGACCTCGGTGGTGGGGGTGAACCAGCGCAACGCCCAGTCCGGGCCGCCGGCGAGCGGATGCGCGAACGCCGTCTCGGACAGGTTCAGCTCGGCCGCGACCTGCCGCATCCACGTCTCGTCGGGCCAGGCATCCGCGTCCAGCAGGCAGACGCCCGCCGGGTTTCCGGCGAAGGGCCGGTCGGTGAAGGCGTCGATGATTCGAATCCGCATGCCGAGGACGCTACGGAGAGCGTCCCCGGCCCGTCGACGGCCAATCCCGAGGTGCTGGCTGTCAGAACGCCTGCTCGTACAGCGCCAGCAGGCCCGGAGCGTCGGCCTCGCCGCTGTAACCGCAGATCAGCACCGTGCCCGCGCTGGCCGCGACCAGGTAGCTCTTGCCGGTCTCGAACTTGCCGCTGCCCATCAGCGTCTCCGAGCTGTCGCCCTGCTGCTCCACCTGCACCGTGCTGGCGGCCGCGCCCTTGTAGACCTTGCTGACCTGCAGGGTGACCAGGTCGCCGATGCCGGTCACGGTGCCGGCGAAGGCGAAGTCGGCGTTCTCGGCCAGCGTTGCCGCCTGCGGCTCGCGGCACTTTGCCTGGCCACCGGCGGGGGCGGCCAGGTGCACCGGCGCGGCGGTGGGGAGGGTCGGCGTCGGCGATGAGGACGGGCGGAAGACCAGCCAGCCGGCGCCGGCCAGCAGCAGGACGGCCGCGGCGGCCAGGACGGGCAGCAGCCGGCGCCGGGCCGGAAGAGCAACAACATCAGCGGACATGGATTCCTCCAGAAGTCGGGAAACTCGGTCGGGAGGCAGCGGCGCCAGCGATGCCGCCGGGTCCGTGCGACGCAGGCGGTTGCGCAGGTCGTCGTCGGTCATGGCCTTCTCCCTTCGGTCGACTCCTCATGTCCGGCGCCCGCGCCGGTCTTTCGCAACTCGTCGCGCAATCTCTGTTTGGCCCGGTGCAGGCGGATGCTGGCGGCGTTCGCGGTGATGCCGAGAACGGCCGCGATCTGCGCGGGAGCCAGGTCCTCCCACGCCCACAGGCGCAGAATTTCGGCGTCCTCGCCGCGCAGGCCGGCCATCGCGGTGGCTAACTCATCGTCGGCCGCTTCCGGCGGCCGGACCACAAAATCATCAACGGCCGCGATGCGTACGGCGAGCCGCATCTGCCGGCGCTGTGCCCGCTCGGCGTTGGCAAGACAACGGCGGGCCACACCGTACGCCCATGGCAGGTACTCGCCCGGCATCTCATCGAGCCGCCGCCAGCAGATCAGCAGCGTCTCGGAGAGCACGTCGTCGGCCGTCGCCGGATCGGTGCGCCGAGCCAGATAGCGCCGCACCGCATCGATAACGGCCGGCGCCAGCGCCTCGAACCGTTCCCGGCGATCCTCGGAAGTCACAGATTCCACCCTCGCCTATGTCCGGCACCGCCCCGGTTCTTTCAGCCCTGTTCCGCGAGCCGGCCCTGTTCCGCGAGCCGGCGCAGCAGCGGCGCGAGGCGCAGCGATTCGACCCGGCGCAGCACGATCGCCGTGCTGGTACGCACGATCCCCGGCACGGCCAGGATCGACTCGGTGACCCGGTGCAGGTCGTCGGTGTCCCGGGCGACCACCCGGGCCAGCAGGTCGCCGTCCCCGGTGGTGGCCAGCAGCTCGATCACCTCGGCGATCTCGCTGAGCAGCGTCGTGGTCCGCCCCCGGTCCTGCTGGCTGATCGACAGCGTGACCAGCGCGGTCAGCGGATAGCCCAGCACCTCCGGCCCGACCCGCCGGCTGTGCGCGCCGAGCGAACCGGGCGAGTTCAGCCGCCGCAGCCGGGCGTGCACCGTGTTGCGGGCCAGCCCGAGCCGTTCGGCGAGGGCCACCACGGTCGCCTGCGGGTCCTCGTCGAGGGCCAGCAGGATCCGCGCGTCGGTCGGGTCGAGGCTTGTCATGATGCTCAACATAGCGCTTCGCCCCGGCGTTCATTGAAGCAGAATGCTCATCCAAATCAAGATGTATTGCGCACTATGACCACGTCGCCCCAGGCTGAGCCACATGGCAACGATGATCACCCTGGCCGAGTACCTCGGGCGCCGCCTCCGGCAAGCCGGGGTCGGGCACCTCTTCGGGGTGCCGGGCGACTTCAACCTCACCCTCCTCGATCACCTCACCCAGGTGCCCGGGCTGGCCTGGGTCGGATCACCCAACGAGCTGGGCGCGGGCTACGCCGCCGACGCGTACGCCCGTAGCCGCGGCCTGGCGGTACTCGTCACCACCTACGGCGTGGGGGAGCTGAGCGCGCTGAACGCGGTGGCCGGCAGCGCCGCCGAGGACGTCCCGGTGGTGCACATCGCCGGCAGCCCCGCCACCACGGCCGTCGCCGCCCGCCGGCTCGTGCACCACACCCTGGCCGACGGCGTCTTCGACCGCTTCGCTCGTGCATACGCCGAGGTGACGGTCCATCAGGAAACGCTGACCGCCGACCGCCCCACCGAGCAGATCGACGCCGTCCTGTCGGCCGCGCTGACCCATAGCCGCCCGGCCTACCTGAGCATCCCGTCCGACCTGGCCACCCTCCCGGTAGATCCGGCGCCCCTGGCCCACCCGCTGCCCCGCGCGCCGCGCACCAGCCGACCCACGACGAATGCGGAAGGAATGATTCCGTCCGCCGACGGCCAACCGGAGGGAATGATTCCGTCCGCCGGCGGCCAAGCGGAGGGAATGATTCCGTCCGTCGATGGCGAACCGGAGGGAACGATTCCCTCTGCTGGGGTTGCCTCCGGGGCAGAGGTCGCTGCCTTTGCTGCGGCGATTTGGCGGCTCGTCGATGGCGCGGAGCGGCCGGTCATCGTGGCCGGTCATCTGGTTGCGCGCTTCGGTCTGAAGGACCTCCTCAAATCGGCGCAGGTCCCGATCGTGACAACCCTCGCCGCGAAGGGCGTTGTCGACGAGGGCGACCCGCTCTACTACGGGGACTACGCCGGCACGATGGTCGACGAGAGCACGGCTGAACTTGTTCGCGATGCCGACCTCGTGCTGGAGCTCGGCACCGTCGCGACCGACGTGCTGTCCGGGTTCTTCACCCATCGGGTGGTCGACGATCAGGTCGTAATGGTGGGCGCTACCTCGGCGACGATCGGCACCGGTGACGAGCACCAGGTTCACTTTGCTGACGCCGTACGCGTGCTGGTTGATCTTCTTGGGGGTAAGCGTTTCCGGCTTCCGCAGCGCGAGCCGGCACCGGCCTCGCCGGCGGTTGCGCCGGAGCGGGCGCTCACCCAGGAGGCACTCTGGGCGACCGTGCAAGCGTGGTTGCCGGGCGGGACCGCGGTGCTCGCCGACACCGGGACCTCGTTCTGGGGTGCGGTTTCGCTGCGGTTCCCGGCCGACACCGTCTTTGTCGGGCAGCCGATCTGGAACTCGATCGGCTATGCGCTGCCGGCCGTTCTCGGCCAAGGGCTGGCCGATCCGGGACGGCGTCCGGTGCTGTTCATCGGGGACGGCGCCGCGCAGATGACCATGCAGGAGCTGAGCACCATCGCCGCTGCCGGGCTCGCGCCGATCATCGTGCTGCTCAACAACGAGGGCTACACGATCGAGCGGGCCCTGCAGAGCCCGGACGCCGGTTACAACGACATCGCCGCCTGGGACTGGGGTGCGCTGGTCGGAGCGCTGGCCGGGCCCAAGGCCGACTATCGGCGGGCGCACACCGCGGCCGAGCTGCGCGAGGCGCTCGACGCCGCGGCCGAGGCGACCGAGACGCTGTCCGTGGTCGAGGTGGTGCTGGACCGGTACGACGCCCCGCCGCTGCTGCGCGCGCTCGCCGCGCGGAACTCCGGGGGCGCCGAGTAGGTCAGATGCCGGCCCGGTGCCGTTCCAGGCCGTCGAGCAGCAGGTCGAGGGTGAACTCGAACTCGGCCCGGGTGTCGCACCAGCCCAGCGAGTCGGCGTCGGCGGCGTGGACCTCGGCGTCCATCATCGCGGTCAGGTGCGGCACCGCGGCGGCCATCTCGGCCATCTCGGCCTCGGCCGCGCCGGTGTCGGTGGTGCCGGGGGTGAAGAGTTCCTGCACGAAGCCGAGCGCCATCGTGCCGAAGGCGTGCAGGGCTCGGTGGGCCAGGTGCGGGGTGAAGCCGGCGGCGGTCAGCGTGCCCACGATCTCGTCGTAATAGCCGAACAGCGCCGGCGGGATGGCCGGGCGGGAGCCGAGCACGGCCGGCGCCCAGGGGTGGAGCAGCATCACCTCGCGGGCGGCCAGGAAGCGTTCGCGCAGCTGGGAACGCCAGTCACCACCGGGCGAGCGGGGGGCCGCCAGGATTTCCGCCACCACCGATGAAGCGAGGCCGTCGAGCAGGCCCTCCTTGCCGGGCAGGTGGTAGTAGAGCGACATCGCCTCGACCTCGACGGCGGCGGCGAGCCGGCGCATGGTCAGCGCCTTCAGACCCTCGACGTCGGCGATGGCGACCGCCGCGGCGAGGGCGCGTTCCCGGCTGAGCGGTTCCCTTGACACAGCCGGTTACCTTACAACGTATGGCTGACACCTTACAGCGTAAGGCACGCATCACCGGCGTGTTCTACCTGGGACTCGCCCTGGCCGGCGCGGCCGGCTTCCTCACCGTCCGGCCGATGCTGTTCGCGGCCGGCGACCCGCAGGCCACCCTCATCCACCTCGCCGAACACCAGTCGCTGGCCCGGCTCGGCGTCGCCCTCGAACTGTTCGTCGTGCTCGCCCAGGCTCTCGCGGCGGCCGGGTTCTACCGCCTGTTCCGGGCGAAGGCGCCGGTCGCGGCGGCCGGGATCGCCGCGTTCGGGCTGGTGAACGCGGTGGTCGTGCTCGGCAGCGCGGCCCTGCTGGCCACCGCCGCCGAGGTGGCCGGCAAGCCGTTCGGCGATGCCGCCGCCACGGTCCAGCTGCTCTACCTGATCAGCGGGCACCTCTGGGCCGCGGGCGACATCTTCTTCGGACTGTGGCTGATCCCGATGGGACTGGCCGTGCTGACCACCGGCTGGATGCCCCGGCTGCTGGGCTGGGTGCTGATCGCCGGCGGCATCGGCTACGTCGTCAGCGCCTTCGTCCCGGGCGACCTGCTGGTCCTGCCGGCGACGATCGGCGAGGTCTGGATGGTCGGCTACCTGCTGATCCGCGGCGTCCGGCAGCCGGCGTCAGGCGGTGCGCCGGCCGGCCAGCCAGGTGCCTCGGATCGGGACGGCCGGTAGGGCGGCGGGATCGACAGTGGTCGGGTCGGTGCCCAGGTGGACCAGGTCGGCGCGCATGCCGGGGCGGATCGTGCCCTGGGTGTGCTCGGCGAAGGCCAGCCGGGCGGTGCCGGTGGTGTAGCAGCCGACGCCGCGGGCCACGTCGACCCGCTGCCCGGGGAGCCAGCCGCCGCGGGTCGCCGCGGCCGACAGGATGTGCAACGGCTCGGGCCGGGTGATCGGCCAGTCGCTGGCGAACGCGACGGTCGCCCCGGAGGCGAGCATGTCGGCGATGGCGTACTGCCGGCCGCCGCGCTCGTCGCCGAGGCGGGGCAGGGTGAGGTCGGTCATCACCGCGTCGGGCCGGGCCCACAGCGGCTGGAAGACGGCGACGACGCCCAGTTCGCGGAAGCGCGGCAGGTCGGCCGGGTGGACCAGCTGGAGGTGGGTGAGGACCGGCCGGCGATCGCGGGGACCGTTGGTCCGGGCGGCAGCCTCGACCGCGTCCAGGGCGGTACGCACACCGGCGTCGCCCATCGCGTGGATGTGCGCCTGGAACCCGTCGGCGTCGAACGCGGTGACCGCGGCCTGCAGCTCGGCCGGTTCCCAGTTGGGCAGCCCGCAACCGTCCGCCGAGTCCTCGTACGGGTCGAGCATCGCGGCGGTGCCGCCCTCGATGATGCCGTCGACGAAGAACTTCACCGTCCGTACCGAAACGGTGTCGCTTGCCGCACCCCGCAGCGAGCGGAAGTGTTCCCGCTGCTCGCGCCAGGTGTGCGGGTCGGCGCGTAGCGCCAGGTTCATCCGGACGGCCAGGTCGGCACCGAGGTAGGCGGGCACGTCGCCGGCCTCCACCCAGGCGTCCTGCACCCAGGTGAGGCCGGTCGCGGCGAGCCGGCGGGACGCACGGCTCAGCGCCAGCGTCCGGTCGGCCGGCCCGGGCGGCGGCACCAGGTCGAGGGCGGGCTGGAAGGCCCCCCATTCGCGCAGCGTGCCGATCGGGGTGCCGTCGGCGTCGCGGTCGAGCCGGCCGTCGACCGGGTCGGCGGCGAGGTGCAGCAGCCCGGCCCGGCGCAGCGCGGCGGTGTTGCACCAGACCGTGTGGATGTCGCTGGAGCGCAGCACCACCGGGCGGTCGGCGACCACCTCGTCCAGCCAGGATGCCCGGAACACGCCGCCGGGCGCTAGCGTGAGCTCGAAGCCCTCGCCGTAGATGAGCCACTGGCCGGGGTGGGCGCGGGCGTAGACGCGGACCCGGTCGCGGACCTCGCCGACCGTGCGTGAGCCGCGGACCGGGCAGTACCGGTCCTCGAGGCCGCCGATCAGCGGGTGGGCGTGCGCGTCGGCGAAGCCGGGCAGCAGCGCGCCGCCCTCCAGGTCGTGGATGACCGAGCCGGGGGCGGGCGGCAGGGCGCCGGGCGAGGCGACCGCCTCAATCGTTCCGCCGGCCACGTGCACGTCGGCCGGCCGAGCTCGCCGCCCGTTCCAGACCTGCCCATTGACGTACACCCTGCGGGTTCCCACATCGCCCCCTGGCTGCGCTAACTAACGTTGTTAGGAACATTCCTAAGTTCGTTAGGGTGACGGAGTGGACGCGCCCCGTCAAGATCTCGGGTAGACACGGGCCGGGAGGAAGGCACGGGATGCGCAAAACCCTCGACGAGCGAGCGATTTACCGCGCGGCACTGGAGCTGATCGACCGGGAGGGCACCTTCAGCCTCGCGCAGCTGGCCGGGCACCTCGGCGTCCGCGCGCCGTCGCTCTACACGCACGTGCCGAGCCGGGACGCCATCGTCGAGGGCGTGCGGCACCTGGTCGTCGCCGGCATCGACCACGGCGGGTTCGCGCTCGACCCGTGGGACGAGGCCCTGACCGCGTGGGCGCGGTCCTACCTGGCCGCGTTCGCGGCCCACCCCAACACGATCCGGATGCTGGCCAGTACGCCGGTGCGGGCCGACGCGCTGCTGCGGCAGTACGAGGCGGCGGTCGGTTGCCTGCTGCGGGCCGGCTGGCCGGACGCCGAGGTGATGCACGTGATCATCACGGTCGAGTCGTACGTGCTCGGCTCGGCCCTCGCCGCCCCGGCTCCCCTCGGCCCGGCCGGCCGCGAATATCCGCTGCTGAACCGGGTGCTGGCCGAGTCGCCGCCGGGGGCCCGGGACAGCTTCGAGGCGGGGCTGGCCGTCCTGCTCGCCGGTTTCGAGCAGCGGCTCGCCAGCCTCAGAAACTGACTCCCAGCCCGTCGAGTGCGGTCACCGCGACGCCGTCCGGATCGTCGTCGTCGGTGGCCCACCAGACGTAGCCGTCCGGGCGGACGATCATCGTGGTCGGGCCGGTGGCGACCCGCACGCCCAGCCGGGTCGCGGTGATCGAGGCGTGCGGCAGCGGGCGCGGCGAGAGCAGCAGCGGTTTCGCGTCGTGCAGGTCGGCCTCGGGCACCCGGGTGCCGGTCAGCGGGTGCGCGGCCGGGTCGGCCGGTGGGTAGGCGACGTCGATCGCGGACAGCCGGCGGGCCAGCCGCAGCGACACGTCGGGGAACTCGCCGATCAGGTCGCCGAGCAGCTCGCGCAGGGCCAGCCCCTCGGGAGTGGTCGCGGTGATCAGGGCGGTCTGCGCCATCGTGTGCCGGGCCACGTCGTCACCCCACGGGCGGCGCTCGGTGTCGTAGGAGTCCAGCAACTCGTCCGGGGCGCGGCCCTGGACGACCGCCGCGAGTTTCCAGCCCAGGTTGAGGGCGTCCTGCAGGCCCAGGTTGAGGCCGTTGCCGCCGGCCGGGAAGTGCATGTGCGCGGCGTCGCCGGCCAGCAGCACCCGGCCCGCGCGGTAGCGTTCGGCGACCTTGGTGGTGTTGCCGAAGCGGGACAGCCACTTCGGGTCGTGGATGCCGAACTCGCGGCCCGCGATGCGCCGGCAGATGTCGTTCAGCTCGTCCAGGGTGATCTCCCGGCGGCCGTCGTGTTCCTGGTGGTCGGGGTCGTAGCCGGCGATCCGGTAGACGCCGCCGGGCATCGGGGCGACCATCATCGCGCCGTGCTCGTTGACCACGTCGAAGCCGGGCGGCGGCGGATCGTCGGCCTGCACATCGCCGAGGTAGGAGTAGAAGCGCGCCTCGATGCCGTGGAAGCCGATGTCGGCGGCCTTGCGAACGGCACTGTTGGCGCCGTCCGCACCGACCACCCAGGCGGCGGTGAGGTCGTTGACGCGTACGCCCGCGTCGTCCTGTGAAACGGCCGTTACCTCCACGCCTCGGGTGACCGTGGCACCCAGCTCGATCGCTTTTTCCTCCAGCAGCGCCTCGGTGCGGTTCTGCGGGAAGGTGAGCACGAACGGGTACGGCGAGTCGATCGCGGTGAAGTCGATGCGGGTGCCCAGGAAGCCGAACTGCCAGCTCGGCAACCGCACCCCGGCGGTCAGCAGCGGCTCGGCCAGACCGCGCATGGCCAGCTGCTCGACCGTGCGGGCGTGCACGGCCATGGCCTTGGTGTGCGGGCCGCGCTCGGCCCGCTGCTCCAGCACCGCGACCCCGACCCCGGCCAGCCGCAGCTCGCAGGCGAGAAGGAGACCGACCGGCCCGGCGCCGACGACGATGACGTCGTGATCCATGCCCTCAGGCTAGGCGACCGTCCTCAATGTACGGTGCCCCGTTTCAGCCGGTGCACGGCCAGATCCCGGAAAATCGAGGCCATCTGGTCGAGCACGGTGTCGTCGAAGGAGACCGCGGCCGAATGCATGGCCGGTCCGGTGGCCGGGTCGACGCCGGGCGGGCAGGCGCCGACGAACAGCAGCGTGCCGGGCACCTGGTCGAGCACGTACGCGAAGTCCTCGGAGGCCATCCCGGAGGCGGGCAGCCGGTCGGCCCCGAGCAGGGCGATCACCGCCTCGGTCTCGGCCGGGTCGTTGTAGGTCACCGGGTAGGCCTCGATGAACTCGGACTCGACCGTGCAGCCGTGCGCGGCGCCGATGGCCGCGAGCAGGGTGGTCAGGTCGTCGCGCACCAGGACGAGGGTCTCCCGGGACAGCGTGCGCACGTTGACGTCGATCTCCACCGTGGACGGCATCACGTTGCGGGCCTGCGAGTTGGTCTGCAGCCGGGTGACCGAGACGATCGCCGGGTCGTGGGCCGGCACCCGCCGGGTCACGAACGACTGGATGGCCAGCACGATCTCGGCCGCCACCGGCACCGGGTCGATGCCGGTGTGCGGCAGCGCCGCGTGCCCGCCGGCGCCGTGGACCCGCAGGTTGAGCAGGTTGCTGCTGGCCATGATGGACTCCGGCCGGGTGCGCCGGACACCGGCCGCGAGCTTGCTGTCGACGTGCAGCGCGTAGGCCGCCACCGGCCGTTCCCCGGCGGCGTCGAGCACGCCCTCGTCGAGCATGATGCGAGCGCCGCCGGCGCCCTCCTCACCCGGCTGGAACATGAACACGATGCTGCCCGGCAACTCGTCGCGGCCTTCGGCGAGCAGCCGGGCCGCACCGACCAGCCCGGCCATGTGCATGTCGTGCCCGCAGGCGTGCATCGCCGGTCGGTCGGCGGCGAACGGCAGCCCGGTCTCCTCGACCAGCGGCAGCGCGTCCATGTCGGCCCGCAGCAGCACCACCGGCCCGGGCCGGCCACCGCGCAGCACCGCGGTGACCGAGCTGAGCCCGGCCCCGAGGCGGATGTCGAGGCCGAGCCCGGCCAGCGCGTCCAGCAGGATCGCCTGCGTCTCCGGCAGGTCCAGGCCCACCTCGGCGTGCGCGTGCAGCAGATGACGCAGTTCGATGAGGGAAGACGTCATAGCCGGATCCTACGTGGTCCTTTGGTCTTTTTTGCTTTTGCCGCACATAGCTCTCAGTAATCGGCGCGGAACTGCTCGAAAATGGTGGTAGCGGACGGTAATCAGCAATAGGGCCGATGAGCTGCATTTTCCCGGGCCCCCGCCAGGCGCCCCGGCAAATCGTCGCACACGCTCACTTGACAATTATGGTTCGATCAATTTCACGATTATCGAAGGCCAGCTGACCAGCAATAATGTCCGGGAGATGAGGCATCGTTAATTGATCTTCCGATGTGGAGCAGGTATTGACGAGTGCGCCATGATGTGGGGCGTGGCAGCAGAATCACATGACTTCGCGCGCGCCAAACACCGACGACTACCCGAACAGCGGACCTACCTGAACCACGCCTTCACGACCCGCCGGGCCTACGAAGAGTCATCAAATAACCCCGTGTGGTACGAGCACGGTGAGCAACCGGCACGCGGCGAGGCCATCCAGGCCCTCACCCGCGACGTGCTGATCCGCCGTTCGCTCGAGGTATCGCCGAACGGATTCATCACCATCATCAGCATCATTCAGGGTGTCGCCCTGGCGCTGCTGGCCCAGAACACGTTTCCCAAGCCGACCGCCCTGGTCAGCGCGCAGAGCTTCACCCTGTTGCTGGTGTTCGTCTCGGTCTTCTACTTCTACCTGACCCTGAGCGTGCTGATCCGGTGGGCGCCCAGCTTCGTCGACTGCTTCCTGCCGTTCGCGGTGGCCGGCCTGGAGATCCCGCCCGCGTTCTTCCTCGGCAACGTGACCGCCTGGTGCGTCTGGCTGGCGGCGTTCTGGCTGTTCACCATGGCCGGGTTGTGGATCACCGCGAAGTGGTCGCCGCTGTCGCACTTCGGCGGGGCCCGCGAGGCACACGACCTGTTCCACACCTGGCTGCGCGAGCTGCGGCTGGTCACCGGCTGCGGCGGGGTCGCCATCTTCCTGTGCGGCGCGCTGGCCGCCGGCGACCCCTGGCACAAGACCGTGTGGGGCCTGATCGCATCGGCGACGGTGCTCACCACCGTCGCCCTGATCGTGGCCCGCACCGAGGCCCGCGCGTCCCAGATCCACGCCTACTTCGGCGTAAACCGCGCACCCTTCAACTAAGACCGCGCTTCGCGCGGTCCTGAAAATCTAGGAATAGGGGATCAGCGTGGCGTTTATGGCATCCCACTTCGCCTGCAACGAGGCCAGCGTGGCCGGGTTCTTGGCCGACAGGTCGGCCTGCTCGCGCGGGTCGACCCGGATGTTGAACAGTGCGTCGTCCGCGTCGGTGGTCGCGCGCAGATACTTCCAGTCGCCATGGCGCAACGCCCGTGCATCCACAGTGCGCCAGAACAGGTCGCGGTCCGGGGCCTTCTCGCCGCGCAGCAGGTAACCGGCGAAACTGCGGCCGTCGCCCGGATAGGCCGGGTCGGGCCGGGCGCCGGCCAGTTCCAGCAGGGTGGCCGTCCAGTCCTGGGTGACGATCGGCTCGTGGCTCACCTGACGCGCGCGCAGCCGGGCCGGCCAGCGCAGGATGTTCGGCACCCGGATGCCGCCCTCGTTCAGGTTGCCCTTGCCGCCGCTCAGCGGCCAGTAGTAGGAGAACCGCTCGCCGCCGTTGTCGCTGGAGAACAGCACGATGGTGTCGCGTTCCTGGCCGGTCTCGCGCAGCGCGGCCAGCACCTTGCCCACGTTGTGGTCCATGTTCTCGACCATCTTGCGGTAGATGTCGAGCGAGCCGCCGTCGAAGTGGAACAGCGCCGCGGTGTCGCCGGCCTTGGCCCGCGCGGTCAGCTCGGCGCTTGTCGCCCGGTCGCCGGGCGCTTCCCACGGCCAGTGCGGGCTGGTGAAATTCAAATTCAGCAGCCACGGTACGGCGTGCGAACGGCGAACATATTCCGCGGCGCGGTCGCCGATCGTGTCGGTGTAGTACTCGATCGACTCGGCCGGCACCTCACCCTCGTACAGGTCGAGCGTGCCGCTGTTGTCCACCTTGGAGTAATAGTCGACCGCGCCGGAGAAGTTGCCGAAGAACTCGTCCCAGCCCGAGCGCAGCGGGCTGAACCAGGGCAGGAAGCCGCAGTGCCACTTGCCGAACATGGCGGTGTCGTAACCGACCCCCTTGAGCAGCGAGGCGAGCGTGGGGTGCTCGGGCGGGATGCCGTTCTGGTCGGTGTGCGCGCTGATCGGCTCGGGCAGCCCGCCGGGCAGGCGACCGGGGTAGCGGCCGGTGTAGAGGGCGATCCGGGTGGGGGAGCAGACCGCGGCGGCCGAGTACCCGTCGGTGAACCGGATGCCGCCCTTGGCCAAGCCGTCCAGGTGCGGGGTGGCGATGTGGGTGGAGCCGTAACTGCTCAGGTCGGCCCAGCCTAGGTCGTCGCCCAGGATGACCAGGATGTTCGGCCGCTTCGACGAGCCCAGCTGCGGGATCGCGGCGAACTTCCGCTCCTCGGCGGTGCCCGCGAAGGCTGGCTCGGCGGCCAGTGCCGCCCCCGACGCGAGCCCGGCGATTCCGGCGATCATGCCCCGTCTGGTCAGGTTGTCAGCCACGGCACAGACCTCCACGGTCATCGATGAATAGGCATGCCGAACATAACCCACTGGATCAATAGGATTCAAGACCTGCGCTGTGTCCTCTAGCGAAACGTCGTTTCCGAAAGCTAGAGTGCCGCATGACCATCACGGAGGACTCCAGGCAGGTCACGGCCTATCCGGGGCGCCCGCCGGTGGCCGTCCGGCGCGGGGCCGGCGCGCCGTTCGGCTGGTGGCCGGCGATCTGCGTGGCGCTGGTCGCCGCCATCGACCGGGTGGAGTACAACCTGCTGGCCGGCGCCCTGCCGACGATCCAGGAGGAGTTCGGGTTCAGCGACAGCGCGGGCGGCGCGATCGCCACCGCCGGCGCGCTCGCCGCGATCGTGCTCCTGCTGCCGGCCGGCAAACTCGCCGACACCGGCAAACGCACCTGGACCATCGCGGCGGTCGTCGCGGTCTGGGCGCTGCTCACCGTCGGCACCGGCCTGGCCGGCAGCTACGCGACGCTGTTCGCGGTGCGGGTGCTGCTCGGCGCGGCCGGCCAGCTCTACAACCCGCCGTCGTCAAGCCTGCTCGGTGACCTCTATCCCGGCCCGGGCCGGGCCCGCGCCTACGGCTACGAGCGGATGGCCTACTTCGCCGGCCTGCCGATCGGGGTCATCGCCGGCGGCGCGCTGGCACAGACCGTCGGCTGGCGCACCGGCTTCTTCCTGGTCGCGGTCCCCGGCCTGATCATCGCGCTGCTCGTGCTGACCGTCCGGGAACCGGTGCGCGGCCTCGGCGACGGCCTCTCCCGCTGGTACAACGACGCGGCCGCGACGGCCCAAAAACCGCCGGAACAGAACGTACCGATGCGGACCCAGCTGATCACCCTGCTGCAGATCCGCACCCTGCGCTCGGTGATCACCGGCCTGAGCATCCTGTTCTTCGGGCTCGGCGGCCTGTTCTTCTGGATGCCGTCGTTCTACGCCCGCGAATTCGGCCTCGAGGAAGCCTCCGCGGCGGCCGTCGGCGGCGGCGCCGGCCTGGTCGGCATCGTCGCCGGCATCCTGGCCGGCAGCTGGCTCGGCGACCGCCGCCACCAGCACCGGGTCGCGATCGGCGGCTGGTCGCTGCTGTTCGGCACGGTCTTCCTGGCCGGCGCGGTAAGCGTGCCGGTCCTGGCCCCGCAGGCGATCTGCTTCACCCTCGCCAACGTCGGCTTCGCCGCCGCCATCGCCAACCTCACCGCCGCCAACGCCGACGTGGTCGCCGCCCACCGGCGCGGCCTAGGCTTCGCTGTACTCCAACTCCTGGTCACCCTCGGCGGCGCGCTCGGACCATGGCTGATCGGCCTCGCCTCCGACGCCACGGGTTCGCTGCGGTGGGCGTACACCGTCGTGCTGTTGCCTTTGGTTATCGGCAGTTTGATTGTTTTCCGCGGCCAGCGGACCTACCGCGAGGATGCGGAGGCGGCTCTCGGCGGAAATGCGAAGATCAATAAACATTTGCCCGCCTGATTGCCTGGTCACCCTGGGGCCCTCCCGGGGAGAACGGCCTGCGTGCGGGGTCACCCTATAAACCAAAAGAAGGCGGCGCGGGCGAACCCGCGCCGCCGTCATTTGCTACCCCGGGCTCAGCCCCAGCGCTGCCGGTTGTTGGTGGCGTCGCACGGCTCCATGCGCACGTAGGCCGGGTTGCCGTTGGCCTGCAGGCAGAGGTGCAGTCCCTGGTTGACCCAGGCGCCCCAGCTCTTGAACACGTAGAAGGTTCCGCCGTTGTGCGAGACCGGGAACACCTCCCAGTTCTCGTAGTGAGTGCTGCAGGCGGCCGAGTACGCGGTCCCGCCGGCGGTCGAGGCATGGCTGCTGACGCACTGGTTGTTCAGGTAGCTCTGGAGCTTGAGGATCGAGTGACCGGACGGGCTCTTCCCGGCGCCGAGCGAGTGCCAGCGCTGGTAGTTGTAGCAGCCGGCGGCGCAGCTCTCGGAGAGCAGGATGGTGCCGGGCCGGGCCGCGTTGATGGAGCCGAAGTAGTAGGCGTCGGTGTAGAGGGCGCCGTACGGCGGCGGGTCGTCCGCCCGGGCCGGCGCGGCGAAACCCGCGACCACGGCGATCATCAGAAGTGCGGCGGCCATGGCCTTCCGCACCCCCGCTCGAACCTTGAGTGACATAGCAGTCCTCCCCGTTGGCGGACCTCGATCGAGGTCCGGGAGAAACGCTATATCGATGATCGTCTACGCGCTGCCCCGTTGGTGGTCACCCTCTGAACAGCACAACAACGCGCCGGTAACCCGTCCGAAACGGACGCCCGTCGTGAGGACCATCTAACGCCTGGTTGTTCCGGATGAAACAACGGGGAAACGCGCGCTGCCTTGACTGGCTCTCACCAGCGACGAGAACGGCCAGGTGAGAGCCATGCCGGAACGGTACGTGTCGGTGCGGTGGCCCGATGGTCAGACGCAGAAGATCTATTCGCCCTCGACGGTGATCGAGGATTACTTCCACACCGGACAGACCCTTCCGGTGGCCGATTTCGTGGCTCGCAGCCGGGCCGCCCTGACGGTCGCCAGTGACCGTGTGCAGGCGGCCTACGGGTTTCCGTGCAGCCGGGCGGCGGCCTCCATCGCGGCCATCAACTCCAGCGCGGCGGGTTTCGAGGATGGCGACGTCACCGTCGAAGGGATCACGCCGTGAACAGCCACTACAGCGTTGTCGTGATCGGCGGTGGGCAGGCCGGGCTGTCGATGAGCTGGTATTTGCGGCAGCGCGGCGTCGACCACGTGGTGCTCGAGCGGGAACGGGTCGGGCACGAGTGGCGCACCCGTCGCTGGGACTCGTTCTGCCTGGTCACCCCGAACTGGCAATGCCGGCTGCCGGGGTACGCCTACAGCGGCGACGACCCGGACGGCTTCATGCTCGGTGCCGAGGTGGTCGGCTTCCTGGAGAAGTACGCGGCCAGTTTCGACCCGCCGCTGCTCGAGGGCGTGGAGGTGACCCGGCTACGGCGTACGCCGCAAGGGGTCTTCGAATTGTCGACCTCGGCCGGTTTCGTCAGCGCTGACCAGGTGGTGGTCGCGACCGGGCCGTATCACGTGCCGGCCGTGCCGCGGATCGCCGAACGGCTGCCGTCCGACCTGGTCCAGATCCACTCCGCGCAGTACCGCAACGCCGCCGAGCTTCCGGAGGGCGCCGTGCTGGTGGTCGGGACCGGGCAGTCCGGGTGTCAGATCGCCGAGGACCTGCACCTGGCCGGTCGCGAGGTGCACCTCGCGGTGGGCAGCGCGCCCCGAGCTGCCCGCCGCTACCGGGGGCGCGACACGCTGGCCTGGCTGGACGAGATGGGTCACTACGCGCGGGGCATCGACGAGTTCGGCGACGCCGACGAGGTGCGGGTGCGGGCCAACCACTACATGACCGGGCGGGACGGCGGGCGCGACATCGACCTGCGGGCCTTCGCCCGGGACGGCATGAAGCTGTACGGGCATCTGCGCGGCGTTTCCCTTTCGACGCTGGAATTCGCCGACGACCTCGGACCGAGTCTGGACAACGCGGATGCCGTCGCCGAGGGCATCAAGGACGCGATCGATCGGTACATCGACAGCGCGGGGATCGCAGCGCCGGCAGAGGCCCGCTACGTCCCCGTCTGGCGACCGGATTCTTCGGCAAGCGTGCTCGACCTGGCCGCTTCCGGAGTCTCCGCGGTCGTGTGGGCGACCGGATTCCACCGCGATCACCGGTGGATCGAGGTGCCGATCTTCGACGGGCGCGGCTACCCGACCCACGAGCGGGGCGTCACCGGCTGTCCCGGCCTGTACTTCCTCGGGCTGCCCTGGCAGTGGACGTGGGGGTCGGGCCGGTTCGCGGGGGTGGCGCAGGACGCCGCGTACCTCTGTTCGCGCATCTTCGACGCGCGGCGGCAGCGGTTCACCGACGAGGTCAGCTGGCTCGCCGGCACCCCGACCGAGACGTATCCGCAGGTGGAGTGGTGGGTGGCGGCATGACTCTGTTCGACGCGCACCGGCATTTGGGGGTTCTCCCGGCGTACCCCTTCTATGGCGGACCACCGGTGAACCCGGACGTGACCGCCCGCGCGACCATCGCCGAGCTGATTGCCGATCTTGACCGGGAGGGAACCGACCGGGCCCTGGTGATCCCCAACTACGGGGTGCCGGACCCGGATGTCGCGTTCGGTTTCAACGAGCTCGTCGTCGAGGCCGCGCAGCGGGATGACCGGATTCGGGCCGGGCTGTGGGTTTCTTCTCGCTCCAGTGACTCGGCGCGCACGGCAGCGGCGTTGAAGCTGGCCGGCGAGCCGGGGGTGCGGGCTCTCAAGCTGAGCTTCCTGCTCGGCGGTGGTGTCGATGACCCCGGGCTCGACACGATCTTCGCGGCCGCCCGGGAACACGACCTCACCGTCCACGTGCACACCTCGCCCGGCGCCGGCAGTGACATCGACCAGGTCGGCCAGCTCGTCGACCGGTTCGGCGACGACGTGCGCATCCACCTCGTGCACTTCGGCGGCGGGATGAGCGGACACATCAAGCTGATCGGCTCGCGGTTCTTCGACTGGATCGCGGCCGGCAAGCAGGTCTACACCGACCTGTCCTGGGCCATCGGGTTCGCACCCCGCTGGCTCGTCACCGAGATCGACCGGCGTGGCCTCGGCCACGACCGGGTGCTGTTCGCCAGCGACGAACCGTGGGGTGACCACGCGGGTGAGCTGGCCCGGCTGCGCGCAGCGGCCGACGGGGAGGAACTGTCCACGGCCGTCTTCCAGACGAATTTCGAGACGCTCTACGGAGGAACACGATGACCGACCTGAACGAACTCGAGCAGCAGAGCCTCAACGAGATCCCGCACCCGGCGCTGCCGGACGGCTCGTCCATCTACGGCGGCACCAAGGTCTTCCCCGACTACAAGGCCGAGGAGGGGCAGAGCTACTTCACCCTCGTGCACGGCATCGCGCACGAGTCCTCGGTCAGCTTCGTCGCGGTCCTGCAGGCCACCCGGGCGCTGCGCAAGGGCTTCGAGTCGGCGATCTACTTCTACGGCCCCGGCTCGCTGAACTGCCTGGCCACCCGGGGCTTCCCGACCACCGGCACGTCGGCCTTCCCCGGCGAGCACAACCTGAACAACTCGCTGAAGACGTTCATCGCCGAGGGCGGCAAGGTCTACTGCTGCCGCTTCGGCCTCAGCCTGCACGGCGCCCGCGAGGAGGACCTGATCGAGGGCGTCATTCCCACCCACCCGCTGGACGTGCAGGACGCGCTGATCCACTACGCGCGTAAGGGCGCGATCATCAACTCGACCTACATGTTCTGATACGTCCGCCACCCCACCCGCCGCCCATGAAAAGCCTGAAGCAATCCCTTGATGTCCACGCCGACCTGGCCGTGCGCGGCGTACGGGTACCCACTCCCGTGCGCCGCCCGGCCGGGGCCGGCCCCAGCGACGACGGCCACGTGGTGGTCGACGGCCGCAATGCGGCGTTCCCGCTGAACCCGGCCAGCCCCTACGACGTGCGCGACGGCCGGGTGTGGCTGGGCGAGGTGAACACCGGCCTGTCCCTAGAGGTGGTCCGGCGCCCGAAGTTTTACGACCTGTCGACCGCGGACGGCGTTCCCTACGAGCAGATCGCCCGCCTGCACGGCCGGGACGTGCTGGCCACCACGGTGGTGCAGACCTGCATCCGCTACGCCGAGGACCAGCGCTGCCGCTTCTGCACCATCGAGGAGTCGCTGCGCTCCGGCGCCACGGTAGCCGCGAAGACCCCCGCCCAGCTGGCCGAGGTGGCTGCGGCCGCCGTCCGCCTGGACGGCATCAAGCAGATGGTGATGACCACCGGCACCACAGCGGGCCCCGATCGCGGTGCCCGCAACCTGGTCCGCTGCGTCCGCGAGGTCCTGGCGGCGGTCCCCGGCCTGCCCATCCAGGTGCAGATCGAGCCACCGGGCGACCTGGCGGTGATCGACGCCCTGAAGATCGCCGGCGCCGAGTCGATCGGCATCCACGTGGAATCCCTGGACGACGACGTCCGCCTGCGCTGGATGCCCGGCAAGGGCGCCGTGCCGATAGCCGAGTACGAGGCGGCCTGGGACCGGGCGGTAGAGGTCTTCGGCCGCAACCAGGTCTCCACATACCTCTTGATAGGCCTGGGCGAGGACCCGGACGAGCTGGTTCTGGGCGCGGCAAAGCTGATAGCCCGGGGCGTCTACCCGTTCGTAGTCCCGTTCCGCCCGATGGCCGGCACCCTGGCCCGCGCCGACGGCGCGACAGCCCCGTCCCCGACCCTGGTCCGCGAGATAAGCGCCCGGGTAGCCACCCTCCTGCAGGCCGCCGGAATGCTGGGCACCGACCAGAAGGCGGGTTGCGCCGCCTGCGGAGCCTGCGGAGTCCTACAGGCGGCCGGCGGATGACCACCCTCCTCCACCCACCCCCCGTGGCGCTGCCGCCCGTGGCGCTGCCGCCCGTGGCGCTGCCGCCCGTGGCGCTGCCAGCTGCGGCGCCGCTCGCGGCGTTGCCAAGCGGTGCGCTGGCGGCGCGGCCGAGTGGGGTGGCTGACGCGTTGTCGTGCGCCGCGCTGGGTGCGTCGTCGCGGCCTTTGCCGATCTTGGAGAGTTCCGGTTCGGAGCTAACCCGAACTGGCCAAGATCGCGGTTCTGGACGCGCCTTCGCGTGCGGCTCCGGCTGCGGCACTCCGGTGCCGCCGCCGTGGGGCTTGCCGGCGGCGGCGCCGCGAAATGCCCAGATCTTGGAGAGTTCCGGTTCGGAGCTGACCGGAAGTCGCCAAGATCGCGGTACTGGAGGCACCTTCGCGCGCGGCTCCGGCTGCGGCGCTTCGGTGGCGCCGCTGCGGGGCTTGTCGGCGGCGACGCTGCGAAATGCGCAGATCTTGGAGAGTTCCGGTTCGGGGCTAACCCGAACTGGCCAAGATCGCGGGTCTGGACGCGCGTTCGCGCGCGGTTCCGGCTGTGGCGCTTCGGTGGCGCCGCTGCGGGGCTTGTCGGCGGTGGCGCCGCGAAATGCGCAGATCTTGGAGAGTTCCGGCAAGCGGGTAGCCGGAACTCTCCAAGATCTGGGCCTCGAGGCGCCGGAGCGGGTCGATATGACCGCAATCTGGCGGTTGGGCCGAGGCATGAATCCAGATAGTGGGCGGCGTGGCCAACAGGTGGAAGCTGCACCCCGCATGTGGGACGGACGCCCGGCAGGTGGGATGGGAGACCGGAACGCGGGAATGGGCCGTCGTCTCGCTCCCGGAAGATCAATAGGCGCCGGCAAAGCAACCGCCACCGCCACCGTCGTAGCGGGTTTGTCGCGCGCGGATGGCCTGTGGCGCGCGGGTAGCGCACGGCCTGCGGGTGGCGCACGGCCTGTGGGTGACGCTCGGCCTGTGGGTGGCGTGCGGGCTGTGGGTGGCGTGCGGCCTGTGGATGACGCGCGGGCTGTGGATGACGTGCGGCCTGTGGGTGGCGTGCGGGCTGTGGGTGGCGTGCGGGCTGTGGATGACGCTCGGCCTGT